>NZ_SOAJ01000015.1:0-1085 GCF_004364735.1 Pantoea sp. PNA 14-12 | reverse complement strand
ATCAGGGTAACAACCATTTTGATGTTGTCGCCTGGCATAACCATTTCAACGCCTTCTGGCAGCTCTACTGAACCGGTCACGTCAGTGGTACGGAAGTAGAACTGTGGACGGTAGCCCTTGAAGAACGGAGTATGGCGGCCACCTTCGTCTTTAGACAGAACGTAAACTTCTGACTCGAACTTGGTGTGCGGCTTGATGGTGCCTGGCTTCGCCAGAACCTGACCACGCTGGATGTCTTCACGCTTGATACCGCGCAGCAGAACACCACAGTTTTCGCCTGCCTGACCCTGGTCCAGCAGTTTGCGGAACATTTCAACACCGGTACAGGTTGATTTCGCCGTATCTTTGATACCCACGATTTCAACTTCGTCGCCGACTTTAACAACACCGCGCTCAACACGACCGGTTACTACAGTACCACGGCCAGAGATTGAGAATACGTCTTCGATTGGCAGCAGGAACGGCATGTCGATAGCACGAACCGGATCCGGGATGTAGTTGTCCAGGTGGTTAGCCAGCTCAACGATCTTCTCTTCCCACTCTGGGTTGCCTTCCAGCGCTTTCAGTGCTGAACCGCGAACGATTGGAGTATCGTCGCCCGGGAAGTCGTACTGTGACAGCAGGTCACGGACTTCCATCTCAACCAGCTCCAGCAGCTCTTCGTCATCAACCATGTCACACTTGTTCAGGAACACGATGATGTAAGGAACGCCTACCTGACGACCCAGCAGGATGTGCTCACGGGTCTGCGGCATTGGGCCGTCAGTCGCAGCAACAACCAGGATCGCGCCGTCCATCTGCGCAGCACCGGTGATCATGTTTTTCACATAGTCGGCGTGGCCCGGGCAGTCAACGTGTGCATAGTGGCGAGACGGGGTTTCATACTCAACGTGTGCAGTGTTGATGGTGATACCACGTGCTTTTTCTTCAGGGGTGCTGTCGATCTGGTCGAACGCACGCGCCTGGCCGCCGTTGGTTTTAGCCAGAACGGTGGTGATTGCTGCAGTCAGGGTGGTTTTACCGTGGTCAACGTGACCGATGGTGCCCACGTTTACGTGCAGTTTGTTACGTTGAAATTGCTCTTT
>NZ_SOAJ01000014.1:0-3006 GCF_004364735.1 Pantoea sp. PNA 14-12 | reverse complement strand
GTGCGGCCATGGATATCGTACTGCCAGCGAATCCCGTTCAGTTCGGTCACGCGGTTATGCATGACGTGGGAAGCGGCATGGCGATCCAGCGGGTTGCCTGCACCGTCCCTGCACTAGTGCCCTTTACCAAGTTGCGCGACATCTTGGGAAAATAACTGACTAACATTATAATATTACTGGATATTTCCTACTATCAGCATTCAGAATGATAACTTATTTGTAATTTTAGGTTTTACAGTTTTATCATTCAATTAAAACTTAAAGATTATTATGATTGATGAGCAACCATATTTTTTCTTTACAGAATCCAAAAAATTATTAGCTTCACTCCTATTAGCGTGCAGGCGCAATGCGTTCGAGTTTCCCCGAATCCTGATTGAACAAAAAATGCCAATCATTCCATCCATCCAGCTTCTCACTAAAAACACAGGCTACCAAAACTTCTTTCTCAGGGGTGATTGTTAAATAATAGAAGTCTCCATTAACGGGAGAGAAAAAAGTCGATAAAACCTTTCCGGATCCGTTTATTACAGACAATCTTTTAGGCAATCTTTCCTTTTTATCGAGAACAAATAATAAGTTTCTACTGGAATCAATCAAGGACTGGTCGATGTTTGTAAAAAACATTGAAATAGTCTCTCCATTGTATCTCCACTCGACAGTTGATTCGCCAGCATTAACTTTCAGATTTTCAATTTTCACTACAAAAATCGCTCATCAAAGTTACTTTAATCGCTAAATATCAATAATCCCAACTTTAAGGATTGAATGCAAATTTCGCGTAGCGAGTTTTCCCATAGACTGTTACCCCTTCCATCTTTTCATGGTTCTTTACATTAGTAAAAATTTCTGACGCGCCGTTAGCAGCACAATGGAACCAGAAAAAATGCAAGCTTTTCAGAACAGTTTTACATAGCTCTGGCTTTCGATGTAGACGTAGCGAAATACCTTCGTGGATTTCATGCAGCATTCGGCAGCCTTGCATATAAATCGTATTATGACAGCGTTGTTAGACTGCTTACCTGTAACGATTGCTCGCGGGTTTTACTGATGCATATGGGTAGTTGTCGAGCCAGTGGCAAGTCACACATCCCTTTTTCTTTTTATAAGTACGAAAATTTAAGTTAAAACTGAGCAATATTAAGAGAGGGGGGGAATTAAATAGTCAATACTATAAAATCATACTATCTACAATGAACTTTAAGGGAAAATTGATAATTTTATTTAAAATCCACACAACTCCAGGATAATAAACAACTTAATTCTTAAGGAATACACCGATCAAATGAGAAATGTACCTGGATGGCTGAACTTCAGAAAAAGCAAAAAAAAATCAAAAGCTTATTTTCTCCAGGGTCACATTGAGTTTCAAAATAGCTGATAGCTTCATCCGATACAGGCTCCACCTTGCTAGCCGACAAACAACTCAAGATGACTTGCAACATCATAAAAAGGGAAAGGCAAGTTTCTCATCATACTCATACTCATTAATATCCGCTACCCTGGCAAAAGCCTGAAGAACCAAGATGATGAATATTGATTAGTGGACTACCATTAATACGACACCCCCAATACTCACGAAAATCAATAATCATAAAACAGATGGTTTTATTGAGGCGAAATCCTTTCACAACTCAAAAAAACTAACAAGAAATTCAATAAAACAACCACTTCAATTCCATTCTATATATATACCGCACTCAAAAGTATTGGGGTTTGATTGAACAGCTACATTACCCCACTGGAAGCACCATACATACCCATAGGGAGGATTTTTTATCTCACCATCATAGTTTTCGGGGTATTTATTCCGAGTCCATTCATATAACCTTTTTTCTTCATCCTTCAGCATATTTAAGTCAGCTTTTTTATTCCAATCGTGAAGGCTTTGAAAATAATCGCCACTTTTGCTAATAAGATAAACACTGCTTTTAAAAGAAAAAACTGCAGGTCTGAACTCTATAGTAAATGGTTCACTATGCCAGATAATTTCTTTAGCAAAGAAACAATATTTACCGACGCATGTCAAATCATCAGATGATTGAAAAAAATGAGATTTAATGAAGGAATCGTAAGATTCAAGCTCTATCTCATTTTCATTTATCCGCAAAATTCCAGTATTTACATCTAAAGTCATTTTTTTCATATATCTATTATTTTTCCTGGTTTCAGTTTAACTCTTGCTTCTTCTGGGATATAGAATTGTAGCCCTCCACCTTTGCCGTACCGTGCGTTTGCCTCAGCGCGTCCTGTAGCAACATATATATCCTCTTTAACATAATAGGCTCTTACCTGTGAACGCATAGGGAATGCTGGATTTAACTTGATTTGCAGGGCTTCATGGTAGCCAAGTGGATCACCTTTATATTGCCTTACAGTGGGATGACTTACAGTGTATGCAGGCAATTGGTCTCCATTAGGATGTAGTGCATAGAGTATAGTTCCTTTTTTTATTACTTTATTGGTGTATACATCAATGCCTGGATAATCTCTGTTATGTGGCCCCTGCCACTTAGTCGCTTCTTTAGAAGGATTTCTACACCTACTCAACCCCCACGGATCCACCCATCCCAGCGCATTCGGCGCATACTGATAAAGGTTGATCCCCCCCGCCAGCCCTATCGGGTCATGCTGGGTAAACCGGCCACTGTCCGGATCATAATAACGGAACAAATTATAGTGAAGCCCCGTTTCCCGGTCCAGGTACTGGCCCTGCATACGCAGGTTCTGCTCTACCACCGGAATTCGCTGATTCGATTCGCGCAGCAGTTTGCCCCACGGGCTGTTCACACCTTCCCATGTCTTCTGGCCTTCAACGTCGGTTAAAAGTTCTGGCGTGCCATTCGCGGCGCAGTGGAACCAGAATATCTCCGGACTTTCCATGCCATTAATACGGGCCAGTGGCTCATAACTCTGGCTGTCGCTGTAGACATAAGTCAGCGGAATATCGTCGTGGATTTCCTGCAGCAGACGGTAACCTTCCCACACAAACCGCGTTGTGACAGC
>NZ_SOAJ01000013.1:2244-5233 GCF_004364735.1 Pantoea sp. PNA 14-12 | reverse complement strand
TTATCCGGTAAACAAGGCTGAAAATTCTTTCTGTCTCTCAACCCAAAACGCCTCTGGCGTTGTAAGGTTAAGCCTCACGGGTCATTAGTACCGGTAAGCTCAACGCATCGCTGCGCTTACACACCCGGCCTATCAACGTCGTCGTCTTCAACGTCCCTTCAGGAGGCTCGGAGCCTCAGGGAGAACTCATCTCGGGGCAAGTTTCGTGCTTAGATGCTTTCAGCACTTATCTTTTCCGCACTTAGCTACCGGGCAGTGCCACTGGCGTGACAACCCGGACACCAGCGGTGCGTTCACTCCGGTCCTCTCGTACTAGGAGCAACCCCCCTCAATTCTCCAGCGCCCACGGCAGATAGGGACCGAACTGTCTCACGACGTTCTAAACCCAGCTCGCGTACCACTTTAAACGGCGAACAGCCGTACCCTTGGGACCTACTTCAGCCCCAGGATGTGATGAGCCGACATCGAGGTGCCAAACACCGCCGTCGATATGAACTCTTGGGCGGTATCAGCCTGTTATCCCCGGAGTACCTTTTATCCGTTGAGCGATGGCCCTTCCATTCAGAACCACCGGATCACTATGACCTGCTTTCGCACCTGCTCGAGCCGTCACTCTCGCAGTCAAGCTGGCTTATGCCATTGCACTAACCTCCTGATGTCCGACCAGGATTAGCCAACCTTCGTGCTCCTCCGTTACGCTTTGGGAGGAGACCGCCCCAGTCAAACTACCCACCAGACACTGTCCGCAGCCCGGATCACGGGCCCACGTTAGAACACCAAACATTAAAGGGTGGTATTTCAAGGACGGCTCCACGCAGACTGGCGTCCACGCTTCAAAGCCTCCCACCTATCCTACACATCAAGGCTCAGTGTTCAGTGTCAAGCTGTAGTAAAGGTTCACGGGGTCTTTCCGTCTTGCCGCGGGTACACTGCATCTTCACAGCGATTTCAATTTCACTGAGTCTCGGGTGGAGACAGCCTGGCCATCATTACGCCATTCGTGCAGGTCGGAACTTACCCGACAAGGAATTTCGCTACCTTAGGACCGTTATAGTTACGGCCGCCGTTTACCGGGGCTTCGATCAAGAGCTTCTCCTTGCGGATAACCCCATCAATTAACCTTCCGGCACCGGGCAGGCGTCACACCGTATACGTCCACTTTCGTGTTTGCACAGTGCTGTGTTTTTAATAAACAGTTGCAGCCAGCTGGTATCTTCGACTGGCCTCGGCTCCGGGAGCAAGTCCCCTCACCTACGCGCCAGCGTGCCTTCTCCCGAAGTTACGGCACCATTTTGCCTAGTTCCTTCACCCGAGTTCTCTCAAGCGCCTGGGTATTCTCTACCTGACCACCTGTGTCGGTTTGGGGTACGATTTCGTGTTACCTGATGCTTAGAGGCTTTTCCTGGAAGCAGGGCATTTATCACTTCAGCACCGTAGTGCCTCGTCGTCACGCCTCAGTGTAAAGTGCACCGGATTTGCCTGGCGCACACACCTACACGCTTAAACCGGGACAACCGTCGCCCGGCCGATATAGCCTTCTCCGTCCCCCCTTCGCAGTAACACCAAGTACAGGAATATTAACCTGTTTCCCATCGACTACGCCTTTCGGCCTCGCCTTAGGGGTCGACTCACCCTGCTCCGATTAACGTTGAACAGGAACCCTTGGTCTTCCGGCGACAAGGTTTTTCACCTTGTTTATCGTTACTTATGTCAGCATTCGCACTTCTGATACCTCCAGCATGCCTCACAGCACACCTTCAACGGCTTACAGAACGCTCCCCTACCCAACAACACATAGTGTCGCTGCCGCAGCTTCGGTGCATGGTTTAGCCCCGTTACATCTTCCGCGCAGGCCGACTCGACCAGTGAGCTATTACGCTTTCTTTAAATGATGGCTGCTTCTAAGCCAACATCCTGGCTGTCTGTGCCTTCCCACATCGTTTCCCACTTAACCATGACTTTGGGACCTTAGCTGGCGGTCTGGGTTGTTTCCCTCTTCACGACGGACGTTAGCACCCGCCGTGTGTCTCCCGTGATAACATTCTCCGGTATTCGCAGTTTGCATCGGGTTGGTAAGCCGGGATGGCCCCCTAGCCGAAACAGTGCTCTACCCCCGGAGATGAGTTCACGAGGCGCTACCTAAATAGCTTTCGGGGAGAACCAGCTATCTCCCGGTTTGATTGGCCTTTCACCCCCAGCCACAGGTCATCCGCTAATTTTTCAACATTAGTCGGTTCGGTCCTCCAGTTAGTGTTACCCAACCTTCAACCTGCCCATGGCTAGATCACCGGGTTTCGGGTCTATACCCTGCAACTTAACGCCCAGTTAAGACTCGGTTTCCCTGCGGCTCCCCTATACGGTTAACCTTGCTACAGAATATAAGTCGCTGACCCATTATACAAAAGGTACGCAGTCACACCACGAAGGTGCTCCCACTGCTTGTACGTACACGGTTTCAGGTTCTGTTTCACTCCCCTCGCCGGGGTTCTTTTCGCCTTTCCCTCACGGTACTGGTTCACTATCGGTCAGTCAGGAGTATTTAGCCTTGGAGGATGGTCCCCCCATATTCAGACAGGATACCACGTGTCCCGCCTTACTCATCGAACTCACAACCTGTGCACCTTTGTGTACGGGAGTATCACCCTGTACCCTGCGACTTTCCAGACGCTTCCACTGATGCACAAGCTGATGCAGGTTCTGGGCTCCTCCCCGTTCGCTCGCCGCTACTGGGGGAATCTCGGTTGATTTCTTTTCCTCGGGGTACTTAGATGTTTCAGTTCCCCCGGTTCGCCTCATGCCGCTATGTATTCACTGCATGATAGTGTGACGAATCACACTGGGTTTCCCCATTCGGGTATCGCCGGTTGTAGCGGTTCATATCACCTTACCGGCGCTTATCGCAGATTAGCACGCCCTTCATCGCCTCTGACTGCCAGGGCATCCACCGTGTACGCTTGGTCGCTTAACCTCACAACCCACAGGCGTTTTG
>NZ_SOAJ01000012.1:0-5835 GCF_004364735.1 Pantoea sp. PNA 14-12 | reverse complement strand
GTGGTGATTGCTGCAGTCAGGGTGGTTTTACCGTGGTCAACGTGACCGATGGTGCCCACGTTTACGTGCAGTTTGTTACGTTGAAATTGCTCTTTAGCCATCGCTTGTCCCTCTAAGACACGGATATATCAAAGATATCGTCACATTAACCAGGCATTGCCTGACTGCAAGGAGTTACAGAGAAAATCAGGAGGGAGATAAAGGAAGTGGTGCTGATACCCAGAGTCGAACTGGGGACCTCACCCTTACCAAGGGTGCGCTCTACCAACTGAGCCATATCAGCACATCTGGAGCGGGCAGCGGGAATCGAACCCGCATCATCAGCTTGGAAGGCTGAGGTAATAGCCATTATACGATGCCCGCATCCTGGAACTCGGCTACCTGTTCTTTCTGTAGCTTGTGAATAACAGGGGAAGTCCCCCATTATTCTTAGCCTGCCAGCGAAGCTGGCTGACTTTGACTGAGCTTACACCCAATCTGAATTCAGGGTGAGAAGAAGTGACTCACCTGCCAGATAAACAGGTTGTTTATCTGTTCTCAACCCGAGGGTCGAGATGGTGGTGGGAGAAGGATTCGAACCTTCGAAGTCTGTGACGGCAGATTTACAGTCTGCTCCCTTTGGCCGCTCGGGAATCCCACCTACTTGATGGTGCCGGCTACCGGAATCGAACTGGTGACCTACTGATTACAAGTCAGTTGCTCTACCAACTGAGCTAAGCCGGCATCAAGTGACGCGCATTCTAGGAAGGTCGGCTGAAGGATGCAACAAAAAAATCACTGTTTTTGTTCTATCGCTTACTATTTGTGCAAAGCATCGCAATTTACCCCTATTCTGCAGAAATAACATCCAATTATTGGTCAAATTTTCGCGTCATCTTCTGTCCCTGGATTTGGTCTTCACGATTTCATTCTTTGGTGGATGGCTTTTTTCACGTCCCCTTTTTTTGCTGATCCTGCAAAATTCGTCTCGATTGCTTATTTATTGCCCGGTGTTTTCCATCGACAGCCGGTTTTTGTTTGTGGATATCGGTTTGTTTGTGCAAAAACGCCACCACAGGGTAAGCGATGAGTGATGTTAAGTTGACAGGGTTGCAGAGAAAACGTACTGGCACCTAAAGAGGCGGGAATGAACACTGGCACAATAACCGCTTTCAATACGCGTGAATCAGGCATTGCTTGTATGCTTTCTGTGGCCGATTGCGCTGCTCTGTTCGGTTACTGGCCTCACAGGCGCGCGAGTGCATGTGTATTGATGTCGACGCGGTGAAGATGAGCGAGGTTGCATATGAACAGGTAATGCCTACGTACAACAGAGAAGTCACATGACACATGAGAACAGCCCGATGCTTGATGTGCAGATTCCACCCTGTCCGCACCGATGACGGCTGCGACCAACTGGAACGCCGCCGAAAGTCATTATGTTTGTCCCTTCTGTTGTCAGAACGCGCTGTGCCTCCCGGTTCAACCTGCATAGAAACCCGGTCAGGCGGATTGAAGCGCTTCTTATCTCCTTCGGCCCTCAGACAGCTTAAGCACACCACAAAGCCTGTGGCGGCCTTATGTTGGCAGCAACGGTATTTGATGGACACGCCATGCGAGGGCAGAGAAAGGGTCGTGGTAAGGGTTATTCGTCACGGGAAAGAGAGTACAGAAGGTATCCGTGCCTGGGGCAGACTGGTCTCTGAAGGCAATAAAGTGCGTTGTGGATGTTCAGACAAATGATCTGGGGAATGAGAGCACGCCCCAAAACAGTGACGCGCCTGACACGCACCTTATTTGCGGCTTAACGTCCGGCATAAAGTAACAGACAGCCACGGATTCATTGCACGCGCTATCATGAAAGACCCGCTCGTTAACCGGCTGCTGGCTAAGTGAACCATACGATAATGAGCGGAGGCCCGTTTACGTGCCCTGATCCGTGCTACCCACCGGGCTGAAGATTTACCTGTCACATCGCATGCTGTAATTACAGAGATCAAGCCTCTTGATCAAGGATTTGTTAAAATTGCGGAGGCGCCGACGAAAGCTTATCCCCGTTTATTTTTTACTTCTTTTAAAAGCTATACTGGTGGTACCCTCCAGCCCATTGTTCTCGTTAATAACTCTGTGACCCGCAATTCATTACGCTACCGTGCCCGAGTAATCTTCGGTGAAAATGTACAGATTGGTTTGAATCTGCAGTCAAATGTATACTTATGGATAAAACGACATCACTCACCACGCCTTATTTACAGTTCACCCGTGAACAATGGGCGTCATTACGCGACTCCGTTCCCATGACGCTGGCAGAGGATGAAATTGCTCAGTTAAAAGGGATAAACGAAGACCTTTCTATTGAAGAGGTGGCCGAAATCTATCTGCCGCTCTCACGCTTGCTGAATTTCTATATAAGTTCGAATGTGCGTCGCCAGGCTGTTCTGGAACAATTTCTGGGCACAGACGGGCAAAAGATCCCTTACATTATCAGTATTGCTGGTAGCGTTGCGGTGGGGAAAAGTACGACTGCCCGCGTTTTACAGGCGCTTCTCAGCCGCTGGCCTGAGCACCGTAAGGTTGAGTTAATTACAACTGATGGCTTCCTTCATCCGAACTCGGTACTAAAAGAGCGCGGTCTCATGAAGAAAAAAGGGTTTCCTCAATCTTATGATATGCATCGGTTAGTTAAGTTTGTGTCAGACCTTAAGTCTGGTGCCCAGCAGGTGACGGCGCCCGTTTATTCCCATCTCATTTATGACGTTATTCCGGATGGGGATAAAGTGGTGCAACAACCCGATATTTTAATTCTGGAAGGCTTAAACGTTCTTCAAAGTGGAATGGATTATCCTCACGATCCGCACCACGTATTTGTTTCTGATTTTGTCGATTTTTCTATCTATGTCGATGCGGAAGAAGATCTTTTACAGCACTGGTATATCAATCGCTTTCTGAAATTTCGCCAGGGCGCTTTCACCGATCCCGACTCTTATTTTCATCATTATGCACAGTTACCTGAAGATGAGGCCATCAAGATCGCGGGATCGCTGTGGAAAGAGATCAACTGGCTGAACCTGAAAGAGAATATTCTTCCTACACGTGAAAGAGCCAGCTTGATTATGACCAAAAGTGGTAATCATGCGGTTGAAAAAGTCCGCCTGAGAAAATAAGTTACGACAATAAAGCCTGCCTTAAAAGCAGGCTTTACAGACTTTTAAAGGGGACGCAGCGATATTTCCCCACCCATCCAGGATTTAATTTCGCCCTCTTGTTCCAGCAGCAAACCACCCTGATTATCAATGCCGCGTGCAATGCCGTGAACTTCCCGCTCGCCCACCAGTAACCTGACCGGACGGTTGATAAAGTTGTCTAAGCCTGCCCAGCGTGCGACAAAAGGTGCCAGACCTTCCTGTTCAAAAACAGGTAGTGCCTCACGCAGGCGATTGATTAACGTTGCAGCCAGGTCATTACGATCAAGCGTTACGCCCGCTTCCTGCAGATTAATCCAGCCCTGATTGATTTGCGCCGCGTCGGCATTTCGCATCGCTAAATTGATGCCCGCTCCCATTACGATCTGCGCAGCATCGCCGGTTTTACCGGTTAACTCCACTAAGATGCCTGCTAATTTTCTGTCATGGAGGTAAATATCATTCGGCCATTTTACGCGAACATCCTCCGCACCTAATGACTGAAGCGTCTCTGCCATCACTATACCAATCACCAGGCTGAGCCCCATCGCTGCAGCAGGCCCTTGCTCCAGACGCCAGTACATAGACATATAAAGATTAGCACCGAAGGGAGAAAACCAATGCCGCCCGCGTCGTCCGCGTCCCGCTTGCTGATATTCCGCCACACAGACGGCACCTGAAGGCAGTGAATCCATACGCTCAAGTAAATACTGGTTCGTCGAATCGATAACCGGTATCACGGCGACATCGGGCTGAGAAAGCTGACCAAGAATCGCCTCTTCATTGAGCAACTGAAGCGGTGCAGGGAAGCTGTAGCCTTTCCCGGTAACCGTATACACTTCAAGGCCCCAGCTTTTTAACGTCTGAATATGTTTATTAATTGCTGCGCGGCTCATGCCGAGCGTTTCACCTAATTGCTCACCAGAATGAAATTCGCCATCTGACAGGATATCAATAAGCTTTAGCGGTACGCTGTGGTCTTTCATGCAATCACCTCAACCGCATTGCATTCACCTTGTGCCCGGATAAAACGGACCTCAGGCTCAAGCCAGACATCAAATTTCTCACCTACGCGTGTGCGCACCTTTTTTGCCAGCGCAACGATATCGCCTGGCGTGGCATTGGCGGCATTAATCAGCACTAATGCCTGCTGCTGATGAACTTCCGCGCCGCCAACCCGACAGCCTTTAAGCTGACACTGATCGATTAACCAGCCTGCGGCAAGTTTTACCGTACCCTCTGGTTGGGGATAATTTGGCATCGCAGGATAGTGATTAAGCAATACTTCGGCCTGCTGCCGACTAATCACTGGATTTTTGAAAAAACTGCCAACATTGCCTGTTATTTTGGGGTCAGGTAATTTGCTCTGTCGCATATGGCAAACGGCATGAAACACATCCCAGGCATTCGCAGTCGCCGGATTAAGCGTCTTTAAATCGCCATACGTCAGCACCGGTTGCCACTGTTTGGTTAATGAAAACCCGACGGCAACAATCGTATAGCCCGACTGGTACTGATGTTTAAAAATGCTGTCGCGATAGCCAAACTGGCAATCGTCACGGCTTAAACGCTCAGTGACGCCGGTTTGCAAATTCAGCACGTCTACATATTCACAGACATCTTTCAGTTCAACGCCATAGGCGCCGATATTCTGGATGGGTGCAGAGCCGACCATACCGGGAATAAGTGCCAGGTTCTCTAGTCCGGAAATCCCTTTTTTCAGCGTCATTTTTACCAGTTGATGCCAGTTTTCACCCGCGCCAACATGCAGCTTCCAGCGCTCATTCTCGTCGCGTATTTCAACTCCAGCGATGCGGTTGAGCACCACAATGCCCGCGAAGTCCTCAAGAAACAGTACATTGCTGCCTTCACCCAGGATCAAAAAGGGTTGCTGGTTACGCTGGCTCATCTGCCATGCCGCAAGTATGGCTTCAGGCGTTTCGGCGACAATACGAATTTGTGTGCTGACATCAAGACCGAGCGTATTGTCGGCTTTTAAGGAGGTATACGAGCTGGACATGATAAGGCCTTCACGGGGTTAATCTGGCCGTAGTTTACCGCATCATGAACGGATTGAGAGGGAATTTGCGTGCGAAGACGTTTTTCGCTGCATATCAGCCACTCAGAACGCTGAACGGGTAGAAAGAAATCGTGTACAGAAACCGTCGCGGGCATGACGACAGGGGAAGCTGATGGAATGTGAGTTGTTTAAAGCAGCTAAAAACACAGGCGGAACAATTGTGAAGTATCAGCAGAACTTTGTAGAGGTGGGCATCCGTTTCATCCAGGCCGTTTTGCCAACCGCACGTTTAAACAGCGCGGTTTGATCGCAGTCTGTTTAGCTATTCACTGGAGAGATTGATGCAAAGCATGGGCTAAAAGGCATAGACAGGAAAGGGCCGCTGACGACATATTCTTTCCTTTTACATGCAGAGGCAAGGTAAACGGACCAGGGAGGATGACCGGCAGGCGACGGCAGAGATCTGTGAAGCCCGCAGAGGTCCGGCAGGCCCCGCTCTCTCCGGACGGCGGACGTAAAAAAGCCCCGTACTTCCGTACGGGGCTTCTTCACCTGATTGATGCCTGGCAGTTCCCTACTCTCGCATGGGGAGACCCCACACTACCATCGGCGCTACGGCGTTTCACTTCTGAGTTCGGCATGGGGTCAGGTGGG
>NZ_SOAJ01000011.1:0-26235 GCF_004364735.1 Pantoea sp. PNA 14-12 | reverse complement strand
GTGCAACCAGCGGGTTAACCGTCTGTTGCGAGGTGGCGTATATTACGCTTTCCTCCTTCAGAGTCAACCTCTTTTTCAGAAGTTTTTCTCCGGCGGCTCAGTTGCCTGACCCTCTCAACACCGCATTCCGTAAGCCGTTGTGCCGTGTCGATGGAGGCGCATTATAGGGATCCGAATGAATTGCACAACCCTTTTTTTGGATCTTTTTACTGACTGCCGAGAAAACATTCATATTGATTAGATCACCAACGATCCGGCACAAAATCCCCTTGCCAGTTGGTCAGAATCGCATCAGGCTGCCAGTAAACTCAGTAAAAGGAGAACAAAATGACTGTAGCGTTACGCCCTTACAAACATCTTTTCCCAAAATTGGGTCTGCGCGTCATGGTTGATCCCACCAGCGTGGTAGCGGGTGACGTCATTATGGAAGATGATGTAGGTATCTGGCCTTTAGTCGCTATTCGTGGCGATGTGAACCAGGTGCATATTGGTGCCCGAACCAATATTCAGGATGGCAGCGTCCTGCATGTCACGCATAAATCAGAGGCCAACCCCGCCGGTTTTCCTCTGATAATTGGGGAAGACGTAACGGTTGGGCATAAAGCGATGCTACATGGCTGCACGATAGGCAATCGCGTACTGGTTGGAATGGGCTCAATCGTACTGGATGGCGTCATTGTTGAAGACGACGTTATGATTGGTGCCGGGAGCCTGGTTCCCCCCGGCAAACGACTGGAAAGTGGCTATCTGTATGTCGGGAGCCCGGTCAAACAAATCCGGCCGCTGAATGAAAAAGAAATTGAAGGTCTACTTTACTCTGCCAGCAACTATGTTAACTGGAAGAATGACTATCTGGCCGGAGACAGCCAGACCCATCCTTCATTATCGACCTGATCGTTTCGAATGCAGTCTTCGGCCTGATCTTCCAAATCCCAGCGATGATGGCGAAACAGCGTCATCGCTTCTCCCTCACCGAACTGTTCATTAAGCGCCTCAACACTGATAGCGCAGGTTAAGCCCATCCCGTTTACCAGAACAGGGAAACAAACGGCCCTTAATTCTGTATCCAGGCTTTCCCGATCAGGAAACTGTATCGCCTGGTTCATGACTGCATCCCGGCTTTTAATGAGGCGATGACCGGTGCGATTTCGGGCATCACCCCGTGCCATAGATGAAAGGCATGCGCGGCCTGACCCACCAGCATCCCCAGCCCGTCAGCAAGATGAGATGAACCGTGCTGCTGACACCAGCGCAGGAAAGGCGTTAAGCCACTCTGATAGAACATATCGTAGCAACGTAGCTCAGCATGAACTAATGAAGGCGGCAACGGCGGTACTTCTCCCTGAATACCACTTGATGTGGCATTAATGACAAGGTCGAAATGTCTATCCACAAGCGCGTCAAACGAACACGCATTAATCGCTCCGCGATGGGCAAACTCTGCGGCCAGAGTCTGCGCATTCAACGCCGTTCGGTTCACGACCGTGATCGTTGCTCCCATTGAAAGCAGAGGGAGAATGACGCCCCGAGCGGCCCCACCTGCCCCCACCAGCAGAAGATGGCTGTCGGGCTTAATCATCCCAAGGCGCTGAAGATCGCTGAGCAGCCCAATACCATCCGTATTGTCGCCAAGAATTTGGCCATCATCACACAGCTTTAGCGTGTTCACAGCCCCTGACAGCGCAGCGCGCTCGGTCAACTGGTCGGCAAATGCCCACGCCTGCTGTTTAAAGGGCAGCGTAATGTTCGCACCCGCCCCGCCGTCGTGGAAAAAAGTGCGGAGAGTCTCAGGAAAAGCATCAACAGGCGCATCAATACGATCATACTGAAGTGAGATTCCTGTCTGTCGCGCAAACGCCTGATGAATGTGCGGCGATTTGCTGTGACTAATGGGATGACCGAAAACTGCAAAATTTGCCATATATTAACCCTGGCGTATCAAATTGCCGCTGATGACATCGCGAATCTCAGAAGGATTGAGCCTTCCTCCTGTCTTTCCATTCAATACGGGAAACGCGGTGCCAAACTGCAATTTGACCTCTTCGACTGAACGGCACGGCGGCTGACCGGAAAGATTAGCGCTGGTCGATACCAAAGGTTTTCCAAACGCCCGGCACAGCGCCTGAACATTCGGATGATCGCTAACGCGGATGGCCAGTGAATCAAATTGCCCGGTTAACCAGCGCGGGGTAACCGGAGAAGCAGGCACGACAAAGGTGACCGGGCCTGGCCAACAGGCAAACATACGTTCACGCTGCTCCGTGGTTAAGGCCTCATCTGATACGTAAGGTTTAAGCTGATCATAGTCGGCAGCTATCAGGATCAAGCCTTTCTCTACTGGCCGTTTTTTTAATGCCAGCAGTGCCATGACCGCAGATTCATTATCGGGATCACAGCCTAAGCCGAATACCGCTTCGGTGGGATAGGCAATCACAGCATGCTGGTTAAGATGGCTTACACAATCCTGCAATGAGCCGGCAACGGGTTGATTTAACATGGTTATGTCTTATGTCTCTTGAATAATAGCTTTGCCACAACTTTTACTGGCGCAGAAAAGCCGGATGCCCTGCGCCGTCTTTTTCTCGACTAAAAGCGGAAATTCACAATGCGGACAGCGCCCCGCCACTGGCGTCAGGTTCACGGCAAACTGACAGGCTGGATAGCGTTCGCAGGCATGAAACGTTTTACCAAAACGCGAGCGGCGTTGTACCAGCTTACCCTGCTGACACTGCGGACAGTCGATCGTGGTTTCATCCGGTTTATCGATGGTTTCGGTGTAATCACACGCGGGATAGTCGCTACAGCCAATAAACATGCCAAATCGGCCCTGGCGCAATACTTTATCCGCCCCGCATTGTGGGCAAACGTGGCCTTCCAGAACTTTGACAACATGCCCATCAGCCTGGTTTCCCAAAGGCTTGATATAGTCACAGGCAGGGTAATTTGCACAGCCCAAAAATGGGCCATGCTTTCCTGAACGTATAACAAGTTCTGCCCCGCATGCGGGGCAGGGATCCTGTTTACGCACAGTAAAGAGTGCGGTTTTACTCATAACAGTCATGCATTAGTAAAAATTTAATGCAGCATACCTTCGTTGACGTCGAATAGCAGTTCTTCCATCTGCTGATACGCGTTTTCACATCCAGGGATGTTAAACAGCACCATCAGCACCACCCATTTAAGATCCTCAAGATCGAAATCCAGCGTATCAAGCGCCATGACACGTTCAATGACCATTTCTCGTGTTTCCAGACTCAGTACCTGGATTTGCTCCAGGAACAGCAGGAAACCGCGGCTTTCGGCATCTAAACGCTTGCTCTCTTCATCGGTATAGATGCGCATAGAGAGCGGATCATTTGCCAGCAAAATTGGTGCGACCAGTCCTTCCTGATAGTCCGCCAATTTTTCTAACCAGTTCAACGCATTATAAATATCTTCGCGGTGGAAACCGGCATCCGTCAAGTCATCTGTCAATCTGTCCTGATCAACACCCATTTCTGTTTCGTTGTGGATATAGGTCTCAAACAAGTACATGAGTACGTCGAACATGGCATGCCCTCCTCAATCGGACATAGCCGCCGGGTACAGCTGCGATCCATCCTGCTAACTCCAGTTCCAGCAATTGAGCTGTAATAACTGGCACAGGTTGGCCGGCACGTTCAGCGACAACGTCAACAGGTGTAACCTCATCACCTACGTTAGCCAACAGCTCGGCAAATGGCAATGGAGCATCGTCACTGGCATCAGAATAAATTTCATCTGACGGGTTAACAGGTAACCAGTTAAGCATAGCGCGTAAATCTTCGACAATGTTATTAGGATGTGCCACCAACATGGCACCTTGTTGGATCAGCCAGTTTGTCCCCTCACTGCCGCTGTTACCCAGCGCACCCGGTAAGGCATAAACATTGCGATTCTGCTCTAATGCATAACGGGCTGTGACTAATGAACCACTTTTTAATGACGCTTCAATGACGAGAACACCCTGACTTAACCCACTGATAATACGGTTTCTGCGCGGAAACTGATGCGCCAGTGGCGCGGCAGTAAGCGGAAACTCCGAGATCACGGCGCCTCCCTGCATAACAATCTCCTGCGCCAGCGCAGTGTGTTTTTTGGGATACAGATGGGCCAGTCCACTCCCCAGTACGGCCACGGTTTTACCCTGCACATTTAATGCGGCACGGTGTGCCACGCCATCAATCCCGATAGCCAGCCCACTGGTTATGGTCAAACCGCTCAATGCCAGTTGTTGGGTGAACCAGTCGCACCAGTAACGGCCTGAGGGCGAACACAGACGGCTGCCTACCACCGCCAGTTGAGGTGAAGATAATACGGTTGGATCACCGTTTACATATAAGAGCGGAGGGAAACAGGCCGTTTCAAGTAGTTGAGCGGGGTAATGCGCATCCAGCGCCGTAATCAGGTGATGCGTTGGACACTGTGCCAGCCAAGTGTTAACGGTTGCCAGCCAGTCCGTGGTTTTCTGATGGGCATAATGATGTTGCGCTGTCTCGAAGCCCTTTTGGCTTAATATCACATCAATATCCTGACCTGCGCACAGTTGCTGCGCCGCGTTCAGCCAGCGTCGGCCCGTCAGGCCGGGTATCGCGGCCAGCCGCAGTAATCGCGCCCTTTTTTCCATCGTCACGGCCTCCTGATAACCGTCGCATCCCTCCGCAGAATGCTGTCAATCAGGTACTAAAAAGTCTACAATATGAGGCAGTAATCTTTTCCTTTTAGAATATAGATCTGGATATTTATGTCAGTTTTACAGGTGTTACATTTTCCTGACGAGCGCCTGCGCAAGATCGCCGCGCCAGTCAAAGAAGTTAACGCAGAAGTTCAGCGTATCGTTGATGATATGTTCGAAACCATGTATTCCGAAGAAGGTATCGGCCTTGCCGCTACGCAGGTGGATATTCATCAGCGCATCATTGTGATTGATGTCTCTGAGAACCGGGACGAGCGACTGGTATTGATCAATCCCGAGCTTCTGGAAAAAAGTGGTGAAACAGGTATCGAAGAAGGTTGCCTGTCCATTCCTGAGCAACGCGCCTTTGTGCCTCGTGCAGAGCGGGTAAAAGTGCGGGCGTTAGATCGCGAAGGTAAGCCGTTTGAACTGGAAACCGGTGACCTGCTGGCTATCTGTATTCAGCATGAAATTGATCATCTGGATGGCAAACTGTTTATCGATTATCTGTCGCCTTTAAAGCGTCAGCGAATCAAGACAAAGTTAGAAAAACTGGCGCGGCAAAACGCCCAGGCCTCTTGAGATCTGAAAAAGGGATAAACGTGTCTGCCCCGCTTAATATAATCTTTGCTGGCACACCAGACTTCGCGGCGCGTCACCTTGACGCGTTGCTCGCATCTGAGCATAAGGTCGTTGGCGTTTTTACCCAACCAGACCGCCCTGCCGGGCGCGGCAATAAGTTGACCGCGAGCCCGGTAAAAGCGCTGGCTCTTGCCCACGACATTCCGGTTTTTCAGCCCAAATCGTTGCGCCCTGCGGAAAACCAACAGTTGGTTGCCGATTTGCAGGCCGATGTCATGGTCGTGGTGGCTTATGGCCTTATCCTGCCGAAAGCCGTGCTTGAGATGCCACGTCTGGGCTGCATCAACGTACATGGTTCGTTGCTGCCACGCTGGCGCGGCGCGGCGCCTATTCAGCGCGCGCTTTGGGCGGGTGATCAGGAAACCGGTGTCACCATCATGCAAATGGATGTCGGGCTGGATACCGGTGATATGCTGGTAAAACTAGCCTGCCCTATTACTGCTGAAGACACCAGTGCTTCGTTATACGACAAACTGGCCAGCCTCGGACCAGAAGGGCTACTGACAACCTTGTCGCAATTGCGTGAGGGTAACGCCCAGCCGGTGAAACAGGATGAAACCCTGGCAAATTATGCTGAGAAGCTCAGTAAAGAGGAAGCACGTCTTGACTGGCAGTTACCCGCGGAACAGCTTGAACGCTGCATTCGCGCCTTTAATCCCTGGCCGGTTAGCTTTTTTATGGTAAATGATCAGCCAGTAAAAGTATGGCAAGCCGGTGTTTTACCTCATGTCAATAAACGACCAGGCGAGATCGTTAAGGCTGACAAACAGGGCATTCACATTGCCACCGCCGACGGCGTACTCAATTTACTTCAGTTGCAACCCGCCGGTAAAAAACCGATGTCGGCACAGGATCTGCTCAACTCGCGCCGGGAATGGTTTGAACCTGGCTCTCTTCTGGACTGACATTCAGGCCCGGTAAATCCGGGCCTTTTGTTTGATGGCACTATCTTATGACTAAATCATCCAACCTTCGTAGCCTGTCTGCACAACTGATTGAACGTGTTGTCGATAAGGGCGAGTCACTCAATACTGTGCTGCCTGCCGCACAGAAAAAAGTCGCCGATAAAGACGCCGCTCTGGTGCAAGAGATCTGCTTTGGTGTGTTACGAACGTTACCTCAGCTGGAAGCGCTTATCGGGAAATTGATGGAGCGCCCTCTGACCGGCAAACAGCGTACGCTGCATTTTCTGATCATGGTGGGCCTGTACCAGTTGCTCTACACGCGCGTCCCGGCACATGCGGCATTAGCCGAGACCGTTGCTGGTGCTGAAGTGCTGAAACGTGCCAATCTGAAAGGATTGATCAACGGCGTGTTACGTCAGTTCCAGCGCCGTCAGGAGGAACTCCTTGCCAGCATCCAGGAAGGTCCACAGCGCCATCTTCATCCCGGATGGCTACTGAACCGACTGCAGCTTGCCTGGCCAGATCGCTGGCAACAGATTGTTGACGCGAATAACCAACGCCCACCGATGTGGCTGCGGGTTAACCGTCAGCACCATACCCGTGACAGTTGGCTTGCTCTGCTGACCGCCAGTGAAAGAGAGGCGATGGCTGCAGAGGATGTGCCGGAAGCATTACGCCTGGCCTCGCCAGCGCCGGTTCACCAGTTACCCGGTTTCGACCAGGGCTGGGTTACGGTGCAGGATCTCTCAGCACAGCGCTGTGCGCTTCTGCTTGCGCCTAAAAATGGCGAACATATTCTCGATCTGTGTGCAGCGCCAGGCGGCAAAACGACGCATATTTTAGAAATAGCCCCTGACGCGCAGGTCCTCGCTGTGGATGTGGACGCACAACGACTGAAGCGCGTAACCGAAAACCTGACACGGCTGGGAATGACCGCCGAGGTCAAACAAGGTGATGGCCGTACTCCGCAGCAATGGTGTGACCAACGGCAGTTTGATCGTATCCTGCTGGATGCGCCCTGCTCAGCCACAGGCGTGATTCGCCGCCATCCGGATATCAAATGGTTACGCCGCGATCGCGATATCAGCGAACTGGCCGCTTTGCAGCGTGACATTCTGGAGGCCACATGGCCGCTTCTTAAAGCAGGCGGTACGATGATCTACGCGACCTGCTCTGTCCTACCGGAAGAGAACCATGAGCAAATCAGCGGTTTCTTACAGCGACATGCGGATGCACAGGCTGTCTCCCTTTCAGGCGCGCCCGAAACGGGCTGGCAGGTGTTCCCTGACGCTGAAGGCGGAGACGGATTTTTCTACGCTAAGCTGATTAAAGACGCTAACGCATAATGAAAAGGCTTTGAAAAGCGATGAAAATCATCATTCTTGGTGCTGGCCAGGTTGGAGGCACACTGGCCGAAAATCTGGTTGGCGAAAACAACGATATAACAGTTGTTGATACAGATTCAGCACGTTTACGTCAGTTACAGGATAAATTTGATTTACGTGTTGTGCAGGGTCATGGTTCCCACCCACGGGTTCTCCGTGAGGCCGGCGCGGAAGACGCCGATATGCTGGTCGCCGTTACCAGCTCTGACGAAACCAACATGATAGCCTGTCAAATCGCGTATTCGCTCTTCAACACGCCAAATCGTATCGCCCGTATACGTGCGGCTGACTATCTGCGCGATGCGGATAAGCTTTTTATCCCCGAAGCAGTGCCTATCGACCATCTGATTTCGCCTGAGCAACTGGTTATCGACAATATTTACCGCCTGATTCAATATCCGGGCGCGTTGCAGGTAGTTAATTTTGCTGAAGGCAAAGTGAGCCTCGCAGTCGTGAAAGCCTATTACGGTGGCCCCCTGGTGGGCAATCCATTGTCGATCCTGCGCGATCACATGCCCCATATCGATACGCGCGTAGCGGCGATTTTTCGTCAGGACCGCCCTATCCGGCCACAGGGCTCCACCATTATCGAAGCCGGTGATGAAGTTTTCTTCATTGCCGCCAGCCAGCATATTCGTGCGGTAATGAGTGAAATGCAGCGCCTGGAAAAGCCTTATAAACGCATCATGTTAGTAGGCGGCGGCAACATTGGCTTTGGCCTGGCGCAAAAGCTCGAGAAAAACTACAGCGTGAAACTTATTGAGCGCAATCCCCAGCGCGCGGCCGAACTGGCTGAACAGTTGCACGACACGGTGGTCTTTTACGGTGATGCCTCCGATCAGGAACTACTGGCGGAAGAGCATATTGAGCAGGTGGATTTGTTTATCGCCGTCACCAACGATGACGAAGCCAATATCATGTCTGCCATGCTGGCCAAAAAAATGGGCGCCAAGAAAGTTATGGTGCTGATTCAACGCCGTGCTTATGTCGATCTGGTCCAGGGCAGCGTCATTGATATCGCCATTTCTCCCCAGCAGGCGACCATCTCGGCCTTACTGGGACATGTGCGCAAAGCCGATATTGTGGGTGTCTCGTCATTACGTCGAGGCATTGCTGAAGCCATCGAAGCCATCGCGCATGGCGACGAAACCACATCGCGCGTGGTGGGACGGTCAGTTGATGATATCAAGCTGCCACCAGGCACACTGATTGGTGCTGTGGTGCGCGGCGACGATGTGATGATAGCGAATGACAATCTGCGTATTGAACAGGGCGATCACGTTGTGATGTTTTTAACCGATAAAAAGTTTGTGCCGGACGTCGAGCGCCTGTTCCAGCCCAGTCCGTTTTTCCTATAACACATAAAAAGCCAGCACTGACATGTCAGTGGCTTATTGTCTGTGGTTAATGGCAAATATTGTGAGCTTTGTTAAACTTTATGGCATTGGCTAAGGCAAGGAGAGAAGTATGAGTTTATTCAAAGAGTTTCGTGATTTTGCGATGCGCGGCAACGTGGTTGATCTGGCCGTCGGTGTGATTATCGGTGCGGCATTCGGTAAGATTGTTTCATCACTGGTCGCGAACATCATTATGCCACCGCTGGGCTTGCTGATTGGCGGCGTTGATTTCAAATCGTTTAGCTGGGTGCTTAAACCTGCCGTCGGCAACACACCGGCTGTGGTTATGGAATATGGTATTTTCCTGCAAACCGTATTTGATTTCATCATTGTTGCTTTTGCTATCTTTATGGCGATTAAGCTGATGAACAAACTTTATAAGAAGAAAGAAGTGGAAAAACCGGCACCTAAGCCTACAAATGAAGAACTGCTTCTGACAGAAATCCGCGATTTACTCAAACAACAGAATACGAAAATCTAAAATAAAAAGCCGCTCTGAAGCGGCTTTTTTGTGTCTGTAAAGCAGAAGGCCAGTGATAAACGGCTTGCTTATCACTGGCCTCCCAGCCTTTCGCATGTTTTTCTTTACGCCGGTAACTGCCTTTGCCTTTTTGTTTTTCTTCAACACGTTGCCTGAACAGCGGGTCGTGTAACAATGCCTGTAAGGCGTTATCCTGTATTTGTCCTTTCGTATGACGGTATCTGGACATAACTTCTCCGGTTGAGTAATGGAATAATGCGGTGAAAAGATGAAGCAAACTCATTATACGCGCACAACAGCGACAAAAAATACACCTTAATCGGGCACGAGTTTGGTCTTAATCGCACGACCATATTCCCCTTCAAGAAAATCAGTGCGCATACCGGCCTGGCTCAGCCTTATCTTCAGTTGCCGTAATCGTTGTGTCTGGATCAGCGCCTCTGGATCGTCAGGATCTAAATGCTGTAAAAGATCGCTGACCTGAAGTGCTTCGCGGCGCAGCTCAAGTTCGGGGGGAAGAAAACCTGCATTTTTTAACAGTCGGTATCCTGCTCGTAGTTCAGGTGGAACCTGACTGTCGTCTTCGAGATTCAGCGGTGCGCCTTCGCCCGGCAGATCACTCAGCTCACCTTTCTCCTGCGCGGCTTTAATATGCTGTTCTGCAAGCTGATCAATTAACCACATTGTTCACCTCCTTCATAACACCACAAGCGTAGCAGACGCAAAATGACAGGCAATAAAAAACCCGCCGAAGCGGGTTTTTCACGTTGCAACAGATTACTCTGCTGCAGCTTCTGCTTGAGCTTCTGGACGATCAACCAGCTCGATGTATGCCATCGGAGCGTTGTCACCAGCGCGGAAGCCACACTTCAGAATGCGAGTGTAACCACCTGCACGGCTCGCGAAACGCGGGCCTAACTCATTAAACAGTTTTGCCACGATCTCGTTATCACGAGTACGGGCGAATGCCAGACGACGATTAGCTACGTTGTCGGTCTTGGCAAGAGTAATCAGCGGCTCAACTACGCGGCGCAACTCTTTGGCTTTCGGCAGAGTCGTCTTGATGATCTCGTGACGAACCAGAGAGCCAGCCATGTTGCGGAACATAGCCTGACGATGGCTGCTGTTGCGGTTCAGTTGACGACCACTCTTACGATGGCGCATGACCTTATCCTTCTCAGTGAAACCTTAACCTGTGATCGGGTTATTCATCAGCAATGCTTGCCGGTGGCCAGTTTTCCAGGCGCATGCCCAGAGACAGACCACGTGAGGCCAGCACATCTTTAATCTCGGTAAGAGATTTTTTACCAAGGTTAGGCGTTTTAAGCAGCTCAACCTCAGTACGCTGTACCAGATCACCGATGTAGTGGATAGCTTCTGCCTTAAGGCAGTTAGCAGAGCGGACAGTCAATTCCAGATCGTCAACAGGGCGCAGCAGGATCGGATCGAATTCTGGTTTCTCTTCTTTCACTTCCGGCTGACGTACATCACGTAAGTCAACGAAAGCTTCCAGTTGTTCTGCCAGGATGGTCGCCGCACGACGAATCGCCTCTTCAGGATCGATTGTACCGTTGGTTTCCATTTCGATGACCAGCTTGTCCAGGTCGGTGCGCTGCTCTACACGCGCTGCTTCAACATTGTAGGCGATACGGTCTACAGGGCTGTAGCAAGCGTCGACCAGCAGACGGCCGATTGGGCGCTCATCTTCTTCCGAATGAATTCGGGCAGAAGCCGGCACATAACCACGACCACGCTGAACTTTGATACGCATGCTAATAGATGCGTTGTCATCGGTCAGATGGCAGATCACATGCTGCGGCTTGACGATTTCGACATCACCATCATGGGTAATGTCGGCTGCAGTCACAGGGCCAATGCCAGATTTATTCAAGGTAAGAATAACTTCATCTTTGCCCTGAACTCTTACCGCCAAACCTTTAAGGTTGAGCAGGATTTCCAGGATATCTTCCTGTACACCCTCTTTGGTGCTGTACTCATGCAGTACACCATCAATTTCAACCTCGGTCACCGCGCAACCCGGCATTGATGAAAGCAGAATACGGCGCAGCGCGTTACCAAGAGTATGGCCAAAGCCACGCTCTAAAGGCTCAAGGGTCACCTTGGCGTGCGTCGAACTCACTTGCTCGATATCTACCAGGCGCGGTTTTAGAAACTCTGTCACAGAACCCTGCATTGTGTCCTCTCTTTGGTACTAAGCTTTACTTAGAGTAAAGCTCGACGATCAGGTGTTCGTTAATGTCCGCAGACAGATCAGTACGTTCAGGAATACGTTTGAACACACCTTCCATCTTAGCTGCATCAACTTCCAGCCAGGTTGGCTTTTCACGCTGCTCAGCCAGCTCCAGAGCGGCCTTCACGCGAGATTGCTTTTTGGCTTTCTCACGGATGCTAACGACATCATTCGGAGATACCTGATAAGAAGCGATGTTAACAACGCGACCATTTACCAGAACAGACTTATGGCTGACCAGCTGACGTGCTTCCGCACGCGTGGCGCCAAAGCCCATACGATAAACGACGTTGTCCAGACGGCCTTCCAGCAGAGCCAACAGGTTTGCACCGGTGTTGCCTTTCAGACGTGCTGCTTCTTTGTAATAGTTACGGAACTGACGCTCAAGCACACCGTAGATACGACGAACTTTTTGCTTTTCACGTAACTGACCGCCGTAGTCAGACAGACGTGGCTTGCGCGCACCGTGCTGACCAGGGGCTTGTTCAATCTTACACTTGGAATCAATCGCGCGAACGCCAGACTTAAGGAATAAGTCAGTGCCCTCACGACGGCTCAGCTTGAGCTTAGGACCCAAATATCTTGCCATTTTCTTTCTCCAACTAACCTAAAAAACGGACGTTATACGCGACGTTTTTTCGGCGGACGACAACCGTTGTGAGGGATCGGAGTCACATCAGTAATGTTCGTGATGCGGAAACCAGCGGCGTTCAGAGCACGAATCGTTGATTCGCGGCCTGGACCCGGACCCTTAACCATAACTTCCAGGTTCTTAATACCGTAATCTTTTACAGCTTCTGCACAGCGCTCTGCAGCGACCTGAGCAGCAAACGGCGTAGATTTACGTGAACCGCGGAAACCGGAACCACCGGCGGTTGCCCAACCCAGTGCGTTACCCTGACGATCAGTAATGGTAACGATGGTGTTGTTAAAAGACGCATGGACATGAGCCACGCCATCTGAGACTTGTTTTCTTACACGCTTACGTGCACGAACTGGTGCCTTTGCCATTATTTACTCACCCCGATTATTTCTTGATCGGTTTACGCGGACCCTTACGGGTACGTGCGTTGGTCTTGGTGCGCTGACCGCGAACCGGAAGACCACGACGATGGCGCAAACCACGGTAGCAACCAAGGTCCATCAGACGCTTGATGCTCAGGGTGATTTCACGGCGCAGATCACCTTCAACAACGAATTTAGCAACTGCATCACGCAGCTGATCAATTTGTTCTTCAGACAGCTCACTGATCTTAACATTTTCAGCAATACCCGTTGAAGCGCAAATGGCTTTAGAACGAGTTTTACCAATACCGAAGATCGAAGTTAATGCGATAACGGTATGTTTCTGATCAGGAATGTTAATGCCTGCTATACGGGCCACTATGCACTCCTACTATTTAATATGTACGCACCATGCTGAAAAGCCCGTTTTCAGGATACTCAAATGGAAACGTACAGACATACAAAAGATTGGCTGGCTAATCTAGCCAGCTCAACCCGACTTTGCAAGAAAAATATGTGAAAATCAGCCTTGGCGCTGTTTATGCTTTGGCTCGGCGCTGCAGATCACACGAACGACACCGTCGCGACGAATGATTTTGCAGTTACGACATAATTTCTTGACGGAAGCACGAACTTTCATTTTTACTCTCCGTAACTTCTCAACCACCTGAATTAACGGCCATAGCCCTTCAGGTTAGCTTTCTTCAATGCAGACTCGTACTGACTTGACATCATCAGAGTTTGCACTTGAGCCATAAAGTCCATGATGACGACCACTACGATAAGCAGCGATGTACCGCCAAAGTAGAAAGGAACTTTCATCGCATCACGCATGAACTCCGGGATAAGGCAAATAAAGGTAATGTAGAGGGCACCGATTAAGGTTAACCGTGTCATTACTTTATCGATATATCTCGCCGTTTGCTCTCCCGGACGAATTCCCGGTACGAATGCACCAGACTTCTTCAGGTTATCTGCTGTTTCACGCGGGTTGAAAACCAACGCCGTGTAGAAGAAACAGAAGAAGATGATAGCAGTCGCATAGAGTAGCACATAAAGCGGCTGTCCTGGCTGCAAATACATCGAAATTGTTGTCAGCCAGTTCCAACCGGTACCGCCCCCGAACCACGATGCAATCGTTGCCGGGAACAGAATAATGCTGGAAGCGAAGATTGCCGGGATAACCCCTGCCATATTCACTTTCAACGGTAAATGTGTGCTCTGTGCAGCGTAAACGCGACGACCTTGTTGACGTTTCGCATAGTTCACCACAATGCGGCGTTGACCACGCTCAACGAAAATAACAAAGAAGGTCACTGCAAATACGAGAACTGCAACCAACAGCAACAGAAGGAAGTGCAGGTCACCTTGCCGCGCTTGCTCGATGGTATGGCCAATGGCCGGCGGAAGTCCCGCAACAATACCCGCGAAGATAATGATCGAGATACCGTTACCGATACCACGTTCAGTAATCTGTTCGCCCAGCCACATCAGGAACATTGTCCCGGTAACCAGACTTACAACAGCGGTAAAATAGAATGCAAAGCCTGGATTCATTACCAGGCCTTGCATACCAGGCATATTCGGCAAACCGGTAGCAATACCGATCGACTGGAATATGGCCAATACCAACGTACCGTAACGGGTGTACTGACTAATCTTACGACGGCCAGCCTCCCCTTCTTTCTTGATTTCTGCTAAGGCAGGATGAACCACCGTTAACAGCTGGATAATAATAGATGCCGAAATATACGGCATGATACCCAGAGCAAAAATAGAAGCACGGCTGAGAGCACCACCAGAGAACATGTTAAACATTTCAATGATGGTGCCACGCTGTTGCTCAAGCAGTTTGGCAAGTACAGTGGCATCAATACCAGGGATTGGAATGAAAGAGCCAATGCGGAAGACAATCAGTGCACCGATAACAAACAGCAGTCTGCGTTTCAGTTCACCAAAGCCACCTTTGGCACTTTGAAAATCTAATCCCGGTTGTTTAGCCATCTGCTACTTATTCCTCGATTTTACCGCCAGCAGCTTCGATTGCAGCACGAGCACCTTTGGTGACACGCAGGCCGCGAACCGTTACCGGTGCAGAAACTTCACCAGACAGAATGACTTTAACGAACTCAATCTGGACACCGACAATGTTGGCTGCTTTCAGCGCGTTCAGGTCGACGATACCGCCTTCAACTTTCGCCAGATCAGACAGACGAATCTCTGTGGTGATCATTGCTTTGCGAGAGGTGAAACCGAACTTCGGCAGACGACGGTACAGAGGCATCTGACCACCTTCGAAACCGCGACGTACGCCACCGCCAGAACGTGAGTTCTGACCTTTGTGACCACGACCACCGGTTTTTCCGAGGCCAGAACCGATACCACGACCCAGACGCTTGGTAGCGTGCTTAGACCCTTCGGCCGGAGACAGAGTATTTAAACGCATCTCTTACTCCTCCACTTTAACCATGTAGGAAACCGCGTTGACCATGCCGCGTACTGCTGGCGTGTCTTCACGCTCTACGGTATGACCAATACGACGCAGACCCAGGCCAACCAGAGTGGCTTTATGCTTAGGCAAGCGGCCGATTGAACTACGGGTTTGAGTGATTTTAATAGTCTTTGCCATCGTGATTACCCCAGAATTTCTTCAACGGATTTACCACGCTTAGCAGCGACCATTTCCGGAGACTTCATATTGCCCAGGCCGTCGATAGTTGCACGAACCACGTTAATCGGGTTAGTAGAACCATAGGCTTTTGCCAGAACGTTATGTACTCCAGCGACTTCCAGAACGGCGCGCATTGCACCACCGGCGATGATACCGGTACCTTCTGAAGCCGGCTGCATGAACACACGGGACCCAGTGTGCGCACCTTTAACAGGGTGCTGCAGGGTGCCGTTGATCAGCGCGACATTAACCATGTTGCGACGGGCTTTCTCCATCGCTTTCTGGATCGCTGCTGGAACTTCACGCGCTTTACCGTAACCAAAACCAACGCGGCCGTTACCATCACCCACTACAGTCAGTGCGGTGAAGGAGAAAATACGACCACCTTTTACAGTTTTAGATACACGGTTTACCGCGATCAGTTTTTCCTGCAGTTCGCCAGCTTGTTTCTCGATGTGTGCCATCTTAGACCTCTACCTTAGAACTGAAGGCCAGCTTCACGGGCAGCATCTGCCAGTGCCTGGACGCGACCATGATATTGGAAACCGGAACGGTCGAAAGAAACACCAGTGATGCCTTTTTCGATTGCGCGTTCTGCAATAGCTTTACCTACAGCAGCTGCGGCTTCTTTATTACCGGTATACTTCAGTTGTTCAGTGATAGCTTTTTCTACAGTAGAAGCAGCAACCAGAACTTCGGAACCGTTCGGGGCGATTACCTGTGCGTAAATGTGACGCGGGGTACGATGTACCACCAGGCGAGTAGCACCCAGCTCTTTGAGCTTGCGACGTGCACGGGTCGCACGACGGATACGAGCAGATTTCTTATCCATAGTGTTACCTTACTTCTTCTTAGCCTCTTTGGTACGCACGACTTCGTCGGCGTAACGGACACCCTTGCCTTTATAAGGCTCAGGACGACGGTAGGCGCGCAAGTCAGCTGCAACCTGGCCGATCACCTGCTTATCAGCGCCTTTCAGCACGATTTCAGTCTGAGTCGGACACTCTGCAGTGATACCCGCGGGCAGCTGGTGATCAACTGGATGAGAAAAGCCCAGAGACAGGTTAACTACGTTGCCTTTAACGGCAGCACGATAACCAACACCAACCAGCTGCAGCTTCTTAGTGAAGCCTTCGGTAACACCGATAACCATTGCGTTCAGCAGCGCGCGAGAAGTACCCGCCTGCGCCCAGCCGTCAACATAACCTTCGCGCGGAGCGAAAGTCAGGGTGTTGTCAGCATGCTTAACTTCAACAGCATCATTGATAGTACGAGTCAGCTCGCCGTTTTTACCTTTAATCGAAATTACCTGACCGTTGAGTTTTACCTCTACGCCGGCAGGAACAACGACAGGTGCTTTAGCAACACGAGACATAGTATCCTCCGATTACGCTACGTAGCAGATAATTTCGCCACCAAGACCAGCCTGGCGCGCTGCACGATCAGTCATAACACCTTTCGATGTAGAAATGACAGCGATACCCATACCAGCCATTACCTTTGGCAGCTCATCTTTTTTCTTATAGATGCGCAGGCCGGGACGGCTTACTCGCTGAATGCTTTCTACAACCGCTTTGCCCTGGAAATACTTAAGAGTCAGTTCCAGTTCCAGCTTGGTGTCGCCTTCGATTTTAAAATCTTCAATAAAGCCTTCTTCCTTCAGCACGTTGGCAATTGCCAATTTCAGCTTGGAGGAGGGCATGGTGACCGCAACTTTGTTCGCGGCCTGACCGTTACGGATACGGGTCAGCATATCCGCGATCGGATCTTGCATGCTCATCTGTGTTACTCCCGTGATTCAATTGGTGACAATTACCAGCTAGCCTTTTTCAGACCCGGGATTTCACCGCGCATTGCGGCTTCACGGACCTTGATACGGCTCAACCCAAACTTCCGCAGGAAACCGTGCGGACGACCTGTTTGACGGCAGCGGTTACGCTGACGTGAAGGGCTGGAATCACGCGGCAGACTCTGCAGCTTGAGAACGGCATCCCAACGGTCTTCGTCGGAAGCGTTCACATCAGAAATGATCGCTTTCAGTTCAGCGCGTTTTGCGAAGAATTTGTCTGCTAATTTCACACGCTTAACTTCGCGTGCTTTCATAGATTGCTTAGCCATTAAGTAACCCTACCTTACTTACGGAACGGGAAGTCAAAGGCAGCCAGCAGAGCACGGCCTTCATCATCAGATTTCGCAGTAGTGGTAATGGTAATATCCAAACCACGAACGCGATCGACTTTGTCGTAGTCGATTTCTGGGAAGATGATCTGCTCACGTACACCCATGCTGTAGTTGCCACGACCATCGAATGACTTAGCGGACAGGCCACGGAAGTCACGGATACGCGGTACAGCAATGGTGATCAGACGCTCAAAGAACTCCCACATGCGTTCGCCACGCAGAGTTACTTTACAGCCGATCGGATAGCCCTGACGGATTTTGAAGCCTGCAACTGATTTGCGTGCTTTGGTGATCAACGGTTTTTGACCGGAGATTGCTGCCAGGTCAGCTGCTGCGTTATCCAGCAGTTTCTTGTCAGCGATCGCTTCACCAACACCCATGTTCAGGGTGATCTTCTCGACCCGAGGGACTTGCATGACAGAATTGTAGCCGAACTCAGACATGAGTTTCTGGACTACCTCGTCTTTGTAGTAATCATGCAGTTTCGCCATCGTACTACTCCAAATTACTTGATAGTTTCGCTATTAGATTTGAAGAAACGGACTTTTTTACCGTCTTCGAATCTAAAGCCTACACGGTCAGCCTTACCGGTTGCCGCATTGAAGAGAGCAACGTTAGAAACCTGAATTGCAGCTTCTTTTTCAACGATGCCGCCTGGTTGGTTCAGAGCCGGAACAGGCTTCTGATGTTTCTTAACCAGGTTGATACCTTCAACGATGACCTTGCCAGAAGACAGGACGTTCTTAACTTTACCGCGCTTACCTTTATCTTTACCGGTTAACACGATAACTTCGTCGTTACGACGGATTTTAGCTGCCATTGTTCGCTCCTTAGAGTACTTCTGGTGCCAGAGAGATAATTTTCATGAACTTTTCAGTACGAAGTTCACGAGTTACCGGCCCAAAAATACGCGTACCGATAGGCTGCTCGCTGTTATTGTTTAAAATAACGCATGCATTACCATCGAAGCGAATGACAGAACCGTCCGGGCGACGAACACCCTTCCTGGTGCGCACCACTACCGCCTTCAGGACATCACCTTTTTTAACTTTACCACGTGGAATTGCTTCCTTGATGGTAACTTTAATGATGTCGCCGACGCCTGCGTAGCGACGGTGCGAGCCACCCAGAACCTTGATACACATTACGCGACGTGCACCGGAGTTGTCGGCGACGTTCAGCATAGTCTGTTCTTGGATCATTTCAGTGCTCCGCTAATGTCAACTACTACTTCGGGACCTAGACCTCAGGTCGATTGAAAGCCCCATAATTGAGGGCGCGGCATTATAACACCGGTTCTCGCAGATGGGTAGAAAAAATGAACGGCTCTTTCGAGCCGTTCATTAGATTTTTAAAGAGGGCAAATTCTATTACAGAATTGCTTTCTCTACAACGCGAACCAGTGTCCAGGACTTAGTCTTAGACAGTGGACGGCATTCGCGGATTTCTACCACGTCGCCGATTCCACATTCGTTGTTCTCGTCATGGATGTGCAGCTTAGTCGTACGCTTAATGAATTTTCCATAGATTGGATGCTTCACGAAACGCTCGATAGCAACAACAGCAGATTTCTGCATTTTGTCACTAACAACACGACCCTGCAGAGTACGGATTTTATCGGTCATTACGAACCCGCCTTCTCAGTCAGTAAAGTCTTAACGCGTGCAACATCACGGCGAACCTGCTTCAGCAGATGAGACTGCTGCAGTTGGCCAGATGCTGCCTGCATGCGCAGGTTAAATTGCTCACGCAGCAGATTAAGCAGCTCAGTGTTCAGCTCTTCAACGCTTTTTTCACGCAGCTCTGTTGCTTTCATTACATCACCGTCTTAGTTACAAAGGTGGTTTTGATAGGCAGTTTTGCTGCTGCCAGCTTGAATGCTTCACGGGCCAGCTCTTCTGGTACGCCGTCCATTTCATACAGGACTTTACCAGGCTGGATCAGGGCAACCCAATACTCAACGTTACCCTTACCTTTACCCATACGCACTTCCAGCGGCTTCTCGGTGATCGGTTTGTCCGGGAATACACGGATCCAGATCTTACCTTGACGCTTAACTGCACGGGTCATAGCACGACGTGCTGCTTCGATCTGACGGGCAGTCAGACGACCACGGCCAACAGCTTTCAGACCGAAAGTCCCGAAGCTAACATCCGTACCCTGCGCCAGACCGCGGTTGCGGCCTTTGTGCACTTTACGGAATTTCGTACGCTTTGGTTGTAACATAGCGACTCTCCTTACTTACGGCCTTTACGCTGCTGCTTTTTAGGTTGAGCAGCCGGTTCCGGTTGTTCAACAGCAGCCATACCACCCAGGATCTCGCCTTTGAAGATCCATACCTTAACGCCGATTACACCATAAGTGGTGTGCGCTTCAGAGGTGTTGTAGTCAATGTCAGCACGCAGAGTGTGCAACGGCACGCGACCTTCACGGTACCATTCGGTACGTGCGATCTCGGCGCCGCCCAGACGGCCGCTAACTTCAACTTTGATACCCTTCGCGCCCAGACGCATGGCGTTCTGAACCGCACGCTTCATAGCACGACGGAACATCACACGACGCTCCAGCTGTGAAGTGATGCTGTCAGCAACCAGTTTTGCGTCCAGTTCCGGTTTACGGACTTCGGCGATATTGATCTGTGCAGGAACGCCAGCGATTTTCGCGACGACCGTGCGCAGTTTTTCTACGTCTTCACCTTTCTTACCGATCACGATGCCAGGACGAGCGGTGTGAATGGTCACACGGATGCTCTTAGCTGGACGCTCGATAACGATACGAGATACAGACGCCTTAGCCAGTTCCTTAGTCAGGTACTGACGTACTTTAAAGTCGCTGTCCAGGTTGTCAGCGAATTCTTTGGTGTTCGCAAACCAGGTAGAGTTCCATGGTTTTACAATACCCAAGCGAATACCATTAGGATGTACTTTCTGACCCATTGCTAGTCTCCAGAGTCTCAGCGATCGGACACAACCACAGTAATGTGGCTGGTGCGCTTCAGGATGCGATCTGCACGACCTTTTGCACGCGGCATAATGCGCTTCATGCTTGGGCCTTCGTCGACGAAAATTTTCGCGACTTTCAGATCGTCGATATCAGCGCCATCGTTGTGTTCAGCGTTAGCAATGGCAGATTCCAGAACTTTCTTGACCAGTACAGCCGCTTTCTTGTTGGTGTAGGTCAAAATGTCCAGTGCCTGCGACACTTTCTTACCGCGGATCAGGTCAGCAACAAGGCGAACCTTCTGAGCAGAAGAACGAGCGTGGCGATGTTGAGCTAAAGTTTCCATCTCTTCCTCCTACTTATTTCTTCTTGGCTTTTTTATCAGCCGCGTGACCGCGATAAGTACGTGTCGGCGCGAATTCACCCAGTTTGTGACCAACCATTTCGTCGGAAACAAAGACAGGAACGTGCTGACGACCATTATGGACAGCGATGGTCAAACCGATCATGTTAGGAAAGATCGTTGAACGACGGGACCAAGTGCGCAAAGGCTTCTTGTCACCGCTTTCCACCGCTTTCTCTACCTTCTTCAGCAAGTGCAGGTCAATAAAAGGACCTTTCTTGAGAGAACGTGGCATGGCTTATCCTCTAATATTATTTGCTACGGCGACGTACGATAAATTTATCGGTACGCTTGTTGCTACGGGTCTTCTTACCTTTGGTCTGAACGCCCCACGGAGTTACCGGGTGCTTACCAAAGTTACGACCTTCACCACCACCGTGCGGGTGATCTACTGGGTTCATCGCGGTACCACGAACGGTCGGACGAACACCACGCCAACGGGTTGCACCAGCTTTACCCAGAACGCGCAGCATATGCTCAGCGTTACCGACTTCGCCCAGTGTAGCGCGGCAGTCAGCTTCGACTTTACGCATTTCACCTGAACGCAGACGCAGGGTAACGTAGGAACCTTCACGCGCAACGATCTGCACGTAAGCCCCGGCTGAGCGAGCAATCTGACCGCCTTTGCCTGGTTTCATTTCTACGTTGTGAACGGTAGAACCCACCGGGATGTTACGCATCGGCAGTGTGTTACCTGCTTTGATCGCAGCATCAACGCCAGACTGAATCTGGTCGCCGGCTTTCAGGCCTTTAGGGGCCAGGATGTAACGGCGTTCGCCGTCTTTGTACAGAACCAGTGCGATGTTCGCAGAGCGGTTCGGATCGTACTCAAGACGTTCAACGGTTGCCGGGATACCATCTTTGTTGCGTTTGAAGTCAACCAGACGGTAAGCCTGCTTATGACCACCACCGATGTGACGGGTAGTGATGCGACCGTTGTTGTTGCGGCCACCGGATTTGCTGTTTTTTTCCAGCAATGGAGCAAACGGCTTGCCCTTGTGCAACTCTGGGTTCACCACTTTAACGACGTGGCGACGACCCGGAGATGTCGGTTTACATTTAACAACTGCCATTGTCTTTCTCCTCCGACTTACTCAGCGCCGCCGACGAAGTCCAGATTCTGGCCTTCCTTCAGGGTGACGTAAGCTTTTTTCCAGTCGCTACGACGACCGATACGCTGTCCGTGACGCTTAACCTTACCTTTAACTACCAGGGTGTTAACGTCTTTAACTTCTACTTCGAACAGTTTCTCAACAGCAGCAACGATCTCTGCTTTAGTCGCGTCTTTAGCTACTTTGAGTACGATGGTGTTGGTTTTTTCCATCGCGCTAGATGCCTTTTCAGATACGTGCGGCGCGCGCAGTACTTTCAGCAGACGTTCTTCACGGATCATGCCAGCATCTCCTCAACTTGCTTAACTGCATCAGCAGTCATAACGACTTTGTCGAAGGCGATCAGGCTAACTGGGTCGATACCCGCTGCATCACGCACGTCAACCTTGTACAGGTTACGCGCAGCCAGGAACAGATTCTCATCCAGTTCGCCGGTGATGATCAGCACGTCTTCCAGCGCCATGTCTTTCAGCTTCTGCGCCAGCAACTTAGTTTTCGGTGCTTCAACAGAGAACTGCTCGACAACGATCAGACGATCTTGACGTACCAGTTCGGACAGGATGCTTTTCAGCGCGCCGCGGTACATCTTTTTGTTAACTTTTTGACTGTGGTCTTGTGGCTTAGCAGCAAAGGTCACGCCACCTGAACGCCAGATCGGGCTCTTTACAGAACCTGAACGCGCACGGCCGGTGCCTTTCTGACGCCAAGGCTTTTTGCCTGAACCGGTTACTTCAGCGCGAGTTTTCTGCGCGCGAGTACCCTGGCGGGCGCCTGATGCGTAAGCAACAACAACCTGGTGAACCAGCGCTTCGTTGAAATCACGACCGAAGGTAGTTTCGGAAACAGTCAGCGCGCTCTGCGCGTCTTTCAATACTAATTCCATTGCTATCCCCTTACGCCTTCACAGCTGGTTTAACGATCAGGTCGCTACCGGTAGCACCGGGAACTGCACCTTTAACCAGCAGCAGGTTGCGCTCAGCGTCAACACGTACTACGTCCAGGCTCTGAACAGTTACGCGCTCATTACCCAGCTGACCTGCCATTTTCTTGCCTTTGAACACTTTGCCCGGAGTCTGGTTCTGACCGATAGAACCCGGAACGCGGTGAGACAAGGAGTTACCGTGGGTTGCGTCCTGGGTACGGAAGTTCCAGCGCTTAACGGTACCTGCGAAACCTTTACCTTTAGAGGTGCCAGTTACGTCTACTTTTTTAACGTCAGCGAAAATTTCAACGCTGATGCTCTGACCTACAGAATACTCATCACCTTCAGCGGTGCGGAATTCCCACAGGCCACGGCCAGCTTCTACGCCAGCTTTAGCAAAATGACCAGCTTCAGGTTTGGTCACACGGTTTGCTTTTTTAGCACCGGTGGTAACCTGAATTGCCTGGTAACCATCGTTCTCCAGGCCTTTGACCTGAGTAACGCGGTTCGCTTCAACTTCGATTACGGTTACTGGGATAGATACGCCATCTTCAGTGAAGATGCGGGTCATACCCACTTTTTTACCGACTAAACCAATCATTGTTTCAACCTCTCAATCGCTCGATGACCTGATTAACCCAGGCTGATCTGCACGTCAACACCGGCAGCCAGGTCCAGACGCATCAGAGCATCAACGGTTTTTTCAGTTGGCTCAACGATGTCTACCAGACGCTTGTGAGTGCGAATTTCGTACTGGTCACGCGCATCTTTGTTAACGTGCGGAGAGATCAGAACGGTAAAGCGCTCTTTGCGGGTCGGCAGCGGGATCGGACCACGTACCTGCGCACCAGTGCGCTTGGCAGTCTCGACGATTTCCGCGGTTGATTGATCGATCAGACGATGATCAAACGCTTTAAGACGGATACGGATTCTTTGGTTCGACATGAGACCAAGGCTCCAAACATTTTATAGACGAAAAAAATTACTACTCGAACCCATTACGATTGATGGGAGAGTGTAATCGTTCAGCATATAACTCCACAGTTGGGAGTATTGTCAGACGGCCCAACAAACTGCCGTCTGCGATTCAGCTCGAATCGCGCCTGCCAATATCGGCAGGCCCGCGCATTATACGTAGATTTGCTCAGGAAGCAACCCACGATGCACATTTGCCACATAAAACTGTGTTTAACGCTTTTGTGTACGTCTGCACAGAAGCCCTGCAGGACGGATGTCTTCGCCCCTTTTTTTCTGGGCGCGGTTTTCCATTCTCTTTTTCTTATCCGCGACGCAGAGGACGCGTTCAGACAGACTCAGTCATCACATCAGGTTAACCGGAGGTCATCGTGTTGCTCATCATCGTTGCTGTCTCCCTGTCAGGCGGCGCGCTTGGCAGCTTTCTCGCCCTGGCCTGTCAACGTTTTAATACGTCCGCTTCACCACGTCGCTGGCTGCAGTCATTGTGGACGCCGCCTTCCCACTGTAGTTACTGTCGCCGCACGATCCTGTGGCACGACAGCGTTCCGCTGATAAGCTGGCTGTGGTTGCGGGGGCACTGTCGGTTTTGTTCGCATCCGGTCGGTTTGCTGCCCGTGCTGTTTGAGCTGACAGGCGCCCTGCTCTGCCTGTTGCTGGCTTACCTGTTTTACGACAATCTCATTCATGCGCTGTTTCCGCTTCTGGCTTCCTGTTTGCTCCTCGTCCTTGCGGCCATCGACCAGCGCCACTTCCTGCTGCCAGATGTTCTCACCCACGCGCTCCTGTGGCTGGGTCTTTCACGTTTCATGTTCTTTCAGCCACTCACGGTCAGTTCGGCCATCGGTGGCGTCATGTTTGGCTATGGTTCACTTTGGTTGCTTGCCGGAATTTTTCAACAGGTTACGCGGCGGAAAGGATTAGGTTGTGGGGATATCAAACTGTTTGCCGCACTGGGCGCATGGTGTGGTTGGCAGGCCCTGCCCTTCATTGCCCTGACTGCCTGTACGACAGCCTTGATCGCTTTCGGCGCGCTGCGGATAAGGAACCGGGCGTGGTACCTGAACAGCCCGCTTCCCTTTGGTCCTTTCCTGGCCGTCGCGGGCTGGGGAGTTATCGTTAGTCAAAGCCTTACTCTTCTTTGATTTGCGCCTGCAGGTAATTCTGAATGCCCATCTTACTAATGAGATCAAGCTCAGTTTCAATCCAGTCGATATGGTGCTCCTCATCTTCGAGGATGGCGATCATCATATCGCGGCTTACGTAATCATGAACTTTATCCGCATAGGCGATGGCTTCTCGCAGGTCTTTTGCGCCTTCGAGTTCAAGATTGAGATCGGACTGCAACATCTCCCCGACATCTTCTCCAATCCTGAGTCGCCCCAGATCCTGTAGATTAGGAATGCCTTCAAGAAACAGAATACGTTCGATGTATTTATCCGCATGCTTCATTTCATCTATGGACTCATGGTACTCAACGTCGTTAAGACGCATCAGTCCCCAGTTTTTGAACATCCGTGCATGTAAGAAGTACTGGTTTATTGCAACCAGTTCATTCCCCAACAATTTATTGAGATGACTTATGATTTTCGCATCGCCCTTCATTTCGCTTCCTCCGCTCATGTTTATTTGAGCGTAGATGCGGTTAAAAAGAAGTCAAAAAAACGCGATGAAAATTGTGGGTATTATCAAGTCGGTGGTGTGTGTGCGTTTACGCGATTTCTTTATATTGCGGAGCGTGCTGCATCTCTTCATCCATAATCGCGCGGGCATCCCGAATACATTTTCCACATTGCTTTCCCACGGGCACGATTTGGCGCAACTGCTGGATAGATTTGGGCTGATAACGGCGCACGACTTCACGGAGCGTTTTGTCACTGATGGCATTACACAGACAGACGTACATTTATTCATCACCCGGTCTATTTCGTGCGCACAGTGTAAATGCGAATCGTTTTTATTTCAAACCTACCTTTTGTGAGGAGAAAGCCTGCGTGATTAAATGACAGGCATAAAAAAAGAGCACCGAAGTGCTCTTTTTATTTTGCAGTGGCCACTCATGTGGCCACATCAGAGATCACAATTAAGCGATAACTTTAGCAACAACGCCCGCGCCAACGGTACGGCCACCTTCGCGGATTGCGAAGCGCAGACCTTCGTCCATTGCGATTGGGTGAATCAGGGTAACAACCATTTTGATGTTGTCGCCTGGCATAACCATTTCAACGCCTTCTGGCAGCTCTACTGAACCGGTCACGTCAGTGGTACGGAA
>NZ_SOAJ01000010.1:0-26255 GCF_004364735.1 Pantoea sp. PNA 14-12 | reverse complement strand
GATTGTCTGATAAATTGTTAAAGAGCAGTGCAACCAGCGGGTTAACCGTCTGTTGCGAGGTGGCGTATATTACGCTTTCCTCCTTCAGAGTCAACTTCTTTTTCAGAAGTTTTTCTCCGGCGGCTCAGTTGCCTGACCCTCTCAACACCGCATTCCGTAAGCCGTTGTGCCGTGTCGATGGAGGCGCATTATAGGGAGTTCTCGCAGGCTGACAAGGGCTAAATTCAATAAAAATGACTGTTCGCTGCATTCCACAGCAAAAGCCCGCCTTATACGCAGTTACACACAAAGTTATCCACATTCCTGTTACGTACAAATTTAGACGAGCATCACGCAAACGTTTTCGCTACAATGCCCCCGCAACGCTATGGATGCCCCTTTTCGGGGCGTTACCTGAAGTTTTCGCGTTTTCACTTCTCTATAAAGAGGAAGAAAGCTCGCAAACTTGATGTAACGCTCTTATTTACGCGAATCAAAGCCAAGGGATAAAACCACCATGCAACAACCTCGTCCTTTACGCCGCGCCCTGCTCAGTGTTTCTGATAAAGCCGGCATCCTCGAATTTGCTCAGGCACTCTCCCAACGTGGTGTTGAGCTGCTCTCTACAGGCGGCACCGCACGTCTGCTGGCAGAGGCAGGGCTCCCCGTCATCGAAGTGTCTGACTATACCGGTTTCCCGGAAATGATGGATGGACGCGTTAAAACGCTGCACCCGAAGGTCCATGGCGGCATTCTGGGACGTCGCGGACAAGATGATGCGGTAATGGCGCAGCACGCTATCAACCCTATCGATATGGTGGTCGTTAACCTTTATCCCTTTGCACAAACCGTCGCGAAGCCAGACTGCTCACTGGAAGATGCCGTAGAGAACATTGATATTGGTGGCCCAACCATGGTGCGCTCGGCGGCCAAGAACCACAAAGATGTGGCGATTGTGGTAAAGAGCAGCGACTACCCGGCCATCATCGCCGAGCTGGACGCTAACCAAAACTCACTGACGCTGGAAACCCGTTTTGACCTGGCAATCAAAGCGTTTGAACACACCGCTGCGTACGACAGCATGATCGCCAACTACTTCGGTAGCATGGTTCCCGCCTACCATGGTGAAACTGAGCAGCCGGCAGGACGCTTCCCACGCACCCTCAATCTTAACTTCGTTAAAAAGCAGGATATGCGTTATGGCGAGAACAGCCATCAGGATGCCGCCTTCTATATAGAAGAAAATGTACAGGAGGCCTCTGTCGCTACCGCCGAGCAGGTGCAGGGCAAAGCACTGTCTTATAACAACATTGCGGATACCGATGCAGCACTGGAGTGCGTAAAAGAATTCGCTGAGCCCGCGTGCGTCATTGTAAAGCATGCTAATCCTTGCGGCGTGGCCGTCGGCGAGTCCATTCTGGCGGCTTACGAGCGCGCTTACCAGACCGATCCTACCTCTGCATTTGGCGGTATTATTGCGTTTAACCGTGAACTGGACGAGGCGACCGCACAGGCCATTATCAGCCGGCAGTTTGTTGAAGTGATCATCGCCCCTTCGGCGACCGAAGCGGCCCTGAAAATCACGGCGACGAAACAAAACGTTCGTGTACTGGTATGTGGTGAATGGCAGGGCCGTGTCGCCGCGCTGGATTTCAAACGGGTGAATGGTGGTCTGCTGGTTCAGGATCGCGATCTCGGGATGGTCGATGCCAGCCAGTTGCGTGTCGTCAGCAAGCGTCAGCCTTCTGAACAGGAACTGCGTGATGCTCTGTTCTGCTGGAAAGTGGCTAAATTCGTTAAGTCCAACGCCATTGTCTATGCACGCGACAATATGACTATTGGCATAGGTGCGGGCCAGATGAGCCGCGTCTATTCTGCCAAAATTGCGGGCATCAAAGCGGGTGATGAAGGTCTCGAAGTTAAAGGTTCTGCGATGGCTTCCGATGCGTTCTTCCCATTCCGTGATGGTATTGATGCCGCTGCAGCCGTGGGCGTGAGCTGTGTCATTCAGCCAGGCGGCTCTATCCGCGACGACGAAGTGATTGCAGCTGCCGATGAACACGGTATTGCCATGATCTTTACTGATATGCGTCACTTCCGTCATTAATTCTGTGGAGCGTTTTATGAAAATTTTAATCATCGGTAACGGCGGACGTGAACATGCCCTGGCCTGGAAAGCCGCCCAGTCGCCGCTGGCAACGGCCGTTTTTGTCGCCCCTGGTAATGCAGGTACGGCGCTGGAACCGGCTTTACAGAACGTCGATATTTCCCCAACAGATATCCCGGCATTACTTGCCTTTGCGCAACGTGAACAGATCGATCTCACTATCGTTGGACCCGAAGCGCCGCTGGTGATTGGCGTGGTTGATGCATTCCGTGCCGCCGGCTTAAAAATCTTTGGTCCGACTCAGGCTGCCGCACAGCTGGAAGGTTCGAAAGCGTTCACGAAAGACTTCCTTGCGCGTCACAACATCCCCACTGCCGAATACCATAATTTCACCGAGGTCGCCCCTGCGCTGGCCTATCTGCGTGAAAAAGGGGCGCCCATTGTCATCAAAGCCGATGGCCTGGCTGCCGGTAAAGGTGTCATTGTGGCCATGACGTTGCAGGAAGCCGAAAACGCGGTGCAGGATATGCTGGCGGGCAACGCCTTTGGTGACGCCGGGCACCGTATTGTGATTGAAGAGTTCCTGGACGGTGAAGAAGCCAGTTTTATCGTGATGGTCGATGGCGAGAATGTCCTGCCGATGGCCACCAGTCAGGATCACAAACGCGTCGGCGATGGGGATACAGGGCCAAACACCGGCGGTATGGGCGCTTACTCTCCTGCACCAGTGGTGACGGATGAAATCCACCAGCGCGTCATGGACCAGGTCATCTGGCCAACCGTACGTGGCATGGCAGCAGAAGGGAATGTCTACACAGGCTTCTTATATGCCGGGCTGATGATCGATAAGACCGGTCAGCCAAAAGTGATCGAATTCAACTGCCGTTTCGGCGATCCGGAAACGCAGCCCATTATGCTGCGCCTGCAATCGGATTTGGTGGATCTCTGTCTGGCTGCCTGTGAAGGCAAGCTCGATCAAAAAGACTCACAATGGGATCCCCGCCCTTCGCTGGGTGTGGTGCTGGCGGCAGGTGGCTACCCTGGCCCCTACGCGAACGGCGAACTGATTCACGGTTTGCCGCAGGAAGAAGCGGCTGACGGCAAAGTTTTCCATGCCGGTACACGTCTGGAAGGCGACCGCGTACTGACTAACGGTGGACGTGTGTTGTGCGTCACCGCGTTAGGCGATGACGTTGCCGCTGCGCAGAAGCGCGCTTATGCGCTTGCTCAGCCGATTTCCTGGCAAGGCAGTTTCTGCCGCCGCGATATCGGCTATCGCGCCATTGGTCGCCAGTAACGATGACAGGGGCACACGTTGTGCCCCTTTTTCATGCCTCAGAAATCCGCCTCTTTGGGCTCATCTGCACATTCGTCTTTGTGGCTGACCCGCAACAGTTGAACGCCTTCCGGCGCTTCCAGCCATGAAACCATCAAGGGACCAGCGGAATGACGGCGGTAATGCGTGAGCGTCTGCCATGCCTCACTGTCAAACGCTGACGTCACCTTTTGACCGTCACAGGTCTCCACGACATTGCCCCCTGCCCAGTGCCCCTGCTTCAGAAACACCCGACCGCTTAAGAGCGCATCGCTGACGTCCCGCATACGTTGCGCGTCAAACTTATAAAGTTCCACCGTATCAGGGCTGACCGCTTCACGTTGAGTAGCAAGCTGGCGCTGCATAAAGTTAAGACTGCCATTCTGGTCAAATCGCAGGGTGACATCGTCGGGAGGCGCGCCTTTCACCTGACGCTCAACGCTGACCAGATGATCGCCCAGCCAGCGGTAGTCTGTCGTTTCGCTTTTTTCGCTGTTAAACGGGTTATACAGCGTACGAATATGCACAGACTGATGATCCGTATTCTTACGCCAGATACGCACACTGCCACGGTCGGCCAGATAACCACTGGCGGAAAAGGCGGGAATGTCGGGGGTGGAACTGCACCCGATAATCAGTGAGGAGAGAAGCAGGGCAGAAAAGCGCTGAAGCAGCGTAGTCATGGTGGCTGGCCCTTAAACAAAAGGGGCGAAATCGCCCCTGTTTAAAACTTTACCGCTATGCGACGTCTTACTTGACGGCGTCTTTCAGAGCTTTACCAGACACGAATGCAGGTACGTTTGCCGCAGCGATTTTGATTTCTTTGCCAGTCTGTGGGTTACGACCGGTACGCTCAGCGCGGTGGTTCACTTTAAAAGTACCAAAACCAACCAGTTGTACAGCATCACCCTCTTTCAGAGACTCAGTGATTGCAGCCAGAGTAGATTCCAGCGCTGCCTTGGCCTGGGTTTTAGACAGGTCAGCTTTTTCTGCGATCACATCAATCAGTTGAGTCTTGTTCATAAGTTATCCTTAAAGTGTATTTATCGCTTGCTAAGCAACGAGTGCGAGGGAAAAGCCAACTTCGGGCACTCTTCAGCCTGCACGCACCGATAGCCACAATTTTCAGCCCCCCAAATGTAGACCAGACAGGGGGCTGATGTGAAGCCTCCAGGCGCGCTAATTAAGGCCTGAAGTCACGTTTTCTCGCCTTATTGCTGAATTTTTATACCGATGTTACTAATTCCCGCCTCGCGCAGGTCGGATCGCAGACCTTTTATCAATTCAAGGTCTCGCTCTTCACAGTCTGCGAGCAGGCGAAAAATCTCCCATTGCAGGTCCCATTCGTCGATGACAGCCGGGTTTTCCCGCAGCTCTTCATCGGTCATTTCGCGACCTGCCTGAGTCATTTCCAGAATGGCCACGGTGGTGATGGAGGTCTTGCTGACTTCAATCGCATGTTCAAGCGTTTCGCCACTTAACAGGGCGTGCAGCACTTCACTTAATGCCACACAGGCATCGATGGCCGGATACACGCCGTAGACCTCAAAATCATCGCCATCCGGAATCGCAGCTTCGAGCTTTTCCAGTTGACTGTCGAAGTTGATCTTTGCATCTTTCACCGTCAGCGTTTCCCAAATCAGATCGAGAATCCGGCGGTAAAGCGCAGGATCGGCAAACGCAGTTTGCTGGCAAAAAGCCATGTAATTAGGATACATGCGCTCGCACAGGCAAGCCATAAACGTCAGATGTTGCCAGCTTTCCAGCTTTGCCAGACGCAAATGCACAGGGTTTTGTAACATACACAGAGCTCTTATTCGTTTCGCTGGCCGCAGTGTAACGCAAAAGCGCCCTACAAACAGTGCTAAAGCGCGTTTTGCCAGCGCAGAAATGCAGGTCGGCGTGATGCGACAGCATCTGCCCAGCGCGTCGGTTCCGGTAAACGGTAGCCCTGAGTACACTTTTCAACCCAATCGAGGGCACTGTCCAGGCTGACGCGATGCCCGGTGGCCACAAACAGCGGATTACAGCGTACCTTGCTGCGCCATACCCAGCCAATTTGCTCCCCTTTATCCATTAACGGCTGGCGACTGCCGGGAGTCTCGTCCAGCGGCTCAAACCGTCCGCACAAACGCTTTTTGGCGACACCGATGGTGGGAACATCGACCATCAGTCCAAAGTGTGACGCCACACCGAGCCGACGCGGATGCGAAATGCCGTGACCGTCGACAAACAACAGGTCAGGCTTCTGCTCCAGCATATTCCATGCCGCCAGCAAGGCGGGATATTCCCGGAAAGAGAGAAAGCCAGGAATGTACGGCATAGTCGTCTCGATGCGCGCGATACGATGCTCCACCAGCTTCAGCGACGGGTATTCAAGAATAACCAGCGCCGCGCGCGTGACCGCACCTTCCTGTTCAAACCCGACGTCTGCGCCACCAATAAAGCGTGGCGGCAGCACATCAAAATCGTCCTGCCGCACGACGTCTGCGGCACGCTGTTGTTGCTCCGCACGAAGTGCAGCAATATCCATTATGACTCCTGATGATACTGGCGGGAAAGGCGGTGCACCGCCTCAACGAAGACGCCGGCATGCTCTGGCGGTACATCCTGATGGATACCATGTCCCAGATTGAATACGTGGCCTTCACCTTTGCCGAAACCGTCCAGAATACTGGCCACTTCCTGCTCGATACGGGCCGGTGGTGCGTACAGCATGGAGGGATCCATATTGCCCTGTAAGGCGACTTTATGCCCGACACGACGGCGGGCCTCACTGATGTCGATAGTCCAGTCCAGGCCCAGTGCATCGCAGCCTGTTTCAGCCATGGCCTCAAGCCACTGACCGCCGCCTTTAGTAAACAGCGTGATCGGCACACGACGGGCTTCGTTTTCGTGCAGTACGCTGTCGACGATTTTATGCATGTAATACAGCGAGAACTCGCGATAATCGCGGCCACTCAATGCGCCGCCCCAGGTGTCAAACACCATGACTGACTGCGCCCCGGCGCGGATCTGAGCGTTAAGATAGAGAATAACGCTGTCGGCCAGCTTATCCAGCATGGCATGCAATGTGGCAGGTTCGGCGTACATCATTTTTTTAATTTTGGTGAAGGCCTTACTACTGCCGCCTTCTACCATATAGGTTGCCAGCGTCCACGGACTGCCTGAAAAACCAATTAAGGGCACCTCACCATTAAGGTTCTTACGGATGGTCCGTACGGCATTCATCACGTAACCCAGTTCCTGTTCAGGATCGGGAACAGGCAGGCGATCGACATCGGCACGGCAGGTTACGGGGTTTGAAAAGCATGGACCTTCCCCCGTTTCGAAGTACAGCCCTAATCCCATCGCATCAGGAATGGTGAGAATATCACTAAAGAGGATGGCCGCATCGAGCTTGTAGCGACGCAATGGTTGCAGGGTGACTTCGCAGGCCAGCTCGGCATTCTTACACAGCGACATAAAGTCGCCCGCCTGGGCACGCGTGGCTTTATATTCCGGCAAATATCGTCCGGCCTGGCGCATCATCCATACGGGGGTAACATCGACAGGCTGGCGTAACAGGGCGCGCAAATAACGGTCGTTCTTCAGTTCACTCATGTCAGGACTCTCTCGGTATCAAGCGAGTAGTGTAGCACTCTCACGCCTCAGCGCGGCAGAGGGCAACGGTATCTTCAATTAATCGACGGGCAACGGTGCCAGGTGGAGGCAGTAAAGGCAGCGCATCAAAACGGAACCATCCGGCATCCAACAGCTCTTTACCGTCGTGCTGTAAGTCGCCGCCGTCATACTCCGCCATAAAGGCCATCATTAAGGACTGCGGGAAAGGCCAGGGCTGGGAAGTGACATAACGGACATTCTTCACGCGCACGTTGCTCTCTTCCATCACTTCGCGTGCAACCGCCTGTTCAATGGTCTCACCGACTTCAACGAACCCGGCCAGCACAGTGTAAATGTTATTACGATGACGCGCATGGTTGGCCAGCAGGATCTCATCTCCACGGCGGATAGCAACGATAATACAGGGCGCAATTTGTGGGTAATAACGTTCACGGCAATGGCTACACAGGCAGGCAAATTCGCGTTTACTGGCATGCATCTCATGACCACAATAGCCGCACCAGCGATGGGATCGGTAAAACTCTGCTAACTGCACACCGCGCCCGGCCAGCTGAAACAGGCCCGGATCTTCGTTGAGTAACTGGCGCAACGACAACATATCTGACGAACGCGTTTCACAAATCAGCCAGACCTTCTCTCCCTGCCATTCGCCAATCACGCGCCCCTGGTGCCCGGTAAGGCCAAACTGCTGTGCGTTTCCGTGAGGTAAATCGCCTTGCGGTAACCAAATTTTCTGTTCACTACTGACAATCCACCATCCAGCGTCTACGCTTGAAATTTCGCATTGCATTTATTTCGTCATCCTTAGCGTCAACCCGCACGCTGAAGTCCCGATGTTAAGTGTGTAGATGAACAACTATACCCAAATAATTCTGGTTGCAAGACGACAGCACGCTTATTTATCCCGACAGGTTCGCGGAGAACAAGCGCAATTGGCGCATCGCTAATCTGAAATATGAAGGTGCATAACGCATACGGAGTTAACTATGCTTAACCAGTTAGACGTTCTGACCCAACGCGTAGGTGGCAGTAATGAACTGGTAGATTCATGGCTGGCAGCTCGCCGCCAGCTGTTGGTTTCTTATTACCATTTGGTCGGCATCAAGCCGAAAAAAGAAGCGCTGACTCGCCTGGACGAGCAGGCACTGGATAACTTTTGCCACACGCTGGTCGATTATCTTTCATCCGGTCACTTTAGCCTTTACCAGCGTTTGATTGCAGAGATGGACGGCACCAGTCCGCTGCTGGCTGCAGCGCAGATTTACCCGTCGCTGGAAGCCAATACCGAGCAGTTGATGCAGCTGTATGACGGCCACCTGCAACAGGCCATCGACGACGACAACTATGTGACGTTTCAGCACGCCTTGTCAGAAGTCGGCGAAGCTCTTGAAGCGCGTTTTACCCTTGAAGACAAGCTTATCCAAATGGCATGGGACAATCACCTGACTCCGCCTGTGGCGAACGACAGTGAAATTGCCCGCCCTGCTTAACAGTGCCGCAAATGTAAATAACTTGTGATTCATAAAAAGCCCCCTTATGCTGAGTGGGCTTTAAAACATCTGTTTTATGTTGTCAGGGTTTGACGGTTGCACGTCCTTGCGGGACCTGATTAACCGTTAAACCAAATCTTGTCGGAGTGCCCATTGGGCTGAGACCGTTAATTCGGGATCCGCGGAACCTGATCAGGTTAGAACCTGCGAAGGGAACAAGAGTAAATTTTTACGGTACGCCGCACTCAGGGTGCCCGCTGTGCCGTTACTCCTTCCGAACTCCGGACAAGCAACCTTCCCACTTACTGGAATATTGCTATGTCTACTACGAAAACGACCCGTCGCGAACAACGTGCTCAGGCACAGGAATTCATTGATTCCCTGCAGGGTGGCAGTGCCTTTCCCAACTCAAAACGTATCTGGCTGACCGGCAGTCGTGACGACATTCGTGTCCCCATGCGCGAAATCCAGCTTAGCCCTACATTGACCGGCGGCAGTAAAGATGAGCCCGTTTACCAGGAAAATGAGCCTGTGCCGGTTTATGACACCGCCGGTGCCTATGGCGATCCGGCAGCAAAAATCGACGTGCATCGCGGACTGGATAAACTGCGTGCTCGCTGGATTGAAGAGCGCGACGACAGCGAAAAACTGACGCAGATTAGCTCGGCGTATACGCAGCAGCGACTGGCTGATGACGGACTGGATCACCTGCGCTTTGAACATCTGCCAACGCCGCGCCGTGCTAAAGCCGGCCGCTGTGTGACCCAGTTACATTACGCGCGTCGGGGAATCATCACGCCAGAGATGGAGTTCATCGCCATCAGGGAGAACATGGGCCGTGAGCGCATTCGTGGTGAGGTACTGCTGCAACAGCATCCGGGCCACAGCTTTGGTGCCCATCTGCCCGAAAACATTACCCCCGAGTTTGTACGCCAGGAAGTGGCCGCTGGCCGCGCCATTATTCCGGCCAATATCAACCATCCCGAATCCGAACCGATGATCATTGGACGCAACTTTCTGGTGAAGGTGAATGCCAACATTGGTAACTCAGCGGTGACCTCGTCTATTGAAGAAGAAGTAGAAAAGCTGGTCTGGTCCACACGCTGGGGCGCGGACACGGTCATGGATCTGTCGACCGGACGCTATATTCATGAAACCCGTGAATGGATTCTACGTAATAGTCCTGTTCCCATCGGCACTGTTCCGATTTATCAGGCACTGGAGAAGGTCAACGGTGTGGCTGAAAACCTGAACTGGGACATTTTCCGCGATACGTTACTGGAGCAGGCCGAACAGGGCGTGGATTATTTTACTATCCATGCGGGTGTGCTGCTGCGCTACGTTCCTATGACTGCAAAACGCCTGACCGGTATTGTGTCCCGTGGTGGCTCCATTATGGCGAAGTGGTGCCTGTCTCATCACAAAGAGAGCTTTCTCTATGAACACTTCCGCGACATCTGTGAAATTTGCGCAGCCTACGATATCGCTTTGTCACTGGGCGACGGATTACGCCCCGGATCGATTCAGGACGCCAACGACGAAGCACAGTTCGCTGAGCTGCACACGCTGGGTGAACTGACAAAAATAGCCTGGGAATATGACGTACAGGTGATGATCGAAGGCCCCGGCCATATCCCGATGCAGATGATCCGTCGCAACATGACAGAGCAGCTGGAACATTGCCATGAAGCGCCGTTTTATACTCTGGGCCCACTGACGACCGACATTGCGCCGGGCTACGATCATTTTACCTCTGGCATCGGTGCCGCCATGATTGGCTGGTTTGGCTGCGCGATGTTGTGTTACGTCACGCCGAAGGAGCATCTTGGCCTGCCAAACAAAGAGGATGTGAAACAGGGATTAATCACCTACAAGATCGCCGCGCATGCTGCCGATCTGGCCAAAGGCCATCCGGGGGCGCAGATCCGCGACAACGCCATGTCGAAAGCGCGCTTCGAATTTCGCTGGGAAGATCAGTTCAATCTGGCGCTGGATCCTCATACAGCCCGGGCCTATCACGATGAAACGTTGCCACAGGAATCGGGTAAAGTCGCCCACTTCTGTTCAATGTGCGGCCCTAAGTTTTGCTCAATGAAGATCACGCAGGAAGTGCGTGACTATGCTGCCAGACAGGAAGCGGAAGCGCAGGCTATTGAGGTTGGCATGGCGCAGATGTCTGATCATTTCCGTGAACGGGGCGGTGAACTCTATCATCCCGCCACAGCGATTAAGGAGGAGTAAATGAACGCCTTTCCCGCTACCGCGCCGCGATTAGGGCTGTATCCGGTGGTCGACAGCGTCGAATGGATCGAACGCTTACTGGATGCCGGGGTGCGCACGATTCAGCTGCGGATTAAGGATCTGCCAGATGAGATCGTTGAACCCACCATCATCCAGGCTATCGCAACAGGTCAGCGTTACCAGGCGCGCCTGTTTATTAATGACTACTGGCAGCTGGCGATTAAGCATAAGGCTTATGGCGTTCATCTGGGGCAGGAAGATCTGGCCGTTGCCAATGTGCAGCGCATTCTGGACGCAGGCTTGCGCCTGGGCATTTCCACGCACGATGATGCTGAGCTGGATCGGGCGCTGGCGCTGCGTCCTTCCTACATTGCGCTGGGACATATCTTTCCTACCCAGACGAAGGTGATGCCCTCTTCTCCGCAGGGTTTGTCTGAACTTAAACGCCATCTGAGTCGGTTGCAGGGGATCTCTACCGTGGCGATTGGCGGCATCAGCATTGATCGCGTTCCGGCGGTACTGGAAACTGGTGTCGGCAGTATCGCCGTGGTGAGCGCCATTACGCAGGCAGAGGACTGGCGGGCGGCCACCCGCGAGCTGTTACGGCTTGTTGAGCCCGAATCCGGGCATTAACCACCCTGTCGCGCAGATAAACGCGCACGTGGTGCAACAGGCAGATAAAAACTGGAAAGCCGCGCACGGCAATGAACATTGCGACTGGCGCGGCTTTTTTCTGTCCTTTAAAGTCACTGGCGTCCGGCCGGGATGGCCTGACCAGGGCCAGTTCCCTCCTCTTTCTGGCCCTGCTTCTCACTACCTGAAGCAATGATATCGATAACGGCGGACAGGTCAGCCGACGGCTGATGCGCACAGGCGGCCATCGCCCGCTCGACAGCCTTACCGGTCAAGGCCAGTGCCTGTTCAATCTTACTGCTTGAGGGCAAGGCGTAATTCAGGCGCAGACAGTTACGGTACTTTCCGGAGGCCGAAAACAGCGAGCCTACGGCAATCTGGATCCCTGATTTGCGTAATTCGTGGTTGAGCTGCACCGCATCAAATGCCTCAGGCAATTCAATCCACATCAAAAAACCGCCCTGAGGCCGCGTGACGCAGATACCGCAAGGGAAGTAATGCCGTACCCAGCAGGAAAAGGTGTCGTAATTGCGCTGGTAAACCTGGCGCATCCGCCGAAGATGCGTCTGGTAATGGCCCTGCTGGATAAAGTCAGCTACGGCATGCTGAGGCTGAGTGGCGGTAGAACCTGTCACAATGTATTTCATATGCAAAACACGATCGCGGAAGCGTCCGGGCGCCACCCAGCCCACACGTAAACCCGGTGCCAGCGTTTTGGAAAACGAGCTGCACAGCAATACGCGTCCTTCTGTATCCAGAGATTTAATGGATGAAGGCCGCGGGTACTCCCAGGCCAGCTCACCATAAACATCGTCTTCAATGATCGCCGCATCAAAACGCTGTACCAGACTCAGCAGCGCGCGCTTGCGCTTTTCGGGCATGATAAAGCCAAGAGGATTGTTGCAGTTAGGGACGACGACGACCGCTTTGATCGGCCACTGATCAAAGGCCAGTTCCAGCGCTTCAAGGCTGATTCCCGTTACAGAATCGGTCGGAATCTCAATGGCCCGAATGCCGAACCCACGTAATGTCTGCATGATGCCGTGAAATGACGGCGATTCGACCGCAATGATATCGCCGGGCTGGCATACTGCGCGCACGGACACTGACAGCGCTTCGTGGCAGCCTGTGGTAATCACAATATCTTCTGAGGTCAGCTGGCAGCCGCTGTCGATCATCAACCGGGCAATTTGTTCTCTCAGCCGGGCGACACCGTAAAGGTTGTCGTAATTCAGCAGCGTGCTTTCCTGCTGCTGCGCCTGACGGCTAAACGCCTTCCACAGAGGTTTCAGTGTGGACTGCGTTAAATCCGGCATACCGCTGCCCAGTTGCAGTACATCCTGTTCCCGGCGGCTGTTAAGCAGGTCAAGCACCGCATCCCACTGGGTAATTTCCACCGGATATTGCGCCGGACGCGTTAAGGCCGGAATGGGTGGCATCGCCTTATGCGGCGCCACAAAATACCCGGAACGCGCCTGCGGAATAATCAGCTGTTTCTGCTCCAGCAGATAATAGGCCTGCTGTACCGTGCTGATGCTGACACCATGTTCGACGCTCAAACTCCGAACGGAGGGCAGGCGCTCGCCACTTTGGTACAACCCCTGTTCAATACGTTTTTCCAGCAATGTGGCTAAATGTTGATAGCGCGTCATGATTGACCTCAGCCAGGTTGATGACCCGACAAAACAGTACAGACAGCCTGTATTTCTACCATTCAGTCCACGCTGACGGCAATCTGTATGTTAAATAATTGCTTCGGGTGCATCTGTATTGGAAATTGTATCTGCATGAAAATATTTCTCAGGTTACTTACTGAGGGCAGGATCATGGGATATGAGGAAAATCGTAGCGCTAAACCCTTTGCAGTTTCACTCAGCCTGTTTCGCTTTATCTGGCATCATTTTCGTCGCTGGCAGTGTCGGCGCGAAACCCGCATGATTTTATGCAGACTGAGCGACAGTGCGCTGAAAGATATCGGGTTAAAGAGAAGCGATATCAATAAACGCTTTTAATTACGGCTCGCCTGGAAACAGGCGTGAGTCGATTTCGTTAACAGGACGGACTTCGGAAAACACTCTTCACGACAGTACGCGTTATGAATGCCGGTGCCGCCTGTACAAGACAGCCTGATCTCGCAGGCAAAAAAAAAACCCTGCCGGAGCAGGGTTTTTTATCGGGCGTTTGACAATTACTCGTCGTTGTTACCGCCAAGACCCGCGTTCAGTAACTCCGCCAGGCTTGCGGATGCTTCGTCAGCAGTCACCTGCGGTGCAGCTGGCACTTCGCCTGCCGCACGACGACGCATACGATCCTGGTGATAAGCGTAACCGGTACCGGCCGGGATCAAACGACCCACGATCACGTTCTCTTTCAGACCGCGCAGTTCGTCGCGCTTGCCTGCTACTGCCGCTTCAGTCAGGACACGTGTAGTTTCCTGGAACGATGCTGCAGAGATGAACGATTCGGTTGCCAGTGACGCTTTAGTGATACCCAGCAGGTCACGTACGAAGGTTGCGCCAACTTTTCCGTTCGCTTCAAGTTCACGGTTAGAGATCTTGATGCGAGAGAATTCAGCCTGCTCACCTTCCAGGAACTCGGTGCTGCCCGCGCTCATGATAGTAGCTTTACGCAGCATCTGACGAACGATGACTTCGATGTGCTTATCGTTAATCTTAACGCCTTGCAGACGGTAAACTTCCTGCACTTCGTTAGTGATGTAACGGGTAACCGCATGCACGCCACGTAAACGCAGGATGTCATGTGGTGACTCTGGACCATCGGAAACCACGTCACCGCGCTCAACACGTTCACCTTCGAACACGTTCAGCTGACGCCATTTCGGAATCATCTCTTCGTACGGATCGCTACCATCCAGCGGTGTAATCACCAGACGACGCTTACCTTTGGTTTCTTTACCGAAGGAGATGATGCCGCTGATCTCCGCCAGGATTGCTGGCTCTTTCGGACGACGCGCTTCGAACAGGTCAGCAACGCGTGGCAGACCACCGGTAATATCCTTGGTACCGCCAGATTCCTGCGGAACACGCGCCAGGGTATCACCCGAGCTGATCTTCACGCCATCTTCCAGCTGTACAATCGCTTTACCTGGCAGGAAGTACTGAGCAGGCATATCGGTACCTGGGATCAGAACATCATTGCCGTTGGCATCAACGATTTTCAGTGCCGGACGCAGATCTTTACCACCTGAGGTACGTTCTGCAGAGTCCAGAACCACCAGCGATGACAGACCTGTTAAGTCATCAGTCTGACGCGTAATGGTCTGACCGTCGATCATGTCGGTGAAGCGAATGAAACCGCCCACTTCTGTGATAACTGGCATGGTATGCGGATCCCAGTTTGCAACGGTTTCACCCGCAGCAACCTGCTCACCATCACCTTTCGCCATGGTCGCACCGTAAGGAACTTTATAGCTCTCTTTCGTACGGCCAAATTCGTCGATCATTTTCAGTTCAACGTTACGCGAGGTGATCACCAGCTTGCCTGCTGAGTTCGTTACCGACTTAGCATTGGTCAGCTTGATGGTACCTTTGTTCTTCACCTGAATGCTGGATTCAGCTGCCGCACGAGATGCCGCACCACCGATGTGGAACGTACGCATCGTCAGCTGTGTACCCGGCTCACCGATTGACTGTGCTGCGATAACACCGATTGCTTCGCCTTTGTTGATGATGTGACCACGTGCCAGGTCGCGACCATAGCAATGCGCACACACACCAAAGTCGGTTTCACAACCTACAACCGAACGCACCTTCACGCTGTCGACTGAGTTCAGTTCCAGCACGTCACACCAGTGCTCATCAAGCAGTGTGTTACGTGGAACCAGAATGTCAGCCGTGCCAGGCTTCAGAACGTCTTCTGCCGTTACACGGCCCAGAACGCGCTCACGCAGTGGCTCTTTCACGTCGCCACCTTCGATGACTGGCGTCATCATGATGCCTTCGTGTGTACCACAGTCGTCTTCGGTGACAACCAGATCTTGCGCAACGTCAACCAGACGACGCGTCAGATAACCGGAGTTCGCGGTTTTCAGTGCGGTATCTGCCAGACCTTTACGTGCACCGTGCGTCGAGATGAAGTACTGAAGTACGTTCAGACCTTCACGGAAGTTCGCGGTGATAGGCGTTTCAATGATGGAGCCATCTGGCTTAGCCATCAGACCACGCATACCGGCCAGCTGACGAATCTGTGCAGCAGAACCACGCGCACCGGAGTCGGCCATCATAAAGATGCTGTTAAAGGAAACCTGTTTCTCTTCTTCGCCGTCACGGTTAATCACGGTCTCGGTTGAGAGGTTTTCCATCATCGCCTTCGCTACGCGCTCGTTCGCGGCAGCCCAGATATCGATGACTTTGTTGTAACGTTCGCCGGCGGTAACCAGACCAGACTGGAACTGTTCCTGAATTTCGGCCACTTCGGCTTCGGCTTCAGAGATGATTTCCACTTTCTTGGCTGGGATAACCATGTCGTCGATACCAACAGACGCACCTGAACGGGCGGCGTAGGCGAAACCGGTGTACATGGTCTGGTCAGCAAAGATAACGGTCGGCTTCAGGCCCAAAATGCGATAACAGGTGTTCAGCATTTTAGAGATAGCCTTTTTACCCAGCGCCTGGTTGACGATGGAGAAAGGCAGACCTTTCGGTACGATCATCCACAGAATCGAACGACCAATGGTGGTGTCGATCAAGCTGGTTTTCGCAACGAACTCATCCTGCTCGTTTTTGCTGTACTCAGTGATACGCACTTTAACGCGCGCATGCAGCTCGGCCAGGCCAGCGCGATAAACACGCTCAGCTTCTTTCGGGCCGGTCAGCACCATGCCTTCACCTTTGGCATTCACTTTGTCGCGGGTCATGTAGTACAGACCCAGTACAACGTCCTGTGAAGGAACGATGATTGGCTCGCCGTTCGCCGGTGACAGAATGTTGTTGGTCGACATCATCAGCGCACGCGCTTCCAGCTGGGCTTCCAGCGTCAGCGGTACGTGAACAGCCATCTGGTCACCATCGAAGTCGGCGTTATAGGCCGCACAAACCAGCGGGTGAAGCTGGATTGCTTTACCTTCGATCAGAACCGGTTCAAAGGCCTGGATACCTAAACGGTGCAGCGTTGGTGCACGGTTCAGCAGGACCGGGTGTTCGCGGATGACTTCGTCCAGGATATCCCAAACGACAGCTTCTTCACGCTCAACCATCTTCTTCGCGGCTTTGATGGTGGTGGCCAGGCCACGCAGTTCCAGCTTGCCGTAGATGAACGGTTTGAACAGCTCCAGTGCCATTTTCTTCGGCAGACCGCACTGATGCAGACGCAGGTATGGACCAACGGTAATAACAGAACGACCGGAGTAGTCGACACGCTTACCGAGCAGGTTCTGACGGAAACGACCCTGCTTACCTTTGATCATATCGGCCAAAGATTTCAGAGGACGCTTGTTAGAACCGGTGATCGCACGACCGCGACGACCGTTATCCAGCAGGGCATCAACCGCTTCCTGCAGCATACGTTTTTCGTTACGTACGATGATATCTGGCGCAGCCAGATCCAGCAGGCGTTTCAGACGGTTGTTACGGTTGATCACGCGACGATACAGATCGTTCAGATCCGACGTAGCGAAACGACCACCATCCAGCGGTACCAGCGGACGCAGATCAGGCGGCAGAACCGGCAGAACGGTCAGGATCATCCACTCTGGCTTATTACCAGACTGAACGAACGCTTCCAGCAGCTTGATACGCTTGGTCAGTTTTTTACGCTTGGTCTCGGAGTTGGTTTCGTTCAGCTCTTCACGCAGCTGCTCGCACTCTTGCTCCAGATCCATATTTTTCAGCAGCGCCTGGATAGCTTCTGCACCCATCTTCGCGTCGAATTCGTCACCGAACTCTTCCAGCGCGTCAAGGTACTGCTCTTCCGTCAGAATCTGACGTTTTTCCAGGTTAGTCATGCCGCCTTCGATCACAACATAAGATTCGAAGTACAGCACGCGCTCGATATCACGCAGCGGCATATCCAGCAGCAAGCCGATACGCGATGGCAGTGATTTCAGGAACCAAATGTGCGCAGTCGGTGATGCCAGCTCAATGTGGCCCATGCGCTCACGACGTACTTTGGTCTGTGTAACTTCTACGCCACACTTCTCGCAGATTACGCCACGATGTTTTAAACGCTTGTACTTACCGCACAGGCATTCGTAATCTTTTACCGGTCCAAAAATACGGGCACAGAAAAGACCGTCACGCTCTGGCTTGAAGGTACGGTAGTTAATGGTTTCCGGCTTTTTAACTTCACCAAAAGACCATGAACGGATCATGTCTGGCGAAGCCAGCGCAATTTTGATCGCATCAAACTCTTCGGTCTTAGTTTGCGCTTTCAGAAACTTAAGTAAGTCTTTCACGGATTAGCTCCCGTCGGAGTGAGACTCAGGGGCGTCCAACCGAAATTGAACGCCCCATAACCAGTACAAATGCGAGCGCGTTAACCCTGCGCTTACAGGCCGAAGCCTGCTACTGAGGGTTACTCGTCTTCCAGCTCGATGTTGATACCCAGCGAGCGAATCTCTTTCAACAGTACGTTGAACGATTCTGGCATGCCAGGTTCCATCTGATGGTTGCCATCCACGATGTTCTTATACATCTTGGTACGGCCGTTAACGTCATCAGACTTAACGGTAAGCATTTCCTGAAGGGTATATGCCGCACCGTATGCTTCCAGTGCCCATACTTCCATCTCACCGAAGCGCTGACCACCGAACTGTGCCTTACCACCCAGCGGCTGCTGAGTAACGAGGCTGTAGGAACCGGTAGAACGTGCGTGCATCTTGTCATCAACCAGGTGGTTGAGTTTCAGCATGTACATATAACCAACGGTTACCTGACGTTCGAACTGCTCACCAGTGCGACCATCAAACAGGGTAATCTGACCGGAAGAAGGCAGACCGCCGAGCTCTAACAGCTCTTTGATTTCGCTCTCTTTCGCACCATCAAACACCGGCGTGGCGATCGGCATACCTTTTTTCAGGTTTTCAGCCAGACGCAGAACTTCGTCATCACTAAAGGTATTCAGGTCAACTTTCTGACGCACATCTGTGCCCAGATCGTAAGCACGCTGGATGAATTCGCGCAGTTTGGCGACTTCTTCCTGCTTCTTCAGCATCGCGTTAATTTTCTCGCCGATACCTTTCGCTGCCATCCCTAAGTGCGTCTCAAGGATCTGACCGATGTTCATACGTGAAGGTACGCCCAGCGGGTTCAGTACGATATCGACCGGCGTACCGTTCTCATCGTAAGGCATGTCTTCGATTGGGTTGATCTTCGAGATAACACCTTTGTTACCGTGACGACCTGCCATCTTATCACCAGGCTGAATCTGACGTTTAACGGCCAGATAAACCTTAACGATTTTCAGCACGCCTGGTGCCAGATCATCGCCTTGTGTGATTTTACGACGCTTGCCTTCGAGTTTTTTCTCAAACTCGTGCTTCAGTTCGTCGTACTGCTCTGCCAGCTGTTCCAGCTGGTTTTGCTTGGCTTCGTCAGTCAGACCCAGTTCCAGCCAACGCTCACGCGGCAGCTTGTCCAGTTTGTCTGCTTCGACGCCACCAGAAATCAGGACAGACTGGATACGGCTGAACAGGCCCGCTTCCAGAATCTGCAGCTCTTCAGACAGGTCTTTCTTCGCCTGCTTCAGCTGCATCTCTTCGATTTCCAGCGCACGTTTGTCTTTTTCCACGCCATCGCGGGTGAAGACCTGAACGTCGATAACCGTACCCGAAACACCGTTAGGCACGCGCAGAGAAGAGTCTTTCACGTCAGACGCTTTCTCACCGAAGATCGCACGCAGCAGTTTCTCTTCTGGTGTCAGCTGGGTTTCGCCTTTTGGCGTCACTTTACCAACCAGAATGTCACCACCGGTCACTTCCGCACCGATGTAAACGATACCGGATTCATCCAGTTTAGAGAGTGCAGCCTCACCCACGTTCGGGATGTCAGCGGTAATCTCTTCTGGCCCCAGCTTGGTGTCGCGAGACACACAGGCCAGTTCCTGAATGTGGATGGTCGTGAAGCGATCTTCCTGCACCACGCGCTCGGAGACTAAGATGGAGTCTTCGAAGTTGTAACCGTTCCACGGCATGAACGCGACGCGCATGTTCTGACCCAGCGCCAGTTCACCGAGATCGGTAGACGGGCCATCAGCCAGCACATCACCACGCTCAACTGGCTCGCCCAGAGATACACATGGCATCTGGTTGATACAGGTGTTCTGGTTAGAACGGGTGTATTTGGTCAGGTTGTAGATGTCGATGCCCGCTTCGCCCGGATACATTTCGTCTTCGTTAACTTTGATAACGATACGTGATGCATCAACGTACTGAACGGTACCGCCACGTTTCGCCACAGCGGTAACACCGGAGTCAACGGCAACCGCGCGCTCCATACCGGTCCCTACCAGCGGCTTATCGGCACGCAGTGTAGGAACGGCCTGACGTTGCATGTTCGCACCCATCAGGGCGCGGTTAGCATCATCGTGTTCCAGGAACGGGATCAGTGATGCACCGACGGAAACAACCTGTTGGGTCGAAACGTCCATGTAGTCAACCTGATCGCGGCTGAACAGACTCGATTCACCTTTGCTACGGCAGGTCACCAGGTCATCAACGAACGCACCTTCTTCTGACAGATTGGTGTTCGCCTGAGCGATGACATAGTTACCTTCTTCGATGGCAGACAGGTAATGAATTTCATCAGAAACCACACCGTCGATCACGCGACGATAAGGGGTTTCCAGGAAACCGTACTCGTTCGTCTGCGCATATACAGACAAGGAGTTGATCAGACCGATGTTCGGACCTTCAGGGGTTTCGATTGGGCAGACACGACCGTAGTGCGTTGGGTGTACGTCACGCACTTCGAAGCCGGCACGCTCACGGGTTAAACCACCCGGGCCGAGAGCAGAGATACGACGCTTGTGCGTAATCTCTGACAACGGGTTGTTCTGATCCATAAACTGGGACAGCTGGCTTGAACCAAAGAACTCTTTCACCGCCGCCGAAATAGGCTTGGCGTTGATCATGTCCTGAGGCATCAATGTGTCGAGGTCGCCCAGAGAAAGACGCTCTTTCACTGCACGCTCAACACGGACCAGGCCGACGCGGAACTGGTTTTCCGCCATTTCACCCACTGAACGAATACGACGGTTACCGAGGTGGTCGATATCGTCCACTTCGCCTTTACCGTTACGGATGTCGATCAGCTTTTTCATCACTTCGATGATGTCTTCTTTGCTCAGGATACCTGAACCTTCGATTTCATCACGCAGCAATGAACGGTTGAACTTCATGCGGCCGACAGCAGAAAGATCGTAACGATCTTCAGAGAAGAACAGGTTCTCGAACAGGTTCTCTGCTGCTTCACGCGTAGGTGGCTCACCAGGACGCATCATGCGGTAAATCTCAACCAGCGCGCTCAGGCGATCGTTGGTTGGGTCGACGCGCAGGGTCTCGGAGATATAAGGGCCGTGATCCAGATCGTTGGTGAACAGCGTTTCGATACGCTTGTGACCCGCCTGGCTCAGCTTGGCCAGCAGATCCAGCGACAGCTCCATGTTTGCTGCGATAATCAGTTCACCGGTGTTCTCATCGATATAATCTTTAGAGACCACTTTGCCTGCAATATATTCAACAGGCACTTCAATGTGCTGGATACCGTCTTTTTCGAGCTGACGAATGTGACGCGCAGTGATGCGACGCCCTTTCTCAACGTAGACCGTGCCGTTCGATTCGATATCGAAGGTCGCGGTTTCACCACGCAGGCGCTCTGGCACCAGTTCCATCTGCAGCTTGTTGTCACGGATTTCATACACCACTTTCTCGAAGAAGATATCGAGGATTTCAGCAGTGGTGTAATGCAGTGCGCGCAGGATGATACTGGCCGGCAGCTTACGACGACGGTCAATACGGACGAAAAGGTTGTCTTTCGGGTCAAACTCGAAGTCCAGCCATGAACCACGGTAAGGAATGATACGTGCGTTATACAGCACTTTACCCGATGAGTGGGTTTTACCCTTATCGCTGTCAAAGAATACGCCAGGACTACGATGCAGCTGAGAAACGATAACACGCTCAGTACCGTTGATAACAAAGGTACCGTTGTCTGTCATGAGTGGAATTTCACCCATGTAGACTTCTTGTTCTTTAATGTCTTTTACTGTGCCTTCTGGCGCTTCGCGCTCATAGATCACCAGACGCAGTTTGACGCGCAGCGGTGCCGAGTAGGTCACGCCACGGATCTGACATTCTTTCACGTCAAAGACAGGTTCACCTAAGCGATAGCTGACATACTGCAACTCAGAGTTGCCGCTGTAGCTCGCGATAGGGAATACAGAGCGGAAGGCAGCTTCCAGTCCGTACTGACCTTCTGGATCTTGCTCGATAAACTTCTGAAACGAATCAAGCTGGATAGAAAGGAGATAAGGTATGTCCAAAACTTGTGGACGTTTACCAAAATCCTTACGAATACGTTTTTTCTCGGTATAGGAGTAAACCATAGGGTTCCTCAGCTAGCTGACAAGTCGACCCACGCTGTCCGTCCTGACAGGACAGTTCATGCAACACGATTTTGTTTGATTCACGCACTGCCCGGCAGTGTGTGCAATACCTCTTTCTATCACGCTTAAATCATTTCATTGCTTCAGCGTGGGCAGGGAACCCGCACAGGAAAGCAGTATATTAAGTCGTCGATAGAGAAAGATATTGAAGAGCAACAATGGACAAACAGTGCGAAACCCCATTGAGGCCCTGGAGCGCAAAAAGGCTGGTGACCAAAAAGTCACCAGCCATCAGTCTGATATTACTCAGACTGCAACCCGAGGGTTGTCTTACTTAACTTCAACTTCAGCGCCAGCTTCTTTCAGAGCAGCTTCAAGTGCAGCTGCGTCATCTTTGCTGATGCCTTCTTTGATCACGCCAGTTGCTTCAACCAGATCTTTGGCTTCTTTCAGGCCCAGACCAGTTGCGGTACGAACAGCTTTGATTACTGCAACTTTGTTCGCGCCAACAGCTTTCAGGATAACGTCGAATTCAGTTTTCTCTTCAACAGCTTCAGCTGGGCCAGCAGCAACAGCTACAGCAGCAGCAGCAGAAACGCCGAATTTTTCTTCCATAGCAGAAACCAGCTCAACTACTTCCATTACGGACATAGCGGCAACGGCTTCCAGAATTTGGTCTTTAGTGATAGACATAACAATTGTTCCTAAGAATCAGAAAAAGTTTATACGTTAGCAAGTACGAAGAAAAGAGAGGCCTTAAGCCGCTTCTTTTGCATCGCGAACAGCAGCCAGAGTGCGAACCAGTTTGCCGGCAGCGGCTTCTTTCATGGTCGACATCAGACGTGCCAGTGCTTCTTCGTAGGTCGGCAGCGTTGCCAGACGGTCAATATTGGCCGCCGTGATCAGCTCACCTTCAAAGGCTGCAGCTTTGACCTCAAATTTTGCATTCGCTTTCGCGAAATCTTTGAACAGACGAGCAGCAGCGCCCGGGTGTTCCATAGAATATGCAATCAGGGTCGGACCAACAAACGTGTCTTTCAGGCACTCGAACTGAGTACCTTCAACGACGCGGCGCAGCAGGGTGTTACGAACAACACGCATGTAAACGCCAGCTTCACGACCTGCTTTACGCAGTTCGGTCATTTTATCAACGGTAACGCCACGAGAATCCGCAACAACCGCTGAAAGCGCACCTTTGGCTACTTCGCTGACTTCAGCAACAATCGCTTGTTTGTCTTGAAGATTTAATGCCATTAGCTTTAGCTCCTGGATTTGACCGGGGATGGATTTCCCCGGAACTCACTTCACTTATTCGCCCGAAGGAAAATAAGCGCTATTACACGGTGAGCAGAATCCAGTAAAGAAAAATTCTTTTGGTTCTGTCACCGTCTACGCAGGGTATTAAGCATTACATCCGAAAATGTGCAGCTCCTGCGGTCTTGGACGGAGGCCAGGATAAGGCCTGGCTCCAACCTAAAATTCGGCTGTACATCGTGGCTCAGATTGCCTTGCACTGACAGCCTTTATAAGGCCTGCTGAACACTTTACTGTGTTTCAGGCGACTGACTCAGTCGCTGCATTCGCACAATCTGACTTACTCACGATGACATCTGCATGAATGCAGAACAACGGGCGTAAGATTCTAGGTGAATTTTTCGCCCGTTTCAAGCAGCAATTAGTTTGCCGCTGCGCTCAGACCAGCCTGGTCAACGGCAACGCCGGCGCCCATGGTGGTAGAGATGCTGACTTTCTTGATGTACACGCCTTTCGCCTGAGCAGGTTTTGCTTTTTTCAGCGCAACCAGCAGAGATTCCAGGTTTTCTTTCAGTTTGTCAGCATCGAAGTCCACTTTACCGATGGTAGTGTGGATGATGCCGTTTTTGTCGTTACGATAACGAACCTGACCTGCTTTAGCGTTCTTAACCGCTTCAGCAACGTTCGGGGTTACAGTACCGACTTTCGGGTTTGGCATCAGGCCACGTGGACCCAGAACCTGGCCTAACTGGCCAACAACGCGCATTGCATCTGGAGATGCAATAACAACGTCAAAGTTCATTTCGCCTTTCTTGATCTGCTCAGCCAGATCTTCCATACCTACCAGCTCAGCGCCAGCTGCTTTAGCAGCTTCAGCGTTTGCGCCCTGGGTGAAGACGGCTACACGTACAGAACGACCTGTACCGTGTGGCAGAACGGTCGCGCCGCGCACGTTCTGGTCAGATTTACGAGCGTCGATGCCGAGGTTAACAGCAACGTCTACGCTTTCTACGAACTTAGCGGTAGCCAGCTCTTTCAGTAATGCGATTGCTTCAGCAATATCGTACTGCTTAGTCGCGTCAACTTTGTCGCGAATAACGCTCATGCGCTTGGTCAGCTTTGCCATTTCTTAGTCCTCTACTACCAGGCCCATGGAACGAGCAGTACCTTCGATTGAGCGAGTCATCGCTTCAACGTCAGAACCAGTCATGTCCGCAGCTTTAGTTTCTGCGATTTCACGTACCTGAGCACGAGTCACTTTACCGACTTTATCTTTGTTCGGCTTACCAGAACCAGACTTGATGCCCGCTGCTTTTTTCAGCAGAACGGCAGCCGGAGGCGTTTTGGTAATGAAGGTGAAAGAACGGTCGCTGTATACGGTGATAACAACTGGAGTAGGCAGGCCTTTTTCCAGTGATTCTGTTTTGGCGTTAAACGCTTTACAGAATTCCATGATGTTAACACCCTGCTGACCCAGAGCTGGACCAACTGGTGGACTTGGGTTCGCCATACCAGCTGCAACCTGCAGCTTGACGTAGGCTTGTACTTTCTTAGCCATGATAATTCCTCAATTGGGTTATAGCGCCTTTAAAAGGCTCCCCGTGGTAACGATTTACACGCTGTTGCCAGCGCATAAAAACAAAAGGCGCGAAATTATAGTTTAATTTCGCGCCTGCTGCAACAGCCAAATAGTGAAAGAAAGGTTAGCCTTTCTCCACCTGACCGAAGTCGAGTTCGACAGGTGTTGCACGTCCAAAGATGGAGACCGAAACAGTCAGACGACTCTTCTCATAATCGACATCTTCGACCACGCCGTTAAAGTCGGCAAACGGACCATCGTTGACGCGTACCATTTCGCCCGGTTCGAACAGCGTTTTCGGACGTGGCTTGTCACCTACCTGCTGCAGGCGGTTCATGATCGCATCAACTTCTTTATCGCTGATTGGCGCAGGGCGGTCAGAAGTACCACCGATGAAACCCATTACGCGTGGCACGCTGCGAACGAGGTGCCAGCTGGCATCATTCATTACCATCTGAACCAGAACGTAGCCTGGGAAGAATTTACGTTCGCTTTTACGGCGTTGACCACCACGGATCTCGACCACTTCTTCAGTCGGCACCATGACGTCGCCAAACAGCTCTTCCATGTTGTGCAATTTGATGTGCTCACGCAGCGACTGTGCTACGCGGCCTTCAAAACCGGAAAACGCCTGCACGACGTACCAGCGTTTTTTTGGAGCTTCAGACATCTCAGAACCTCAGGCCAGTGATAAACGATACCAGACGGACCAGAATGCCATCCAGCCCCCACAAAATCAGTGACATCACGGCAGTGACCGCGGCAACGATTAACGTGGTATGCAGTGTCTCCTGGCGGGTTGGCCAGATAACCTTGCGCATTTCGGTTCTTGCTTCACGTGCAAAGGCTACGGTCGCTTTGCCTTTGGTCGTTAAAAGCGCAATGCCGCCTGCTGCTGCAATCAAAATAACAACAGCCAACGCACGCAGAGGTAACGTCACATCACGATAGAGGTAGTTACCTACGATCGCCGCAAGCAGTAATAAGACTACCACTACCCATTTCAGCGCTTCGAGGCCGCGCCCGCTCCCTTGAGCTTCGGTATTCGCACTCATAAACCAACCTGCCACAATAATTCAGAAACTATTCTGCCCCGCATCGCGAGGCATCCAAACCGAATGAGCTTTTGGGGCGTAACTCGGTATCCAGCGCCGCATAACAGAGCCTGTCTCAGCAATGATTATGGTGCAAAATCACTGATGAGTCAGGTTCTATAAAACAGCGTACAAAAAGGGCATCAAATGATGCCCTTTCCATGTGCATTGCGTCAAATATTATCGGTAATTAAGCGATAACTTTGGCAACAACGCCCGCGCCAACGGTACGGCCACCTTCGCGGATTGCGAAGCGCAGACCTTCGTCCATTGCGATTGGGTGGATCAGGGTAACAACCATTTTGATGTTGTCGCCTGGCATAACCATTTCAACGCCTTCTGGCAGCTCTACTGAACCGGTCACGTCAGTGGTACGGAA
>NZ_SOAJ01000009.1:0-51041 GCF_004364735.1 Pantoea sp. PNA 14-12 | reverse complement strand
AGGCCGTTGATGTTAGAGCTGAAGCGGTTAGCGATAGCTTCGCCGGCTGCATCGTCTTTTGCGCTGTTGATACGCAGGCCAGAAGACAGGCGCTCAATTGCAGTACCCAGAGAAGACTGTGACTTGCTCAGGTTGTTCTGGGTAACCAGCGACAGGGTGTTAGTGTTAATCACTGCCATGATGTTTTTCCTTTAAAAAATTGAGCCATATTAGGCGTCTGAATTCGGCTAGCTTACCGACAACCTGATTATCGTCAGCCCTCGTTCAACCTTTAGAAAAAAAATTCAGTAATTTTTCGCCAGCCAAATCCGGGAAGACAATTAAAGAAAGGGGTTTTATTCAGCCATCAATTTTTTCAGAAACAGGCTAATCTTTTGCCACTCGCTGCCGATACCCATTTCACTTAACGTAAACTCGTAAAGGATTAAAGCATGGCAAGTGTAAGTTCACTCGGTGCTGGTACGAACCTCGACCTGAATACTCTCTACAGCAGCCTGGAATCCGCTGAGCAGACTAAACTGACGCCTATTACTAAGCAGCAGGCGTCCTATAACGCTCAGCTTACCGCCTGGGGCGTGGTGAAAACCGGCCTGTCAAAATTGCAGACCGCGGCGGCGGCATTGCAAAATGCCTCGACAATTGCGGCTACGAAAGTCACCAGCACGAATACCGCTTTCACTGCCACGCTGGCGAGCAAAGCCTCCGCCGGTAACTATTCTATTGAGGTTACTCAACTCGCCTCTTCGCAATCGCTGCTGTCAAAATCAGCCAGCAGTAAAGATACCGATTTAGGTGATCAGAGCCTGGCATCTCGCACGATTACGATTTCCCAGTCTGGGCAGAAATCGCCGCTCACGGTAACACTGAGCAAAGATCAAACCAGCCTGTCTGATATTCGCGATGCGATTAATAAACAGCAAGGCAGCGTAAACGCCAGTATTATTAAAGCAGACGATAATACCTATTATCTGTCTCTGACTGCACGCGACAGTGGCACAGCGAATGCGATGACGGTCAGTACGGACGACGGCACGCTGTCCCAGTATATTAATTACAGTTCGGGTGGCAGCAGCAACGCGATGACCGAACAGGTTGCCGCTAAAGATGCGCAGTTAAAAATTAACGGCGTGTCCATCACCCGCAGCAGCAATACCGTCACGGACGCGCCTGAAGGTGTCACGCTCAACCTGACGAAAACCACCGCTGCAAATACACCGGAAACGCTGACCGTCGCCACAGACAATCAGCCAATGACGGCGGCAATCCAGGCTTACGTGGATGCCTACAACTCCCTGCAAACCACTATCGGTAACCAGACGAAATACACGGCGGTGAAAGCGGGTGAGTCGCAAAGTTCCGGTAACGGCGATCTGTTGGGTGATAATACCTTACGTAACATCCAGACCAGCCTGCGCAGTCAACTGTCCAGCGCACAAGCCAGCGGAAACCTGACCAGTCTGTCACAACTGGGGATCACGCAGGACGTTAACGGCAAGCTGACTGTGGACAGCACCAAACTGGACAAAGCCCTGACCAATCAACCGACAGATGTCCTGAACTTTCTGACGGGTGACGGTAAAACAACCGGGTTTGCCACACAGGCAAATAACAAACTGACGCAGATACTGGCCAGTGACGGACAGGTACAAAATGCCACTAACGGCATTAATACCTCACTGAAAAAACTGTCCGATCAGTACGACGAAGTAAACAGCCAGATTGCGGCGACCATGGCGCGTTACAAAACACAGTTTACCAGTCTGTCTACCCTGGTCAGCTCCATGACCCAGACCGGTAACTATTTGACCCAGCAGTTCGCCAAACTATAACAGGAGTGGTAAGCATGTACGCTAAGTCCGGTATTCAGGCCTATGCGCAGGTAGGTGTGGAAAGCGCCGTATTAAGCGCCAGCCCACATCAGCTGGTCGTGCTGCTTTTTGATGGCGCCCTGAGCGCCATGAAAAAAGCTGCCATTTTAATTGAGCAAGGCGATATTCCCGGTAAAGGTAACGCCTTATCTAAGGCCATTAATATCATTACTAACGGGCTGCGCGCAGGCCTGAACCATGAGGTTGGCGGTGAAATTTCAGCTAATCTCGACGATCTGTATGAATATATGACCCGTCGTCTGTTACAGGCTAACCTGAACAACGACCTTGAGGCCATTACGGAAGTCGAAGGCTTGCTCAATAATATTGCGGATGCGTGGAAACAGATTGGCCCTAATTACCAGCCACAGCAGGATACCTTTTAATGAGTCATCCACTCGAGCTGCTAAAAGGATATCAACACTTACTCACGCTCAGTAATGCCATGCTGGAAAATGCCCGGCAGGGACAATGGGATGAGTTGCTTAGTTGCGAATCAACTTACGTTAGTAGCGTCGAGCGTGTTGCGCGTGATAACGATGCCAGTGCGCTGTCCGCATTACAGCGGGCACAAATTCGCCCGGTACTTGAGCAAATTCTGAAGAATGAAACCACGCTGAAGACGTTGCTGGGTGAACGTATGAGCGAACTGCGCTCGCTGGTCACGACCTCAACGCAGCAACACAACATTGTCTCTTCTTACGGCAAGATGGCGGGTAATATTCTTTACCCAAAAGACCAGTAAAGGCCGACTTATGCGGGTAAACACTCTTTTTTTAGTTTACCCGCGTAATTTCTTCACTCTTATCCCATACTTCCAGTTCCCTCTCCTCTGACTGGACGTTTGTCATGCACAACCCAACCCTTTTGCAGTTTTTCCACTGGTATTATCCCGATGGCAGCACGCTGTGGCCGGAAGTCGCAGAAAAAGCGGCCCTGCTTAATGACATCGGCATCAACATGGTCTGGCTGCCCCCTTGCTATAAAGGCGAGTCCGGTGGTTATTCGGTGGGTTATGACAGCTACGATCTCTTCGATTTAGGCGAGTTTGAGCAAAAAGGCAGCGTCGCCACCAAATATGGTGATAAGCAGCAGTTGCTGGCTGCCGTCAATGCGCTGCGCAGCCACAACATTGGCGTGCTGCTGGATGTGGTTCTCAACCATAAAATGGGCGCGGACGAGAAAGAACAGGTGAGCGTAAATCGCGTTAACCCGGATAATCGTGATGAAATTTATCCCGAGGTCGTGGAATGCGAAGCCTGGACAAAGTTTACGTTTCCGGCGCGGGCAGGCGAATACTCGACATTCATCTGGGATCATAAGTGTTTTAGCGGGGTCGACCATATTGAAAATCCCGATGAAAACGGCGTGTTCAAAATTATCAACGATTACACCGCTGAAGGCTGGAACGACCAGGTGGATAACGAGTTAGGTAACTTTGATTATCTGATGGGCGCCAATGTTGATTTCCGCAATAAGGCGGTGAGCGAAGAACTCAAATACTGGGCGCGCTGGGTCATGGAGCAGGTCCCCTGCACCGGCTTTCGTCTGGACGCGGTAAAACATATCCCGGCCTGGTTTTACAAAGACTGGATCGAACATATTCAGGACGTCGCTAACGAACCGCTGTTTATTGTGGCGGAATACTGGTCCTTTGAAACCGAAAAGTTGCAGGAATATATCAATCAGGTGGAAGGCAAAACGCTGCTGTTTGACGCCCCACTGCATATGAATTTTCATCAGGCGTCTAAAGCCGGCAGCGATTATGACCTGAGCAAAATTTTTGATAACTCGTTGGTATTAGCCGACCCGTGGCATGCCGTGACTATCGTGGCCAACCACGACACACAGCCGCTGCAGTCTCTGGAAGCGCCCGTTGAAGCCTGGTTTAAGCCGCTGGCTTATGCGCTGATTCTGTTGCGCGAGCAAGGCGTTCCGACCATTTTTTATCCGGACCTGTTCGGTGCCCACTATGAGGATGAAGGCGGAGACGGTGAAATGCATCAGGTCGATATGCCGGTCATTCCTGAACTCGAAGGGCTGATTCGTGCCCGTCAGCAATTTGGCTGGGGCGCGCAAACCGATTACTTCGACCATCCTAACTGCGTCGCGTTCAGCCGCAGCGGAACCGCTGAAAAGCCGGGCTGTATTGTGATTATGTCGAATGGCGAAGCGGGGGAAAAACAGATTTCAATGGGAGAAGGATATGCCGGGAAAGTATGGTATGACTATCTGGGACATCAATCCGATACCGTTACGACGGACGACGCCGGCAGCGCCGTGTTTCGCTGTAATGCAGGCAGCGTGAGTGTCTGGGTTGTTGAGGCGTAAAACCACAGGTCCGCTGCTTTTTCTGGCGCGGTAACAGCCTGCGCATCAGCGCAAAGCGGTCCTTAAGACCGCTTTGCGTCATTTATTTGTTCAGAACCGGACGCATAATCTCGGGTTCGATATTCTGAATCACATCCACACCGGGATGTTGGGCCGCTTCCTGTAAAGCTTTCTGGCATTCCACCGTGGGTCGATCGACCTTACGCAACGTAAGCCCGTCGTAATCCAGCTCACCGCCATCCAGATCCAGTGTCATAATGCGTAACTGACGCGTGACATTGACATAATCGCCATTCAGCTGCGTCAATTTGCCTGGCTTCGCAATGACCCGTTGCCACTGCCGGCAATCCAGCGTACTGCCGTCCGCGTTGATAATCAGACTCCCAATCGCCTTATCGCTAATCAGGTTACTCTGCGGCCCAACCGTCTGCCAGTTGCCTTGTAAAGTTGCCGGGGCCGGCGTTTGCACCGCACTTTGATAACTGTTTATTTGTGCGCAGCCACTCAGCGCCAGTGTGGCAATCAGCATCCAGTTTTTCATCTTTGATCCCTAAATCCGGTTAATGGCGGCTACGTTATAATTTTTACTGCCAGATGTGCAAGATATCTGAGGGATGAAATCAACGTAAAGCGCGCTTTTCCTGAATTCATCACGCACCGGGGGATGTTTATTCCCTTCCCTGCCCGCTTTTATCGCTGTGAATGAACCTGTCCTCTCCGGCCTGACAAGGGAGGCACAACAGGCTACACTGTCGCCCTGCATTACATCTCAGAGATTTGTCATGAAAACTCCAGAAGCTTATTATGCCCAGGCACGCCAAATGTTCTTCACTGCCCACGCCGATTTTCAGGCCGCACTCGATGAACTGACCGAACAGGATGCCCGTGCCGCCAATATGTCCCTGCGTGAATTGCGCGAGTGGCACGCCGAACGCATTTATGCCGCCTTTTTACGCCAGAAAAATCTTGATGGTATGATTTTTTCGATTCAACTGGCAGAGCCGGATAAAGCCGTCGCCGCCGAAGCCATCGAAGCCTATCTCCGATCGCATGCCGAATCTCTGGGAATGAGTTGGGAAGAATTTTGTATTAAGAACGAGCTCTAGCTATACCTCAGCTGTGCGGACAGGAAGAATAACGGCGATGGCGTTGCGCAGCGTCGTGACAACAAACGGTTAATGCCCCTGATACGGCCTCGCTGGCGGCAGAAAACCCCGCTGCCGCCAGCGTTAGCCATCACTCTTCTTGTTCGAGCTTTCCCCTCACCTCAACATACTTAGCCACGGCCAGTAATCGGTTGAGGTGCGTGAGCAACAGATCAATATCAGACTGCATGAACTCTGATGAGGAACGCGATGCCGTGACAATGGCATCCTGCACCGTCTCAGAAATCGTTAACGCATTATCTTGTTTCGCCTGGACTAATAAAGCGGCAACCAGCAATGACTGCGCTTCGACCTGAGCAGTCAGTTCCTTTGCATCGACATCCATTTTTGCCAGTTTAAGCAGAATATCAATAACCAATTGTCGCATTGCACTTCTCCCGGTGAGTGAGCGCATATATCGTTAAGAGCGCCCTCAGAGTAAACCAGATAAAAATGCTTTTCTACGCGGGACCTAAAAAACGGATTCATGCAAACATCAGCTTGATACTGTTTTTATTTACAGTAAAATGGCAACGCGATTTTGCCCTGAAGGGATGGTTATTATGTTTGTAGAGTTAATTTACGATAAGCGTAATGTCGCGGGCCTGCCAGGGGCGCGCGACATGATATTGGCAGAGCTTGAAAAGCGTGTGCATCGTGTTTTTCCTGACATCGAGGTCAAGGTGAAACCGATGGAACGTAACGCGATAGAAACCGACCTCAGCAAGAATGATAAAGCCACTGTCGCGCGTCTGGTGGAAGAAATGTTTGATGAAGCCGAGTTTTGGCTGGTGGCGGATTAATCCGTTAATCGCCACCTCTCAGTTAGCGGGAGATACCTTAACTCTCCTGCTCACTGTGGTTGATTTCAATTTCAATATCCTGAATGGCTTTCTCCAGATCTTCCAGCAACGTTCCCTGCTTATTCAGTAATGCGTCAATACGGGCCGCATTCCCTTCATCCTTGTATTCACCGGCATCAAAGGCTAACCAATGGGCGGAAAGCGTCTCAGTATTCGTTTGCGCATAGTGGCGCATTTCTTTCAACTGGGATGCCACGTCACGCAGATAATCGGTTTTGCTTTTGGTTTCGATTGAATCACTCATGCTGTGTTTCCTTTTGGTTGTTTTTCCAATGAAAATATCGTCTGGAGATTTAAAGGTAGGACAATATAGCGGTTTTGCATTAGGAATAATCGGAAGTCACTTTTACAGGACATGGCTTCTCGCCGTGGTCAGGCGGAAAACGGCAGTGTCATACCCCGTCCTTACGTGATGATAAATATACTGACGGGTCTCCGCTCACAGCTTTGTTGTGCTGGTCTAGACTTAGAGGACGACAAAGAGGAGCAAACGATGCACAACCAAAGTAATGATAAACGTAAACATGAAGGCGATGTCAGCAAAGGATTACCCGAAGCCGCACCTAATGCGGGAAATGCCTACGAGGAAGATGATCATCCCGCAAACGATGCACCGAAAGATCACGGTGAAGTGCCCAGAAAAAATGATGACAGTCAGGATGATAAAAAGGATCCTTTCAAAGCATCATGACATCTCACCGTCTGCCCACTTAACCGGGGCAGACGGTGATCTGCCCCATGCTTTGAAGCCGGTGCAGCCATTATTTTAAGGCCAGCAGGATGAGAAGCCATGCCTCCCTGCTCGTTAACCCAGCTGGCCTGGCATGTGGGCTGCTCGCCTGGCAACGGTCAGGGACGGGCGGGCAACAGGCTTTGGCCCTTTATTCACACGGATCGCAGGCGCAGAAAACCGCCGGATACGGGAGCGGGCCCCCTCTGCACGTGATCAGGCTTGCTGATTTAAATAATCGACCAGCATCTCAAGATTGATCCGGTGAGGGCCGTCTGGATAAAAAACATCCTGCGCCGGTCGATGGGCATCGAATAACGGTTGCAGATTCACATCCCGATCCAGCAACTGAATCGTCCCCTCAGTCAGTTTGTAAGAAATCACTGTGCAGGAACCTTCCGGGATTTTATCTATAAAATCTGACTTCCGGTTTTCCGAATAGACTTCATATTTAATCTGCTCACCACTTTTTGAGTTCGTGAGAAGTGTTTGAATTAAGTATCTCATGTTGTTATATCCGTGAGCAGAATGAATGCTGACATTAATATCAGGCGACAGATTTAAACAGTTAAATATTTTAATTAGATTAGAAGAGGAATATTTCCGTTTGATGTGTAACCGGGGATGCAAGCCGCGTGGTGCCTGTTACGCTGCTGTCGCAACCCGCGTCGCCGTTAAGGTAAACAGGTTTTGCTGGCTTACGAATACATACCAGATTACATCTTTTGCTTTCAGTATTTCATTTTTTACTTCCCACCTTCAGGGATATTTTTAGTTATTAAGCTAACTAATTTTGCTTTTAAAAGTCGTAGAAAAATTACAACATTAGAAATGATATTTTTTGACGCAGGAACCGTGCTGAAAATACTTTAGCGGATGGCGTCATGCAGCCGTAACCGGCACAGCGAAAATGTCATAGTGAACGCCTGCACGGAAGCGAAGGATAAAGATGCAGGATATATTTTCTTTCGGCAAGAAAAGGAGAATAAACACCGACAGGTAGATGTCTGAAGTAAAGGGATGATGAGGCAGGTTGTGGTGCGATAATCGCGTCTCAGACGCTGCCCTGACAGGCCCAACTCGGCTACCGCGCGCGGCTGGCATGGCCTGAACGCATCAGGAAAGGTTATCAGGTGTACGATTGCATCGTTGAACACGTATAAAGCAACAAGAAGGCGCTTTTGGTAAAGCCACATTCTGTGTCGCTCTTGTCCCAACTCAACGTCGCCAGGCATATACCTGATAATAAAGACCCGTTTTCCCGACTACACCTGCATGTTCATGATGTCGGTATAGGCCGAAACCAGCTTGTTCCTGACCTGAATCCCCATCTGCATGGAGATAGACGATTTTTGCAGATCGACCATCACATCGTTTAAAGCGACACCGGGTTTCCCCATTTCGAACGCCTGCGCCTGGCTACGGGCGGTGGTCTGGGTTTCGCTGATTTTGTCCAGAGCGGCCTTCATGGTCGCGCCAAAATCGATATGGCTGTTGACCTCATCGCTTTTGTTATTGGCCTGAAGCGAGGTCATCTGTAACTGCTGTAAAACACCGTCGATTGCCTGAATTGACATGGTTGCTACCTCATTAAAAAAGATGAAGATTTTTGACGTGGGGAGAAGTTAACACATTGTCAATAAGACAAAGCCGCTAAATGACGCTAAAAACCGTGGCTTATTCACCCATCGAATTTTGCGTTTCATCAAATAATGCCAGGCATTGAAGTAGAAATTTTATTTAAGCAGGTCAGGGAGTCTGTTTTGCCATCACAACTAACCCGGTCAATTACGTCAGGCAGGAATCGGTCATGAATGCGAGTGCAGCCGCCACACAAAATGAAGAAACGAAAGGCTTTGGTGACCTTCTCGCTCGCCTGCGTGCCAATCCACGTATTCCGTTAATCGTCGCAGCCGCAGCCGCTATCGCTGTGGTTTTTGCGTTGGTGCTCTGGGCCAAAACACCGAACTACAGCGTATTGTTCAGCAACCTGTCCAATGAGGACGGGGGTGCCATTGTCACGCAGTTGACGCAAATGAATGTCCCTTATCGTTTCGCGGATAACGGCGGTGCATTAATGGTGCCGGAAGATAAGGTGCATGAGCTGCGCCTGCGTCTGGCTGAACAGGGCCTGCCTAAAGGTGGCAACGTCGGTTTTGAACTGCTGGATAAAGAAAAGTTCGGTATCAGCCAGTTCAGCGAGCAGGTGAACTACCAGCGCGCACTGGAAGGCGAGCTGGCACGTACTATCGAATCTCTGGGGCCGGTGAAAACGGCGCGCGTCCATCTGGCGATGCCTAAACCAACCCTGTTCGTACGTGAGCAAAAAGCGCCATCCGCGTCTGTGACGTTAACTCTGCAGCCAGGCCGTGCGCTGGATGAAGGTCAGATTCAGGCCATCACGCACATGGTTTCCAGCAGCGTGGCCGGTTTACCGCCGGGGAACGTGACCGTGGTCGATCAGAGCGGTCATCTGTTAACCCGTTCTGACGCAGTAGGCCGTGATCTGAACGATGCACAGCTGAAATATGCCGCCGAAGTCGAAGCGCGTTACCAGCAACGTATCGAAGCGATCCTTAACCCGATTCTGGGCCAGGGCAATGTCCATGCACAGGTAACGGCACAGATTAACTTCGATACCAGTGAACAGACGGATGAGAAGTACCAGCCAAACGGCGATCCGAAAAACGCGTCTATTCGCTCTCAGCAGACCAGCACCAGCGAGCAGACGGGCAGCCCTTATCCGGGCGGCGTACCGGGCGCACTGTCTAACCAGCCTGCGCCAGCCAATACGGCCCCGATCAATACGGCCAATAACAATGCGGCCAATGGCCAGAATGCCAATGGTCAGAACAATGCGGCCAATGGTCAACGGACCAGCACAGCCTCTACCAGCAGTGTACCGACCAACTCGCGCCGTGATGATACGGTGAACTATGAGCTGGATCGTACCATTCGTCATACCAAGATGAATGTGGGTGACGTGCAGCGCCTGTCTGTTGCCGTGGTGGTGAACTATCGCGAAGACGATAAAGGCAAAGCGATTGCGCTGAATGAGCAGCAGCTGAAGCAGATTGAAGACCTGACGCGCGAAGCCATGGGCTATTCACAGACACGTGGCGACACTGTCAACGTGGTGAACTCGCAGTTTAATACCACCGAGCCTGTATCAACTGAACTGCCCTTCTGGCAACAGCAGTCGTTCTTTGATCAGCTGATTAATGCAGGTAAATGGCTGTTGGTTGCGCTGGTGGCGTTCATCCTGTATCGCAAAATGGTGCGTCCGCATGTTCTGCGTAAGAAAGCCGCAGAGCAGGCCGCTGCAGAAGCTCAGGCTGCCCGTGCTGCTCAGCAGAACGATCAGGAAGCATACAGCGTCCAGCTCAGCAAAGATGAACTTGAGCAGGAACGTAAATCTAATAACCGCATGAGCGCTGAAGTCATGAGCCAGCGTATCCGCGACATGTCTGAAAACGATCCGCGCGTTGTTGCGCTGGTGATTCGCGAATGGATGAGTAACGAACTATGAGTCTGACCGGTACTGAAAAAAGCGCCATTCTGATGATGACCATTGGTGAAGAACGCGCGGCGGAAGTCTTTAAGCACCTGAACCAGCGTGAGGTTCAGCATCTGAGTGCCGCGATGGCCAGCATGCGTCAGGTCTCGCATAAGCAACTGACCGAAGTGCTGCGTGAGTTTGAAGGCGATGCCGAGCAGTTCGCGGCACTGAGCCTCAACTCGAACGATTACCTGCGCTCCGTGCTGACCCGGGCGTTGGGTGAAGAGCGTGCGTCAAGCCTGCTGGAAGATATCCTTGAAACCCGCGATACCACCAGTGGTATGGAAACGCTCAACTTCATGGAACCGCAGGCCGCAGCCGATCTGATTCGCGACGAGCATCCACAGATCATCGCGACTATCCTGGTCCACCTGAAACGGGGTCAGGCTGCCGATATTCTGGCCTTGTTTGATGAGCGCCTGCGTCATGACGTCATGCTGCGTATTGCTACCTTCGGTGGTGTGCAGCCGGCAGCGCTGGCAGAACTGACCGAAGTCCTGAACAGCCTGCTCGACGGTACCAACCTCAAGCGTGCGAAGATGGGCGGCGTGAGAACGGCGGCCGAAATTATCAACCTGATGAAAACGCAGCAGGAAGAAGCGGTTATCGAAGCGGTACGCGACTTCGATGGCGAACTGGCACAGAAAATTATCGACGAGATGTTCCTGTTCGAAAACCTGGTGGAAGTGGACGACCGCAGTATCCAGCGTCTGTTGCAGGAAGTGGAATCCGAGCAGTTGCTGATCGCCCTGAAAGGTGCCGAGCAGCCGCTGCGCGAGAAGTTCCTCAAAAACATGTCAGCCCGTGCGGCCGATATCCTGCGCGACGATCTGGCCAACCGTGGTCCGGTACGTATGTCTGCAGTAGAGAACGAACAGAAAGCGATCCTGCTGGTGGTGCGTCGTCTGGCAGAATCCGGCGAGATGGTAATCGGTGGCGGCGAGGAAACCTATGTCTGATGCATTTTCCGCCCGCCCCTGGCAACTGTGGCAGCCTGTAGAACTGGGGCGTCCTGAAGAGCCCGCGACGATTCAGGCTGAACCCGAAATCGAATTCTTCGAATCAGAAGAAGACGAACAGCAACAGCAGTTTGAGCAGATGCAGCAGCAGTTGCGTAAAGAAGCCCACGGTCAAGGCTACAGCGAAGGCCATCAGCAGGGGTTTAATGAAGGTCAGAAAGCCGGCTATGACGCGGGCTTTCAGCAAGGCCTTGCTGATGCGCAGCAACAGCAGGCTCCCTTACAGGCGCGAATGCAGCAGCTGGTGACGGAATTTCAAAATACGCTGGAATCGCTGGACAGCGTCATTGCTGCCCGCCTGATGCAGCTGGCTCTGGAAGCCGCGCGTTCGGTGATTGGTCAGGCCACCACGGTGGATGGCAGTGCGTTGCTGCGCCAGATTCAGGGCTTACTGCAGCAGGAGCCCATGTTTAGCGGTAAGCCGCAGCTTCGGGTGCATCCTGATGACCTGCTGAGGATTGAACAAACACTGGGGCCAACGCTTGATCTGCACGGCTGGCGTTTACTGGCTGACAATACGCTGCACCCCGGCGGCTGCAAGCTCAGTGCCGAAGACGGCGATCTTGACGCGAGCGTGGCAACCCGCTGGCAGGAACTGTGCCGTCTTGCCGCACCTGGAGAGTTTTAATGACCACTCGTCTGAACCGCTGGCTGGGCTCGCTTGATGCCTTCGAAAGTCGTATTGCGCAGGTGCAACCTGTTCGTCGCTATGGACGGCTGACGCGTGCCACCGGCCTGGTTCTCGAAGCTACCGGCCTGCAGTTGCCGCTCGGTTCGACCTGTGTGATTGAACGTAATGACGGTAAAACGATTAGCGAAATTGAAAGCGAAGTCGTGGGCTTCAACGGTCAGAAACTGTTGATGATGCCGCTGGAAGAAGTGGACGGCATTCTGCCCGGCGCGCGCGTTTATGCCCGTACCACCGGCGATAACCCTCATTCAGGTAAACAGCTGCTGCTGGGGCCACAGCTGCTAGGCCGGGTGCTTGATGGCAGCGGTCGCCCACTGGATGGCTTGCCTTCCCCGGAAACGGGCTACCGTGCTCCATTGAACACACCGCCGTTTAACCCTTTACAGCGCACCCCTATTACCGATGTGCTGGACACCGGCGTTCGGGCGATTAACGCCCTGCTCACCGTTGGCCGGGGACAACGTATGGGCTTGTTCGCCGGATCAGGCGTGGGTAAAAGTGTGCTGCTCGGCATGATGGCGCGCTATACCCAGGCCGATGTGATCGTGGTGGGCTTAATCGGTGAACGTGGCCGTGAAGTTAAAGACTTTATTGAAAACATCTTAGGTGCTGAAGGCCGCGCCCGTTCGGTCGTCATCGCCGCGCCGGCAGATGTCTCACCGCTACTGCGCCTGCAGGGTGCCGCTTACGCCACGCGCATTGCGGAGGATTTCCGCGATCGCGGTAAACATGTTTTATTAATCATGGATTCGCTGACACGTTATGCCATGGCGCAACGTGAAATCGCGCTGGCGATTGGTGAGCCGCCGGCCACCAAAGGTTATCCACCTTCCGTATTTGCCAAACTGCCCGCCCTGGTTGAACGCGCGGGTAACGGCATCGATGGCGGCGGCTCGATCACGGCGTTTTATACCGTGCTGACCGAAGGCGACGATCAGCAGGACCCGATTGCTGACTCTGCGCGTGCCATCCTTGACGGCCACATTGTGCTGTCACGTCGTCTGGCCGAAGCCGGCCATTATCCGGCGATTGATATTGAAGCCTCAATCAGTCGTGCCATGACGTCACTGATTGATGAAAACCATTATGCACGCGTGCGCCAGTTCAAACAGTTGCTCTCGAGTTTCCAGCGCAACCGGGATCTGGTCAGCGTCGGTGCCTATGCCGCCGGTAGCGATCCGATGCTGGACAAAGCCATTCAGCTTTATCCGCAGATGGAAGCCTTCCTGCAACAAGGCATTTTTGAGCGCAGTGAGTACGACGATGCCTGCCTGCATTTACATGCATTGTTCGGTTAATTCGCGCGTTTGATATGAGGACATCGTAATGAAAACAGTCAATGCCATTGACACTTTGCGTGACCTGGCGGAACAGGATCTTGAACGCGCCGCCGTGCTGTTAGGCGATATGCGGCGTGGCCAGCAGGCTGCAAACGAGCAGCTCAGTATGTTGCTTGACTATCAGGATGAATACCGCAACAAGCTGAACAGCGACATGTCCAGCGGTATTGCCAGCAACCGCTGGACGAACTATCACCAGTTCATTCAGACGCTGGAAAAAGCCATTGAGCAACACCGCAGTCAGTTGCAGCAATGGAATCAACGACTTGAACAGGCACTGGTTAACTGGCGTGAAAAACAACAACGCCTCAATGCCTATCAGACGCTGATTACCCGGGCAGAAGAAAATGCATTACGACAAGAAAACCGTCTCGACCAGAAACGGATGGATGAATTTGCCCAACGGGCTGCACTGAGGAAAGGCGAATGATTACGCTGCCAAACATTGCGTTGACAACGAAAACAACCGGCACCGCTGAAACATCGGGGACTACCGATCTGCTGAGCGGTGGCGAGGCGCTACCGAAGGACTTTATCACTACGCTGGGAAATCAGTTGCTTTCCCTGGCGAAACTGCACAGTAAAACCACGGTTGCAGCAGAAAAAAATAGCGTCGCTGATGACGACAGCAAGGTTGCCACGTCGTTGAATGCATTGATCTCTTCGCTGGAAAACCCGACTGCACTTAGTGCGCTGTTTAAACCGGAAAATATTAAAGCCGGTACAAAATCAGCCGATGATAAGGGTGACGCGAAAGAGGCCGCGCTGAACAGCAGCGATATGCAAAATATTCAGGCGCTGTTTGCCATGTTACCGGCAACCGGCTTGCAACAGGCCGTGAAAGACAGCACGACGACGCGTGACGTGGATATGCAACGCGATGCCGGACCGCGTTCGGCCTTATCGGCACTGACGCAGGCGGTGACCACGGCACTGAGCGGTGATGACAAAGACGCGAAAAACAGCAAGGTGCAGGATGGCGGTCGCCTGGCCAGTAACGTTGACCAGGCCAGCCGTGGAGTAACGCCCGCAGCCACGACGCAAACCGCATCGACACCGGCACAGTTGACGACAGACGCCAGTTTTCAGCAGATACTGAGCAGCGTCAACAAGCAGGATGAGCGTCCGATAAACGCTGCAGCCAGCGATAATCAGACGATGATTGCCGCGCCGATAACCAGCGCCAGCAGCGTTATGCAACCCTTCACGGCCTCTGCGTCGATGAACACGCCGTCTACGCCGATGCTGAATGCCCACCTGGGTAGCAATGAATGGCAGCAGGCCCTGAGTCAACAAATTGTGATGTTCAGTCGTAACGGCCAGCAGAATGCGGAGTTACGCCTGCATCCAGAAGATCTCGGTGCGATCCAGATCAGCCTGAAACTGAATAACGATCAGGCACAGTTAAATATGGTTTCAGGTCACAGCCATGTCAGGGCTGCACTGGAAGCCGCGCTTCCTCAGCTGCGCACTGCGCTGGCTGAAAATGGTATTAACCTGGGTGAGAGTCAGGTCAGCAGTGACAGTTTCGCGCAAGGGCAAAGCTTCCAGCATCAGCAAGAGGCGCGTCGCGACGGACAGCACGGCAGCTTCTCTCTGACCCAGGACAGTGATAACGACATCACGCCGATTGCCGTACCGCAGGCTCTTCAGGCCCGGTTAAACGGTAAGGGCGCCGTCGACACCTTTGCCTGACAGCGACAAACGCTGAAGGTAAGCGTAAAACCCGTGTCTTTTCTTGCCATTGTTTGACTTAAGACACGCGATAATCTGTTCAGGTGAGCCGAGAGGCTCGCCCATAATTCACAGGAAGTAACTGCTAAAATGTCTGATAACGCGAAAGCTAAAGGTCGCAAACGTAAAATCCTGATTCCAGTGTTGCTGATCGTAACGCTGGCCGCTTGCAGCGTGGCAGGCTATGCAGTCTGGCGAATAATGAATAAACATGAGGGCGATAAGCCGGAGGCCGCGAAAGTTGAACCGCCTCCCGCCCCGGTCTTTTTTGCACTTGATACATTTACGGTTAACCTGGTCAATCCCGACAACGATCCAGACCGTGTACTGTACGTAGGGTTTACTCTGCGTCTGCCGGATGAAGAAACGCGTCGTCGGATGAGTGACTATCTGCCTGAGGTTCGCAGTCGTCTGTTACTGCTGCTTTCTCGCCAGAGCGCTGCTGCGCTGGCGACAGAGCAAGGAAAGCAAGCGCTTGTTGAGCAAATCAAACAGGCGCTGGCACCACCGCTGGTGAAAGGTCAACCTCCGCAGGTCGTAGACGACGTACTGTTTACCGCCTTCATTTTGAGGTGAATCAATGGGCGACAGCATTCTCTCCCAGGCTGAAATTGACGCGCTATTAAACGGCGACAGTGGCAGCGCGGAAGAAGAAAAGAAACAAAACGGGCCAGAGGGCGATATTCGCCCTTATGATCCCAATACCCAGCGCCGCGTGGTGCGCGAGCGTTTACAGGCGCTGGAAATTATTAACGAGCGTTTTGCCCGTCATTTCCGTATGGCGCTGTTTAACCTGCTGCGCCGTAGCCCGGATATCAGCGTGGGCGCGATCAAGATTCAGCCATACCATGAGTTTGCCCGCAACCTGCCGGTGCCAACGAACCTGAACCTGATCCACCTGAAACCGCTGCGCGGCACGGCTCTGGTCGTGTTTTCACCGAGCCTTGTGTTTATTGCCGTTGATAACCTTTTTGGCGGAGATGGGCGTTTTCCGACTAAAGTAGAAGGACGTGAGTTCACGCATACCGAGCAACGCGTCATTCGTCGTATGCTGAAACTGGCGCTTGATGGCTACAGCGATGCGTGGAAAGCGATTTATCCTCTGGATGTCGAGTACGTCCGTTCGGAAATGCAGGTGAAGTTCACCAACATCACCACATCGCCTAACGATATCGTCGTCAACACGCCGTTCCAGGTCGAGATTGGCAACCTTGTCGGTGAGTTCAACATCTGTATTCCGTTTTCGATGATTGAACCTTTGCGTGAAATGCTGGTGAATCCGCCGCTGGAAAACTCGCGGTCAGAAGATACACACTGGCGGGACAATCTGGTGAAGCAGGTTCAGCATTCTGAACTGGAACTGATTGCCCATTTTGCTGAAACGTCGTTGCGTCTGTCACGCGTGTTGCAGCTGAAACCCGGCGATGTCCTGCCGATTGAAAAACCCGAGCGCATTATTGCCCACGTGGACGGTGTGCCTGTTTTAACCAGCCAGTACGGTACACTTAACGGTCAGTATGCGCTGCGTGTAGAACATTTGATTAACCCGATTTTGAATTCGCTTAACGAGGAACAGCCCCATGACTGACAGCAAGAAACCGTCCGATGACACCATCTCTGCGGACGATCTGTGGGCTGAAGCAATGAATGAGCAGGTGGGCTCTGGTGCCAGCACCTCACAGAGTGATGACGTTTTCAAATCGTTTGAAAGCAGCAACACTTCAGGCTCATTGCAGGATATTGACCTGATTATGGATATCCCGGTAAAACTGACTGTGGAACTGGGCCGCACCAAGATGACCATCAAAGAACTGCTGCGTCTGACACAGGGTTCTGTGGTCTCACTGGATGGTCTCGCAGGCGAGCCGCTGGATATCCTGATTAACGGTTACCTGATTGCGCAGGGTGAAGTCGTGGTCGTTAACGACAAATATGGTGTGCGTATCACCGACATCATTACGCCTTCAGAACGTATGCGCCGTCTGAGCCGTTAATATGAATAACCAGAATCATACTGTCCAACCGGCTACACCGCAGACGCCCGCCATCTCAGTGGGCTCTGTACTGACTCAGGTAAGTGGTGTTCTGGTTGTTATTATCCTGTTGATTCTGGCATGCGCCTGGCTGGCCCGTCGTATGGGCTTTGCGCCGAAAAAAGTCGGCAGCCGTGAGCTGACGCTCACGGCCAGTGTCCAGGTCGGTCAGCGCGAGCGCGTCGTCATCGTTGATACGCCAGATGCCCGTCTGGTACTGGGCGTAACGGCACAGCAAATTACCCACCTGCATACGTTGCCACCGGGTTCACCCGATGTAGACACCGCGGAAAAGGCAGCACCGCAGGATTTTCGTCAGTTATTACAGAATCTGGTTAAACGTCCCGGAAAAAACCCATGATGCGTCGACTGCTCCCTCTTCTGCCGCTGCTGTTGCTGGCACCGGTTGCTCACGCCCAGTTACCAGGCCTGGTAAGCCAGCCATTAGCCAATGGTGGCCAGAGCTGGTCACTTCCGGTACAAACGCTGGTATTTATTACCTCATTGACGTTTCTGCCGGCCATTCTGTTAATGATGACCAGCTTCACCCGCATCATTATTGTTTTTGGTCTGCTGCGTAATGCGCTGGGCACGCCCTCTGCGCCGCCCAATCAGGTATTACTTGGCCTGACGCTCTTTTTAACTTTTTTTATTATGGCACCTACCTTTGATAAAATTTATCAGGATGCCTATCTGCCTTTCAGTCAGGATAAAATCAGTATGGATGTGGCCATTGATAAAGGCGCACAACCCCTGCGTGAATTTATGCTGCGTCAAACGCGTGAAGCTGACTTAGCGCTATTTGCCCGTCTGGCAAATACACCTCCCATTGTCGGGCCGGAAGCCGTGCCGATGCGTATTTTATTACCTGCTTATGTGACCAGTGAATTAAAGACCGCCTTCCAGATTGGATTTACCGTCTTTATTCCTTTTTTAATTATTGACCTTGTCGTGGCCAGCGTATTAATGGCGCTGGGTATGATGATGGTGCCGCCGGCAACCATCGCCCTGCCCTTTAAATTAATGTTATTTGTTCTGGTGGATGGCTGGCAGTTGCTGGTTGGATCGCTGGCACAAAGTTTCTATTCCTGATCTTGTGAGTGGCACAGGAGATATTCATGACACCTGAATCGGTAATGGTAATGGGCCAGGAGGCGATGCGCGTCGCGTTGCTGCTGGCCGCTCCGATGCTGCTGGCCGCCCTGGTCAGCGGTTTACTGGTGAGCTTGCTACAGGCAGCGACCCAGATTAATGAACAAACGCTGTCTTTCATTCCTAAGATTATTGCGGTGGCGGCCACGGGCGTCGTTGCCGGTCCCTGGATGTTAAACGTCTTGCTGGATTATATCCGCACCGTTTTTTCTAACCTGCCCTATATCATCGGCTGATGATTACGCTCGACAGCAGCCAGCTTGTTCACTGGATAAGCCAGTTTTTCTGGCCGATGGTGCGCATTCTGGCGCTGATTGCGACAGCGCCGGTATTGAGTGAGCGCGCCATCAGCAAACGGGTGAAAATCGGCCTGGCGGCCATGATCACCTGGTTGCTGGTCCCGCTGTTACCGCCGGTGAACGTCACCCTGTTTTCGCCGGCCGGTTTCATGCTGCTGATTCAGCAAATGCTGATTGGTATCGCCATTGGTTTTACGATGCAGTTTGCCTTTGCAGCTGTCCGGGCGGCCGGTGAACTGATTGGTTTGCAGATGGGTCTGTCATTTGCGACGTTTTTTGATCCCGCCAGTCGGCTTAATATGCCGGTCCTTGCGCGTTTTCTCGACATGCTGGCTATGTTACTGTTTTTATCCTTCAACGGTCATTTGTGGCTTATCTCACTGTTGGCGGACAGTTTTCATACACTTCCTGTAGGTGGAACACCACTTGAAGCTAATGCTTTTATGGCGCTGGCAAAATCAGGCGGCATGATTTTCCTTAATGGCATGATGTTAGCGTTACCCTTGATCGTTCTGCTACTCACGCTAAACATGGTCCTGGGTTTGTTAAACCGTCTTTCACCACAGTTATCAATCTTCGCGATCGGCTTCCCGATTACCTTATCAGTCGGCATTTTGACGATCAGCCTGCTGATGCCCCTTCTCGCCCCGTTCTGTGAGCACCTGTTCGGCGAAATATTTGATCTTCTGGCCCAGTTCCTCACCGAACTGTCCCCCTCCTGAACATTAAGTATCTAACTATTTTTCCTTTTTCATACTTAAGAAATTCACAACTATCCGGGCATTTTTCAAACCATATTTTCCAGAAATCAACTAAGGATATTCTGATAAATGTGCGATAAGTCTTAAAATAATTCTTATTAAACCGCGCATCGCGTATTTTAGTCGGGCGGTACACAGAGTCATCGACAGGGTTGTTTTGGTGATAAAATCGGCAATGCATTGAAATTAAACAAGAAAAAATATTGTGTGATTTTTCTTGTCAGAAAATGTTTTTTCCGGCATTGTCAACTCACTCTTCAGCCTTACACTTTCGTGAAACAAATGTTTTTAAGACTTGTCCTATCAGAAAACTCTGGGTTTTCAGCGATAGTGACATTGCTCCCAAAAACGGTGTTTCGCTCCGGTACGACTTTACATCAATACCCGATGTGGATTCGACGCCAGGTGTGGGGCCAGAGTAAGAAAAAATTTTGCAGAACGGGTCAAGGAAGAAGACTTTTACGGGCGTTTGCCCGTTGCCACGCTGCATCAGCAGAATAAAAAAAAGCGCTTTGGAAATCTTCTCGTACCGCAACGCGTAATTCATCGTTGATTTAAACGGATAACAAATTGGTGAGGGTCGCTAACATGCCAACGATTATTATGGATTCCTGCAACTACACACGCCTGGGATTATCGGACTATATGTCTTCTAAAGGAGTGAAGAAGAAAAATATTACTTCTGTCTCCGATATTGAGCAATTACAGCAAAGATGTGAGCAGTTGAAACCAGGTGTTGTGTTTATTAATGAAGACTGTTTCATTCACGAAACCGACTCAAGCGAGCGCATTCGCAGCATTATTAATCAGCATCCCGAAACACTGTTTTTTATTTTTATGGCCATCAGCAATATTCATTTTGAAGAATATCTGTATGTCCGAAAAAATTTAATTATTACGTCGAAAGCCATTAAACCTTCAACGCTGGATTCTCTCCTTAGCACGTATTTGCAAAAGAAACTTAACATGTCTCCGCGTATTTCCTCAGGGCTGGACGTTCACCCTCTGACGTTGAGCCAGACTGAGTCAAATATGCTGAAAATGTGGATGTCGGGTCATGATACCATTCAGATATCCGACAAAATGCAAATTAAAGCGAAGACGGTCTCTTCCCATAAAGGAAACATTAAGCGGAAAATTAAAACGCACAACAAGCAGGTTATTTACCATGTCGTGCGCTTAACCGATAACGTGACCTCTGGTATTTACGTCAACGTAAGATAGTTTGCCGCCTCACAGAACTGGCCCAAAAGGCCGGTTTTTTTTAGTGATTAGCGATCAAGATCTCAATTTTCAGCATAAACCTTTTCCTGCTCCTGCCGATGTTTTTTTCATCAGGCCCCCTTAAGAGAGCAAGGAAATGAACACAACGCTGATTAATGAAGGACATCACAACGTCAGTTTTTGGCAAAATCTCAGACTGGTCCCGCTGTTTAGTTTGATTTTCGGCGGGATATTATTTTTGTTCGCACTCTGTATAGGCATTTCCAGCTACTTCCTCATCCTGAGTAATCAGTCGTTGAAAGATGCGACTGAGGAAATTCAGGTTCGCAACGGTCTGATCGACAGCTCCTCAAACCTCCGCTCTGCCCGACTGAATATCATCCAGGCCGGTGCGGCCGCGCGTATTGGTGAGATGGATGATTTCAATGCCAACCTTGCCGCAACGGATGAGCGTATTAAGCAGGCTGAAAATGGCCTCAACGTCTACCTGAACCGCAAGAATAAAACCCCCGAAGACGTCAGGCTGGACGAAGAGCTCACTACTCGCTTCAAAGAGTATGTTCAAAAAGGCCTGAAGCCGATGATTGATGCCGGTAAACAGGGCAGTTTCGAAAGCATCATTGCCCAGGAAACCGACACCACGCGTAAACTGGATAACGCTTATAACGCTGTGCTGGTCAAGGCGATCAAACTTCGGGATATCCGTTCTGATTTCATTAACGCCAAGGCTGCCGAACAGTCACGTATTGGTTTTATTTCCATGGGTGGTGCGTTTGTGGCTGCGCTGGTGCTGGTGCTGCTGACCTTTGTTTTTCTCCGTCGGGTCGTGATCACGCCTTTACGCAAATCGGTTGCCCATATCGAGCGTATCGCTCAGGGTGACTTAACCGCCCCTTCAGTACCGCACGGTCGTAACGAAATCGGCTTACTGCTGGATAATCTGCAGCGCATGCAGGAATCGTTAGTCAAAACGGTCGGTACGGTGCGTGAAGGCGCTATCGCCATTTATCAAGGCTCCAGTGAAATTTCAGCCGGTAACACCGACCTCTCCTCGCGGACGGAGCAGCAAGCCGCCGCCCTTGAGCAGACCGCAGCCAGCATGGAGCAGTTAACGGCGACGGTGAAACAGAACGCCGATAACGCGCACCATGCCAGCCAACTGGCAGCCGATGCATCAGATAAAGCACGCAACGGTGGCGACATGGTCAGTGGTGTAGTAAAAACCATGAACGATATTTCTGGCAGCTCGAAGAAAATTGCTGAGATCACCAATGTGATTAACAGCATCGCTTTCCAGACCAATATTCTGGCGCTGAACGCCGCCGTCGAAGCGGCGCGCGCAGGGGAGCAAGGACGTGGCTTTGCGGTTGTTGCGAGTGAAGTCCGTAGTCTGGCACAACGCAGCGCCCAGGCCGCGAAGGAAATTGAATCCCTGATTGCCGAGTCTGTAAAGTTAGTCAGCAGTGGCTCGCATCAGGTTGGCGAGGCCGGCAGTACGATGGGTGAAATTGTCGAAGCGGTGCGTCGCGTGACCGATATCATGTCTGAGATTGCTGCCGCCTCGGATGAACAAAGCCGCGGTATTCAGCAGGTGAGCCAGGCGGTAACGGAAATGGATAACGTGACCCAGCAGAACGCCTCGCTGGTTGAAGAAGCCTCAGCGGCGGCGGCATCACTGGAAGATCAGGCGGGTAAACTGACGAAAGCGGTTTCCGCATTTCGCTTAGTCGACACACCGGTCGCGAAAACTCCCGATGTTAAAGACGTGGCACCGAAAGCGAGCTCACCCGTGCTACGTCCGGTAGCCACTACCTCCGGTCATGAAAACTGGGAAACGTTCTGACCAAAGCGCACGCCCCTGTCCTGTGACATTTGTGACAGGACAGATAAAAGTAAACGCCCGCGACATCCTCAGACATCGCGGGCGTTTTCATCAGACTGACCGATAATCAGGCGGGAACCCAGGGTTCTACAAAAACGCCGTCCCGGTGATTATTCTCGTTAAAAAACCAGATCCCCTGCGGGTAATCGTCCAGCGCCACCAAAAACATCGTCCCTTCGTTAAAAGGTTCTACCGCCAGGATCGTACCGATTCGCCGGGGTCCACCGTCGGTTTTAACGCTTACGCGATCGTCTACCTTCATCTGTTACTCTCCAGAAACGTTCCTGATAACAGTGTAATGGAAGCGTAGGACGAATGCAGGCATTAACGGCGGGCAATCACCCACACGGCATGGACTATGCCGGGAATGTAGCCGCACAAGGTCAGTAAAATGTTCAGCCAGAACGCGCCGCCAAAACCGACCTGCAGGAAAACGCCCAGTGGTGGAAGTAAAATAGCGATAAGAATTCGAAGTAAGTCCATAACCATTCCTTTAGGTACTGAGAAAAACCGTTTTGCTTACCAATATAGCCGTTTTCTGAAGGGTTACAGGAAAAGTCAGGTAAATCTGAGTCAGGGTTTTTTTCGTTTTCCTGACACTTCACAGCCGGACGTTTAACACGAGAATCGTTACACTTCATTGCGTTGCTTTCCTACCCCAGGAAAACAACACACCCAAAGTAACAAGGATTATTTTGCCCGCGCAGCGCGGGCTTTTTTTTACCCTTCCCTGCTGTCAGCCCGCCGTTCTATACTCAGTATTCACGTTGCTCTTTGGAGGCAGACTATGACGCATTTTCTCGCTTCAGATGAAAACCAAAGTGATCGGGACAGTGAAATGGATGCGCTTCTTCATGCCATCCAGCGTGACACGGCAGGACAGGTACAGGACTATTTTTCGCCTCAGGTTGCGCAGGCTGAAAAAAATGCTGGCGGGCCGACAGCCCCGTGCCGTGAACCTGCGGAGCAGTGTGAGATGGACATTCACGATTGCCGCTACAGTGAGATCAATCGCTAGCGGGATCGCTCGCCGGGCGGAATAGCAGGCAAAAAAATACCCGGCACAGGCCAGGCAAGTATTCAAATCGTTACACCAGGAAAGACATACTGCTTTCTCAGAGTAGCTGTTCCGGTAATGAAAACAAGCTTCTGCGATGCACGTTTCGCTCATCTTATTCTGCTCCAGCCCTCCTCCTGCCTACGCAAGCCGCAGCGTGCGCGCCATGCGTCGTGCACATTCTGACCGCTCCCGCTTTTTGTCATATCGGGTTTTAAGAATCCTCCTGGTTCTGTCTGCATGAGTACGGAACCTCGGGCCTTTTCAGGACTCAACTACACTAAACAGATGCCGTGGCTAACGTGAGCCGTGTGGAGGAGACCTGGATGCCCAACCTGAATGAATCGCTGATGATCGTGACCGACCTCGATGGATCGCTGCTTGACCACCACGACTACAACTGGGATGCCGCCACAGCATGGCTGGAGACCTTCAGCCAGCATCAGGTTCCTGTGGTGATTTGCTCCAGCAAGACGGCGGCGGAAATTCTGCCGCTGCAACGAAAAATCGGGATTAGCGGTACGCCGTTTATCGCCGAAAACGGCGCGGTTCTCTACTTCCACGAGGACAAACCCGTTCGTATCCCTGACGATAAGCTGAACTACGTCGCCATCTGTCGGATTCTTAGCGCGATGAAACAGCAGTTCCGCTTTAGCGGCTTTCAGGATTTTAGCGACAGCGACGTGTCGGCAATGACAGGTTTACCGGAAGCCGAGGCCGCGCTCGCCCGCCAGCGCGATGCCTCCGAAGTTATCGTCTGGCGCGATACCGACGAGGCGTTAGACCGTTTTCGCCATGCGCTGGCTGACTACCATTTGACGCTTACCCAGGGCGGCCGCTTCTGGCACGTGATGCCGGCCCGAAGCGGAAAAGGCCATGCCCTGCATAAATTACTGTCGCATTACAGCCATCAGGATTTGATCACGATTGGACTGGGTGATGGCCCTAACGATGCACCTATGCTCGATGCGGTCGATTATGCCATCGTGATTAAAGGCTTCAGCAAAAACCCTGTCACGTTAACGCGTAATGATGGGCAGGTTTATCATACAACGCATCACGGCCCTGAAGGCTGGCGCGAAGGTCTGGACCATTTTTTAATGCAGCCATGAACGGCTGTGGTTCCTCGGGCAACCCCATAAGGATGATGCAATGAGTGATTTCTTTCAGAATGGCGTAATTACTAACTTTCATAATCTCACGCACCGCAGCGTCGAATCGCTGGAAAAAGAGATGGTGCGTTTTGCGCGTAAACGCAAAATGGGGTTAATTCTGCCCTCCCTGTTTTCTGAGCTGGAAGGACCGGCACTGAGCAAAATCGTCGATGAACTGGCGAAAGTGCCGTATCTGAATGAAATTGTCATCGGCCTTGACCGGGCCGATCGCGATCAGTTCCTCCATGCCCGCGAGTTCTTTTCTCGCCTGCCGCAGCGCCATCGGATCTTATGGAATGATGGTCCCCGCCTGAAGGCGATCGACGCGGAACTGGACAAAGAAGGTTTGTCGCCGACGAATCCGGGCAAAGGGCGTAACGTCTGGTTCTGCACCGGCTATACGCTGGCCTCCGACCGCACCAGCTGTGTCGCGCTACACGATTGCGATATTGTTACCTATGAGCGCGGTATGCTGGCACGTCTGCTTTATCCGCTGGCGAATCCCGCGTTTCAGTATGAGTTTTGTAAAGGATTTTATGCGCGTGTCGCCGACGGCAAACTCAATGGTCGCGTGGGCCGTTTATTAGTCGGGCCGCTGCTGCGTTCCCTGCAAAAAGTGTATGGTCACTCGGAGTACCTTGATTACCTCTCCAGTTTCCGTTACCCGCTTTCCGGCGAGTTCGCCATGCGTACTCATGTCCTTAACGGGATTAAAATTCCGGGTGACTGGGGCCTGGAGATTGGCGTGCTCTCCGAGATCTATCGCAATTACACCACACGCCAGTCGTGCCAGGTTGAGATTGCGGATAATTATGACCACAAGCATCAGCCGCTGGCAGAGGATGACGGAACAGGCGGCCTGAAGCGCATGAGCAACGATATTGTTCAGTCGCTTTTACGTAAACTTGCCACCATGGGCGTGCCGCTCACCAGCGACTCCTTCCGCGTGCTGAAAGCCACCTACTATCGCAACGCGTTAGATATGATGGAAATCTACAATCATGAGGCCGCCATGAACGGACTGAAATTCGATCAGCACGTGGAAGAGGCTGCGGTCGAGATGTTTACCCAGGCTATCCTGGATGCGGGTCAGTCCTTTATAGAACGCCCAAATGACAAGCCGTTTATCCCAAGCTGGAGTCGGGTTCAGTCTGCCTTCCCGGATATTCTGCAACGAATTTACAAGGCGGTAGAAGAGGATAATGACGGTAACGTCTAGCGTGCCATAGGTGGAAGACAGGCTATTACGTGACGTGATGCCTGGAAGGAAGACAGACGGGCCAGGTGTACAACACCGGCCCGGTCATTTGCAATCAGGACGTTAACTGCGGTTGTGACTCACGGGTGTGGCTGAGCTCGTCTGTCCGAAACGCCTCGCTTCTGACCGCATAACCATCATACCAGCGACACTCTACCATGCCACTGGCATGACCGGTCACCACCATCGTTTGCCCGCCGTCCTTATGCTGCACTTCATCACTGATTGCAAAAACCATGTTGCGCCCTCTTTATCCATTGACATTAATTCTTAATATTTATTTATAGCATGGTAAAAAAGTTGCTGCTGTTAAGGCGCGCAGAAAAAGGGCAAATTCAGAATAAAGTAGAAGGTTATCCTGGAAAGGAATAAAGCGGATAAGAGGCTATCCGCTTCAGAGGGAGGATGAATCAGATTTTGCAGCCTTCGCAATCCGCTTCGTCACTCAGGTCGTCAGGCACTTCGGCCGCCTTTTTTTCTGCCTTGGCTTCGGCCTGCTCTAACTGAGCATCTATATCGAATTCAAACATATCGTCGCTCATTGTTTTCTCCCCAGAACGCGTAAAAGAAGGCGCTGTTATACCGATTACCCACGCAGTTTGGCAATAAGGTTAACCACTAAAAGCACGATCGACCCAATGATAAAACCAATCACCAGGTTAGCGCCGTTACTCAGCAGCCCTGATACCAGACCGCTAAACGGAGCGATAGCATTTTCAATAAAGTGGTGCAAAGGCGTTATCCCGTGAACAATGATGCCCCCTCCCACCAGGAACATGGCCAGCGTGCCCACCACGGTTAATATTTTCATCAGCCAGGGTGCCGCGGCCAGCAGCACGGCACCAACTGACTGGGCCACCCGTGACGATTTTTGCTTTAACCAGAATCCCAGATCATCGATTTTCACGATGCCCGCCACAATACCGTAAACGCCAATCGTGACCAGAATGGCAATGCCCGCCAGGATCAGAACCTGATTCAGCAGCGGTGCTTCCGAAACGATGCCCAGCGTAATCGCGACGATTTCGGCGGACAAAATGAAATCGGTGCGCACAGCCCCTTTAACCTTTTTCTTTTCAAATTCACGCGGGTCCTGCTTTGCCAGGTTATCCAGACGCTGCTGACGGGCCTCTGGTGAATTTTGCTGCTTGTCGTATTGCAGGCTGTGCAGCACTTTCTCGACACCTTCATAACAAAGGTAAGCGCCGCCAATCATCAACAGCGGCGTGATTAACCACGGCGCAAATGCCGAGATAATCAGCGCCAGCGGCACCAAAATCAGCTTGTTCAGAAACGAGCCTTTGGCCACGCCCCACACGACCGGCAGTTCGCGATTGGCTTTTACGCCACTGACCTGTTGCGCATTCAGTGACAGATCGTCACCCAGAACGCCCGCCGTCTTCTTTGCCGCGACTTTGCCCATTACAGAGATATCATCCAGCAGCGTGGCGATATCATCCAGCAACGTTAATAAACTGGTTCCTGCCAAAATATGTCCCTTATTCGGTCATCGACAACGACTTACATCGCAAACAGTGGAGGCCTCATCCTCGACGAAGCCCAACGGCATACGACGCGTGCGTTGTGACTATTCCGGTTCGTTATGTTGACAACATGGGCATCGTTCGATTTCCGTTACCGTCATCTCTGCGATGCCCTCACAATCCCATTCGACGCGCACCGCTTGCCCAGCCAGTCCTTCGCTATGCAGGTATTTACTGACCGGGCTTTCCGTCATGCCGGTAATTTCTTCCGTGGCCACCAGCGTTTCGCCCACATAAATTCTGGCGGTGGCTTTGGTATTCACCATGCGCTCATCACGAATCTGGTAGAGACGTTTAACCGTCAGTTTTATGCTGCTCATCTCGGTCTCCCGGTCACGGAAAAGCGTCTATCTAACATGTTATGTTACTGATGAGCAAGGCCCAATCATTCCTGCTCACGATAATGATGAATGCCCTGATGATCGATTTCAGCACTGTCATTCATCACCAGTAACCACTCTTCCAGTCGTTCAAGCAACGCGTCGTCGTCGAGACGGAGTTTGCCACGCAGTGCACATTCCCAGATGATGAGAACCTTCCAGCCGCTCTCACGTAACTGCCGTACATAGCGATGGTCTCGTTCGACGTTGCTGTTAATCTTGCCTGTCCAGAACTCGGTGCGCGTGGCGGGTATCTTAAACAAATAGCAGTGATGACGATGCCAGAAGCAGCCGTGCACAAAGATAATGGCCTGATGAGCGGTCAGGACAAAATCAGGCCGCCCTGGCAGGTTTTTGTCCTGAACCCGGTAAGTGAATCCGCGATCTTTAAGCAACAGTGCGATGCGTTGCTCAATCGCAGTGTCCTGCTGGCGAATGGCGCGCATGTTTTTGCTGCGCGTTTCGCTGGAGTGAACGTCGGCCATAGCATCTCCTTAAAGGCTACTCATTCAACTTTAGTCGCCGTCCTGAAAAGCGAAAGCCACCTGGACAAAAGCGGCCATTTTTTTGCCGCTTCCGGACGGTAATCAGACGTCCGGTGCTACCTGTCCTGACTTTCCCACTCGCGTGTTTTGCAGCATACCGCCGCCGCGTCAGGCGGATTTCCTCATCGGGCAAGGAGTGATAGCATAGGCGCTTCACTGTTAAGGATATTTGCATGCACGCCGTCGCAACCGCTGAACCTCTTCTTTCTGCAGCTCTGCATTCCGATGAACTGAATCTGTTACACCAGGTCCTGTCGATCTATTCCGTCAGGGATATCGTTGCCCGACTGCATCAGGCCGGCTTTGCGCACTGGTCACCGACGCTCATCAACCGTATTCGTCAGGGTAAAAGCACGCTGCCCGCACTGAGCACTGCGGAGCGGGATCTGTTCGAACGCTTATTGCCGTCTCGTCCTGCGCATTATGATGCACCTGCGTTTCGTTTTGTTGACCTGTTTGCCGGCATCGGGGGGATTCGTCGCGGATTTGAGCGCATTGGTGGAAAATGTGTCTTTACCAGTGAGTGGAATAAAGAGGCGATTCGCACGTACCGGGCCAACCATTACAGCGATCCGCTTGAGCACCACTTCAATACCGATATCCGCCAGGTCACGCAGCCTGCCGGGCTATACGATGAAGCAGCGATCTACTCCTCCATTGATGCAGCCATCCCCGATCATCAGGTGCTGCTGGCAGGCTTTCCTTGTCAGCCCTTTTCGCTGGCTGGCGTCAGTAAGAAGAATGCATTGGGTCGGGCGCATGGGTTCGAATGCCAGGCGCAGGGTACGCTGTTTTTTGATGTAGCACGCATTCTTGCCGCCAAAAAACCGCCCTTCTTCGTGCTGGAGAACGTGAAGAACCTTAAAAGCCATGACAAAGGCCGGACCTTTACCATCATCATGGATACGCTGGATGAGCTGGGCTATGCCGTCGCGGATGCCGATGCCAGTGCACCGGATCCGAAAGTGATTGATGCCCGCCATTTCTTGCCTCAACACCGCGAGCGTATTGTGCTGGTGGGCATTCGACGGGACATTGCCGGCTGCGAGAATTTTACCCTGCGCGACATCAAACGCTTTTTCCCTGCCCAGGTGCCCAGCCTGCAAAGTTTGCTGGAAGCCGCACCTGATGATAAGTACATCCTGTCGCCGGTGCTGTGGCGTTATCTGTATCAGTATGCCAAAAAGCATAAAGCGCTGGGGAATGGCTTTGGCTTTGGTCTGAACGATCCGCGCAATCTGCAGTGCTGCGTGCGCACCCTGTCTGCCCGCTACTATAAAGATGGCTCTGAGATTTTGATCGATCGCGGCTGGGACGCGGATAAAGGCGAGCGTGATTTCCTTGATGCCACCAATATGGCGCATCGTCCCCGTCGTCTTACGCCCCGTGAATGCGCACGCATCATGGGCTTCGATGATGCCGGCAGTGAGCCTTTTCGCATTCCGGTCTCCGACACGCAAGCGTATAAACAGTTTGGTAATTCCGTTGTCGTCCCCGTTTTTGCCGCCGTGGCGCAGCTTCTCCTGCCCTACATTCACGATTTACAGCATAAAACACGCTAAAAGTTGCGCTTAGGCGCAACCTTTCTCCTCTTTTCCCGCTGCCAGGCGATATTGTCACAACCTCGTCATACAAGCCCAGAATACTGCTGCTTTTTCACTTGATGGGTAGAATGATGTCACCTCTCACGTTGTTATCCCTGCGCAGTCTGAAGCGTCGCTATCGCGTCAAACTGCCCCCGGTGCCCACCTGGCTTACCAGCCTGCGCGGCAATTTTATGCTGTTCGTTGTGCTGTTTTGTTTGCTGCAATCCATCGGGATTGTTCTGCTGACCGCGCAGGTCAGCCATACCAAAGTGAACCTGACGCAGGCGAGTGCCATGCGCGACCGGCTGGCGCTGCTCGATCACGCTCGCATAGAGCTGCTGACGGCCAGCGATAACAGCCACCGGGCAGGCATTTATCTGATGGAAGATCAGAAAAGTGGATCGGTGGACAGTTGGAAGAGCCTGGCGGAAACCGCAAAATCCTCACTCGTGCATGCAGAACAGCTGTTTGCTCAGTACCATGCCGTTCCCAAGGGGGAGCTTGAGCAGGGTTTCATGATGTTAACCCAGGGCCTTGAAGAGCAGCTTAAAGGCCTGGAAGCCAATAATATCGATGCGTTCTTTATGGTGCCGATGCAGGCTTATCAACAGCAGTTTAACAGCGCCTGGTTTAACGAAATCACCCAGGCCAACAAACAGCTTTCTGCCGTCAACAACCTGACACTGGAGACGCTGACCACCAGCCGTAACCTGTCGCTGCTGGTCACAGGGCTGCTGTTTACGCTGTTGCTGACGGGTGGGGTTTTGCTGCTGCGCGGCGTGATTATTCCTTTAAGACTGGCCAGCCGCCAGCTGCAGGCTATTGCCACTGGCGACTTAGTCAGTTGCCCGCAACCGCCTCGTCTGCAATCGTTAGAAACCGCCGGATTGTTTAACGCGGTGGCGGATATGCGGCAAGGGCTGCGCACCATTGTGGCAGAAATTAATACCATAGCCGCCAGCGTGGCGGAGGGTGCGCGGGAAATGCAGCATACCAATGACCAGGTAAGCGAGCACTATAAGGTGCAAAACAGCAGCTTTAGTCATATTTCGCAGCGCCTGCATCGTGTCTCGGAAGAGGTTGAAAACAGTACGCTGTTTTCGCAACAGGCCGCACAGCAGGCACATGTCGCGGATGAACTGATGCAGCAGTGCGCCAGTCAGGTCGATGAAATGGAGGTGCAGATGCGCCACATCGTCGATTCCTCAGGGGAAATCGCCGGCATTGTCGAGCTGCTGGACGGTCTTTCACTGCAAACGCGTCTGCTGGCGTTGAATGCGGCGATTGAATCAGCGCATGCAGGGGTTTATGGACGCAGCTTTAGCGTCGTGGCAAAAGAGATGGGTACCCTGTCGAATAAAAGCGGCGAGTCGGCTCAGCAGATTAACGGGCTGGTGAACAATACACAGCTGCATATTTCTGAGGGATTCAACAAGGTGAAGTCACTGGAAGCCTTGTTTTACCAAATCAGCCAGTCGGTCAGCGCCGTGGTCACCCAGTTAAAAGAACTGGAGGAAAACGCCACAGCACAAAGTCGCCGCGTGTCTGGCATTGCCGCCGAAGTGGTGGCGCTGGACAAGGAACTGCATACTAACGAGGGGCTTACGGCGCGGCAGGTGCGTACCGCCGATACCTTACAACATCAGGCCTCACGCCTGGCCGAAAGCGTGCAACAATTTCGCATTGCCGTCTGAATACGCGCTCTGAATAAAAAAGCCGCCTTTATCAAAGGCGGCTTTCATCGCGAGAACAACCGATAACCATTATTTCTTTTTCTTACTCTGCTTCTTAAGCAGCGTACGCAGTTGTTTGATTTCACTGGAACTTAAAGCATCCGACGCGCCTTCTTCCGTGTTCTGACTGTCGATGGCGGGCTGAGAAGGTGCTTCGAGGCTGGCCTGCAGACGTTGCACGATCTCCTGACTCATTGATACCTGGTTTTCAAGCGCCAGCTGTTTAATGTGTTCTTTCAATGCAGGATCAATTTTAATCGTCAAATTAACAGTTTCGGTCATTTCCTCACTCCTTTTTTGTTATTGCTTCCACGCTACCGGATGACTGTATCGATTCCTATACTGTCATAAAAATTTAATATTCCGCGTGTAAGGGACTAAAATCACGAAGTACTGCCTCATCCAGACTAACCAGATTACCCTGCAGCTCAGCACACAACTTGGCCATATAGCGCACCAGGAAGTCCGCGTTGTGTTCTGCGAGTCTCCGCCCTGCTTCGGTTTGCATCGTTTCAGGCAACCGTAACAGCTTGGTTTGAAAGTGATCCAGTGTCCATTTCACATCATTAAGTTCACGCGCTTTCCCCAGCGGGTCTTCACTGTTGAACAGAGGACGGTTCATCGTACCGGCCGTGTAAAACACCCGGGCCAGCCCGATTGCACCCAGCGATTCCAGCCGATCGGCATCCTGAACGATTTTCGCTTCAGGGGTTTCAGGCGTGATGGCCGCGCTAAAACTGTGTGCCTGAACCGCGTGCATCACTCCAGCGATTAATTCGGCAGGAAAATCCGTAAAGTCCTGCTGCAGGATACGCTGCGTTTCGCTGGCGGCGTAAGTGGAAGCCTTATGACGTTCAGGATGGTTTTTCGGTAAGTTCACCACGTCATGAAAGTAGCAGGCAGTCAGGACGATCAGTGGGTCGGCAGATGTACCTGCCATAATGCGCTGCGCGCTCATCCAGACCCGACGTAAATGCGCAATATCGTGTGCGCCATCATCATGAATCCAGTTTTTTTCAAACCAGGTTTCATAGCGAGCCTGCCAAAGTGCAAGTGACATAATCTTTTCCTGTAAGGGTTATTTTCGTCTCAATTGACGACCTGTTACGCGTATAGGCTTTGTCATCATAACGAATGGCTAATGACATTTTCTTTACATCGCTAAGGAAAAAGCCGGTCGGGACCTTTAAATTCCTCTTAAAAATGAGACGCTGATCATTTTTATGGCAATTTGCTACCAGGAAAACAGCCATTTGCTGCTTTTTCAGCCTTGACTGATTCAGTTTTAGGCAGGATGAATAGTTTAATATTAATAATGATTAATCAGCGCTATTTTATCTCAGAGTGAGGGAATTAATGTCATAATAAAAATGTAAAAAACAATAAAAGCGGCGAAAATCATAGATGGATAAATCTGAAAAGGTTCCTATTTTTGCCGATATAACGTACTGTATTCTCACTATCAGATGTCCGGTAATACGCGTTAACAGCAGTGCTGATGATTTTTTATCCACACCTGTCCGGTGGATTAAAAATCATCACAACTGAGCGAACCACACGGTGGCCAATTATCAGGAATAATGATTTATATTTTTTATGATATTGCCACCATTTAGGTGCCCTTTTTGTTTCAGCAGTAACCGGGATCGACTAATAAAAAGAGGTAATCCATGAAAGAGCGGCCGATTCTTTTTTCCGAACAGCGGGTCCGAGCCCTGCTGGTTGGCCAACAAACCCAAACCCGGCGCATAATGAAAACGCAGGCTTTTGGTCCAGGCCAGGATCATCATGAAGGGGTACATGCCTTTGATGTACAGGCTAATCACCTGCACGGTGACAAAATGATGGCCATGAACGACATTCGTTATCATTGTCCTTACGGCATGCCTGGCGACAAGCTCTGGGTCCGCGAAACCTGGCGTGGCCCCATCGTGCCTGAACATGCGCTGGCGGATTATGAACGCGATCCCACCCCGTTTCGCTCGCCGGACTTTTGCCAGTACCGGGCGGACAGCAATGAACTGGGCCAACATACGTCAGGCGGACCGGACGCCGAGCAGTTTGGCTGGCAAACAGCCATTCATATGCCGCGCTGGGCAAGCCGCATCGACCTGATTATTACGGATGTGCGCGCAGAGCAGATTCAGGATATTAGTGAAGACGACATTATGGCGGAAGGTGTGCAGACCGACTCGCACTTCCTGAACAACTTCTTTACCATGAACGTCAATTCTGAACTGCCTAAAGAAGCCTATCGCAAAGCCTGGCAAAAACAGTACGGGGCAACCAGCTGGCAGGTTAACCCGTGGGTTTGGGTTATTGAGTTCGAGCGTGCCACGCGCGAATCAACTTAGCCTGCTCTTTGTGGGCTGAATCACAGACAATTTCCTTGCTAACAGGTTGAATATTGCTCCTTCATCCCTGAAGCCTGACGATGCCAGCATGCCGTTTTGATGCTGGCATTTTACTGTCTGGTCGCTCAGGGTTCTGCAATTGCAGCATTCAGTGCGGAACCAACGATGTTTAAATGGCCATGGAAAACACACAGCAATACGGATCTGACTGACCTGCCCTGGCAGGCCGGGCTGACACAGCCGATTTTTACCCTCCTCAACCACGATGAACGTCAGTCGCTGCAGGCCATGGCTCAGCATTTTCTGCAGCAAAAAAAACTGGTTCCGCTTGAAGGCTGTCAGCTTGATGCGCTGCGTACCGTGCGCATTGCTTTGCTGTTCTGCCTGCCGGTGCTGAAGCTGGGGCTCGACTGGCTGGACGGCTTTCACGAAGTGCTCATTTATCCCGAGCCTTTCAATGTGGATGACCTGTGGCAGGATGAGCATGGCCTGGTCCATCACGCCCCCGCCGTCCATGCAGGGCAAAGCTGGACGCAAGGGCCGGTCGTGCTCAACTGGCTGGATATTCAGGACTCCTTCGATCTTTCCGGCTACAACCTGGTCATTCATGAAGTGGCGCACAAACTGGATGCGCGCGGTAGCGGTTATACCAGCGGCGTGCCAATGATGCCGCTACGTGAGGTTGCCCAATGGGAAAAAGATTTGCGTAGCGCGATGGCCGGGATTGAACATGAAGTGGAAAGTGTCGGTGAGCAGGCCGCCAGCATCGATCCTTATGCCGCCAGCGATCCGGCAGAGTGCTTCGCGGTATTATCCGAGTATTTTTTTACGGCCCCGGCCCTGCTGGCGGAGCGTTTCCCGGCCATGTACCGTCATCTTCAGCACTTTTATCAGCAGGACCCGTTAAGCAGAACAGGAGCCGCTCACGACTAAATCGCCTGCTTTGCAGACGCATTGCTTTAAAGCTAGCCAGTTGAATGCTAAACGCTTTTATACTGTTGACACCCTGAGCCGACCTCGTTACTATTCGCCTCGTTCACACGATTCCTCTGTAGTTCAGTCGGTAGAACGGCGGACTGTTAATCCGTATGTCACTGGTTCGAGTCCAGTCAGAGGAGCCAGAATTAAAAAAGCCTGCTTGCGAGCAGGCTTTTTGCTTTTCAGCCGATCGCCTTTCTCTGTCTTCTTTCCGCGCGTTGCTTTACGGCCAAATTTAGCAATCTGCCATAATAAAATGCTGCAGGTTAATAAAAACACAAAGCCAGAATGAACGCATTCTGGCTTTGTCGCTACCGGTCTTTAACAAGTGACGGACCGCAGCACGCTATTTCGCGCCCTCCGCCAGCTGGCGCAGCATCTCAATATGAACAGGTTTATCATTGAGCGCAGGAATATAGGTAAAGGACGTCCCGCCCGCATGCATAAAGATTTCCCTGTTCTGCTCATCCAGTTCTTCCAGCGTTTCCAGACAGTCTGCCGCAAAGCCCGGGCTGATTACCTGCAGGCTTTTTACGCCTTCCGCAGGCAGATTTTTAATGGTTTCATCGGTATAGGGCGTTAACCAGGGTTCCCTGCCAAAGCGTGACTGGAAGGTCATCACTACTTTTAGCGAAGGCATGTTCAGGGCGTCGGTGAGTAATTTTGTCGTTAACGCACAACGCTCCTGATATTTGTCGCCTTCGTTTGAAAACCTGACCGGTATACCGTGATAGGAGACCAGTAAGGCATCCGGCACGCCATTGGCCTCAAACGATTCAAGCACGGACGTTTTTAACGCATCGATATAAGCAGGATGATCGGCATAGTCGTTGATGAAGTTGATCGCCGGTGTGTAGCGGTTCTTCATCGTCTGCAGGTGACGACTCACGCTGTCGAAAACGGATGACACGGTGGACGAGGAAAACTGCGGATACAAAGGAATAACGATAATTTTATCGACACCTTTCGCCAGCAGCCTGTCGATAGCGCCCCCGATGCTCGGCTCGCCATAACTCATGCCCAGCTCAACAGGCATGCCCGTCAACGCTTCCAGTGCGCGCGCCTGACGGACGCTGTAGACCATCAGCGGTGAACCTTCGTCCATCCAGATAGAGGAGTACAATTTAGCCACGCGTTTGGCGCGTAGCGGGATAATTACGCCATGCAGGATCGGGCACCACAGGATCCGGGGTAAATCGACCACTCTGTAGTCGTGCAAAAATTTCGATAAAAATGTTTTAACCGCAGCAGTCGTGGGTTCTTTTGGTGTTCCAAGGTTAACAATTAAAACACCCTGTTTATTCGTCATTAGCTGGGACCTCTGAAAACCCAAGGAAAAAAAGTGCCTGAACACTGTAGCACACTCAAGGACATCATCTCCTCCGTCTGCGCCTTTTGCGTCAGTGACGGCGAAACGAAGGCAAGGCGGGGACTTCTGCGACGACGTCGAGTCAGCCTGCCAACGTCTTTGCTGACGTCTTACGCCGCCTTATGAGCCCGGACCATGGATGAAACAGTCGGGCGGGCTTTAACGTCTTTTACGCCGTAAAAAGCGTTATGCCCTGTGAGCCCGCCTTTATTTGCTTTTTGACACGGCTTTGCATGACGGTCAAAAAACATTGGGTCATATATTATCATCGCTGCGTCGACGAAAGACCAATAGCTCTGATAAGTCGCGTCCCTTCCGATCGGCTCGTACATTTTCTGTGGTGAATGATAAAAAGTAATCCGGCAATTCCCCATTATTCAGCGGGTTAAAATCACATCTTGTCGATATTTTGATTTATTAAATTGAACATTAAGCATGCTAATATTTAGCGCTCTATCTGTGCTGACTGACGCTGCCCATGGCGTGAATATCGCGCAGACCGCCAGGCAGTAACATCGCCATGCTTTAGTCAGAAAAAAACCAGATTACATCACGGTCATCAATCAGACTGAGGCAATCACTTTTGCCGCGAGGCTTTTCGGGACAGGAATCAGGATGCGTACAGGCGTTTCAACAGGCGAAGATTCGCTGCTGCAACACAGGTCATTTGTGGCGTTTTGGCTCGCCCGAACCTGTTCTTCATTTGGTTTTCAGATGTTTTCCGTGGCCGTCAGTTGGCAAATCTATGCAATAACCCACAGCGCGATGGCGTTAGGCATGATTGGCCTGATGCAGTTTCTGCCCTCAGTGCTTCTGGCGTTGCCTGCGGGACATCTGGCCGATCAGTTCGACCGCCGCCGTATCGTGGTTATCGGCCAACTGATTGAGTGGGCCGCGCTGCTCGGTCTGGTGGCGCTGACGCTATTGCACTGGGCAGACAAACTTGAAATCTGGGGGCTGGTCTTTCTGATTTCGCTGGCGAAAGCCCTGGAATGGCCAGCCATTACCTCTATGTTGCCGGCGCTGGTCCCGCCACCGATTCTGGCGCGCGCCATGGCGGCCAGCTCTGTTGGCGGTCAGGCGGCGGTGATCGTCGGGCCAACGCTGGGTGGCCTGCTGTACATAGCCGGTCCCGAGGTGGTTTACGGGGTTTCAGCCCTGTTTTATTTATTCTCGCTGATACTGGTGGGTTGCTTACGTTATGAACGCCCTCCTCAGGAACGTGTGCCGATGACGCTGTCGAACATGTTTATGGGCGTGCGCTTTATTCGCGAACGCAAGGATGTTCTGGGCGTAATATCGCTCGACCTGTTCGCCGTGTTACTGGGCGGTGCAACCGCCCTGCTCCCTGTCTTCGCCCAGGATATTCTGCACACCGGGCCATGGGGACTTGGCCTGTTACGCGGTGCGCCGTCAGTGGGTGCCCTGCTGGTCGGCGTCTGGCTCAGCCGCCACAAGCTGGAAAAACATGTCGGCATGATTATGTTTGGTTCCGTGGCCGGTTTTGGCCTGGCGACGCTGCTGTTTGCGCTCTCAACAAAACTGTGGCTTTCTCTGTTGGCGCTGGCCGCGCTGGGTGGTTTCGATATGGTGAGCATGGTGATCCGTGGCGCACTGGTTCAGCTGGATACACCGGATACGATGCGCGGCCGCGTCAATGCGGTTAACGCTATCTTTATCAATACCTCAAATCAGTTGGGTGAGTTTGAATCCGGGCTGCTTGCGGCATGGATGGGCGCGGTGCCCGCCGCCGTCATTGGCGGCGTCGGGACACTGGTGGTGGTTGGGCTCTGGATGATGCTCTTTCCGAATCTGCGGAAAAGGCAGAAGCTTGAGAATGAGACGGTGGCATAACGTTGAGCGGGAAGGTGGCATGGCCCCGGGGAACCTACGGCGAATTTCGCCAGGTCAGGCGCAGCGGGCCCGGAATGACAAGCCATACCTGCACAGTACGTTGATACTGCATAAGGCATAAACGCGTCATGATCTGTTATGCGTTGCCTGTCTGTAGCCAGTGATGCAGCGGGTGATAAGGCCCCTTCCGGGACAAGGCCACTTTATATTTACCCTATAAGGTGGCCGGTTTGACCTTCACGTCCTGTTTCGCATCAGTTGCACAATCACAAATCCCCCACCGATACCGGCCGTGATGATGCCAATGGGCAGCTCCTGCGGGGCCAGCAGCGTCCGGCTGGCAATATCGCCAGCACACAACAAAATGGCGCCCCACAGCGCACAGAGCGGAATCAAGAGACCGTGTTTTACGCCGGTGATGTGCCGACACAGGTGCGGCACCATTAGTCCGACAAAGCCAATGACGCCGGTCAGGGCCACCAGCAACGCGGTTGCCAGCGCACAGCACAGAAACACCTCGATGCGTAACCGGTTGACGTGAATACCAAGCGAGAGTGCGGTTTGCTCGCCCGCCAGCAATCCATCCAACTGCCGCCCGCGCAGCGCCACAAACCCTGTCAGTAGTGCCAGACTTACCAGTGCATAAGGCAGGTTAAGCCAGCTGGCTAATCCCAGCCCGCCCAGTGACCAGAACATCACCGAGCTGGCCGCGCGCTGGTCGCCTGAAAAAATCAAATAGCTGGTCACCGCACCAAACAGAAATGACACGGCCAGCCCGCAGAGAATCAAGTGCTCTGCTGAACGTTGCTTTTTGAAATGAAAAAGCAACATGACGGCGGCGGCCGAAAACAGCCCACCCGCGAAAGCGGCAACGGGCAAGGTTAACGCCGACAGCCGATCGCCAAAGCGGGTAATCACCAGTACAGCACCGGCTGAGGCCCCAGAGGACAGACCAAATAAAAACGGATCGGCTAAATCGTTACGGGTGGTGGTTTGCAACAATGCCCCGACGATGGCCAGGCCAGCCCCCGTCATCACGGCCAGCAGCGTGCGCGGTAACCGTAGGTCGATCACGATTCGGGTTACCATTTCAGAGACGGGCGCGTCTGCCATGTCGAGTGCGGACAGCACCTGCGTTAAAGACAATGACACGGTGCCTTCCGCCGTGCTGATCAGCATCAGGATCGCCAGCAGCAGGCAGGACGCACTCATTATTCCTGAATAACGATGCGGCAATCGATTCACGGCGCATCCGTCGAATAGAGCGCATGAGCCAGCTTCTCCACGGCCTGAATATTGGCCGGCCCCGGTGTGAGTTCAGCGTACTGTAACTTCAGGTAGCGGTGGTGCTTCACCGCAGGCGTCAGCTTCATAAGCGGATGATTTTCCAGGAAGTGGCGCAGTGCCTCTGCCCCACTGCCGGTCTGATAGTCCAGCAAGATAATAAAATCCGGCTGCGTGGCCGCCACGCTCTCCCAGGAGGTAGTGCCCCAGCTCATCTCCAGCGCTTCCATCGCGTTTTTACCTCCGGCGGCCTCAATGATGGCGGTCGGCATGGCATATTTTCCGCTGGTGAACGGTTTGTCTTCGCCTGAGTCATAAACGAAGACTTTTCGAGGCTGCGTATCAGCCGGACGCTGAGGTAAGGCCTGCAGTTGCTGTTTCCAGTCCTCTACCAGCGCCTCGGCTTCGGCCCGCTTGCCAAAAATTTTGCCCAGTTTAATCTCGTCGTTATAGAGCAGATCCATCGTCGCTTTCTGCTTGTCCTTCTGCGTAAAGACGCAGCTTTCACTCAGCACCAGGGTTTTAATGCCGTACTGACGCAGTGAAGCAGGTGTAACGTCACCGCCCACTTTCATCCCGTAATTCCAGCCAGCAAAAAAGAAATCAGGGCTCGCGGCCAGCAACGTTTCCAGTGAGGGATATTTCGGTGCCAGCTCAGGGATGGATCCCATGGCCTGCTTAAAGGCCGGCGTCATCTTGTACCAGCCACTGATGCCGGTGAGACCGACAATACGGTTCTGCAGATGCAACGCAAAAGCCATTTCTGCCATATTGAGGTCGTTAATCACGGCTCGCGCAGGCGGCGAGGTGAACGTCACGGGCTGGCCGCAACTGTCGACGGTGACAGGAAAATCACTTGCGCTGGCCCACATGGCTGGCGTCACGGCCAGAAACGCGGCAAAACCGATTTTACTCAATGCATCATGCACAGTCGGGCACCTCAAAAATACGTAAGCGCTTACCGCTGGCAGGATGTTTTACGGTAAAGCTGTTTAAGCCGAACACAGGCTGGAGATAGCGCGACGTCAGCGCGCGCGACGGGTGATCACACACAATTTGCTCGCCCTGCGACAGGATAAGCACACGATCGGCAAACGTATCAATCAGGGACAGGTCATGCAGTACCGCTATTGCCGTAATCCCTTTGTTTTTAATGAGTGCCAGTAGCTGCTGGCGGGCCAGCGGATCAAGATGGTTCGTCGGTTCATCCAGTAAGATCAATAACGGCTTTTGCGCCAGCACGCGCGCCAGTGCAGCACGTTGTCGTTCTCCCCCGGACAGCGCAGCCAGCGGGCGTGTTTTTAGTGCTGAAAGACCGGTTTCATCAATGGACTCGTGGATGATCCGTTGATTTACTCCTGCCGGGCAGGCGCCTAGATGCGGAATACGGCCCAACGCAACGTACTCTTCAACCGACAGCCTGAGATCGGGCATATCATTCTGCGCCATCACGGCTATGCAGGTGGCAAGCTGTTGCCGTGAAAACGTTGCCAGACATGCGCCGTTAAGCTGAATCGCCTGTGGCGGTGACGATAACTCACGGCACATTGCCCGCAGTAATGACGTCTTGCCACTGCCGTTTGGCCCGATGATGACCAGCCGCTCTCCCTCTCTGACGCTGAAGTGAATGTGATGCAAGAGCGGTTCGCCGTCCGTTCGGTTCAACTGCGCAATGTTGACCTGCAAAACAGGATCGGATTGAGGTAACGCTCTGGACGACGGCATGTTTTTCACCCCACAAATAGATATGTTATAACATAACAATTGAGGCACAGAAAGACAAGCGGCGGGCACGAATGAAACAGGGTGCCGCGATGTCGGCACCCTGAAGAGAGAAAACGAAAACGGCTTATTTAAAACGGTTGTGAAACAGGCTGGCCGTCATCGCTAGCATGCCAGCACCCAACGAGGTATGTAGCATGAGTGTGTTGAGCATCGTCACCTCCTCTTCGTTTTGGTTGCACTTATCGGTTTTACACCGCCTCAGCCAGCTTTTCCTCACTGGCCTCTTTCTCAATCAGCCGCATTAACAGTGACAATCGACGTTCAGTGCGCTCTGGTGTATCGGGCGGCAGGTTGTAACGCAGGGAGTAAAGCTTGCCTTTTTCGTTGTAGAAATCCACCACCAGCACTGGCATGATACCGCCAGGCACTTTGTTGTAATTCACCGACAACCGGGTGCGGCCTAACTGTAACTTTGCCGCCATTACGGTTTCGCCAACCAGTTTGGGATAAAGAGCACGATCTTCGGGCACGCTGATGACTTTCATTACCGCCTCCTGATTCTCTGGCACCTTGATGACAAAGCGCGGAGAACGCCGTCAGCGCCCTCCGCTTTTTCGTTAACCTGCCATTAGGCCTGATGTTCAATGGCTTCCGCCGTACGGTGTTCGATCGGAATGCGACGAGGCTTCTCGCTTTCCGGTATTTCATGGTGCAGGCCGACACGCAGCAAACCGTCCTGCAGGCGTGCGGTGGTCACTTTCATATGTTCCGGCACGCTGTAGCTCAGACGGAAGTCTGAACGACTGATACCACGGTGCAGCCAACCGCTGTTCTGCCCTTCTTTTTCCGTATCGTTATCGCTGACCTCCTCTTTCTGTCCGGTCACGGTCAGACGACCGCCTGCCACTTCGATTTCAAGCTCGCTTTCTTTCCAGCCCGGCACGCTGACGGTCAGTTCGTAGTGTTCGTTATCAACCTGCTTCAGGTCGTAAGAGGGAGAAACCGACACGGGCGCATCACCGGTCAACTGGCTGAACAGCCTGTCGATACGGTTAAACCGGTCTGAAAAGGCAGAATCTGCGATAGAAGGAAATACGGGAAAATTACGTAATGCCATAGTGATAACCTCCTGAATTAATGGTTCATTCAAAAGCTCATCGGCGTGGGGACCTCCCCCGCTGCTCACAGACATTTATAGGATCATTTAGTGGGATTTCAAGCGAGGAAAATGAAATTTTTTTGGGCGTGAGTGGCTACATGGTTTTGCCTTTTTCGTTGATATTTTCTGAGCGCCGATCTGAAGTGGTGTTTGAACCGGACACATCTATCAATAGCATTACCACAACATGCAACTCAACGGTAATAAACGGCATAATGATGGGCGGTGCAGACGAGGCGGCAGAAGCGATAATACGAATCTTGCGTAATATTGAAGTACCCAGCCGAAACCAGGCACCAGATCGCTTTCCAGAGCTTGAACAGGCGACGTACGCACCTGACAGGTAATTCATTAACCCAATGATTTTGAAACCGATATCCTGCGTAAGTGTAGCCATTTATTCAGCCAGCGACTTTGAGCAAAGCTCAATAGAAAACGGTCAATATAAGCAATGTCCCACAGACGTATGCTAGCCCCGCCACACCGGTTGTTTTGCCTCGGGCAAGCAGGTAACTGGCCGTGAGTACCGCGCCAATAATGACGATTGAGGGAATAAAAAAAATCAACGCATGTACTTGTGGATTGAGCAGAGTAAAGCACGCAGAAATATCAGCAAATTAAATGCAAAGGCGGCCAGCTCCAGCTCCAGCTCCAGCTCCAGCACTATTGCAATCGGAAAGGCATTTTGCCAGGGAAGAGACTCAGCAGGCTGTTTAAAATAAAGCTCAAGCTCTGTAGTGGAACAGGCAAGTATGGAGTTTTCCTGTAGTGCGATTACCTCATCTATTTCGAAACCATGTTGCAGTAATTCAGTGATATCACGCCCGACAAGCCATGGTAAAAATCTCATTAAAATACCGTCAATGATTGAATTGCCAAAAAAAACCAACTTTAAAATTAATGATAAAACCCACCATACCGCAAATAGTTATTATATATAGCAGGATAAAAAGATTAGCTAATAGAAAATAACTACAAATGGTATTTATTGAAAAACCATAAAAAATCCATATAAAGATACTTCACTATCAACATTAAAATTTTAACTTATTCCATTCACAATAATTACTCCATGACTTTGCATCTTCAAAGCCTGAACGATAGTTACAAGTAATCATACCTGTTCTGTTATGTGGGTCATATGCTGCATCAATGTGTCCCCACGCGCCATAGACTGGAAGATTACAACCAGATTGCACTTTAAACCACTCTCTTAATTTTCGTGTAACTTTACCCTCTGGTTTATTTTGCTCTCCCATCAATAGATTATCAGGTGCAAAGCACCAACTTACTACTGTGGCATTCTCATCACCTTTATGAGATAAAAATACGATCAGGTAAATATCACCTTGCCTATTGTTTTTCGTATTAAAAACGGCTCGATAATTTACGGTATCATCACCATTGTCAGGCCATCCCTCCCAAAATAAACCACCCATCGCAAACAAATTTTTCTTAGTCGAAGTAGAGGAAATAATCAATCCATTCTCAAAATTCAAACTTCCGTCTTCTTTATTAATTTTCATTTCATATCCCCATACTAAATGGATTTCCAACAGGCTCTAAAACAGCCTTATAATTAGAAAGGAAAAATTGTGTTCCACCACCATTTCCGAATTTTTCTGGATCTTGTGATAATGCCTTGCCAGTTCCAACAATTATTTCGCGTTTTACCCTATAAGCCTGTATCTGACCACGATAGCCAAATTTTGGATGTGGTAACACCTGTAAACTTTTCCAAAGTGACTCTCTGCTCCCGCCTGCGGCATCCAGAGTTGTTTTGTCGAAATAAAAGCCAGATTGTCCGGGCACACCACCATAGACAATATCACCTTCCTTCAACATAGTATTTGTCCAAGTATCACGCCCTTTATATACGCCTCTCCCCTGCCACTGTCTTGCAAACGCGCCTTGGTTGTGATCACTATGTTTAGTTGGTTTATTAGGCTTACATGTACGCCTCAACGCCCACGGATCCACCCATCCCAGCGCATTCGGCGCATACTGGTAAAGTATGAATATCCTACTGCCAGCGGCCCTCGTTCAGTTCGGTTACGCGGTTATGCATGACGTGAGAAGTGGCATACCGGTTCTGAATATTATAAGGTAAATGGATAATTACAATTATTTTAGTTTCATGCACTTTTTGAGACTTACAGGTTTCAGCTATCAATTAGTAACTTTCCGGACGTCAGATTACTTAGGTATTTATGAAGAAGCTGGCTTTTATATTCAACCAACCCGTGTTCGGTAATTTACTGAGCTTTGTACAGGGTTCTGGTTTTAACTATAAAAAATTACTACGGATTTTTTCAGAACTCCATATCGATGTGCATAGCCATGAGAGCCGGAATATTCCAGATCCCATAAATGAGCAACATACTTTTTCAACAACCGGTAATACTCATACGATAAGTTATTAATCTCTTTGTATAGTAGATACTGCCTAAAAAATTTCAATTATGGATTTCGAACTAGCGATACCTTTTAAAAACACCAGCAGTCAGGTTTATATGAAAGCAAACTCTTGGCTTTCGTTAACCTTAAATAAATTTACTCGTTATTATGACTTTCATTACTCACCAGTATTCCATGTTATGTATATACCATGGTTGAATGACCTTGTCTCATAGGAAACTGAAATATCTCCCCAAAAGAACTCCCACCTTACTACTTCATTTGAAATGAAATCTGGCTCTCTTAATTCTAATGATGAACCAAGCCAATTTGACAAATTTTCTACTGATTCATTTAACATTTTAATATTGGTTCGTTTATCCCAATCACTTAAGGAATCGTAATATTTACTTTTCTTATCTATAAGTTGCACCATAAACGGAAAGTTAAAGCATATCGGCCTTATATGCATTTCAAATTCTTTATTGAAAAAAATTATTGACTCGATTAGATAATGATGAGGAATAATCTTTTTTATACTCCCTTTACTATTCATGCTTTTATAGAAATTACTTTCACAAAAAGTGTCTTCATCTGTAACGTCCAGACCTAACTCATCTAAAATTATTGTACCTGTAATTAGATCAACTTTTAATTTTTTCATATATGAATAATTTTCCCTGGGATTAATAAATGTCTCATTTCCTCTGGTATGAAGAACTTAAGCCCCCCACCATCGCCATACATTTTATTCGCTGCAGCTCTACCGTAAGCAACGTCAATGTCTTCGCTTACATAAAATGCTCTTAATTTCGTACGCACAGGCCAGCGTGGATCCAATTTAACTTGCAATGCTTGATGATAACCTAACGGATCTCCTCTGTACTGATTAACAGTAGGGAACGTCACTACATATGCAGGTTGTTGGTCGCCATTAGGGTAAAAAGCATAGAGAATTGTACTTTTTTAAGCTTCCTGTTCTTGTAAACGTCAATTCCTGGGTAATCGGGGTTTTTTGGACCTTGCCATTTTGTTGCTTCCTCAGAAGGATTTTTACACTTCATCAACCCCCACGGATCCACCCATCCCAGCGCATTCGGCGCATACTGATAAAGGTTGATCCCCCCCGCCAGCCCTATCGGGTCATGCTGGGTAAACCGGCCGCTGTCCGGGTCATAATAACGGAACAAATTACAGTGAAGCCCCGTTTCGCGGTCCAGGTACTGGCCCTGCATACGCAGGTTCTGCTCTACCACTGGAATTCGCTGATTCGATTCGCGCAGCAGTTTGCCCCACGGGCTGTTCACACCTTCCCAGGTCTTCTGGCCTTCAACGTCGGTCAGTCGCTCGGGCGTGCCGTTAGCCGCGCAGTGGAACCAGAATATCTCCGGACTTTCTTCGCCATCAATACGGGCCAGTGGCTCATAGCTCTGGCTGTCGCTGTAAACGTAGCGAAATATCTTCGTGGATTTCCATGCAGCAGACGGCAACCTTGCATATAAATCGTATTATGACAGCATTGTTATACGGCTTACCTGTAACGATTGCTGGCGGGTTTTACTGATACATCTGGGTAATTGTCGGGCCAGTGGCAAGTCACACATCCCTTTTGCTTTATATAAGTACGAAAATTTAAGTTAAAATTGAGTAATATTAAGAGAAGGGGAAATTAAATAGTCAATACTATAAATCATAATATCCACAATTAACTTTAAGAAAAAATTGATAATTTTATCTAAAATTCACACAACTACAGGATAATAAATATTTTAATTCTTTAGGAAAATACCAATCAAATGAGAAATATACCTGGCTGGTTGAATCTCAGAAAAAGTTGAAAAAATCAAAAGATTATGCCTTCCAGAGTCACATTGAGTTTCAAAAAAGCTGATAGATTCATCATTGTAATGATAAAGACCAGAACCCTTAGTCATTTCTTTTACTCCCCTTATTTTTTTGGAGTAAAACTGTTTAAACTCTAAATCTTCCGAATTAAAACTTTTCGAACCATATACTGAAAAAACGACTTCTCCAGAACAATACAGGCATATAATGACGTTTTTTTTATGAATAAAATCATTCTCAAAACCATCATGTAACAAAACTTGAGCTTTAATACCATTTTTCATAATTTTTTCCAAAACTCCATTTCTAATCAGATTTTCGACATTATCAGCTGTTTCATATTGTTTATTCATTCCTGCCTTTCCAAACCATGGGATTGCTGGACCGGCGTCAACTTCATAAGATTTCAATACCTCACAGGTAGATAGAGGTTTTTTCAATGTATAATCCGGAAGCGCCCTACCTTCAAAAGAAGCTCCTGCTGGAGAAAGGAACGTACCTGTATCTCTGATAACACCATTTTCAGTCCAACCACCATAACGATCTAATTTAGTTCCTGGCTGAAGGGTCTCTTTCACTGAGATAACAAAACCGCGGTTCGGTGGCCAAGCCCCACGGATCCACCCATCCCAGCGCATTCGGCGCATACTGATAAAGGTTGATCCCCCCCGCCAGCCCTATCGGTTCATGCTAGGTAAACCGGCCACTGTCCGGATCATAATAACGGAACAAATTATAGTGAAGCCCCGTTTCGCGGTCCAGGTTCTGGCCCTGCATACGCGCAGGTTCTGCTCTACCACCGGAATTCGTTGATTCGATTCGCGCAACAATTTTCCCCACGGGCTGTTCACACCTTCCCAGGTCTTCTGGCCTTCAACGTCGGTTAAAAGTTCTGGCGTGCTATCAGTGGCGCAATGGAACAGAATATCTCCGGAATTTTCACTTCATCTATATGTGAGTAATCAAAATTGAGACCGTCCTCTTCCCTCTCTGGATTGGGTGGCTATAATGACTTCATAGGCATCACGTTCACTTTTCTGAGCTTTTAATGCTTCGTAAAATGAAATTTTTGATTCTATCTCATACATAGCAATCGTCCCGTTATCGTACCTAATATAATACTCATCATTTCTTTTTATAATATCTACGCCATATCCTGAGAACATTAATTCATTCATAAAAATCCGTAAATTCATTTAAATCTGGGAAAACAGACAACTTGACTAGTCAGTTAGTGTGTGAAACCAAATGATCTCAACAATTAATTTAAATTATCAAACATTGAAAACGCTTCAGAAGCCTAACCCTATCATTTTTATTTAGTAAGCTTATGTCAGTGTTAATCTTCATGCAAATCGTGAAAATAATAATTGCATCCACATGCAAAATCATTCATTCTTTTAGCTTACGTCAAGGATGATTATCACACTTTCAAAACATACTTAACTTTGCATATTGCAAAAAATTATGATAATCTATAGCTTATAAATCAATAATTTAAAAATCTCTATAAAATGAGTCACATGTAAAAAAACACCTACCAGCTTTAATTTAATAAAAGAAAATCAATATATTGCTGATTATTGTATATAGAAAAATGGAAATACTTAAAATATAAAAATGAATGTATTGATTGGTAAACCACAAAAACATGCAGAAGAAATTTAATTATTTATAGTAATTCTTTAAGTTATTCCATTTTAAATATTCCCCCCATGACTTTACATCTTCGAAACCTGAAAATTAGTTACAAGTAACCATACCTGTTCTGTCATGTGGATCATATACTGCATCAATGTGTCCCCATGGGCCATAGACGGGAAGCTTACAATCAGATTGCACTTCAAACCACTTTCTTAATTTTCGCGTAACTTAACCTTCTGGTTTATTTTTCTCTACCATCAATAGCTTATCAGGTGCAAAGCACCAACTTACTACTGTGGCATTTACATCACCTTGATGTGACCTGCCCCCAGTATTAGATACAACCTTCAGTTAGTAATGTCGGTGGGTTTTTCTTCATGTTTCCCGTTTCGCCAGCCTGCTGCAAATTCAGATGGCGTCTGATAATTAAGCGATGAATGAGGTCTGGACTCGTTATAGTCCTGCCGCCAGTCATTAATGATTTTCCGGGCATGAAGAACATCGCTGAACCAGTGCTCATTCAGGCATTCATCCCGAAAGCGACCGTTAAAACTCTCAATAAATCCGTTTTGAGTTGGCTTGCCTGGCTGGATTAAACGCAGCTCAACACTATGTTCAAAGGCCCATTGATCCAGCGCGTGGCAGGTAAATTCCGGGCCATGATCGGTTCTTATCGTCGCAGGATATCCACGAAACAGCGCAATGCTGTCCAGAATAAGCACGACCTGAACGCCTGAAATCCCGAAAGCGGCGGTGATCGTCAGACACTCTTTCGTGAAATCATCCACACAGGTCAGGCACTTAATCCGGCGGCCGCTGGCAAGTGCATCCATGACAAAATCCATTGACCATGTCATGTTCGGCGCCTCCGGGCGGAGAAGCGGAAGCCGTTCAGTCGCCAGACCCTTACGTCGGCACCTGCGTTTTACACACAGACCGTTAAGGTGATAGATGCGGTAAACCCGCTTGTGGTTGATGTGAAGGCCCTCCCGGCGCAATAACTGCCAGATCCGTCGGTAACCAAATCGCCGGCGTTCAAGTGCCAGCTCTGTGATGCGTAGAGACAGTTGCGCGTCAGCAGCCGGACGCTGGGCCGAATAACGGCAGGTTGAAAGTGACAGACCGGCCAGACTGCAGGCACGGCGTTGCGACAGACCCATTGGCTCACACATGACCTCCACGGCTTCCCGCTTCTGGTCTGTCGTCAGTACTTTCGCCCCAGAGCCACCTGAAGTGCCTCCTTATCCAGCATGGCTTCGGCGAGTAGCTTCTTGAGGCGGGCGTTCTCCTCTTCAAGCGACTTGAGCCGCTTCACTTCGGGAACTTCCATGCCGCCGAACTTCTTACGCCAGGAGTAAAAGGTAGCGTCTGAAATAGCATGTTTACGGCAGAGTTCCCGGGCTGAAACCCCGGCTTCAGCCTCGCGGAGAATACTGATGATCTGTTCGTCGGAAAAACGCTTCTTCATGGGGATGTCCTCATGTGGCTTATGAAGACATTACTAACATCGCGGTGTATTAATCAACGGGGAGCAGGTCAGATGAGATAAAAATACGATGAGGTAAATATCACCTTGTCTATTATTTTTATATTAAAAACGGCTCGATAGTTTACGGTATCATCACCATTGTCAGGCCACGCCTCCCAGCGCAGCCCGTCAATAATAAACAACTTCTGCTTAGTTGAAGTTGAGGAGATAACTAATCCATTGTCAAAAATCACACTTCTATTTTCTTCGTTAAGATTAATTTAAACTCTCCATATTGGAAAAATTTATGCCAGTCGAAAAACCCTTACACTAAAAAATTGAAAATTACTTTCGCCGTCGCTAAAGTAATAATTACTTCATCAGCCCATAAGACTTATTTTCTAGCTCAGGATCAAAATATACTCGCACTTATTTCTGAGCTCAGGATTCACTTTTCAACACCTATTCAAATACCACTTATCAACCAATTTAAGCGTATTCGGATTATTGATAACCTTAAGCCAACTACAATTATCACTCATTAAAATTATCGACAATCATTATACTTCAAGGTATATAGACACTGCTTTCTCAGCATCTGACATCTTAAAAATCAAAGGGTTATCATAATCATTATAAATCTCAAGGTAGGCTTTTACTGAATTGTGAATTTCATTATACTTCAAAGTACCATCCTCTATCTTCTGGATTGTTAACTCATATTTCTCAATGATATTACTAAGCTTATTTTTTCCATTTATTAAGGCTTCGTTCTTAATTAATGCCAGTGTATCTTTCAAAATTTTCACTACTTGATTCGTATTCATATAGACGTCCTATGGAGTGCTAATTCTTCTAGTGTTTAAAATCCAATTCTGATCCCAGTCTCGAGGAAGTATTATTTGATCAGCTTTCCCATTAAGTATTGCCCCGGACTTTGTCACTTGAGGTGCAACCTCACCAATCTGTAGTAGCTCATAGCTCTGGCTGTCGCTGTAGACATAAGTCAGCGGAATATCGTCGTGGATTTCCTGCAGCAGACGGTAACCTTCCCACACAAACCGCGTTGTGACAGC
>NZ_SOAJ01000008.1:0-114958 GCF_004364735.1 Pantoea sp. PNA 14-12 | reverse complement strand
CTCTGTGCTACCGTCCGACTTGCATGTGTTAGGCCTGCCGCCAGCGTTCAATCTGAGCCATGATCAAACTCTTCAATTTAAAGTTTGATTTGCTGAAACCAGTTCAGCGATGCTCAAGGAAAACGTCGTAATGAATTTCAATACGTGTTCACTCTTAAGACTTGATATTTTTTACGTCCGGAGACGCGGATATCAATCCTGCGAGTGCCCACACAGATTGTCTGATAAATTGTTAAAGAGCAGTGCCACACTTCTCTGTGGCGCGGGCTGCATATATTACGCTTTCCGCTTTATGAGTCAAGCACTTATTTTTGCTAAACTCATCGGTTCGAATGATTCTGAACCTTACTCAACCCGGCGCTTCGTATTCCGTTGTGCCGTGTCAGTGGAGGCGCATTATAGGGAGTTCTTCGAAGCTGACAAGGGCTAATTTCAATTAATTTTCCGAGTGCTGTTTTTTTCAGCGAAAACCCGCTAAAGCGCCAGTTTTTCAAGCAACGGGAAGCCATAACGCTGTAAAACCGGCGATAATTGCGCCGCCTCTTCATCCAGCTCAGTGCAAAACGCCATGTTTTGATCCGGCGAGCGGACTTCGGGTGCTTCATTGTCCAGTAGCCAGGCAGTACGTCTGGCTATTGCGGCACCGGAGTCAATTAAACGCGTACCTTCAGGCAGGACGTGCTGAAGCTCATCGCGAAGTAAAGGAAAGTGCGTGCAGCCTAATACGACAGTATCCGGTGGCTCCGTCATACGTAACCAGGGTTGCACAATGCGCCTGACATCACCCAGTGAAACCTTATCGCCATGAAGCTTGGCTTCGGCTAACTCCACCAGCTCGGCTGAGCCCAGCATTTCAATCTTGCAGGTTTTAGCAAACTGCGACACCAGATCATGCGTGTACGAACGCCGGACCGTTGCGCGCGTCGCCAGCAGCCCGACCACACCGTTACGTGTAAGGCGTGCAGCCGGTTTGATTGCCGGTACAACGCCGACAACCGGAAAGGCAAATCGCTCACGTAATGCAGGCAAAGTGACGGTGCTGGCGGTATTACAGGCAATAATGACGAGAGAAATGGGATGACGGCGAGTAATGGCATCAACCATCGCAACAACACGCTCGACAATAAAGGTCTCGGTTTTCTCACCATAAGGAAAACCGGCGTTATCGAACGCATAAAGATAATGCAGGTCCGGCAGGAGTTGCCGAACCTCATCATAGACAGAAAGCCCGCCTACGCCGGAATCAAACACCAGCACAGTCGGGCGCAGGTCAGAAGCTGTAGCTTCCGTTGAGGTAATACTCTCTTCCTGGAGTCTGGTAGCCATACGCTGTCTCGTAATCTTTATCGAACAGGTTGGCAATTCTACCACGAACGGTCAGATGTGATGTGACAGGATACGATACGGCGAGATCAACGGTGCTGTAGGCCGGCAAACGGCGCTGCTCACTCGTGTACTGGCTCGTGTTATTGTCATAACGCTTGCCAAAATACTGGTAAATAACATCTATATCAGCCTCATAAACCATTACACCCAACTGATATTTCATCTGTTGACGAGACCGGCGAGCCAGGACTTCATCATCCGAATCGCGTCGGGCATCAAGATAGCCTAAGGTGATTTGATGATGCAGGAAAGACGTATCGAAGTCTGCGGTGGCTTCAATACCTTTCATTGTCACCGCTTTCTGATTGAAATAGCCGCCCTGGAATGTCACCGGATCGGACGCATAGTCAATCAGGTTCGTGACGTGATTACGGTAGGCCGCCAGCCGCCAGTTAACGGGGCCACTTAACCCTTCGAGCGCAGCTTCCCATTGTTTTGATTTCTCAGGCTGCAAATCGGGATTGGCGCTAATGCCAAAATGCTTTTGGCCATAAAGCTGCCCCAGCGTCGGTGCCTGGAAACCGGTGCCATAGGAGAGCGATGCCTTATAACCCGGCACAAACTCCCATCCAGCCGCCGTTTGCCAGGTACCATGACGACCATAATCCTGGTTATCGTCCCCCCGGACAGCACCTTCAAGCGTAACAGTGCCCAATTGCTGCTGCGTCGTCAGATATGCCCCGGTATTATCCTGCTTATAGCGGTCCGTTTCTCTGGGCTGGCCAGAAAAGAGTTGGCCTACTGAGCTCAACGCTTGCCGCTGCCAGTCAATCCCGGTACTCACCGTGCCATAACCGACTGCGAAGGCGTTCCCCCATTGAAGGTTGCGCTGATCCATATCATCCAGCGTATTGGAGTCTGCGTAACGTCCCTCAGCGCCAACATAATTATATATTTTGTACTTTTGGTAGCTGGCGACCAGTTGAGAAGAATAATCACCTTTAGTAAAGCGCAGGCCGGTATCAAAGGCGTGGTTATAAATCTGCTGCTCATCCGATCCGCCCGGGAAGCCAGCATCGTAGTCAGTATTCGCCGCATAACCATAACCACGAAAGAAACCGGAAAACATGTCATTGAACTTATGCTCAACCCCTGCCCAGAACGCTTTGTTGCGCCAGCCATCACGATCGCGATCGGCTGGAGACGTCGAATCAGGCTGGATGTTATAGCCATTGGTTGCCTGATAAGAACCGGCGACGGTAAGGCGGGTTTGGTCGGTCACATTCTGGTTTATGCCACCGCTGTACTCCTGATATCCCTTTGACCCCATGCCTGCAGAAAGCACATTGTGATTTTGTGGATTTTGAGTAATCACGTTTACCACTCCGCCAATGGCATCAGCGCCATAGACGGAGGAGCGCGGCCCGCGAATGAATTCAACGCGTTGTATAAGGGAGATCGGAATCAGATTGAAGTCCGCTGCACCGGTGATGCCCGGTCTGGCAAAGGGCACGCCATCCACAAGAATCAATGTCTGGCGCGCTTCAGCGCCTCGCACAAACATTGACGCACTTTGCCCAATCCCACCGTTCTGCGCAATATCCACGCCGGGCAGGCGACGAAGCACGTCTACCAGATTTTTTGCCTGCCACAGGTCAATCTCATCCCGTGTCACCACCGAGGTTGAAGCCAGCACCGACGAAACCGGCTGTTGAAAACGATTAGCCGTCACGATGAGCGCATCATCACTTCTCTGTGCAAAGCCATTTTGCGCCCAGAGGAAAATCGCCGTTGCACTGAAGGTAAACAGCGGGGTTGTTGTTTTACTCATTTTTATCGCATCCAAAAGAAAAAGGATGCCGCAGGCATACAGTCGATAGCACGCGATGACTGTACGCGTGGCGACGTCACACCGGCAGGTCTTCGGGCTGGGAATCATAGCAGGTGATGACTTCCCATCCCGCAGGACAGTGTCTGCAATCGCAATCACCCTGACATTCCTTACCGCTGCGCGTCAGCTCCAGATTCACACTGGATTCCCTGTTAACTCAAGGTTGAGGCCGGTGCCCGCAGTCTACGAAGCGCGCACGGGCAAGTCCAGATCTGCACACCCCGACGCTCTGCTCGCGCGCAGGACTGGACATCAGCAGGTGAATCCCTACAATCGCCCGGCAAGCAGGCTATTAACCAGGATTAAACATGACACCCGAACATCTCCCTGTTGAACAGTATGACGCGCAGCTGGCGGAAAAAGTCAGTCGGTTAGAAACGATGATGACGCCTTTCGCTGCCCCCGCCGTGGAGGTGTTCCGTTCACCGGTCAGCCACTATCGCATGCGTGCAGAATTCCGCATCTGGCATGATGGCGACGACATTTATCACATCATTTTCGATCAGGAGACGAAACAGCGCATTCGCGTTGACCAGTTCCCGGCGGCCAGTGCCCTGATTAACCAGATGATGCCGAAAATGATGGCGGCCATTCGCGATAATCGCATCCTGCGCCATAAGCTGTTCCAGCTTGATTATCTGTCGACGCTAAGCAACCAAATCGTCATCTCCCTGCTCTATCACCGCAAGCTGGATGAGGAATGGCAGCAGGCCGCCACAACGTTACGCGATCAGTTGCGGGCGGAAGGCGTCGATGTGCAGCTGATTGGTCGCGCCACTAAGACCAAAATTTGCCTTGATCGGGATTACGTGGAAGAGCGTTTGCCGGTCGCCGGTAAAGAGATGATTTATCGACAGGTGGAGAACAGCTTCACGCAACCCAACGCGGCGATGAACATTCATATGCTGGAATGGGCGCTGGATGTGACAACGGGTTCCCGTGGCGATTTACTGGAACTCTACTGTGGTAATGGCAACTTCTCGCTGGCGCTGGCCAGAAATTTCCGCCGCGTGCTGGCCACGGAAATTGCCAAGCCATCCGTCGCGTCGGCCCAGTACAACATTGCCGCCAACCAGATTGATAATGTCCAGATTATTCGCATGGCGGCCGAAGAGTTTACCCAGGCAATGAACGGCGTGCGCAGCTTTAACCGGCTGGAGGGGATCGACCTGAAGAGTTATGACTGCGAGACGATCTTTGTGGATCCGCCGCGCAGTGGGCTGGATGAGGAAACCGTCAGGATGGTGCAGGCTTATCGCACGATCCTGTATATTTCCTGCAACCCGCAAACCCTGTGTGACAATCTGCTGGAGCTGGCGCAAACCCATGATGTCACGCGACTGGCCCTGTTTGACCAGTTCCCGTATACCCATCATATGGAATGCGGTGTGCTACTGACGCGCAAAGCGTAAAAAAACGGGAACCCAGGGGTTCCCGTTTTTGTGATTACCGGTTGCGATTGCGCTTGTAACGCAGGGCAATCCAGAACACCAGCCCGACCATAAGAATCGTGGGGATAAAGTTAGATCCGATATCCGGATATTCGGCACGCACTAATGCGCTGTACACCAGGATTCCCAGCAGGAAGAAGGCCGCAGCCAGCCCCGGAACCCCATCGGGCATACTTTTATTCAGGTAGCGTTGATGCAGGCACCATGCCGCCAGCCCCAACGCAATCAACGGGAAAATAGAAAAAGGAACGAAAGCACTAAACAGCACAGAGAACGAGCCGTTCATAGCAAGGCCGGTAATAAAAGCCAGTAACATCGTGCCTTTATCACGGGAGCTTGGGTGGGTCATGGCAGGGTCCTTATTCATAGCTCTTCAGGTTTATCCAGGGTTACCGCCAGGCGTTCTTGTTCCCGGCGATACCAGTAATACGCGCCCTTCGCGATCATACGTAACTGCAATACCAGACGATCTTCCAGCTTACGACGCTGCGCTATATCAATATCCAGCGCCTCGGCACCGGCACTGAAGACAATAGTCACCATCGCTTCAGCCTGCGCTTCGGTGAAGCTGCGCGGCATGCGGTTTTCGACCTCAAGATAATCAGCCAGTTCAGCAATAAAATGTTGGATTTCACGCGCAACCGCCGCACGGAAAGCCGCAGACGTCCCCGAACGTTCGCGTAACAGCAGCCGAAACGCATTGGGGTTATTTTCGATGAACTCCATAAAGGTGGCGATAGAGGTTTTAATGATGCTGCCGCCTTTCGCAATACGTTGACGTGCCTGTCGCATCAACTGCCGCAGCATCAGCCCGCTTTCATCCACCATGGTTAAACCCAGCTCATCGACATCTTTAAAGTGCCGATAAAAAGAGGTTGGCGCGATGCCCGCCTCGCGGGCAACCTCACGTAAACTCAGACTGGCGAAACTGCGTTCGGCGCTGAGCTGACTGAACGCAGCTTCAATCAGTGTACGTCGTGTACGTTCTTTTTGTTGCGCTCTGACGCCCATTCTCTCTGCCTTGTGAGGTTCTGAAACAGCACTATAACAAAATATTCAGCGTACAGTCCGGCAAACTTTGTGACGACGTGTTAAACCTCACTGAAAGCCAAAACGTGATGAAAATCGCTGTTAGAATTCAGAAGTGCGCGGCGAGATGTTAGAATCTCGTTGTAAAAATGTATAAATAATAGGACGTACCGGTATGCAAAAGTCTTACGATTACGATGTCATTGTGATTGGATCAGGACCAGGCGGTGAAGGTGCGGCGATGGGGCTGGTGAAGCAAGGCGCCCGAATCGCGGTTATCGAACGCTATCACAACATAGGCGGCGGCTGTACACACTGGGGTACGATCCCCTCGAAAGCCCTTCGTCATGCTGTGAGCCGCATCATCGAGTTCAACCAGAATCCCCTCTACAGTGACCATACCCGCCTTCTCCGCTCATCGTTTGCCGATATTCTCAATCACACGGAAAGCGTGATCAGCCAACAAACCGCAATGCGTCAGGGTTTTTACGAGCGCAATCGCTGTGAGCTGTTTCAGGGCGATGCGCATTTCGTGGATGCCAACACGGTTGAAGTGGAACATCATGATGGCACGCGCGAACAGCTGACCGCCGGGAAATTTATTATTGCCTGTGGTTCGCGCCCTTATCATCCGCATGATGTCGACTTTACCCATCCACGTATTTACGATTCCGATTCTATTCTCAACCTGCATCATGAACCCGGCCACGTCATCATTTATGGCGCGGGCGTGATTGGCTGTGAATATGCTTCCATTTTCCGTGGGCTCAATGTCAAGGTTGACCTGATCAACACCCGTGACCGCCTGCTGGCGTTCCTTGATCAGGAGATGTCTGACTCGCTGTCTTATCACTTCTGGAACAGCGGCGTGGTGATTCGTCACAACGAAGAGTTTGAGAAGATTGAAGGCGTGGATGACGGCGTTATCATGCACCTGAAATCCGGCAAGAAAGTCAAAGCGGACTGCCTGCTGTATGCGAACGGCCGTACCGGTAACACCGATTCACTGTCGCTGGAAAATGTCGGTCTGGAAGCGGATGGCCGTGGGCTGTTGAAAGTGAACAGCATGTATCAGACAGCGCAGCCGCACATTTATGCAGTGGGCGACGTCATTGGTTACCCCAGCCTGGCCTCCGCTGCTTACGATCAGGGCCGTATTGCCGCACAGGCTATCATTAAAGGCGAAGCCTCAGCGCACCTGATCGAAGACATTCCGACCGGGATTTATACCATTCCGGAAATCAGCTCTGTAGGCAAAACCGAACAGCAGCTCACGGCGATGAAAGTGCCTTACGAAGTGGGACGTGCGCAGTTTAAACATCTGGCGCGCGCGCAGATTGTGGGGATGAACGTCGGTAGTCTGAAGATCCTGTTCCACCGTGAAACCAAAGAGATTCTGGGCATTCACTGCTTTGGGGAACGTGCTGCGGAGATTATCCATATCGGTCAGGCGATCATGGAGCAAAAAAATGGTGGCAACACAATTGAGTACTTTGTGAATACCACCTTTAACTACCCGACCATGGCAGAAGCGTATCGCGTCGCCGCGCTAAACGGTTTAAACCGCCTGTTTTAGCGTGGTATCGAAATAGCCTTGCATATGTGTGCGGATTGCCTCTGCCAGTTGTTCATAACGGCTGCGCAGAGGTGAGCCGGGACGGTAAACCAGCGCAATTGTACGCTGTGGTACCGGCTTATAACAGGGCAGATAACAAACCCCATCACGCACACGCTGTGGCGGGACAGCCAGAGCAGGCAGTAACGTAATACCGCTTCCTGCCGCGACCATATTGCGCAACGTTTCCAGGCTTGTCGCACGGAAATGGGTATCTTCGTCTGCACCCGCTTCAAAACAAAAACCCATGGCCTGATCGCGCAGGCAGTGGCCGTCTTCCAGCATCAGCAGTTTTTCACCAGCCAGATCGGACATGGGCACAAGATCGCGTTCGCGCCACGGATGATCCTCATAAACCGCCAGCTTCATCGGTTCATCGAACAGCGGGACTTCAATAAAGGCTTCGCTTTCTTTGACCAGCGCCAGAATCGCGCAGTCCAGTTTGCCGCTGTCGAGCTGAGCCAGCAATTGCTGGGTCTGTGCTTCATGCAGGTACATTTCCAGCTTTGGAAAAGTCTGATGCAGCATAGGAATAATTTGCGGCAGTAAATACGGACCGGTGGTGGGAATCAGCCCAATATGCAGTGGTCCTGACATCGCTTCGCCCTGCTGACTGGCCATCTCTTTCAGCACTTTGACTTCACGAAGGACAGTACGCGCCTGGTCGACCAGCAGCAAACCGGCCTGCGTAAACAGTACTTTGCGGCTGGTACGTTCCAGCAGCATGACACCTAACTCATCTTCTAATTTGCGAATCTGCCCGCTTAAGGTCGGCTGACTGACATGACAGGCATCCGCCGCACGTCGGAAGTGACGATGTTCAGCAAGCGAAACCAGATATTCAAGATCACGGATATTCATTATTACCCTCCATTCCACGATAGCTCGTGGCGATAGATAGAATAGCAACCAACGATTGGCCCTATCAAGAGCGGATGGGAATAATGCCCACATCAAATTCAGACTCATCGCCACCCAGGGAAATGTTTTCTGAATCATAAAGACAGCGTTATCCGCTGTTTTTAGCTGACGCAAATCTTCTGGCAACGCTGATAAAACAAAAAACTGAACAGGCGAAGGCCAGACGACAAGCGTAACGAATCTGAACATCGGTCGGGAGCACCGATGGTCTGATGATGTGCCTAAAATAAAAGTAGTTTCTGAAGCTAGAGGTTGGCGGGCATGGTATGCCCGCTCTTTTTTTATCTGCGACTCAGGCTAAGCGCGCTTTGGCATCCGCAATGGCACGGGCAACCTGAGACGGTGAAACGCCTCCCTGCGCATTGCGCTTATCCAGGCAGGATGACAGGGCCAGCACCGGATAGACATCGTCTTCGATAACAGCACTGAACTGCTTAAGCTGAGATAACGACAAGGCTTCCAGTGCCACACCTTGCGCGATCGCTGCAACGACCGTTTCTCCCACGATATGGTGCGCTTCACGGAAGGGAACGCCTTTTGCCACGAGATAATCGGCCAGTTCCGTTGAGTTTGCGTAACCCTGTTCGGCCGCTTCCTGGCAGCGAGGACGTTTTACCTGCAAACCTTCCAGCACCAGCACGGACATATGCAGGCAGTCCAGCCAGGTATCCAGCGCATCAAACAGCCCTTCTTTGTCTTCCTGCATGTCTTTGTTATAGGCAAGCGGCAGGCCTTTCAGCGTCATCATCATGCCGGTTAACGCGCCCTGAACCCGCCCGCATTTTCCACGGATCAGCTCCAGTGCATCCGGATTTTTCTTCTGTGGCATCAGGGACGAACCTGAGGTGACTTTATCCGAGAGTTCGATAAAGCCGGCTTCGCCGGTATTGAAGAAAATCATGTCTTCCGCAAAACGTGAAAGGTGCACCATGCCGATTGACGCATCGGAAAGCAGCTCCAGCACATGATCACGGTCGGATACGGTATCCAGGCTGTTACGCGTTGCAGACGCGAAGCCTAACCAGCCTGCCAGTTGCTCACGGTCAATAGCGTAAGCCGTTCCGGCCAGTGCACCACAACCTAACGGGCTGACATCAAGACGCTTTAACGTATCCTGCAAACGGCTTTCATCGCGCGCCAGCATTTCAACGTAAGCGAGGCACCAGTGTGCAAACGTCACCGGCTGTGCACGCTGTAAATGTGTATAGCCCGGCATCACCGCGTCCTGATTGACTTCGGCAGTCGCCACCAGCGCCTGCTGCAGCTCACGTGTGGCATCCAGCAGTGCGGCAACCTGCTCTTTACACCAGAGTTTCAGGTCGGTCGCCACCTGATCATTGCGGCTACGGCCGGTGTGCAGTTTTTTGCCCAGCGCACCGACTTTCTCAATCAACTGGCCTTCAACCCAGCTGTGAATATCTTCGGCATCGCTTTGCAGGATTTGCTCAGGATTGGCACGAACCTCCTCCAGCAGTGCGTTCAGTGCGGCTTCAAGCTGCTGCTGCTCATCACTGCTCAGGACATTTACCGTCACCAGCGCTTTGGACCAGGCCACTGAGCCAATGATGTCCTGCTCTGCCAGGCGGTAATCAAAACGCAGCGAGTCGTTGAACTGTTTGAAACGTTGATCTGCTGCCTGGGTAAAGCGTCCACCCCAAAGTGCCATGTGAATCTCCTTCAAGTCGTTAAACCAGGGGCGGCCTGAAAGCCGCCCCTGATGTCATACTGAGAGGCGAGGCGATCCCCGCCTGCGATTACTTTTTCTGCTCGTTCAGCGCACGGATACGTGAAGAGAGTGAGAACAGACGAATAAAGCCGCCTGCATGACGATGATCGTAAACTTCGTCTTCGCCGAAGGTCGCGAACTCTTCGGAATACAGGCTGTTAGCTGAACGCTTCTGCGTCGCCGTGGCCTGGCCTTTGTAGAGTTGCAGAACCACTTCGCCGTTAACCTCTTCCGCCAGCGACTCTGCCGCCGCCTGGATAGACTTACGCAGCGGTGCAAACCAGCGACCATCGTAAACCACATAAGACATTTCATGGCCCAGCTGCTCACGCCATTTGAAGCTGTCGCGATCCAGAACCAGTTGCTCTACCGCACGCAGCGCGTTAACCATAATGGTGCCGCCAGGGGTTTCGTAACAGCCGCGTGATTTAATGCCTACCAGACGGTTTTCAACGATATCGATACGGCCCACGCCATGTTTTGCGCCCAGCACGTTCAGTTTTTCCAGACACTGAAACGGGCTTAGTCTTTCACCGTTCACCGCCACCACGCGGCCTTTTTCAACGGTTACTGTCACGTCTTCTGGCTGATCGGGCGCTTCCAGCGGATCGACAGTCCAGACCCAGCAATCCTTGTTAGGCGCGTTAGACGGGCTTTCCAGCACGCCGCCTTCGGTAGAAATGTGCCAGGCGTTTTCATCACGGCTGTAGATTTTTTCCAGCGACGCGGTGGTAGGGATGTTGCGCGCTTTCAGATAATCCAGCAGCGCTTCACGCGACCGCAGATCCCACTCGCGCCATGGCGCAACCACTTTCAGCTGCGGCGCCAGTGCGGTGTAAGTGGTTTCGAAACGCACCTGGTCATTACCTTTACCCGTGGCACCGTGGCACAGCGCATCAGCACCTACTTTCAGCGCCAGCTCAACCTGGGCTTTCGCGATGATAGGACGCGCCATTGAGGTACCCAGCAGATACGTGCCTTCATACAGGGCCCCGGTCTGCAGCACCGGATAAACGTAGTCACTGATGAACTCTTCACGCAGATCGACAACGTGACATTCTGATGCACCTGACTGCAGCGCTTTCTTCTCAACGCCTTCCAGATCGCTACGTTCCTGACCGATATCCGCCACGAACGCGACCACTTCACAGCCGCCATAGTTTTCTTTCAGCCAGGGAATAATGGCCGAAGTATCCAGACCACCGGAGTAAGCCAGTACGATTTTTTTGATGTTTTGCGTTTGCATTTCGTAATCCTTGAATCTGAGTCGTTAAGCGAGAATCCGGGTGCCAATGGACACGCCGTTAAAAAGGGTAGGTAACTGCTCGGCATGACGCCAGCTGGCAATATCGACCGGACGGCCCAGCGTACGTGCCGCATCCAGCGCAGCGTTCACTTTGACAATCATGCCATCGGTGATGATGCCCTGAGCGATCAGCTGTTCTGCTTTATCTGCCGTCATTTCTTCGATGCGCTGACCTTTGCCATCAAGAATGCCGCTGACGTCCGATAACAAGACTAAGTCAGCACCCAGCGTTGAGGCCAGCGCTGTGGCAGCCTGATCGGCATTGACGTTCATGAGCTCACCGCTGTCGGTGATGCCGATTGAACTGACAACGGGCATGTAACCTGCACCCAGCAGCGTGTTAATTAATGCAGGATTGCCCGGCGTTGCGTTGCCCACATGGCCCAGCGCTTCATCTAACTGGGTGACATTGACCAGGCCCGCATCGCCCAGGCACAGACCGACGGCCTGAATGCCGTATTTTTTCGCCCAGGCCAACAGCGTTTTATTGGCGGTACCAGCCAGTGCGCCGGTGATGATGTCAATCTGATCGGCAGGCGTAACACGCAAACCGTTCTTCTTTTGCACCGGCAGCGCCAGTTTTTTCATCAGTTCATCGACCAGGCAACCGCCACCGTGAACGATAATCAGGGGGCGCTGATGAGCAGAACGGTAGGCCAGCAACGCGTCAAATAAACGGGCCAGTGCTTCTTCGCTGTCTAACAGCACACCGCCCAGCTTGATAATTAATGGATTAGTCATGGTTTAGTCGTCCGTTAAATCAGTGACTGCGTTTCAGGGAAACCGAAACGAATATTAAGGCACTGTACTGCCTGAGAGGCTGCCCCTTTAAGCAGGTTATCTTCAGCAGCCACCACAATCAGGTGTTCGCCCTGTACGGCAAAGCCAATATCGCAGTAAGGCAGACCGACCACGGCTTTCAGTGCCGGTACGCCTTGCTCGTAAACGCGTACCAGTGGCTTATCGTGGTAGGCATTGTGAAAGACCTCAGCGACATCATCACGGCTGACGCCGGCATTAAGACGGCAGGTGATCGTGGCCAGGATGCCACGCGGGAAACTGCCCAGGTGCGGCGTAAAAATTACCGGTGTACCCAGGTGCGCCACAATTTCAGGATGATGACGATGATTAAAAATACCGTAAGGCTGCAGACTGACTTCACAGAAGCTGGTACCAACATTCGCTTTGCGCCCTGCTCCACTGACGCCACTGGTGGCATTGATGACCGGCCACTGCGCCTCATTCAGTAAACCGGCATCCACCAACGGCTTGAGTGCCAACTGAGAGGCGGTGGGATAGCAGCCAGGGACGGCAATCAGCTGTGCTTCTTTGATTTTTTCCTGCTGGAACTCCGCCAGACCGTAAACGGCTTTATCCAGCCAGTCCCCATGCTGGTGCGTGAAGCCATAAAACTGCGTGTAAAACTCGCCGTCGTTGACGCGGAAAGCGCCGGACAGATCGAACACGACGCAGCCAGCTTTCAGAAATTCAGGCGCCAGGTCGTGGCTGACTTCGTGGGCCGTCGCCAGAAACACCACATCAACTTTATCTGCCCATTCGTCGGCGCGGCTCAGTGGCTGCAGCGGCAGATCCACCACGCCTTTCAGCTGTGGATGAAGATCGGACAAGCGCTTACCCGCATCGGGACTTTGCGCAGACACCGCCAAAGCGGTTATGTTGATATGTGGATGGCGATTAAGGAAGGTGGCAAGCTCTACGCCAGCGTAACCACTGGCACCAACGATCAGCGTATTCAACATCAGGCTGTATACCTTTATTACAGTCACACGTTCCGGGTCGCGGCCTTGCCCCGTTGCCCACGATGTCGTTTGCAGCGATTTAAGGTTCACATGCACACGACGTTAATGTATTTTTATTCACTATTAATGCATGAATATTGATACATCCTAACTCAAGGACCGTCAACAGTGAAGACAAAATTACCGCCTTTTATCGAACTCTACCGCCAGTTGATCGCAACACCGTCTATCAGCGCAACCGATGCCGCTCTCGATCAGAGCAATGAAACTTTAATCAATTTACTGGCTGGCTGGTTCCGTGACCTGGGTTTTACCGTGGAAGTCCAACCCGTGCCGGGCACGCGGCATAAATTTAATATGCTGGCGCGCACCGGAAGCGGTGCGGGCGGTCTGCTGCTTGCCGGGCACACCGATACCGTTCCGTTTGATGATGGTCGCTGGACTCGCGATCCCTTTACCCTGACCGAGCACGACAACAAGTTGTACGGTCTGGGTACCGCCGATATGAAAGGCTTCTTCGCGTTTATTCTGGACACGCTCCGTGATGTGGATGTGACAGCCCTGAGTAAGCCGCTTTATATTCTGGCCACCGCTGATGAAGAAACCACCATGGCGGGCGCGTCATATTTTGCCGCATCCACACAGCTTCGCCCTGACTGCGCCATTATTGGCGAACCGACGTCGCTGAAACCTGTCCGTGCGCACAAAGGACATATCTCGAATGCGATTCGCATTCAGGGTCAATCCGGCCATTCCAGCGATCCGGGTCGCGGCGTCAACGCCATTGAGCTGATGCATGAGTCGATTACCGAACTCATGCAACTGCGCAATACGCTGAAAGCCCGTTACAACCATGATGGTTTTGCAATTCCTTATCCCACAATGAACTTTGGTCATATTCATGGCGGTGATGCAGCAAACCGTATCTGCGCCTGCTGCGAATTGCACATGGACATCCGCCCTTTGCCGGGGCTGACGCTGAGCGATCTTGACGCGCTGCTGAATGAGGCACTGGCGCCGGTGAGCGAACGCTGGCCGGGACGGATTACCATCGAAGAATTGCATCCGCCGATTCCGGGCTATGAATGTCCGGTTGACCACGAGCTGGTCAAGGTGGTGGAAAAACTGCTGGGTACACCGACAGAAGTGGTGAATTATTGCACTGAAGCCCCGTTTATCCAGCAACTTTGTCCAACGCTGGTGCTGGGCCCGGGTTCTATCAACCAGGCGCATCAGCCGGACGAATTTATCGATACCGCATTTATTCAGCCTACGCGCGCCTTAATCGCTCAGGTTGTGCAGCATTTCTGTCACTAATTATCATCAAACGGGGCATTTCACTGTATTAACAGCAAAATGCCCTGCCAATCTGTGGGATTTGATAATAAGAATAACTTATCCCGCTTCGCCGCTATCAAATTCCATGAATTTCCGTCAGTTAGCTGCACGTTTCCCTCACTTTAAGTCATTTGACGAACGCCTGATTACGTGGCTAGATAAAAGACGATGTTATACCCACTGGGCAATCATCCCACTTTATTCAGCTTGCGACGGGCAGCAACTGAAGAACCCCGGTCAGAGCCGGGAGGACGACGTTGCTGGCTTTTCTGCTGCCTGAAAAGGCCGGGTATAGAGGTTTATCAAGACGATAAGGGTGTCAGGGTCACATGAACGAACAATATTCCGCAATGCGAAGTAATGTCAGTATGCTCGGCAAACTGCTCGGGGATACGATTAAGGATGCGCTGGGAGAGAATATCCTGGGCCAGGTGGAAACCATCCGTAAGCTCTCTAAGTCATCCCGTGCAGGAAATGACACTCATCGTAAGGAATTGCTGAATACGCTGCAAAACCTGTCAAATGACGAGTTATTGCCCGTGGCGCGTGCCTTTAGTCAGTTCCTCAACCTCACTAACGTGGCTGAGCAGTATCAAACGATTTCCCGCAGCGGCGATGGCGCAAACCACCCTGAACTGTTGAAAAAAACATTTGAAACCCTCAAGCAAAATAATCTCAGTGAAAGTGCGATTCATAAAGCCATTGAATCACTTTCCCTTGAACTGGTTTTAACCGCGCACCCTACTGAAATTACACGCCGCACGCTGATTCACAAACTGGGCGAGGTCAACAGCTGTCTTGAACAACTCGACCACAGCGATATCTCTGAATACGAACGCAACCAGATTATGCGCCGCCTGCGCCAACTGGTCGCGCAGGCCTGGCATACGGATGAGATCCGTAAATACCGTCCCACGCCGGTTGATGAAGCCAAGTGGGGATTTGCCGTCGTTGAAAACAGCCTGTGGGAAGGTGTACCTGCATTTTTGCGTGAGCTGAATGAGCAGGTAGAAGAGACGTTTGGCATTAAGTTACCGGTTGATTTTGTGCCGGTGCAGTTCACCTCCTGGATGGGCGGAGACCGTGACGGTAACCCGAACGTCACCGCCGCCATTACCCGCCATGTTATGCAGCTCAGCCGCTGGAAAGCCACCGATCTGTTTCTGCGCGATATTGGCGTGTTGATTTCGGAACTGTCGATGTCCGAATGCAGTCAGGAAGTTGCCGAGCTGAGTGGCGATCCTGAGGCGCTGGAGCCGTATCGCGTGATCTTAAAGCGTCTGCGCAGTCAGCTAATGTCTACCCAGGCTTACCTGGAGCGCCGCCTGAAAGGCGAGCGCTTGCCCCGCCCGGCAGACCTGCTGGTCTCCAACGCGCAGTTGTGGGATCCGCTTTTCGCTATCTATCAGTCCCTGCAGCAGTGCGGCATGGGCATTATTGCCAACGGTCAGTTACTGGATACGCTGCGCCGCGTGAAATGCTTTGGCGTGCCGCTGGTTCGCATCGACGTCCGTCAGGAAAGCACCCGTCACACTGAAGCTGTCGCTGAAATTACCCGCTATCTGGGCCTGGGCGATTATGAAAGCTGGTCGGAAGCCGACAAGCAGGCTTTTCTTATCCGTGAGCTGAACTCCAAGCGCCCTTTACTTCCTCGCAGTTGGGAACCGAGTGACGAAACCCGCGAAGTGCTGGAAACCTGCAAAGTGGTGGCAGAAGCGCCCCAGGGCTCTATCGCAGCCTATGTCATTTCGATGGCGAAAACGCCGTCTGATGTCCTTGCCGTCCATCTGTTACTGAAAGAGGCTGGCATTCCGTTCGCTATGCCGGTTGCTCCCCTGTTTGAAACCCTGGATGACCTGAACAATGCCAATGATGTGATGAGCAAACTGCTTAACATCGACTGGTACCGTGGTTTTATTCAGGGCAAACAAATGGTCATGATTGGCTATTCCGACTCGGCAAAAGATGCCGGCGTGATGGCCGCCAGCTGGGCACAATACCAGGCACAGGATGCACTGATTAAAACCTGCGAAAAGGCGGGCGTTTCCCTCACGCTATTCCACGGACGCGGCGGCACCATCGGCCGCGGTGGTGCACCCGCGCATGCCGCACTGCTGTCCCAGCCGCCAGGCAGCCTCAAAGGCGGCCTGCGCGTGACGGAACAGGGCGAAATGATTCGCTTCAAGTACGGCTTGCCGGAAGTCACTATCGCCAGCCTGTCGCTTTATACCGGCGCGATTCTGGAAGCCAACCTGATGCCGCCGCCGGAACCCAAACCGGAATGGCGTAATATCATGAACCAGCTTTCTGCCGACTCCTGCGCCATGTACCGGGGTTATGTGCGTGAGAATAAGGATTTTGTGCCTTACTTCCGTTCCGCAACCCCTGAGCAGGAACTGGGCAAGCTGCCCCTGGGCTCTCGTCCGGCGAAGCGTCGTCCGACGGGCGGTGTGGAATCCCTGCGCGCCATTCCCTGGATTTTTGCCTGGACGCAAAACCGCCTGATGTTACCCGCCTGGCTGGGCGCGGGCGCCGCCCTGCAGCAGGCGATGCTGGCAGGCCATCAGGATCAGCTTGAGGCCATGTGCCGCGACTGGCCCTTTTTCTCAACCCGCCTTGGTATGCTGGAAATGGTGTTTTCGAAAGCAGACCTGTGGCTGGCGGAGTATTACGATCAGCGACTGGTTGATAAATCGTTATGGCCATTAGGTAAACAGCTGCGTGACCAGCTGGATGCCGATATTAAAGCGGTGCTGACCATCGCCAACGATTCCCATCTGATGGCGGACCAGCCGTGGATTGCCGAATCGATTGCCCTGCGTAACGTTTATACCGATCCCCTGAACGTACTCCAGGCAGAGCTGCTTCACCGTTCACGTGCACAGGAAGCCCGTGGTGAAGAACCGGATGCGCGCGTCGAACAGGCGCTGATGGTAACGATTGCCGGTGTCGCTGCAGGGATGCGTAATACAGGTTAACTCACAGAAACAGGGCGGTTGATACCGCCCTGTTTCGTATCAGTTAACGCCATCCTCATATCGCCATTACAGGTCGCCCAACTGACGCGGGGGCAAAAGGTATCGCACCTTTCAGATTGTAGAAATGCCGGTCTTTTACCCTTTCGCGTGACAGAATATTCACCCTGTTCGTAGCAGGCTCAGGTGACCAATGGCATGCCATAGCTTCTCTGCCATTTCGCTGATCCGGGGCGGGAAGAATGAAGAGTAATCTGTCCGTTTAGCGCTGACCGGCAAAAAAACGCATCCTGCCACCACCACCCAACGCTTCCCCCCAACATAGTGAGACGTTCAGACATTCAACGTGATCGATGCTTCCCTCAGCGCCAGTCAAAATGGCGCCACAGGCAGGCAAACGTTACCGCACGTTATGACATCGGCGAGCAGAAACAGGGCAAAAAAACAGGTGCCGGAGCACCTGTGTTGAAACCTGTTTAGAGGAGTTGCGCGAGGCGATTGATATCAGACTGTATCGCGCCTGCCGTGACGTCACGACCCGCGCCAGGTCCGCGAATCACCAGAGGATTATCGCGATACCAGCGGCTGTCGATGGCAAACACATTATCGCAGGGCAGTAAGGCTGCCAGAGGATGCTCAGGACGAACGGCTTCCACACCCACACGTGCTTTGCCATTGGCATCAAACCGTGCCACATAACGCAGGACCAGCCCCATTTCCTGGGCGGCTTCAAACCGTTGCAGCATCTGCTCGTTAAGTTCGTCACCGTTCTCGAAGAAATGCTCGACGGATTCATCACAGTTCTGGGGCACCAGTGACTCGACGCGTACCTGATCGGGTTCAATGTTATAGCCCGCTTCACGGGCCAAAATGACCAGCTTACGCATCACATCTTCGCCAGACAGATCAACACGCGGATCCGGCTCGGTTAAGCCCTGCTGCCATGCCTGATCCACCAGTTCGGTAAAGGGCACCGTCCCGTCAAACTGCAGGAACAGCCAGGACAATGTGCCTGAGAAAATACCGCTAATCGACAGAATGGTATCGCCACTTTCACGCAGATCCCGCACCGTATGGTTGATGGGTAAACCTGCGCCTACGGTGGCGTTATATAACCAGTGACGCCCGGTTTTTTCGAAGGCATCGCGAATCTCACGCCAGGTTTGCGTGTCGGACGCGCCCGCAATCTTATTGGCGCTAATCACGTGGAAACCATGACTGGCAAAATCCAGATACTGCTGTGCCAGTGGTTTACTGGCGGTGACGTCCAGCACCACAAGATCATCGTAAGGATGGGCCCGCATCCACAGAAACAGCGATTCTTCATCACGTGTTTCCGCTTCATCGTCAAAGAAGGCCAGCGCGCGGCTGGCATCAAGCCCGTCATAGTTCAGCAGGCTGCGTTGACTGTCGACCACACCCGCCAGCACAAATTCAAAACCGGTTCGTGCTGACAAGGTTTCCTGCTCACGCGCAAACAGTTCCAGCCAGCGTGAGCCGATATTGCCTTTGCCAAACAGCATCAGGCCAATTCGCTTTTCGGCACGGAACAGGGAGCTGTGTAAGCCCTGAATTAAATGCTGCGTCGGCCCCACGCGCAGGACCGCCACCACGCTGATATGTTCTGGCGACTGACAAACAAACTCAACCGGCTGATCTTTCAACTGCTGCCAGAAACGGTGCGTATGCAACGGATTACGAGTTACGCCAGCTCCGACCAGCGCTACCAGCGCTAAGCCATCACGTAACTGTAAATGTCCGGGTAAGCCTGCGTCCTGCAACAACGTGAAGGCGCTGTTAACCACTTCAGAGGTGTAACAGAGTTGCAGCAGCTGACGATCAGGATGAACGCCCATTGCCAGTGGGCGCATCTGCGCGCGCGTGAGCAACTGATCGATCTCTTTGCGCAGGAGCGTAAAATCGTGCTGCCCGGGAAGCTGGATTTCGACCAGACACACATCATCGTGACTGGTCACAATGCGTGCGCCCGTTCCGGAAGCGAGGACGCGCTCAATACGGGTTGAGCCCTGTTCTGGCTGATAGCTACAGCGCAACTGCAAATCGATGTCGCTGCCGGAAACGGGCTGTAAGGTGCGGGTATGCAGCACCGGTGCGGCGAGACGCGCCAGTTCACTGGCCTCATCAAGACGCAGCAGCGGCAGCAGACAGGCATCAGAAACTTTACGTGGATCAGCACTGTAAACACCCGCCACATCACTCCAGATAGTGACGCGTCCCACACCGGCCAGCGCACCAATTTGTGTGGCGGAGTAATCAGAGCCATTACGCCCCAGCAACACGGTTTCACCCGCATCGTTGGCGCAGATAAAGCCCGTCACCACGATACGTTTATGAGGATGCTGGGCCAGCAGCGTTTGTAACAACGGCCAGGATTTTCCTTCATCAACCTGAGGCTGCGCGGCACGTTCTGCACGCAGAAAATCGCGCGCATCCAGCCAGCAGGCCTGCAGGTCGTGTTGATTCAGCACGGCGGACATTAAACGTGCCGACCAGACTTCACCATGGCCCACGACTTCCGCATAAACCGCGTCGGTAACGGTACCATCGAGTAATCCGGCAAGCTTCTCAAGATCGCGAATAAAGGCCGATATTAAAGGTTCGGCGATTTCGGCAGGCAACAGGGCACTGATGAGCTCACTCTGATAACGACGTAATGTCTGCTGCACCTGATGCGCGGACAAGCGGTCACTCTGGCTCAGTTTCAGCCAGCTAATCAGCTGATTGGTCGTTGAACCTGCGGCTGAGACCACCATCATGTCGCCTGGCTGGCTGTAATCCGCCATGATGCTGGCAACACGCTGGTAGCAGCGTGCATCGGCAAGGCTGCTGCCACCAAACTTGTGGAGCTGTCTGTTGTTTGGCGTTCCTGCGCCTGCTGAAATCGTCATGGTTAATCCTCTGCTGCGATCCGGAATGCATTATCCAAATCGGCAATTAAATCTTCGTGGTCTTCAATCCCCACAGAAATACGGAGCAATGTTTCAGAAATACCTGCTGCGGCACGGGCTTCTGCAGACATGCCAGCGTGCGTCATGGTCGCGGTATGCGAGATTAAGCTCTCAACGCCACCCAGTGATTCAGCCAGCGTAAACAGTTCAAGCGCTTTCAGGAAACGACGCAAGCGCGCTTCATCGCCATCCAGTTCGAAACTGAGCATGGCGCCAAACCCACGCTGCTGACGCGCAGCGACTTCATGCCCGGCATTTTCTGGCAGAGAAGGATGATACAACTTTTTCACCAGGGGCTGCTGCTTCAGATAAGCAACAATTTCTAACGCATTACGCTGAGCAGCGGCCATACGCGGCCCCAGCGTACGCATACCACGTAACAGCAGGTAGCTGTCAAAAGCGGAACCGGTCACGCCAATATTATTCGCCCACCACGCCAGATCGGTCGCGACCTGAGGATCTTTGGCAATGACAGCGCCAGCCACGACATCGGAGTGCCCGTTTAAATATTTGGTACAGGAGTGAATAACCAGATCTGCGCCCAGCGCCAGCGGGTTTTGCAGCGTCGGACTCATAAAGGTGTTGTCCACAACGCTTACTGCGCCTACTTTGCGCGCGGCGTCGCAGATGGCCGCGATATCGACGACACGCAGCAGCGGGTTACTGGGGCTTTCTACTAATACGAGCTGAGGTTTCTCGTCCAGCGCAGCCTGTAGCGCGGCACTGTCGCCTTGATCGACAAACTTCACCCGATAAGCACCGCGCTTGCTTAAACTATCGAACAGACGGTAGCTGCCGCCATAGCAGTCGTGCGGCGCCACCAGCAAATCGCCAGGCTTCAGGAAAACCGTTGTGACCAGATGAATGGCGGACATGCCGGTATTAGTCAATACCGCGCCCGCCCCGCCTTCCAGCTCTGCCAGCGCACGTTGCACAACGTCGCGCGTAGGATTACCACGACGAGAATAATCGTGGGCTCGCGGTTCATTGAAATCATGGAAGTTATAGGTGCTGGAAAGATGGATGGGCGGGACAACGCAGCCATATTGCTCGTCGTCATTCAAACCGCTGCGCACTGCGATGGTTGCCTGTTTACGCGTCATAGGGCTAACTGTTCCTGAAGTGAGAAATAAACTGACCACAGGATATCAGCTTACATTTAGACGTCAATACATCTGGACATCCAAATGTCTTTGCGTATAGATTGAGCATGGCCGCAATAACCGCTAAAATTATGCGCCCATGCTGGCGTTCAACCCATTTTCTTCCTGTGTTGGACGAAGAAACCCGCCAGAGAAGGGGTCCGGTAGAAGAAAATCAGGCATAATCGGCTGATTTCGTAACTTTTAACTTTTATTGATTAAGGTATCCCATGGCTGAATGGAACGGCGAATATATCAGCCCGTACGCTGAGCACGGCAAGAAGAGCGAACAGGTTAAAAAAATCACGGTTTCTATTCCGTTGAGCGTGTTAAAGATTTTGACTGACGAACGGACACGTCGTCAGGTGAATAACCTGCGCCATGCGACCAACAGTGAGCTCCTGTGCGAAGCCTTCTTGCATGCTTTTACCGGACAACCGTTACCAAATGATGTCGATTTGCGTAAAGAACGTAACGACGAAATCCCGGAAGAAGCGAAGAAAATTATGCGCGAGATGGGCATTGACCCGGACACCTGGGAATACTGAGTCAGCCAGACATAAAAAAACCCAGCCTGAGCTGGGTTTTTCTTGCCGCCGAACAAATGTTCGAATGCCGTTTCTTATTTTTTGGTGCCTGGCACGCTGAAACGCTTGTTGAAGCGGTCAACGCGGCCACCAGTGGCAACTTCACGCTGCTTACCGGTGTAGAACGGGTGGCACTTACCACAAACGTCCAGGTTCAGTTCGTGAGTCAGCGTAGAGCGAGTGTGAATCACGTTACCGCAAGTACAGTTGATGGTAACTGCTTCGTATTTAGGGTGAATACCTTGTTTCATGGGAAACCTCATAGAAGGCCGTGTCGCTCTCCGCGCCAGGACGAAACCTGCGCAGCACCACACGCGATTGAACATTAATGGTGTACTCCGGTAAGGTCTTTCCTACCGAAGGCGGCATATTATACAGGCTAATGTTTGCTGCTGCAAATGTCGCCTGAGATATCCGTCTTGTGCGCCAGCGTGTACACTAATCGCCCTGTCAGATGAACCGGAAAGAGAAAGTTATGCCCGTTGTTCAGGTTGCCCTGCCCGTTCCCCTTCCCCGCCTTTTTGACTATCTGCCGCCTGAGGGTGTGCAGCCGGTGACTGGCGGTCGCGTGATCGTGCCGTTTGGTAACCGGAAAATGATCGGCATTGTGGTGGCGTTCTCTGACAGCAGCGATCTGGCGACCTCACAGCTTAAACAGGTGCTTACCGTCCTGGACAGGGAATCCCTGTTTCCGTCCTCTCTGTGGCGTATTCTTCACTGGGCAGCCGACTATTATCACTCTCCGCTGGGTGAGGTGCTCAGCCATGCCATTCCGGTACTCCTCAGACAAGGTAAACCGGCTCAGGATGATCCCCTGTGGCGCTGGGAAATCACGGAACAGGGCCGCGCGACGTCCCCGGAAAGTCTTAAACGCGCGCCCAGACAACAACAAGGTCTGGCGGTGCTGCGCCAGCAACCGCTCTATCGTCATGAAGTCAGTGAACATGACCTGACCGAGGCGGCTATGCAGGCGTTGCGCGCGAAAGGGCTGTGCGAATTGCACGAGCACCAGCCGCAAATGCATGACTGGCGAACCGCGTTTGCGGTAAAGGGTGAGCGTCTGCGCCTGAACACCGATCAGGCGACTGCGGTGGGCGCCATCCGGGGAGAAGATGAGCACTATGCCGCCTGGCTGCTGGCAGGAATTACAGGTTCCGGTAAAACCGAGGTGTATCTCAGCGTACTGGAAAATGTGCTGGCGCGGGGGAAACAGGCACTGGTGCTGGTACCGGAAATTGGCCTGACGCCACAAACCATTGCCCGTTTCCGTGAACGTTTTGACGCGCCGGTGGATGTCCTGCATTCGGGACTTAATGACAGCGAGCGTCTGTCCGTGTGGCTGCGGGCGCGACGGGGGGAAAACGCCATCATTATTGGTACGCGTTCCGCGCTCTTTACCCCCATGGCGCGACCGGGCGTGATCATTATTGATGAAGAGCACGACAGTTCCTATAAGCAACAGGAAGGCTGGCGCTATCAGGCACGGGATCTGGCTGTCTTCCGCGCGCATGAAGAAGACATTCCTGTAGTCATGGGATCCGCAACGCCGGCACTGGAAACCCTGCATAACGTGCGTAACGGTAAATATCGCCAGCTTGATCTGATGAAGCGTGCCGGCAATGCTAAACCGGCACTGCAGCAGTTGATCGACCTGAAAGGGGCACAACTTACTGGTGGCCTGGCACCCGCCCTGATCTTCAAAATGCGTCAGCACCTGAAAGCCGATAACCAGGTTCTGCTGTTTCTGAACCGCCGCGGTTTTTCGCCGGCTCTGCTCTGTCACGATTGCGGCTGGATCGCCGAATGCCAGCGCTGCGACCGTTATTACACGCTGCATCAGCATCACCGCCAGTTGCGTTGCCACCACTGTGACAGTCAACGACCGTTGCCGCATCAGTGCCCGCAATGTGGTTCAACACATTTACTGCCGGTCGGTGTGGGCACGGAACAGCTGGAGCAACAGCTCGGCACCCTTTTTCCCGGCGTCCCTGTCTCACGCATTGACCGTGATACCACCAGCCGAAAAGGCGCTCTTGAACAGCACCTCGCCGACGTTCATCGCGGGGGCGCGCGTATTCTGGTTGGCACGCAGATGCTGGCAAAAGGTCATCATTTCCCGGATGTCACCTTAGTGTCGCTGCTGGATGTAGACGGTGCCTTGTTCTCAGCCGATTTCCGTGCTGCGGAGCGCTTTGCTCAACTGTATACCCAGGTGGCCGGACGTGCCGGACGTGCCGGTAAGCAAGGTGAGGTTTTACTGCAAACCCATCATCCTGATCATCCCCTGCTGCAAACGCTGCTGAATCAGGGCTACTTCGCTTTCGCACAACAAACGTTGCTGGAACGCCAGTCGGTCTTTTTACCTCCCTGGACGCACCATGCCTTGTTCCGGGCAGAAGACATGGATAATCATCAGGCTGCAGAATTTCTGCAACAGCTACGCAATATGCTGGAAGCCAGCCCGCATAACGATGCGTCAATGTGGTTTATGGGCCCGTTACCTGCCTTGCAGCCCAAACGCAGTGGCCGCTGGCGCTGGCAGTTACTGGTTCAGCATCCCTCGCGTAAACGCCTGCAACAGTTGCTGAGCAGTTCGTTACCGCTGGTCACAACCTTGCCTGCCTCACGAAAGGTGAAGTGGACACTGGATGTCGATCCTACCGAAAGTTAAGGCCGGCCAGGTTGCGAGCGGGATCGAAATACGTCGCATAAGTCACAATTTTTATGCAAATTAAGTAACAGCCTTGTTGGCCAATCGATAACAATAGTGCCCGGCTTGTTTTTATACCCGTCGATACGAACGTTGAATGCGCGATTACGCATCAGGAGCATGTGTTGGATCAGAATCAACCGCCGGCCGCCGCCACCATGAAAGACGTCGCAGAAAAAGCCGGCGTCTCCACTGCTACCGTGTCGCGTGCGCTGATGAATCCCGAAAAAGTCTCTTCGGCCACTCGCCAAAAGGTGGAACAGGCCGTCGCGGCCGTAGGCTATGCGTCGCAAAGCATGACACGACATTCCCGGCGCAACGACACACAAACGATTTTGTTGATCGTCCCCAATATCTGCGATCCCTTTTTCAGCGACATTATTCGCGGCGTTGAAGTCGCCGCCTCAGAAGCCGGTTATCTCGTGCTTATCGGCGATTGTGCGCATCAGAAACCGCAGGCGTGGACATTTCTCAACCTGATACTGACACGTCAGATTGATGGCATGGTGCTGCTGGGCGCGCAGTTGCCTTTTGACGTCAGCCCGGACGAACAACGTAATCTTCCGCCCATGGTGATGGCGATTGAGTTCGATCCCGAGATGTCGTTGCCGACGGTGAATATCGACAATCTTACCGCCTCATTTGTTGCCGTTAACCATCTGCTGGAGTTAGGCCATAAACGCATCGCCTGCCTGGCCGGTCCGGAAGATGTCGCCCTGTGTCAGTATCGTCTGCAGGGCTACGTACAGGCGTTACGACGCAGCGGGATTAGCGTCGATCCGACCTGTATTGTTCGGGGGGATTTCACTTTCGAATCAGGTGTGGCCGCGATCAATCAGCTCATGACCTTAGCCGAGCCCCCGCAGGCCCTGTTTTGTCACAGCGATATCATGGCCATCGGTGCCATCAGTCAGGCAAAAAAACTGGGCTTACGTGTGCCGGAAGACCTGTCCGTGGTGGGATTCGATGACATCGAGCTGTCGCGCTACTGCGAACCACCGCTGACCACGGTGAAACAACCCTGTTTTGACATTGGCCGGGAAGCGGTGCTGCTACTGCTGAACGAACTTCAGGGGAAAGGCACGCGGAGCGGGTCAAAGTTACTCGACGCAGAATTAGTGATACGCGGTAGCACAACATTGGCAAAAATGGGGCGTTGATACAGAAAATGTTCCGCTATTTTCAGGAGATTCTTAGGGCTATCATTGCTGGTCAAAGTTCCAGCCCTTAAGTAACATGGCGGGCTCCTTGCCGGGCGTGTGGTAACAACGGATTCGCCCAAATGGCATCATATTTTGAAGGGTATCAGGACGAGAGTGGCACAAAAAGATTATGTAGGCCGCGGGCGTTCAACAGGGACGCGTCGCAAGAAAAGCCCCAGCCGTGGTAAAAAAACGAAAAGCGGTTCAGGCACCTCTAAACTTATGATTGTACTGGCGGTGGCTGTATTAGTGACCTTTGCCGGTGGTTTATGGTTCCTTGCGCATCATAAGAAGGAAGATGTGCCGGTCATTACGGATCATAAAGCCAACGGTAATGGCTTGCCGCCCAAGCCTGAAGAACGCTGGAAATACATAAAAGAGCTTGAAAATCGTCAGGTTACCGTTCCAACGCCCAGCGAACCAACCTCGGGTGGCGAAGTCCAGTCACATACACAGTTGACGGATGAGCAACGTCAGTTGCTGGAACAAATGCAGGCAGATATGCGCCAGCAGCCTACCCAGTTGAACGAAGTCCCGTGGAACGAGCAAACCCCGGCACAGCGGCAGCAAACGCTGCAACATCAACAACAGGTTCAGCAATACCAGCATCAACAACAGGTGCAACAATTCCAGCGTCAGCAACAGCAGGTGCAGCAACGTCAGCAGCAGGTACAACAGCCGCGCCAGCAGATTCAGGAACAACATACGCAGCGCCAGCAACAGCAGAATACTCAGCAGCAGTCACAACCTGCGCCGGTGACACGCGAACCTACCGCCCAGCCTAAGACACAGGATACGGCGAAAACGAAACCTGCTGAAAAAGCGGCATCGCAACGCTGGATGGTGCAGTGCGGTTCGTTCAAGGGAACAGAACAGGCTGAATCCGTACGTGCTGCCCTGGCGTTCGAAGGTTTTGAAAGTCGCCTCACCTCCGGCGGCGGCTGGAACCGTGTGGTGGTCGGGCCCTTTAAAGATCGGGCCAGTGCCGACAGTACGCTGAAACGTCTGCGTGCGTCAGGCCATTCCGGCTGCATTCCGCTCGCCATTGGGGGTTGAAACCCGTCAAACCCGCCCCATATCTGTCTGCATGATCCTCCGCGCCTTGTGCGCGGAGCTTTTTTCCGACAGTAAAAGGGGTCTGCCCGTGACAACAATAGTAAGTGTTCGACGCAACGGCCAGGTAGTGATTGGCGGTGATGGCCAGGCTACGCTCGGTAATACCGTAATGAAAGGCAACGTTAAAAAAGTGCGTCGTCTTTACAACGATAAAGTCATTGCTGGCTTCGCTGGCGGTACCGCCGATGCCTTTACCCTGTTTGAACTCTTCGAACGTAAACTTGAAATGCATCAGGGCCATCTGGTGAAAGCGGCCGTTGAGCTGGCGAAAGACTGGCGCACCGATCGGATGTTGCGCCGTCTTGAAGCGCTACTGGCGGTGGCCGATGAATCCGCCTCGCTGATTATCAGTGGTAATGGTGACGTCATTCAGCCTGAAAACGATCTTATTGCCATCGGTTCAGGCGGTCCCTTCGCTCAGGCGGCGGCGCGCGCACTCCTGGAGAATACAGAGCTGGGCGCACGTGACATCGTTGAGAAATCGCTGAATATCGCTGGCGATATTTGCATCTACACTAACCACAACGTTAATTTTGAAGAATTAACGTCTAAGTCGTAAGGATTTAACCATGTCTGAAATGACTCCACGCGAAATCGTCAGCGAACTGAACCGCTTTATCATTGGTCAGGACAGCGCCAAGCGCGCCGTGGCCATCGCGCTGCGTAATCGCTGGCGCCGTATGCAGCTTGATGAAGAGTTGCGTCACGAAGTGACACCGAAAAACATTCTCATGATCGGCCCGACCGGTGTGGGTAAAACGGAAATTGCTCGCCGACTGGCAAAACTGGCTAACGCCCCCTTCATCAAGGTGGAAGCCACCAAGTTCACCGAAGTGGGTTATGTCGGTAAAGAAGTCGACTCCATCATTCGCGACCTGACGGACTCCGCGATTAAAATGGTGCGCAGCCAGGCCATTGAGAAGAACAAATACCGCGCAGAAGAAATGGCGGAAGAGCGCATCCTGGATGTCCTCATCCCGCCGGCAAAAAATAACTGGGGACAGGCTGAACACACCAGTGAGCCCTCATCTGCGCGTCAGTCTTTCCGTAAGAAGTTGCGTGAAGGCCAGCTCGATGATAAAGAAATCGAGATCGACTTAGCTGTAACAGGGCCGGGTGTAGAAATCATGGCACCGCCGGGCATGGAAGAGATGACCAGCCAGCTACAGTCCATGTTCCAGAATCTGGGTGGTCAAAAGCAAAAGCCACGCAAACTCAAAATCAAAGAAGCGATGAAGCTGTTGATTGAAGAGGAAGCGGCTAAGCTGGTTAACCCGGAAGAACTGAAACAGGATGCTATCGACGCGGTTGAACAGCACGGCATCGTCTTCATCGATGAGATCGATAAGATCTGTAAACGCGGCGGCCAAAACGCCGGTGGCCCCGATGTTTCGCGCGAAGGTGTCCAGCGCGACCTGCTGCCACTGGTAGAGGGCTGTACCGTGTCGACAAAGCATGGCATGGTTAAAACTGACCATATCCTGTTTATCGCCTCGGGCGCATTCCAGGTGGCCAGCCCGTCTGATTTGATTCCTGAGCTGCAGGGCCGTTTACCGATTCGCGTTGAACTGCAGGCGCTGACGGTCAATGATTTCGAGCGCATTCTGACTGAACCGAATGCCTCCGTCACCGTACAGTACAAAGCACTGATGAATACCGAAGGCGTGAACATCCACTTCACCGACGATGGTATTCGCCGTATCGCGGAAGCGGCCTGGCAGGTCAACGAAACGACCGAAAACATCGGTGCGCGTCGTCTGCATACCGTGCTGGAGCGCCTGATGGAAGATATTTCTTACGATGCCAGCGATCGCAGTGGAGAGTCCGTAACCATCGATGCTGATTACGTCGGCAAGCATCTGGATGAACTGGTTGCAGATGAAGATTTAAGCCGCTTTATTCTGTAACACTCCGCATCCATGCGTTGTATCAAAGCCCAGACATTACGTCTGGGCTTTTTTCTGCATGCGCTTGATGCAGGACCGTTTTTTTACGGTTGATGATTTTGCCAACAATTAGCATAAAGCGATATACTTAGCGCTCCTGTGGCAAACAGACGAAACCCTTATGAAATACGATACTTCTGAACTCTGCGACATCTACCACGAAGAAGTGAATGTTGTTGAACCGCTTTTCTCAAATTTCGGTGGGCGGACCTCATTCGGCGGTCAGATAACCACAGTGAAATGCTTTGAAGATAACGGCCTGCTTTACGATCTGTTGGAAGAGAATGGCCGGGGTCGCGTACTGTTAATTGATGGCGGCGGTTCAGTGCGCCGTGCGTTAGTGGATGCACAACTTGCGCGTCTGGCAGCACAGAATGAGTGGGAAGGCATCGTCGTTTACGGTTCAGTTCGTCAGGTTGACGAACTGGAAGAGCTGGAAATTGGTATCCAGGCCATTGCAGCCATTCCGGTGGGCGCAGCGGGCGAAGGGATTGGTGAAAGCGATGTGCGCGTGAATTTTGGTGGCGTCACTTTTTTCTCAGGCGATCACCTGTATGCAGACAACACCGGTATGATTTTGTCGGAAGACCCGCTTGATATTGAATAATGTCTGCAAACGAAAACGGGTGCCAGTGGCACCCGTTTTTGTATCAGCAGAGGCTTAAACCTCTTCCATTTTTCCCAACAAGGCACGCAGGCGTTCTTGCCAGACATGCTGCTCCTCTTTCAGATGCTGATTTTCACGCATCAGAGCTTCGTGGTTGCCGGCTGCGTTCTGCGCCTCATTACGCAGGTTGTTGTTCTGCTCTTTCAGCTCTTCAATTTCCATTTGCAGCAAGGTGATAGTATCAATCGCCTGCTGTACTTTCGCTTCCAGTTTCTCAAACACTTCAAATGACATCTTTCTGACCTCTCCTAAAATCCTGCAAGGCGTTGATGATGCCAGCTTTCGCACACAAGGCGTTTACCAGCAACGTTGTCCCGATTGTATGTAGCCTCATCCCGCAAGTCCAGCAACGCAGGCCTGCAGTCCACTGTCAGTACCACTTTTCAGCCTATCCCTAAAAACCACTTTTTGCTGCGCGCATTACTGTCAGAGCCTGAAGAAAGCCCGCAGAAAGGCACTCAATGGCGCTTAAAGAAAACTGAAACACGCGAAAACGCGCATTTTTTTGACGCGCCACACAAAAATCAATTTCGCTATTTCTCGTTTATGCTCGTTAACGATAAATTAACATCAGCCCTACAACGAAGATGGGTGACTCACGGACTGAGAACAAAAACTGATAAAATTTAACCTCGCTTCAGGAACAACTATCATGAGTCAGACTACAACCACACTCAAAGGTCAGTGTATTGCCGAATTTCTGGGTACCGGTTTGATCCTGTTTTTCGGCGCGGGTTGTGTTGCCGCGCTTAAGCTGGCTGGCGCCTCTTTTGGCCAATGGGAAATCTGTATCGTCTGGGGTTTAGCCGTTTCAATGGCGGTCTACCTCAGTGCTGGCGTATCAGGCGCCCACCTCAATCCAGCCGTTACGATTGCACTTTGTCTTTTCGCTAATTTTGAAGGCCGTAAAGTCGTGCCTTATATCCTGTCTCAGGTCGCAGGCGCATTCTGTGGCGCAGCGCTGGTATATGGTCTTTACTACAGCTTGTTTATCAATTTCGAACAAAGTCATAACATAGTGCGCGGTTCAGTTGAAAGCCTGAGTCTGGCCGGCATTTTCTCTACCTATCCAAATCCACAGATTTCCGTGGGCCAGGCGTTCCTGGTAGAAATGGTCATCACCGCGGTATTGATGTCTGTGATTATGGCGCTGACGGATGACGGCAACGGCGTTCCACGTGGTCCAATGGCACCCCTGTTGATTGGCCTGCTGGTAGCGGTGATTGGCGGTTCAATGGGTCCACTGACCGGCTTTGCGCTGAACCCGGCTCGTGATTTCGGACCTAAAGTTTTCGAATGGCTGGCTGGCTGGGGCTCCGTTGCCTTTACGGGCGGCCATCAGATCCCTTATTTCCTTGTGCCAATTTTTGGTCCACTGGTCGGTGCTTGCCTGGGTGCCTTTGGTTATCGCGCCCTGATTGGTCGCCATTTACCCGGCGCGGTGATTGCCTCACCCAGCACTGACAAACCGATTGCGTCCGCGCATGAACGTAAAGCGTAAGTTCCACTTTTATCATCAGGAATGAATTTATGACTACCACCGATAAAAAATACATCGTCGCTCTGGATCAGGGCACAACCAGTTCACGCGCTGTTGTGCTGGATCATGACGCTAACATTGTGGCGGTATCGCAACGCGAATTTACTCAAATCTATCCCAAAGCGGGCTGGGTAGAACATGACCCTATGGATATTTGGGCGTCCCAGAGTTCAACGCTCGTAGAAGTGCTGGCCCATGCTGATATTCGTTCTGATGAAATCGCCGCTATCGGCATTACGAACCAGCGTGAAACGACCATCGTCTGGGATAAAGAAACGGGCAAACCGGTTTATAATGCCATTGTCTGGCAGGATCCCCGTACCGCTGACTACTGTCACAAGCTGAAGAGTGAGGGGCTGGAAGAATACATTCAGCACACCACGGGTCTGGTGATTAACCCCTACTTCTCCGGCACCAAAGTGAAATGGATTCTTGATAACGTTGAAGGTGCGCGTGAGCGTGCAAAACGTGGCGAATTGCTGTTCGGTACTGTGGATACCTGGCTGGTCTGGAAAATGACTCAGGGACGTGTGCATATCTCCGATTACACGAATGCCTCACGTACCATGTTGTTCAACATCCACACACTTGAGTGGGATCAACGCCTGTTGGATGTTCTTGATATCCCGCGTGAAATGTTACCCGAAGTGAAATCTTCGTCTGAAGTATACGGACAGACTAACATCGGTGGTAAAGGCGGTACGCGTATTCCTATCGCCGGTATTGCAGGCGACCAGCAGGCTGCGCTTTACGGTCAAATGTGCGTGCAGCCGGGAATGGCGAAAAACACCTACGGCACCGGCTGCTTTATGCTGATGAACACCGGTACCGAAGCGGTGACTTCAACGCACGGTCTGCTGACGACTATTGCCTGCGGCCCGCGTGGAGAAGTGAACTACGCGCTGGAAGGTGCCGTCTTTATCGGTGGCGCAGCCATTCAGTGGTTACGCGATGAGATGAAGTTGATTAGCGATGCAGCTGACTCTGAATACTTCGCGATGAAAGTGAAAGATTCTAACGGCGTATATATGGTGCCAGCCTTTACCGGTCTGGGCGCACCTTACTGGGATCCCTATGCGCGTGGTGCGCTGTTCGGTCTGACACGTGGTGCGAATGCAAACCACATCATCCGTGCAACGCTGGAGTCCATCGCTTACCAGACGCGTGACGTCCTGGAAGCCATGCAAAACGATGCTAACACACGTCTTCAGTCACTCCGTGTCGACGGTGGTGCGGTTGCCAATAACTTCCTGATGCAGTTCCAGTCTGACATTCTGGGTACGCGCGTTGAGCGTCCTGAAGTGCGCGAAGTCACAGCACTGGGTGCCGCGTATCTGGCGGGTCTGGCCGTTGGCTTCTGGAAAGACCTGGATGAAGTCCGTGCTAAGGCTGTCGTTGAGCGCGAATTCCGTCCAACGCTTGAAACCACAGAGCGTAACTTCCGCTACGCCGGCTGGAAAAAAGCCGTTGCGCGCGCGCAAGCGTGGGAAGAAAAAGAGTAATCTGCCCTATGCCCGTGACCTCGGCTGTCACGGGCCTTTTCCACGCCTTCTCCCTCCGCTACACTGCCTGCCTGTTTTTTGTCAGGTGCCTACAATGAAACGAGAACTTGCCATTGAATTTTCCCGCGTAACCGAAGCTGCCGCGCTGGCAGGCTATAAATGGTTAGGACGCGGCGACAAAAACGCGGCCGACGGTGCGGCGGTCCATGCCATGCGTCACGTCTTAAATACCATCCAGATCGATGGCCAGATTGTGATTGGCGAAGGGGAAATCGACGAAGCCCCGATGCTTTATATCGGCGAGAAAGTGGGAACCGGCCAGGGTGACGCGGTAGATATTGCGGTCGATCCCATTGAAGGCACACGCATGACGGCGATGGGACAAGCTAATGCGCTTGCCGTCATGGCCGTAGGCGATAAAGGCACCTTTCTTCATGCGCCTGACATGTATATGGAGAAGCTTATCGTGGGTCCGGCGGCGCGCGGCCATATAAATCTGGACCAACCGCTTGAGCTTAACCTGCGTAATATCGCGATCGCCATGAATAAACCGCTCTCAGAGCTCACCGTATCGATTCTGGCCAAGCCGCGCCATGACGCTGTCATCCAACAGCTTAAAGCGCTGGGCGTACGCATTTTTGCCTTTCCCGATGGCGACGTTGCGGCATCCATACTGACCTGTATGCCGGACAGTGAAGTTGACGTGATGTACGGGATTGGCGGCGCGCCTGAAGGCGTGGTTTCAGCCGCCGTTATCCGTGCGCTGGATGGTGATATGCAAGGCAGATTACTGGCACGTCACCATGTGAAAGGTGACACGGAGGAAAACCGCCGCATTGGCGAATATGAGCTGAAACGGTGTGCTGGTATGGGAATCGAAGCCGGAAAGGTTCTGCCACTTCAGACGATGGCGCGCAATGATAATGTCGTTTTTGCGGCTACTGGCATCACCAGCGGCGACCTGCTGAAAGGTATTACTCGTCAGGGCAATATGGCCACCAGCGAAACGCTGTTAATACGCGGCAAATCGCGCACAATTCGCCGCATTCAGTCTGTACATTATCTCGACCGTAAAGATCCAGCTCTGCACCCTTTTATCCTGTAACCGCCTGATTGTCACCTGCTGGCTGGCGCGAAAGCGGTAGCCAGCAGAGCAGCATCACCAGCGCCGTGACGAACATCAGCATGCCAAGACTGAACTGATCGCGCTGTGGCATCAACGCCGACAAAGAAGCGACCAGCCCGGACCCCAGGTTCTGCATACCACCAATCAATGCACCCGCGCTTCCTGCCAGCCAGGCATAGGGTTCCATGGCACCCGATGTCGCCAGGGGAAACAGCATCCCCGCGCCAAAGAAGAACAGCGATGCCGGTATCAATAACGTCCAGATAGTCATGATGCCAAACCAGGCAGGCACCCACATCAGCACTGCTGCCAGCAGGCAACTGTTGACGCCAAACCACATCAGGCTGTGCCAGGAACGCTGCTCACGCCCGGCAAACCATGCCCCAAAGAAGGCGGCCGGGATGGGCAGAATGAACAAGATACTGACGGTAAAACTGTTCAGACCCAGTACGCCGCCCAGCAGCACACCACAGCTGGCCTCAAAGACGGCAATGCCTGACAGCGCACCAATCAGCAGCACCAGATAGCGGACAAAATTCGCATCGCGTAACAGACGAATGTAACGTTTAAGGAACGGCGTTACTTCGGCGCTGACCGGGCGTGTTTCCGGCAACCAGCACGCCATAGTCACCGTCACGATCATGCATAACAGCAGTAAAAAAGCGAAACAGGCATGCCAGCCAAACAGTTGTGTCAACGCTGCGCCAATCACTGGCGCGACTAACGGGCTGGCAAGCACGCCCATGTTGAGCCAGCTGTTCGCCTGACGTAACGCATGGCCATTATAGAGGTCGCGCGGCATGGTCCGCGCCATCACCCCGGCCACGCCAGTGCCCGCGCCCTGAATCGCACTGCCAATGACCAGCATATCCAGTGATGAAGCCAGTAAGGCGATCATTGATCCGATCATAAAGATCGCCATGCCCGCCAGGATCACCGGACGGCGTCCTACGCTGTCAGACAACGGGCCATAGATCAGCTGCGATCCACCATAGGTCATTAAATAGGCCGCCATGACATGTTGCATCATGCCGTTACGCACCTGCAGTGCGTCCGCCATTGCCGCCATTGCCGGCACATAAATGGTCTGAGCCATCTGCCCTACTGCGACCAATGCGATGAGCATGATCAACAACGGGCGATTTTCTATCTTCTTCATCATCATTGAACAAAAATTCTGTATGAAAAGGAACGTTTAAACAGCACAACTAACGGCTGAAACAGGTTGTGGCAGGAAAATATCAGGATTACGTGACAAAGCGAGTGATTCACACAAAGTGGGTGCGCCATTCACGTCAATAAATGCAACCAGGATGTAAACTTAATATTACAGTTTGTCGATTAGAGCCTTTGCCCCGTTACCGACTGGTAATCTGTCAGAGCAGTAGCGAAGATGATTATCCGCCTGACTATCAACGCTTAAGGAGTCACTATGGCCGAGTGGATCAATGCGCAAGTGAAGGAAGTGAAAAACTGGACCGATGCGCTGTTTAGCCTGCGGGTTAAGGCACCGATTGCCCCCTTCCATGCCGGACAGTACGCAAAACTGGCACTCGAAATTGAGGGCGAACGTGTGCAGCGAGCTTACTCTTACGTCAATGCACCCAATGACGACCTGCTTGAGTTCTACTTAGTCACCGTACCCGACGGCAAATTAAGCCCGCATCTGCAGGCGCTGCGCCCCGGTGATCAGGTGATGATCACCAAAGATGCGGCGGGCTTTTTTATTCTGGATGAAGTCCCTGAGTGTCAAACATTATGGATGCTGGCGACCGGTACCGCCGTGGGCCCTTACCTGTCGATCCTGCAACAGGGCGAAGGCCTGGATCGCTTCGATAATATCGTCCTGGTCCATGCCGCCCGTTATGCCGCCGACCTGAGCTTTTTACCGCTGATGCAGCAACTCCAGCAAATCTATAACGGTAAGTTGCAGATCATCACGGTTGTCAGCCGTGAGGAAAGTCTGGGGTCGCTGACGGGACGCATTCCGGCCCTGATTGAGAATGGCAAGCTGGAGCAGGCAGCAGGGTTAGCCATTGACGCAGAGACCAGCCATGTCATGGTTTGTGGTAATCCACAGATGGTACGTGATACGCAGCAGTTACTGAAAGAGACGCGCGGTATGCGCAAGCACCTTAAGCGCAAACCCGGCCATATCACCAGCGAAAACTACTGGTAAGGGGCGCGTTTCAGACGCAAGGGCACCGGCGCGGCACCAAAGCGGTTGTCGCCGACGGTGCCACGAAACACCCCCAGATCCAGAATCAATCCGGCCAGGATAATAAAGGGCAGTACGCGCCCGATGAGCCACTGTAACACTTCTCCCGTCATGCTCCAGTTGCCTGCCATCAGTAGCCAGGCGGCAATCAGCAGCAGAGCCCAGTAGCCCCGGCGATCGCGATCGTGCAGGCGTTTAACCACAATCGCGCTGGCAGGCCACAATAAGCAGACGATGCCAAACGCAGCCATCTGTGTGTCCAGCAGATCGTTACCTGCCAGGAAAAACAGCAGGCTGGTTAGCAGTACCCAGATTGCCTGCCAGAGCCAAAAATCCCGACGCCCTACGCGCCCGCGAAAAGAGAAAAACCATTGCTGGATTATCATGCACTTTCCTTAGACAAAATTTTACGCTGCACACTTTTGACCTTGAAGATAAAAACCGTTCTAATTTGGCATCGAGTTTATTGGTCAGAGCCGACAAAATGAAGAATTTGCCAGGCGTACTGTTGCTGAGCGTCGCGCTGACGGTTCCGGTATTTGCCGCCGATCCGCAACCCCTCGACAAGGCTGAACACATGCCAACCGCACCCTATCTGTTACCGGGCGCACCCACGCTGGACATGACCATCGGCCAGTTTCGTGAAAAATACAATCTGGCCAATCCCCAATTGCCGCTCAGGGAATACAGTGCCATTGATACGCGCGATGAAAAGAGCGATCTGACACGCGCCGCCACCAAAATTAATGAAACCCTTTATTCTTCTACGGCGCTTGAGCCGGGCACGGGCAAAATCAAAACGTTGCAGATCACGTGGCTGCCGATTCCGGGGCCTGACCAGAGCGCCTCGCAGGCTAAGGCGCTTGATTATATGACCGCCATGTTACGTTTTTTTGTGCCGGGACTCACGCAGGAAGAAGGGCGAAAAAAGCTGGAAACGCTGCTTAAAGCCGGTAAAGGCTCACGATACTATGAGCACGTTGAAGGCGCACTGCGTTTCGTGGTTTCAGATAACGGGGATAAAGGACTCACCTTTGCCATTGAGCCGGTAAAACTGGCGCTGGCTACGCCCTGATGGACGTGGCAAAAATGACGAAAAGCAAAGCCATGGCATTATTTGATCTCTATACTGTCTGGCAGACAACGTTGCCCCAGGGCAGCGCCATTTCATGTATCGCGTTATGCGGAGGATAGAATGCGACATCCACTGGTTATGGGTAACTGGAAGTTGAATGGCAGCAAGCATATGACAGCCGAACTGATCGACGGTCTGCGCAAAGAACTGTCGGGCGTGGAAGGCTGTGGCGTTGCTATTGCCCCCCCTGCGCTCTATCTTGATCAGGCTAAACATGCTGTCTCCGGTAGCCATATTGCACTGGGTGCTCAAAACGTTGATGTAAACCTGTCTGGCGCATTTACCGGCGAGATTTCCGCTGAGATGCTGAAAGATATTGGCGCGAAGTACATCATCATTGGTCACTCAGAACGCCGCACTTACCATAAAGAAAGCGATGAATTCATTGCGAAAAAATTTGCCGTCTTAAAAGCAGCGGGTCTGGTGCCGGTTCTGTGCATCGGCGAAACCGAAGCCGAAAATGAAGCAGGCAAAACCGAAGAAGTGTGCGCACGTCAGCTTGATGCTGTACTGACCACTCAGGGTGCCGAAGCATTTAAAGATGCGGTTATCGCTTACGAACCCGTCTGGGCGATTGGCACGGGTAAATCAGCCACCCCAGCGCAGGCGCAGGCCGTTCACAAATTCATTCGTGACCATATCGCGAAAAAAGATGCTGCTGTCGCTGAGCAAGTGATTATTCAGTACGGTGGTTCAGTCAACGATAAAAATGCAGCCGAGCTGTTTACGCAGCCGGACATTGACGGTGCCCTGGTTGGCGGTGCGTCACTGAAAGCCGATGCATTTGCGGTCATCGTTAAAGCAGCCGCGGCAGCCAAACAAGGCTGACCTGGCGCTTAGTCCATTCTGAGCGGCCAAATCAGGCCGCTTTTTTTATGGGCTGCAGTAACGCGCAGTCGTGATCCTGCACTTCCTCAGCGGAACCTTTATTTAACAACAGCCAGTTGCGCTCCACTGCCATCAGTATCAACCGCCCATCAGACAAGCGCGCTAACGCGAGGCCGTAGCGGCCCATCTGATCGCGTGCATGCGGTATCTCAGCGGCCAGACGGATAAATACGCTTTGCTCTGCCAGCTCGGCTTCACTCAGCGTACGCACGTGATAAGAATGACTGAGAAAGGTGACGGCTTTCCATTCCGGTGTGAACGTGGGTGTCAGCGCATCCAGTTGCTTTCTCACATCAGGCCGAAGGCATGAAAGATGAATATGAAGCTGATTCTGGGTACGGCCGTACTGGGAATTGATGGCCAGTGACAGCACACTGTCGTTGATAGGCTTGCCATATTTTTGCGCCACGACGCCTCTGTCCTGCCAGGACAGGTCAAAATAATTCGGCGTGTCTGAACGGAGCAACTGTGGGCTTTCGATTCCGGTGATTTTATCAATGGGGATGAGCAGATACTGAAGGGGGCCGTTTCGGTCTTTCAACAGCGCGTAGCGGTGCTGCAGATCAACGCGCTGACACGGCGCGGGTTGACCATGCGTGAGCTGATCGGGCAGACACTTTTCACTGACGATTTGCCAAAGCGCATCCGCATTCGTTTTAACATGCGTAGCTGCAACAAGGATCCCTGCGCCAATCAATACCAGCAGAAGCGCAATGATGATGAAGGCCCGACGATTTGCCTGCATTGTTATCTTCCCCTGACTGTTTTCATTCGCATCCTCACCTGACAGCGCGTAAATGTCACGCATAAAAAAACCAGCGTTTCCGCTGGTTTCAAGAATAACTGGTAAGGATTACGGCTTCATGATCTGATCATAGGTGCCGCCATCAGCGAAGTGCGTTTTTTGCGCCTTCGCCCAGCCGCCAAACTTATCGTCGATGGTAAACAGTTTTACCGGCGCAAACGTACTGGCGAACTTCTTCGCGACCTCTTCATTGCGCGGACGATAATAGTTTTCAGCCGCAATCGTCTGCCCTTCCGTCGAGTAGAGATATTTCAGATAGGCTTCCGCCACCTGACGCGTTCCCTTCTCATCGACCACCTTATCCACGACGGACACAGTTGGCTCCGCGAGAATCGATTCACTTGGCGTCACAATTTCAAATTTGTCTTTACCCAGTTTATTGACCGCCAGGTAGGCTTCGTTTTCCCAGGCGATCAGGACATCACCAATACCACGCTCTACAAAGGTATTGGTTGCGCCGCGCGCACCGGAATCCTGCACTTCAACATGCTTAAACAGATCTTTCACGTAACGCTGTGCTTTTGCCTGATCGCCGTTGTTATGATCCAGTGCCCAGCCCCAGGCAGCCAGGTAATTCCAGCGAGCGCCGCCTGACGTTTTAGGATTTGGAGTAATCACCGAAACGCCGGGCTTGATAAGATCGCTCCAGTCATGGATGCCTTTAGGATTGCCTTTACGCACCAAAAAGACAATCGTGGAGGTATAAGGCGCGGAGTTGTCGGGCAGACGTTTAATCCAGTCTTTATCAATGCGACCGCGATCAGCAATTGCATCAACATCCGACTGCAGCGCCAGCGTCACCACATCAGCACGAATACCGTTGATGACAGAAGTCGCCTGTTTACCTGAACCGCCGTGCGACTGGCGGATGACCACGTTGTCGCCCGTTTCCTGTTTGTAGTGCGCGCTAAAGGCCTTGTTGTACTGCTCGTAGAGTTCCCGGGTAGGATCATAAGAAACGTTTAGCAGCTGAATATCCTTCGCCAGAACACTGCCAGATGCCAGTAACAACCCTAAACCCACGGCCCATTTATTCATTGCGCACTCTCCCCATTCATGATGAGACAAGCGTGACATAAACGCGATTATAGCTAAAAGAATTAAAAATAAGCGGTTATAACTTTGGGGAATATGAGGAAGGCATAAGGGCATGCCGTTAAGCATGCCCGGTAATACTTAGTACAGCTGCTTAGCCGTATCCATCCAGTCACGCTTAAAGGGACGTTTCATATTTTCAATGGCATCAATGATATCGTGATGGACCATCTTGTCATTCTGGATACCTACACACCGGCCACCGTAGCCCTGCATCAGCAACTCAATCGAATAGGCACCCATGCGCGACGCAAGAATGCGGTCATAAGCGCAGGGCGCGCCGCCGCGCTGAATGTGACCAAGTACCGTGGCGCGCGTTTCGCGTTTGGTTTCTGTTTCGATGAAACGCGCCAGGTCGTCGATATCACAGATGTGCTCCGTAATAGCTACGATCGCGTGCTTTTTACCTTTCGCAATACCGGCTTTAATCTCTGCCACCAGTTCCTCACGAGTGTAAGGAATCTCAGGTAACACGATAAATTCACATCCCCCGGCAATAGCCGCAGCCAGCGTCAGGTCGCCACAGTAACGGCCCATGACTTCAACAATCGAGATGCGCTGATGCGATGACGACGTATCACGCAGGCGGTCAATGGCTTCGACGACCGTTTCCAGCGCCGTAAAGTAGCCGATGGTGTAATCTGTCCCGGCCACGTCGTTGTCAATCGTGCCTGGCAGACCGATACACGGAAAGCCCATTTCGGTGAGCCGCTTGGCCCCCATATACGAACCGTCGCCACCGATCACTACTAAGGCATCAATGCCCCGCTTTTTCAGGTTCTCGATTGCTACCTGGCGGACATCATCATTACGAAACTCAGGAAAACGTGCAGAACCCAGGAACGTGCCGCCGCGATTGATCATATCTGACACACTGTAGCGGTCGAGGTTGATCATGCGATCTTCATATAAACCCTGATAGCCGTCATAGATACCAAAAACTTCCAGCCCTTCGCTTAATGCGGAGCGAACTACACCGCGAATGGCTGCGTTCATGCCTGGGGCGTCACCGCCGCTGGTCAGTACACCAATTTTTTTGATCATGACAACCTCTGGATTGTTCAAAACTAAGGGTTAATCCGGCCTGTGCAACGCTGATGAACACTGATGTGGTAAGCGCGACATATGATGGCAGATAGTATATCAAAGGCCTGATGCTGAATTGATTCAGGTCAGACAACTTTTCACTAATTTTTTTAGCAATGTTAGCTGCATGTCATTTTCATCTTTCTAACGTCTTTCCTGTGCGTCAGAAATTGAATGCATCCTGTTTCTCTGACGGTACCACAGAACAGGGATCCTGATGAATAATGACGTCCGACCCGGGAAAGGCTTCGCGTAATGCTTTTTCAACCTGATCGGCGATTCGGTGTGCCTGCACTAACGGTAATTGATCTTCCAGCTCTACGTGAAGCTGAATAAATTTCGTCGGGCCAGACTGACGCGTCCGCACATCATGAACGCCTTGCACACCGGGCCAGTTTGATGAAATCGCAATAATATGTTGTCGTTCTTCATCGGGTAAGGCTCTGTCCAACAGGGACTGAACGGCTTCATAGCCCATCCGAAGTGCGCTGACGAGAATATACACGCCAATGCCCAGCGCAAACAGCGCATCGGCACGAGCGAATCCGTAGCTGGTTAACACCAGCGCGACCAAAATTGCCCCGTTCATGAAAACATCGGATTGATAATGCAGCATATCGGCCCGAATCGCCTGACTGCGTGTTTTTCGTACGACCCAGCGCTGGAAAGCCACCAGCAGTAATGTCGAAATGAGAGCCAGCACCGTCACGATAATGCCCATACCGGGCGATCGCAGTTCATTCGGGGAAGCGAGATGCTGAATACCCGTCAGAAAGAGGAAAAGTGCCGAACCTGAAATGAACATGCTTTGCGCCAGGGCGGCCAGCGATTCCGCTTTACCGTGGCCAAAGGTGTGATCGGCGTCAGCGGGCTGAAGGGAATAGCGCACCACCAGCAGGTTTGTCAGGGAAGCGGCAATGTCCACCAGCGAATCAACCATGGCAGCCAGCAGGCTAACCGATCCGGTATACCACCAGGCAAAAATCTTGATAATTAACAAGGTTGTCGCCAGCAGCGTCGCCGCAATCGCCGCAGATTTAACCCACTTTCCATACGAAGCCTGCATGCCACACTCCATGAACATCATGACTGAAGAGGTAAAATAACAGCAGAGAAGGGCTAAGTTTAACACTGACGCAGGCGATGCGCCCGACTGATACCGTTCGGACAGCGTGATGAGGGATAAGACGGGAAGAGATAATACGACTTCGCCCCATCGGGTAACGATGGGGCGAAGGATTGCTTACCTAAGTAAGCGCCAAATCAACGTGCAGATTTGGTTCAGTGCTCAGCAAAATTATTTTTTGCCGCCTTTCTTGCCCGCTTCGGAGGCTTTTTCGGGGTTATTTTTGAAATTACCGCCGCCGCCGTTGCCGCTGCTCTTTCCGCCTTTTTTACCGGCTTCAGAGGCTTTTTGCGGGTTGTCTGCGAAATTACCTGAACCACCACGATGCTCTGCCATAATTTACTCCATTAATAGATTAATTCGGACTACATGATGTGGTTGCTGCTCTCCGTTAATTTCAGAAGTGCATCGGCTTCCTTGCTGAGACAATATAAGTGTAGGCGAGGCCGGATAAGGTGCAAGCGGAGCGGGATAATTACAGCCCCTTGAAAAGAAAGGAAAATGCACAAATAAATTAATGTAATCTTTATATTTATCAATCGATTGGAAATAACTCACGACCTGTAAAACAGATCGGCAAGACAGTAATAACAGACAGGAAAGCGTGCGTAAGAAAAATAAAAAAACGTTGCCATTCAATCGTCCAGATCATTTTTTCGCGCACTGTAAAACTACAGTAAATAATGGCGAAAAACAGATAAAAAAAACCCCCTCATCATGAGGGGGAAGACAGGGATGTGTCTATGGCAAGGAAAACAGGGATACTATTTACTACTGGTTACTACTGGTACGACTTACGGGTTGCAGCGTCGAAGCTGGCTGCAAACTTGAGAGCTTACGCATGGCATTCAGGCGCTGCTCATAATTCTTCTGTAACGCGGCCTGCTGCTCGGGCGTTAACAGGTGGTACATCTGATTACGCACTCTCGCCATCTCAACTTGCTGTTCAACCTGAACTTTGGCGATGGCCTCTGCCTTGTCACGTATGGCCGCTTCGTTAAATTTATCTGCCGTCACCAAATCGTGCATAGCTGCGATATCATCAATATTCGTTGCCGGACGGTCATGTCGGGCTTGCTGCATAAGGTCACGCATTTGTTGTCGTTGATGTTCCGTCAACTCAATGCCGTCGAACATGTGACTTTGCGAATTTTGCGTCATACTGCCTGTCGTAAATCCGCCGTGATGCACCTCGTCAAGCGCCATCGACTCTGCTGCTCCTGCGCTGGCGTGACTGAGAACCATCGCTGAGGCAAGAACGACGGCGGTTAATTTGCGCATCGTTTACTCCAGTTCGTTCTGTTTTGCGATTCAACGATAGCCAGTGTACGGCGATAGCTGCAAACATCCGTCAGGGGGTGTAAAAGTACGTAAAGCGATGGATTGGTATCATAGGAACACGCTATTTTGCCTGCGGAGGGCTACAAAAATGAATAAAATCCTGTTGGTAGATGATGACCGCGAATTGACTTCGCTTTTAAAAGAACTGTTAGAAATGGAAGGGTTTGAAGTGGTGGTTGCCAGCGATGGTGAGCAAGCACTGAATCTGCTCGATAACTCAATTGATTTGCTTTTACTGGATGTCATGATGCCCAAGAAAAACGGTATCGACACCCTGAAAGAATTACGCCAGCAGTATCAAACACCTGTGATTATGCTTACCGCCCGCGGAAGCGAGCTTGATCGTGTGCTGGGCCTTGAGCTGGGCGCCGATGACTATCTGCCTAAGCCCTTTAACGATCGGGAGCTGGTTGCGCGCATACGCGCTATCCTGCGCCGTTCGAACTGGAGCGAACAACAGCAGCAGCACGATAACAGCTCACCTACGCTGGAAGTGGACTGCCTGCGCCTGAACCCGGGCCGTCAGGAAGCCAGTTTCGATAACGAAACGCTGGATCTCACCGGCACAGAATTCACCCTGTTGTACCTTTTGGCTCAGCATTTAGGTCAGGTTGTCTCGCGCGAGCATCTTAGCCAGGAGGTGCTGGGTAAACGCCTGACGCCTTTTGACCGTGCCATCGATATGCACATCTCGAACCTGCGCCGTAAACTCCCTGAACGTCGCGATGGGCATCCGTGGTTCAAGACCTTACGTGGCCGCGGTTATTTGATGGTTTCGGCATCATGATAGGCAGTTTGACTACCCGCATCTTTGCTATTTTCTGGCTGACGCTGGCACTGGTATTGATGCTGGTGCTCATGGTACCCAAGCTTGATTCACGCCAGATGACGGCGCTGCTGGAAAGCGAGCAGCGCCAGGGCACGATGATCGAGCAGCACGTTGAAGCCGAGCTGTCACGCGATCCGCCTAATGATTTGATGTGGTGGCGGCGCTTATTTCGCGCTATTGAGAAGTGGGCTCCACCCGGCCAACGTTTGCTCCTGGTCACCAGTGAAGGCCGGGTCATCGGCGCACAGCATAATGAAATGCAGGTCATTCGTAACTTCATCGGTCAGTCAGATAACGCCGATCACCCACAGAAGAAGAAATATGGCCGGGTAGAGATGGTAGGTCCTTTCGCCGTCCGGGACGGAGAGGATAACTATCAGCTGTATCTGATCCGCCCCGCCAGCAGCTCTCAGCTGGATTTTATTAATCTGTTGTTTGATCGCCCTTTGCTGCTGCTCATTGTTACCATGCTGATCAGCTCACCGCTTCTGTTGTGGCTGGCATGGAGCCTGGCGCGTCCTGCACGGAAACTTAAATATGCCGCGGACGAAGTCGCCAGCGGTAATCTGCGCCAGCATCCTGAACTGGAATCAGGCCCACAGGAATTTCTGGCGGCAGGTTCCAGCTTTAACCAGATGGTCAGTGCGCTGGAACGGATGATGAACGGTCAGCAGCGCTTACTGTCTGATATCAGCCACGAATTACGCACGCCATTAACGCGATTACAGCTGGCGACTGCGCTGCTGCGCCGCCGTCATGGTGAAGGCAAAGAGCTGGAACGTATAGAGACGGAAGCACAACGCCTCGATGGCATGATTAATGACCTACTGGTGCTGTCGAGGACCCAGCATAAGAACGCGCTGGTCAGCGAGGCCATGAAGGCAAATCAGCTGTGGAACGGCGTGCTGGAAGACGCCCGATTTGAAGCGGAACAAATGGGTAAGACACTGGAGATCCCTTATCCTCCGGGGCCATGGCCTTTGTATGGTAACCCCCATGCGCTTGAAAGTGCGCTGGAGAATATCGTGCGGAATGCGTTGCGCTACTCTCATACCCATATCAGCGTCAGTTTTTCCGTTGATATTTCAGGCATTACCGTTCACGTTGACGACGATGGTCCCGGCGTGAGCCCGGAAGATCGTGAGCAGATATTCCGACCGTTTTACCGCACTGACGAGGCGCGCGACCGAGAGTCCGGCGGCACCGGCCTGGGGCTGGCCATTGTGGAAACGGCCATTCAGCAGCACCGTGGCTGGGTAAAAGCAGATGACAGCCCACTGGGTGGTCTGCGTCTGACAATCTGGCTGCCACTTTACTCCTCTGGCAGACAATAATTTGCTATGCTTCGGCCCTCGTTACCGGGGGCCTTATGCTTAACATCGTACTCTTTGAACCAGAAATTCCACCCAATACAGGTAATATTATTCGCCTGTGCGCCAATACCGGCTTCCAGCTTCACCTTATCGAACCGCTGGGTTTTGCCTGGGACGACAAGCGCCTTCGTCGCGCGGGACTGGATTACCACGAGTTCACCGCCATTAAGTTCCATGCTGATTTTCAGGCGTTCATGACGACCGAGCAACCTGCGCGGCTGTTTGCGTTGACAACGAAGGGGACGCCCGCGCACAGTGCCGTCGCCTGGCAGCAGGGAGATTATCTGCTGTTTGGTCCAGAGAGTCGGGGCTTGCCCGCAGAGGTGCTACAGACGCTGCCTGCAGAGCAAAAAATACGGATTCCCATGCGGGCGGAAAGCCGCAGTATGAATTTATCAAATGCGGTATCCGTGGTGGTATACGAAGCCTGGCGCCAACTCGACTACGCTGGCGCGTTGATTAAGTCCTAAATTCCGTCACCAAACTGAAAACCTGCGCCATTGCCGCTGAAATGCTGGTCCATATCCATGGACGGCTTTTCACTGCCGGGCTTGCCAACGATGCGCGCAGGCACGCCAGCGGCGGTGGTGTGAGGCGGAATGGGTTGCAGCACAACAGAGCCAGCACCAATCTTGGCACCGCGACCAACTTCAATATTGCCCAGAATTTTTGCACCTGCGCCAATCATGACGCCTTCGCGAATTTTCGGATGACGGTCGCCGCTGGTTTTACCGGTCCCGCCGAGCGTCACCGACTGCAGGATGGACACATCGTTTTCCACGACGGCCGTTTCACCGATCACAATACCTGTAGCGTGATCCAGCATGATCCCGTGTCCAATTTTTGCGGCCGGATGAATGTCCACAGCAAAGGAAACGGACACTTCATTTTGCAGGTAAACGGCTAAGGCGCGTCGGCCTTCATTCCAAAGCCAGTGCCCGATACGATGGGCCTGAAGCGCATGAAAACCTTTCAGATACAGCAGCGGCGTCGAATATTTATCAACCGCAGGATCGCGCTGGCGCACGGCCTGAATATCGCAGGCAGCGGAAGCAATCATTGAGGGATCTTTTCGGTAGGCCTCTTCGACAACTTCACGAATCGCGATAGCAGGCATGATTGGATTCGCCAGCTTATTGGCCAGCATATAGCTCAGGGCGCTGCCCAGATTCTCATGCTTAAGCAATGTCGCATGATAAAAGCTGGCCAGCATTGGCTCGCAGTCTGCCAGCGCGCGTGCTTCTGCCTTAATGTTGTTCCAGACCAGTTCTAACTCATCAGACGACATGCTGTTTTCTCCCGATAAAAAAAGCGCCTTGACCGGCGCTACAGGTGATGACGCTTGGCTTCCTGCTTTAGTTTGTGCTGTTTTCGTCCTTCCGTGAACGCCCCAGCAGGCTTAATGCTGCATCTCGTGCCGGTTTTCCGCAATAGAGCACCTGATAAATCTGTTCGGTGATAGGCATTTCAACCCCTGTGCGTGCAGCCAGCGCTTTGACTTCTTTGGTATTTCTGTAGCCTTCTACAACTTGTCCGATAATGCGTTGTGCGCTATCGACATCTTCACCCTGCCCGAGCATCATGCCAAAACGACGATTACGCGATTGGTTATCAGTACAGGTCAGCACCAGATCGCCCAAACCGGCCATGCCCATAAATGTTGTGGCATCTGCGCCTAATGCCGCACCCAGACGACTCATCTCGGCCAGCCCGCGCGTAATTAACGCCGTGCGTGCATTCGCACCAAAGCCGATGCCATCAGACATGCCAGCACCGATAGCAATGACGTTTTTCACCGCGCCGCCCAGTTGAACCCCAATAAAATCGGGATTGTTATAGACGCGAAAGCTTTTGCCGCAGTGCAGTCGCTGTTGTAAATCTTCTGCGAACTGCGCGTCAGTAGCCGCCAGCGCAATCGCTGTTGGTAAACCCGCTGCCAGTTCTTTTGCAAAAGTGGGGCCGGAGATGACGGCCAGTGGAATCGTTTCGCCCAAAATGTCGCGGGCAACATCCTGCAGCAGACGACCCGTTTCCTTCTCCAGTCCTTTCGTTGCCCAGACGATGCGTGAGTCATCACGTAAACCGGGCTTTATCTGCGTCAGCACATCGCCGAAAACATGACTCGGTACAACAACCAACAAATCGCGGCTGGCGGCTATAACGGTATTCAGGTCAGGTTCAACAGTCAGATTATCGGGAAACGTTACATCTGGCAGGAAAGCACGGTTGCAGCGGTCGGACTGAAGTTGTGCCATATGGGCAGGATTGTGCCCCCACAGCAGCACCGGGTGGCCATTGCGGGCCAGCGTAATCGCCAAAGCGGTGCCGTATGAACCGGCACCGATGACGCTAATCGAAGCGTGAGTGGTCATCAGGCATCCTGATGTTGCGCTTCTTCGCCTTGCTGCTGCTGCAGATAATTCATAAACAGCGCATCAAAGTTCACTGGCGCAAGGTTAAGCTGCGGGAAGGTACCACGTGAAACCAGGCTGGTGATGCATTCGCGGGCATAAGGGAACAGGATATTTGGGCAGTAAGCGCCAAGGCAATGCGCCATCTGGGTACCTTCAATGCCACCGATGGTGAAAATACCTGCCTGCTGAACTTCACACAGGAAAGCGGTATCTTCGCCAACGGTTGCCGTAACGGTCACACGCAGCACCACTTCATACACTTCATCAGCCAGCTGCGAAGAGGCAGTATCCAGATCCAGCTTAACGTCTGGCTCCCACTCTTTCTGAAACACCTGCGGCGCATTGGGCGCTTCAAAAGAAATATCCTTCGTGTAAACGCGCTGAATCTGGAATTGCATTTCGTTAGTGTTATGTTCTGACATGTGACTAAGTCCTGTAAGTTAAAATGTCTGGCGTAAAACTACGCCTGAAGTAACGGATCTAAACCCTGACGATCGTTAAGTGCCATCAAATCGTCGCAGCCACCAATATGCTGGCCATCAATAAAGATCTGAGGCACTGTCGTGCGGCCGCTGCGCTTAATCATCTCTTCACGTTTTGCCATGTCCCCATCAATGGGGATCTCCTGGAACGCCGCGCCTTTCTCATTCAGCAGCGCTTTTGCGCGATGACAATACGGACAGGTTGGTTTGGTATAAATCTCAACGTTTGCCATAGGGACCTCAGGATGGTTATTTACCGCGAACTAACGGCAGATTTTCGCCGCTCCAACCGCTAATACCGTCTTTGAGCACGCTCACCTGATTGAAACCTGCCGCGCTCAGATGTGCAGCAGGATCGGCCGCGCTCTGCCCGGTAGCGCATACCACAATTATGGGCTGTGTTTTATGCTTTTCCAGCTCGCCAAAACTGCCTTTCTTGATATCAGCTGCAGCGACGTTGACCGCGCCCGAAATATGCCCCTTGCGGTAATCGTCGCGCGAACGCACGTCTACCACCACCGCATCCTCTTTGTTAATAAGTCGGGTTGCTTCGCCTCGACTGATCGTTTTTACTTTAGAGAACATCCCTTTAACGGTGGTCACAATCACCAGTATAAGTAAAACGACCCATGCCAGACTCAGGATGGGGTGATTGCTTGCAAACTGCATAATTTCTTGCATGAGGGGTAACGACTCCAGACCGGGCTAATAAGCTAAAACAAGGCTTCTGAGTATACCTGCGCCACTTCGCATGTACAGACGCTAAGCGGGCAGAGTGATAATTTGTGCGTCATTTTCCAAAAAAATTCACCGAATGGCAAAAATGTCGTGACGCTTATGCCTTGTACTGTTGAAAATGGTCACGTTTAGGGAAGCAAAAGCCGGTCGGCAATGCTGGTAAGCAACTGTTCATCGTGGAATAATCATCGACCTATGAAGGGAAAGACAACTGCTCTGCCAACATGGACCCGTCACAACGGCGTTACCGTGCCGCTGTTTACACGCTTGTCCGTTCTGTCTTTTAGCCTGCTTTATGCGGGCCTGTTGTCATTGCCCTTACCCGGGCTGGCCGCTGATGATAACAAAGCGCAACTGAAATCCATTCAGCAGGAAATTGCTGAAAAAGAAAAAAGCGTTAAGGCGCAAAAAGCCCAGCGCAGCCAGTTGCTTAATCAGTTGCAAAGTCAGGAAAAAATCATTGCGCAGGCCAGCCGGCAGTTGCGTGAAACGCGCAATAGTCTGTCCGCCTTAAACAATGACATCGTGCAGGTCACCGCCTCCGTTGCCCACCTTGAGAAACAACAGGCTCAGCAGGAAAAACTGCTGGCAGAGCAACTGGATGCCGCTTTTCGTCAGGGCCAGCACAAGGGCCTGCAACTGCTGTTAGGTGGCGAAGAAAGTCAGCGCAGCGAGCGCATCCTGGCCTACTTTGGTTACCTGAACACGGCACGTCAGGAAAATATCACCGCCCTGCAAACTACCCGCAAGGAACTGGCTCAACAGCGCGCATCGCTGGAACAAAAACAGCAGCAGCAAAAATCGTTGTTAACTCAGCAGCAAGCACAGCAGGACAAACTTCAGCAAGCCAGCGCCGCCCGCAAAAAAACGCTAACTTCTCTGGAAAGTGCGCTGCAGAAAGATCAGGCTGATTTGGTCGAGATGCGGCAGAACGAAAGCCGCCTGCAAGACAAAATTGCCCGTGCCGAGCGAGAAGCGCGTGAACGCGCCGCACGGGAAGCGCGTGAGGCTGAAAAAGTCCGCCAGCGTCAGGTGCAGGCAAAAGCGAAAGGCTCCAGCTATCAGCCAACCCAGAGTGAACGCGAACTGATGGCGCGCACAGGCGGGCTTGGGCGGCCAAATGGTCAGGACATCTGGCCAGTAAGAGGACGGATTGAGCATCGCTTCGGTGAGGAGCTTCAGGGCGAATTACGCTGGAAAGGGCTGGTCATTAACGCGCCTGAGGGCACAGAAGTTAAAGCCATTGCCGATGGTCGCGTGTTAATGGCTGACTGGTTACAGGGTTATGGCCTCGTCGTCGTGATTGAACATGGCAAAGGGGATATGAGCCTCTATGGTTACAACCAAAGCGCACTGGTCAGCGTCGGCGCTCAGGTAAAAGCAGGTCAGCCTATTGCCCTGGTCGGCACCAGCGGTGGCCGTGGTACACCTTCGCTCTACTTTGAAATCCGGCGTCAGGGTAAAGCGGTTAATCCACTTCCGTGGTTAGGAAAATAAGTGTTACGTCAGCGAAAGACCCTGGTTGCACTGCTGAGTGGATTGCTGCTCAGTTTCGCAGCCCAGGCCGGTAAACTCGCCATTGTTATTGATGATGTCGGCTACCGGCCTACAGAAGAGAATAAAGTGTTGCAGATGCCGCAGGCGATATCGGTTGCCGTCCTCCCCGATGCGCCCTATGCACGTCAAATGGCAATCAAAGCGCATCAGGGCGGACACGAAGTCCTGATCCATCTGCCCATGGCCCCTCTCAGTAAGCAACCTCTTGAAAAAAACACGTTAACGCCCGAGATGAGCAGCGCCGAGATTGATCGCATCATCCGGAGTGCAGTAAATAACGTGCCTTATGCGGTGGGGTTGAATAACCATATGGGCAGCAAAATGACGTCCAGTCTGCCGGGTATGCAAAAAGTCATGCAGGCTCTTAACCAGTACAATCTGTACTTCCTTGACAGCATGACGATTGGCAACAGCCAGTCTGTACCCGCCGCCCAAGGCACGCATGTCAGAGTGCTAAAGCGCAGGGTCTTTCTGGACGACAGCCAGGACATCAACGCCATCCGTCAGCAATTTAGTCGGGCAGTGAAACTGGCCGAGCGGGATGGCTATGCGATTGCGATTGGTCACCCGCACCCGAACACTGTGCGCGTGTTGCAACAAATGCTGCCCACTTTGCCTGCGGATATTACGCTGGTGACACCGGGTCAGTTATTAAATGAGCCGCTGCGTAACGGCAGTGCTTCGCCGGCAAAAACCCTGCCGCGCAATAAACCTGCGCAAGGCTTCCAGGCGCCAGGCGAATGTAAAGTGAAGCAACCACTGTCACCTGTGCCTGCTACGCGTGCACTGGGCGTGATTGGTGAGAGCATCGCTGAGAGCCCGCTGTATCGCCGTATTAATGCACTTTTTTGACACACTCAGCATCGGCCTTAAACCCGATGCTGAGCGTCAACGTTAAAAAAACAAAGGGCAACATTACGTCCAGCTCAGAATCACCTTTCCTGATTGCCCCGACCGCATATCATCAAAACCTCGCTGAAAGTCATCTATATCGTAGCGATGTGTAATGATCGGGGTGAGATCCAGACCTGACTGTATCAGTGCGGCCATCTTGTACCAGGTTTCAAACATCTCCCGCCCGTAAATGCCTTTAATAAACAGCCCTTTAAAAATCACCTGATTCCAGTCGATGGCCATTTCACCGGGCGGAATGCCCAGTAAGGCAATACGACCGCCGTAATTCATGACGTCAAGCAGGGTCCGAAAAGCAGGCGGTGCGCCCGACATTTCTAAGCCCACGTCAAAGCCCTCTCGCATATCGAGCGTATGCATGACCTCACGCAAGTCATGTTTCGCCACGTTGACCGCACAGGTCACGCCCATTTTACGGGCCAGTTCAAGGCGATAATCATTAATGTCTGTGATGACGACATTTCGTGCACCCACATGACGACATACCGCCGCCGCCATGATTCCAATCGGCCCTGCCCCAGAGATCAGAACGTCTTCTCCCACCAGATCGAAGGACAAAGCGGTATGAACTGCGTTGCCAAACGGGTCAAAAATCGACGCCAGTTCGTCTGAAATATTGTCAGGAATTTTGAAGGCATTAAAGGCAGGGATCACCAGATATTCAGCAAAGCATCCCTGCCGGTTGACACCTACACCTTGCGTATTGCGGCATAAATGTGTCCGCCCTGCCCGGCAGTTACGGCAGTGCCCGCAGGTAATGTGACCTTCACCCGAAACGCGATCGCCAATCTGAAACCCTTTCACTTCCTGCCCCACAGCCACCACTTCGCCTACATATTCATGGCCAACAATCATGGGCACGGGGATCGTTTTACGGGACCAGTCGTCCCAGTTGTAAATATGTACATCGGTGCCGCAGATCGCGGTTTTGCGGATTTTGATCAGCAAATCGTTGTGGCCAGGCTCCGGCATGGGCGCATCGTTAACCATCCAGATACCCTGCTCTTTTTTCAGTTTCGCAAGTGCTTTCATGGTCTGTCCTCAGGCGATCACGCCAAGTTGCTTACCAATCCGCGTGAAAGCGGCCACAGCGGTATCGAGCTGCTGCTGGCTGTGCGCGGCTGAAATTTGTGTGCGAATACGTGCCTGACCTTTTGGCACTACCGGATAGAAAAATCCGGTCACATAAATCCCCTCCTGCTGAAGCAGATGTGCAAACGCCTGCGCTACGCTGGCTTCGCCCAGCATGACCGGAATGATGGCGTGATCGGCCCCCGCCAGCGTAAAGCCCGCTGCCGTCATTTTTTCGCGGAACAGGCGTGCGTTTTCCCAGAGGCGCTGACGCAGTCCGTCGCCTTCGCTTAACAGATCTAGAACGCGCAATGAGGCAGCCACGATTGCGGGTGCCAGTGAATTAGAGAACAGATAAGGTCTTGAACGCTGACGTAGCCATTCTATAACCTCGGTTTTGGCTGCCGTATAGCCACCGGAAGCACCCCCCAGCGCCTTACCCAGGGTGCCGGTGATGATGTCTACCCGCCCCATGACATCACAATACTCATGCGTTCCCCGCCCTGCCTTTCCCACAAAACCCACCGCATGGGAATCATCGACCATGACCAGGGCAGAGTATTCGTCTGCCAAATCGCAAATGCCTTTCAGATTGGCAATTACGCCATCCATAGAGAAGACGCCATCGGTTGCAATCATGATGGTCTTTGCGCCGTTATCTTTGGCTTCCTGCAGGCGGGCACGTAACTCGTTCATGTCATTATTGGCGTAACGGTAGCGTTGTGCTTTACACAGACGCACACCATCAATAATCGACGCGTGATTAAGTGCGTCAGAAATGATGGCATCCTCAGCCCCCAGCAGTGTTTCAAATAATCCGCCATTCGCATCGAAGCAGGAGGAGTAAAGTATGGCGTCTTCCATACCCAGAAAATCAGCCAGTTTTCTTTCCAGTTGTTTGTGCTTATCCTGCGTACCACAGATAAAGCGCACCGATGCCATCCCAAAACCGTGCGAATCCATTCCCTCTTTCGCGGCCTGAATCAAAGCAGGATGGTTAGCCAGCCCAAGGTAATTATTTGCACAGAAATTAATGACAGCGTGATGATGCCCAACGTCGATTTCAGCCTGCTGCGCGGAAGTGATAATACGTTCTTTTTTGAACAGCCCTTCTTGCTGGGCGATAGCCAGTTGCTGACGAATATGCTGATAAAAATGCGCTGACATTATTACACTCCTGAAAAGGTAGGAAGGGGCAAATACGACTGAACATATCGCCTTTTAACGCCTAATCGACCAAAATAATGTTAATTATGTAGCACAGTTCACGTCACAGGCATTTTAGGTCCTGACCTTACGGAGTCATCTGGCTGTCTGTGACGGGATGAAATGTTATGATGGTGACATTACGCGTGAGACGTCCCGTTTCACCACAAAACGTTAAAGGTAGCAATATGATTATCGTAACCGGTGGCGCAGGTATGATCGGCAGCAATATCGTTAAGACGCTGAACGATCGTGGCCATACAGATATTCTGGTCGTAGATAATCTGAAAGATGGCACCAAGTTCGTGAATCTTGCCGATCTGGACATCACAGATTACATGGATAAAGAAGAGTTCTTAACCTACATCATGTCGGGTGAAGATCTTGGTCCGATTGAAGCGGTGTTCCATGAAGGTGCCTGCTCAGCCACAACGGAGTGGGATGGTAAGTACATGATGGATAATAACTATCAGTACTCAAAAGACCTGCTGCACTTTTGCCTTGAGCGTGAAATCCCCTTTCTGTATGCCTCTTCGGCAGCCACCTATGGTGGACGCAATGAGAATTTCATCGAAGAGCGTCAGTACGAGCAGCCGTTAAACGTTTACGGCTACTCAAAAATGCTGTTTGACCACTATGTACGCCAGATTCTGCCAGAAGCAACGTCACCAGTCTGTGGTTTCCGTTACTTCAACGTTTACGGACCGCGCGAAGGCCACAAAGGCAGTATGGCGAGCGTTGCCTTCCATCTGAATACGCAGATCAGTAATGACGAAAATCCAAAACTGTTCGAGGGCAGCGACAGCTTTAAACGCGATTTTATTCATGTTGATGATGTTGTGTCAGTCAATCTGTGGTGCTGGGAGAACGGCATTTCCGGGATTTATAACTGCGGCACAGGCCGCGCCGAATCGTTCCAGGAAGTTGCGGACGCCGTGCTTAATTTCCATCAGAAAGGTGAAATTGAATACATTCCTTTCCCGGAAAAACTGAAAGGCCGTTATCAGGCTTATACCCAGGCTGATCTGACGAAACTGCGTGAGGCAGGCTACGACAAGCCTTTTAAAACAGTGGCACAGGGCGTGTCTGAATATATGGCCTGGTTAAACCGCAACGTCTAAGGAACGGATACCGGTAATGAAAATTCTGGTGATCGGCCCGTCGTGGGTCGGCGATATGATGATGTCGCAAAGTCTCTATCGTACGCTCAAGGCCGAACATCCTGATGCGGTGATTGATGTGATGGCACCTGAATGGTGCCGTCCTTTACTTTCCCGAATGCCTGAAGTGAATCAGGCGCTGGCCATGCCACTCGGCCATGGTGCGCTGGCGATAGGCGAGCGCCGCCGTTTGGGTAAATCACTGCGCGATCAGGGTTATGATCGCGCTTACGTGTTGCCCAACTCATTCAAATCGGCATTGGTGCCCTTTTTTGCGGGTATTCCTCGCCGCGTCGGCTGGCGCGGAGAAATGCGCTATGGTCTGTTGAATGATGTGCGGGTACTGGATAAGGCCGCGTTTCCTTTAATGGTAGAGCGTTATGTTGCGCTGGCCTATGACACGCCTTTCCGTTCAGCCCGTCAACTGCCACAACCCTTGCTGAAACCGCAGTTACAGGTCAGCGAAGCGGAAAAAAGCGTAATGGCTGCGCAGTTTCAACTTTCCTCTGAGCACCCGGCTATTGGCTTTTGCCCCGGGGCCGAATTTGGTCCGGCAAAACGCTGGCCGCATTTTCACTACGCCGCACTGGCAGAACAGTTAATTCGCGAAGGGTTTCAGATCCTGCTGTTCGGTTCAGTAAAAGATGGCCCCACTGGCGAAGAAATCATCGCGTCGCTGCCCGAGAAAAGTCGTAAGCATTGCCGCAATCTGGCAGGTCAAACCCAGCTGGAACAGGCTGTCATTCTGCTGGCCCAGTGCCGGGCGGTAGTGAGCAATGATTCTGGTCTTATGCACATTGCCGCCGCGTTGAACCGCCCACTGGTGGCTTTATATGGTCCCAGTAGCCCGGACTTCACCCCGCCGCTGTCGGATCAGGCGCGTATCATCCGTTTAATCAGCGGTTACCATCGCGTCCGTAAAGGGGATGCTGAGCAGGGCTACCATCAAAGCCTGATTGACATCCAGCCTTCACAAGTCCATGAAACATTACGCAGTTTGTTGCGTGAAGCCCAGGAGAGTTCATGCACGTCCTGATTGTTAAAACCTCGTCAATGGGGGATGTGCTCCATACGTTACCTGCCCTGACTGATGCTATGCATGCCCTTCCCGGTATTCGTTTTGATTGGGTGGTAGAAGAAAATTTTGCCCAGATTCCTGCATGGCATCCCGCCGTTGATAAGGTTCTGCCCGTTGCAATCCGTCGCTGGCGTAAGCACTGGTTCGGCAGCGAGCAGCGTGAAGAACGGGTTCGATTTAAACGCGATTTACAGTCTCGCCACTATGATGTGGTGATTGATGCTCAGGGGCTGATTAAGAGTGCCGCACTCGTGACGCGTCTGGCTAAAGGTGTCAAGCACGGTCTGGACAGCCGCAGTGCGCGTGAACCCTTTGCCAGTTGGTGGTACGACAAAAAGCACGAGGTCAGTAAGCAGCAACACGCAGTGGAGAGGACCCGGGAACTGTTCGCGAAAAGCCTGGGTTATGAGAAGCCGCAAACGCAGGGAGACTATGCTATTGCTGGCCATTTCCGCAATGTGGCATTACAGGGTGAAAACGCTTATCTGGTCTTCCTGCATGCCACGACCCGTGATAACAAGCACTGGCCAGAATCCCACTGGCGCGAGTTAATTGAACGGCTCCAGCCGACAGGTTTGCGCGTAAAACTGCCCTGGGGCGCTGAACATGAGCATCAGCGTGCGATCCGGCTGGCTGAGGGTTTTGAGCATGTAGAGGTATTGCCCAGGCTCACTCTTGAAGCGGTTGCTCAGCAGCTGGCAGGTGCGAAAGCTGTTGTCTCAGTAGACACAGGTTTGAGCCATATGGCAGCAGCACTGGACAGACCCAATATAACGTTATACGGTCCGACCGATCCCGGCTTGATTGGTGGTTACGGACAAAATCAGCATGTTTTGCGGCCTGCAGAGGGCAGCAAATTGGCAGATATTAGCGCTAAGGACGTGGCAGATATGGTTTTTGAGATTACCGCATGAAGAAACTTCATATCATTAATCTCGGCAAAATGGGTGGCGTTGAGCGTCTTTTCCTACAGTACATCAACGATTTTTCTGACGGGCGTGACGATGTTATTTGCATCAGTAACGAGATCGATGATGACATTCGCCGTCACATCCCTCAACAAAAAATCATCTTCGCCAATCGATGGTTAAATAACCTGAAAATAAAAGTCCCACAATTTCTTCGGAAATATTTGCTACAAAAGCGCGTAGAGTCGAGCGATGCCGATGTAATCGTCGTCTGGGATTTGATTCCGGGATTAAGCGCAAAACCTGAGCGGGCAAGTCTGGTTTATTACGATCATGGCTGCTCATGGCGATATCCCAAAAATAAAAAAACGCTGGGCTTTATGGCCATGCTGGATGGTGTCATTTCTGCTTCTTATGCCTCTAATCGCGTGATGCAGCTTCGTTTTAATCTGCCCTGTCCCCATCACGTAGTGATTAACCGCATCATGGTGCCTCAGGGAATCCATTCTGGCATCCGGACGCTAAATAACCCGATCCGTCTCGGCACTGCTGCTCGTCAGGTTAGCCTGAAGGGTATTAGCGTCGCGCTGTTAGCTTTAAAGGAATTACGCCAGCGCGGCCGGAATGTCGTACTGGAAATTGCGGGAAAAGGGCCCGATCATGATGCTTTTGTTGCACTCGCTAAACGTTTAGATATCAGCGAATTCGTTACTTTCAGCGGTTTTCAGCATGACATTGGTGCATTTTTCAATCGTATTGATATTTATCTCAGCACACCTGTCACTGAACCCTTTGGTCTTTCCTGTATGGAAGCACTCTATTTCGGCGTCCCCGTGATATTCCCGATGATCGATGGACAACCTGAAGTGGTCAGGCATCAACAATGTGGCCTGGGGTTGATTCCTTCAGTAACGATTGATGAACATGAAAAATTAACAGGAATTCATGTGGATTTCCCTTATAAGATTTACGATCCTGTGCGGGATGTAATGCAAGACGCCAAACTGGTTTCTCATATTGATTGCGCCGATGCCGTTGACGTTTTATCTCAGCATGAAACCTATCAGCAATACAGTGACACAGCAAAAAACTGGACAGCAGAACATTTTGATTATGCGCTGTTTAAGACAGAATTTAACGATGCTTTAATGGACGTTATAAGAAAAAAATGAAAACTGACCATTTAATTATTAAAAAAGAGGCCTTATCTCGCACTATAAAAATACTTATTTTTATAGGGTGTATCTTTTCCTTTATTACTTCGCCGTTCGGTGGTTCTCTTGGCAGAAATGCGTTTTATCTGACGAGTTATCTCTCTTTTTTATTGGTCGTTTTCAATCTAAAAACTTATCTCGTTAACAAACGCAACCTAATATTACCTGGGGCATTTTTTGCTGTTGGGATTATCAGCATAATCTGGACAGTAATTTATAAACAGCCCGGTGATTTTATTAGTCTTTATAGACAGTACCAGTCGACAGGGCGACTACAGATTGCTGCCGCATTTATTTTACTTGTGACGCTCAATGAAAAAGCAGCCCTGCAAAAAAATACAATCATTGCTGCCATTCTTTGTGGGCTGGTTGTGAACGGCTATGCGATTTACCAGGGCATTGACATGCATATTCATCGTGTAGAGCTGAATTTCGACAGGGCGACGGTTGCCGCCTATATTATTACGGCGGTTAACCTGGTTTTCATTAAAGCGGTCTTACTCTTAAAATCAAAACACAGAGTCCTGCTTTTCCTTGCTGCCTTTACCTTTAGCTATGCTTCGATCGTGCTGACCGGAACGCGGGCCGCGATGCTTGCTTATCCAGTCCTGACCTTGATCATTGTGCTGATGAGTACTCACATCATCAGCCGCCGACATAAAATCATTCTGTTCACGCTGGTCCCTGTGATGATTGCGCTAAGTGCAGCCATCTTCCATAACGTTATTGCTTTGCGCATTCAACAATTTAATGAAGATATTGCGCATAAGCATGAGCAAAAAGGTGAAAACTCGATTATTTCGCGCTTAAGTATGCAAACTGTGGCATTTCGGACAGGCTCAGAAGCCATTTGGGGAGAGTCCGCTGAGCAAAGAGCGGAGGAAGCAAAAGCCATTGTGGCAAAAGAACCCGCACTTTATGGCGCGCTTACTTATCTCACGGTTCACATGCATAACGAAGTAATGGAAACCTTTTCGATTAAAGGCATTCTGGGCGTGCTGGCGCTGATTGGCCTGTATTTCTGTTTATTATATAATGCTCTGCTGCCTTATCGTAATCCAGCGTTGTTGGCCGTGACCATTTCGCTCATAACCTATGGTCTGAGCGACGTCATCTTTTTCAGTACTGAAGGCACATTGATCTATTGCCTGGCTGTCATCATGAGTATCTTACTCATAAAAACATCCGACGGATTACAGGAAACGGAATGAGTCAACACCGGGACTGGCTATTAAGCATCATCATCCCTCTATATAATAGTCAACAATATATTCATTCTTGCCTGACGTCGCTGTTCATTCAGGCAGGTGAGGATATCCAGGTCATCATTATCGATGATGGTTCGACAGATGACTCTGCGCTGCGTGTTAAAGAATTGCTGAGCACAAATCCACCCTGTTCAGTTGAATTTATCCAGCAAACTAATCAGGGCGTTTCTGCTGCCCGCAATGCAGGCCTTCAGGAAGCCAAAGGTAAATTCATTACCTTTCTGGATGCTGATGATTTGCTCAGCAGGAACTATCTCTCAATTATCCGGCCGCTATTGTTAGCCGATGTGGATGACCTGATTGATTTTAATTATGCCCGATTTGAGCACAGTATTCCGGAAGCCACAGATGACGAACTGCCCCAACGCATCGCGTACGATTTTTCAGGTCAGGGGTTGAATTGCCTGAATTCACTCTTTACCCGATCCATGTGGCACCTGTGGAATCGCATTTACAGACGCACTTTGCTGGAAGGTGAGCGCTTTGAAGTAGGGAGACGTTACGAGGACGTGATGTTCACTCCCTTTCAATACCTGAAAACACAAAAAATCGCTCATCTTGAGAACACCCTCTATTACTACCGTGATAACAACCACAGTATTACGCGGAATGTACGTAAGAGTGATATTCAGGATATGCTGTTCGCGATGAACAAAATGTGTACGATGGCGCAGTCAAATAATGAACTGCGCGATCTTGCGGCGGGCATGATCGTTAATTGCTTTAATGAAGTCAAAAGCATGTCGAAAAAAGTTTATGGCTTTTATCATTATGACAATCAGACTAAACACGCAATCAAGTCTGCGGCACGTCTTTGCAAGGGCAGTTGCAAAACAAAAAAATACATGCAAATGCGCTACCCGGAAGTCGACACGTTTTTTTCATGGCTTCGCTACAAAAGCCAATAGCGGGCCTTTAACGTTCCCCCGGTCATGACACCGGGGAATGTTTTTTCTTTAGGGCGTATTCAGTCAGCGTCATGCCCTGAGTGCGTACCTGAAGCCAGCTAAACAGCTGTTCCAAATCATCATACAGACGGTCTATATCAGCGTGGTTTTTGAAGGTCGGGCTCCCGTCTGGCATAAATTCAGACGAATGCAGCATGAACTCAACATAATCATTGCCCTGCGCCAGGGTTTGTTCAACCACCTGTTTCATTTGTGCCAGATTTCCACCCACGGGCCTCAACCAGTTTACCCTTGCTCCTCTTGATTTACCCCGAACATTATCCCAGGCTTTTTTTAGCGTATTTTTCAATGCGCCATGCCGGTACTGAATGCTCATCGGTAATTCTAATAAGGTCGAGTCGCCAGGTTTCGAAATATCGTTGATATCGACATAATAAGCCTGGTCAGGGAAACCACTGTAATCGGTACCGCCCGTTCCCTGAGGTGCCCCCAACGAATTGCGCCAGTCAACACGTGGTGTGACGGAGCAGTCCACCAGATAACCATGCTCAATTAGTGCGCGTGCGTATATTTCATTAAAGGCCCAGCGACCGGCCCGATGACTGCGCATTTTTGTCTCAAAGGCGGTCTCAAGCAAATCCGTCATACGGGCGACTTTATCCCGCAGGATGTTTTCAGGATATTCAATCAGGTAAGGTTTATAACGCCAGTCATCTTCAGTCAGCGCATAATCAGGAGGACTATACCAGGCGTGCAGATGCATACCGATTTCACCCTGCCCCCGTGAAAGAAGGTCACGCCCGAATTCAACATAAGCCGGATCGCTAACCATTTCATAGTTGGTAAGCCAGGTAGGTTTGAACGCGTATTTTTCGCACAGAGACTGAAAACGTGGCAAAAACCGAACATTGTGCGTAGTGACATTGCCACTGCGATTGCGCCAGATATTATCGCCTTCAGTATCCAGGGTGATTAAAAACGCGGGTTTGTCCATAACTTATCCAACAAGCGGTAGAGATCATCCTGCTATGTTACGCAGGGCAACCGACGCAAGCAAAACTATAATTGTCCACAGCGCGATCTTTATCCGTGGTCATCCGCTAAGTGATATCCTAGAATAATGCGTTTAATCAGGATGTCTTCATCGTAAAAATACGGTAGAAGTATGGCGATGTTTTCTTGATATTCAGTGAGATACCTCAGAACAGTCCGGTCCGTTTTTTGGTATCCCTTTTATGACGGGAAATGTCAGCGTTGAGATCATGCATAAATTGTCGGCGTTGATGAGGTGGTAAGTTGTCCAAGCGTATTTTGATGATAATTGATGGGTTACCCGGCGGCGGCGCTGAAAAAGTGGTGCTGACGCTGGCTCAGGGTATGATCAATGAAGGACATCGCGTATCGCTTTTTTCACTGCGGGACGTTTGCGATTATGCCCTTCCGGCAGGGCTTGATTATCAGGTCATTCGCGACACATGTCGTCGCCCCTGGCGGAAGCTCACAGAAACAGCTCGCCGTGCCACTCTGCTGGACAATGCCGTCCGACTCAGCGAGGCCCGGGAGGGCAAATTTGATTTAGTGCTCTCACATCTTCATAAAACTGACCGCATTGTAAGCGCTTCGCGTGCACTTAACGCCCTTAAGACCTGGTACTGCATCCACGGCGTCTTTTCAGCCTCTTATCTGGCGCGCAAATCCGGCTTTTCGTTGTGGCTTAAACGTCAGAAAATCCGTCACGTCTATCGTAATCGCCAGGTGATAGCCGTTTCTCAGTATGCGCTTGATGATCTAATTACACGCGTTGGCGTGAAACCTTCCCGGACCGGTGTGATTTTCAATCCTTTTGATTTTGATGAAATCAGACAACGCGCATCAGAACCGTGCCCACTCGCAGGCACTGAATTTCTTCTACATATCGGGCGCTTTCATGAAACTAAACGCCACGACCGTTTGCTGGATGCTTATGCGCAAAGTGGGATTCACTCACCTTTAGTTCTACTGGGTCAAGGCAACGAAGGGGCAAAAGAAAAGTTATATCGTCTGGCTCAACAATTGAGTATTTCAGACCGCGTACAATTTGCAGGCTTTCAGTCGAATCCTTATCCCTGGCTACGGCATGCGCGAATGCTGATTTTGAGTTCGGACAGTGAAGGATTTGGCAATGTGCTGATTGAAGCCATGAGCTGTGGAACGCCGGTGGTCAGCACGCGATGCCCCGGTGGACCTGCAAGTATTTTAACCGGCGATTTAGCACGCGGTCTTTCTGAAATGAATGCCGCCTCGCTGGCTGAAAAAATGCGTGACATCTACGCTAATCCGCCCGATTTGAACCAGGTGGACTTAAGCATCTATAGTCTTTCCACGATTTGTCACCAATATCTGCAGTTAGCGGAGACCTGAACCCTCGCGCTCGCCGTTACTTAATTTTTTTGCTCGTTAGCCGTTCTGTCATCGCCTTAACAGATGACAGGAACGGCATGTTCGAGAGGGGCTATGTCTTATTCAGGACGTCTGAAAAAAAACAGGCGACTCACAGAAGGTTGACTGCCTGTATTCTCCTTTTTGCGAGCTCCCCTCGAGTTCTCGCCAGGCGTGGATAACGTATTCCGGGGTGAAATCATTGCTTTCACCAGAAGGTGACTGCAAAATTTTGTATTCACCTGACCACGGATGCCAGCCAAGGGCATCCGTATCACCAAAAAACACGACCTGTTTTTTGTGCAAACCCGCTGCGATATGCATTTGACCGCCGTCACTACACAAAATCTGATCACAGCAATGAAAACCCGCCATCAGATCACGCACTGACCCTGTAGGATAGGCTGCTATTCGTGAAGAATTAACTAACTGCAGGAGCTTTTCAGCACGCGCGTTATCTCCCATATCCTCAGGCCCCAGCGCACCCTGAGGTGACCAAAACAGTAATACGCGAGCCTTTTCATCCTTTAAGAGGTGATGGATAAACGCAGCATAATTATCTATTGCCCAGCGGCGCTTTGCACAGCGACTGCTGATATGCACGCCATAAGTCTGGCCCTCAACGGGAAACAACGCATGTACACGCGATTCTGCCTCCTCCCGCTCTGACTTTGTCAGATAAACTCTTACGGGGGGAACGTCGGGTAAATGAGCGGTTAACGATGAGAGGTAAGAGTAGGTGTGTTCAACCTGATGATTTCCAGAAAAATCTGCGCTACTGAAACTTCGGGTAATCCCTTGATTAGGCTGGCCCGCGCCAATGATATTTGTTGCTCCCGCTAAACGTGCGAGACGCAGGCTGTACCTGCAGGGCACCGGATTGGCCAGCACTACCGCATCAAAACGAGTCTGACGCAACATCCAGAAAATTTTCAAACGATGCCAGTAGACACCCATTGCGCTCTCGTTTTTACTACGGTGTTTGGCTTTTTTATAGACATGTAGCGAATCAATGTGGGGATTATTCAGCACCACATCCTGCGCGACTTTGTTAACCAATAATGTCAGTTTTGCATCGGGAAAAACCTTTTTAATACCTTCCAGCAGCGGGGTGGTACACACCATATCCCCGATGTTATCGCGCCTGATGACGAGAATATTTTTCATACTGTGCCCAGGTTAAAACAGTCATAGCCGGGCTTTTGATCACCCGCACGCAAAAGTTGCATAAAAAATAATTTCTGCTACTCGTTTATTTGACCCTAAATGCACAAAAAGTTCTGAATGCTTTCGTAATAATGCGGGCAAAGTTCCGCCTAGATTTCACTAAAATGCATAATGCCGTGATACAGAATTCGCCTTTATTGTCCATTATCACGCCGATGTTTAATGCTGGTGCCGGTTTTGAAAGGTTTATCCAGTCTTTACTGGCGCAAACGCTCACATCACTTGAAATCATCATCGTTGATGATGGTTCCACCGATAACTCCGGTAAACAGGCTGACAACTACGCGCAACGCTATCCTCACATTCGGGTCATTCACCAACCAAACGGTGGCGTATCCCGTGCGCGCAATGCTGGCCTGGCAGTGGCCCGCGGCAAGTACGTCACCTTTCCGGACGCCGATGACACGATGAAACCCGACATGTACCAGACGCTGACAGACATGGCAGAAGCGGATAATCTGGATGTAGCGCAATGTAACGCTGAATGGTTTTTTCCGGCCGACAATGCGATTCAACCGCTAATACCGCTGGAGCGCCTTTCTGGCACGACAGTTCTCAGCGGCCCAGAGTGGCTTAACAAGGCGCTGAAAACACATCGCTATAAGCATGTTGTCTGGCTGGGCATTTATCGCCGTGAACTGATTGAAAAAACAAAGCTGGCGTTCGAACCCGGACTACACCACCAGGACATTCCGTGGACGACAGAACTCATGCTCAATGTGCAGCGCGTGCGCTACACCGACAGACAACTGTACCGTTATCATACGCATGACGCTTCAATCAGTAATCGCAAGCGCACCGGACAGGCCAATGTCGAATATCAGCGCCATTACCTGAAAATTGCCAGAATGCTGGAAGAGATTAATGCGCGCTACCGCGATAAAGTTAAAATATACCCGACGTTCCATTATCAGGTAACGCACGAAGCCCTGAGCGTTTGTCACAGTATTCGACGTGAGCCCGATGAGGCTGCGCGTCAGGCGATGATTGCAGATGTGTTCGCGACCGGGACGCACAAACGTATGTTGCGCAATGCACGTGGTATTAAGCAGTGGTATCACCTGCTGCTGTGGCTGGGACGGATTTATTACTGGCGCAGGAAATAAGCGCCGTCACTTGCTTTAACCCCTAAAGGGTTTGCCCTACAATCAGCTCACTGAATTTTGAGAGCATTTGAGTATGACAAGCCCGATTCCAGTCCAGTTTGCACCGAAAAAAATACTGATAATCAAACTGCGTCATCATGGCGACATGCTGCTGACCACGCCTGTCATCAATGCTTTGCATCGGCATTACCCACAGGCCGTGATTGATGTTCTGCTCTATAAAGAAACCCGTCCTATGCTGGAAGCACATCCTGCCATCCGCCATCTGCATGTCATTGACCGCGGCTGGAAAAAGGAAGGTGGCTGGCAAAAATTCCGCCATGAAATGGCGCTGGTCGCTGCCGTCCGCAACTGTCAGTATGACCTGGTCATTAACCTTGCCGATCAGTGGCGCAGCGCCATTATCACCGGTTTATCTGGTGCACCAGTACGTATTGGCTTTGCCTTCACAAAACGTGACAAGGCCATCTGGCGCTGGTGCCACACGCATTTAGTTACCACTGAAAATCATGAGCAATTACATACAGTGGAACAAAATCTGTCCGCACTTTCTCCATTGACTATTCCAGCGGAAGGCATCGGTGCCTCAATGCATTTCAGCCCCGACGATGCGCAAAAAGTGCAGGACAAGCTCCGTCAGCAGCAGGTTGCCGGGGGCTATATTGTTTTACAGCCCACTTCACGCTGGCAGTTTAAATGTTGGGAAGAGGACAAGGTCGCGGCCACCATCGATCAGTTAGCCCAAGCCGATCGCAAAGTGATACTGACGGCAGGCCCCGATGCAAATGAACGGGAGATGGTCGAACGTATTCTGGCACAATGCCATTCCCCTCACGTTATCTCGTTTGCGGGTCAACTCTCTTTACCTCAGTTGGCGGCGCTTATCGCGGGCGCGCAACTCTTTATCGGTGTCGACTCCGCGCCCATGCATATGGCGGCGGCGCTGGATACACCCTGCATCGCCCTTTTCGGACCGACCAAGCTGCAGCACTGGCGTCCGTGGGGAGATAACAATCGGGTGATCTGGGCGGGCGACTATGGATCTCTGCCCCATCCGGATTCTATTGATACCCGGACCGATCAGCGTTATTTATCGGCCATCCCGGTTGAGGATGTCGTGAATGCCGCAAGGAGCTATCTGAATGCGTAAGTTACGTCTGGCCATTGTCCGGCAAAAATATCGTCCTGATGGCGGCGCAGAACGGTTTATCTCACGCGCGCTGGAAGCGCTGGGAAGTGAGCAGTTGGATCTCAATATCATTACCCGCAGCTGGCAGGGCAAACCCAACCCAGACTGGCATCTGCACATCTGTAATCCAGGCAAACTGGGGCGGGTTTCACGCGAGCGAGGATTTGCACAGGCTGCGCGGGCCTGCTGGGAGCGGGAGAAGTTTGATATCGTACAAAGCCATGAGCGCATCGCAGGCTGTGATATTTTTCGGGCTGGCGATGGCGTTCACCGTGTCTGGCTTGAGCAACGTGCCCGCATTGTGTCACCACTACAGCGCCTGAGTGCCAGCCTGAGTCCTTACCATCGTTACGTTTTGCGGGCGGAAGCGGACATGTTCCAGTCTTCCTCGCTGAAAGCGGTGATCTGCAATTCTGAGATGGTAAAACAAGACATTTTGCGCTGTTTTACGCTGCAGGCAGACAAAATACACGTTATCTACAATGCGATTGATGCCACGCGCTTTCAGCCTGCGACCGAGGCCACGCGCCATGCCATGCGGACCCAACTGAATCTGCCCACCAACGCAACAGTGCTGATTTACGTGGGATCGGGTTTTGAACGCAAAGGCCTGAAAGCGGCCATTGAAGCGCTGGCCAACAGTCATCGTTATCTGATTGTGGTAGGCCAGGACAAACAGGTAAAACGTTATCAGCAGTTGGCTAATCAACTGAACTGCCTTGACCGCTTGCGTTTTGTCGGCGTGCAGCAGGACGTACAGCCTTTCTATCATGCTGCCGATGGTTTGCTGCTGCCGACCTTATATGATCCCTTCCCCAACGTCGTACTGGAGGCGATGGCCTGTGGTTTACCGGTCATTACCAGCACCGGCTGTGGCGGCGCTGAGTTTATTCGCGAAGGCCAGGAAGGATTTGTTCGCGATGCGCTGGATATTAAAGGCCTGAACCAGGCGATAAACGCCCTGTCGAGTCTGACCGTCGACGCGCGAATGGGAGAAGCGGCGCGGCGCAGGGTTGAGCCATACAGCCCACAGCACCTGGCGCATTCCCTTACCTCCCTCTATGAGCAGGTGCTGCGTACCCAATCATGATGTGAGATGAGTGATTATGCTGTTTCTGATAATATGCAGTAATCTGACTTTAAACTGCTTTTTTGACGCCAACGTGTCATAACGGTAACTATGACGACCATTTACACCGCATTGCTCTATTTCATTCAGCCACTCATCTGGCTGCGCCTGTGGCTGCGCGGTCGTAAAGCCCCGGCCTATCGCAAACGCTGGGCAGAGCGTTATGGCTACTGCGCCGGAAAAGTGAAGCCGGACGGCATTGTCCTGCATTCGGTTTCTGTGGGGGAAACGCTGGCGGCGGTGCCGTTGGTACGCGCGCTGCGTCATCGCTATCCTACCCTGCCCATTACCGTGACCACCATGACGCCAACCGGTTCGGAGCGCGCGCAGTCCGCTTTTGGCAAAGATGTACACCATGTCTATTTGCCTTACGACTTACCCGGCGCCATTAATCGTTTTCTTGATATGGTGAATCCACGTTTGGTCATCATTATGGAAACGGAGCTGTGGCCTAATATCATCCGTATTCTGCATCAGCGCCATATTCCGCTGGTGATCGCCAATGCTCGCCTGTCAGAACGCTCAGCCAAAGGCTATCGCAAGCTGGGCAAGTTTATGCGCAATCTCCTGCAGAGCATCACGCTGATCGCTGCGCAAAATGCCGAGGATGGTGAGCGTTTTATCCAGCTTGGGCTGAAACGCTCTCACCTGTCGATCACCGGCAGCCTGAAATTCGATATTTCTGTTACTCCCGAGCTGGCGGCACGCGCCGTCACGCTGCGTCGCCAATGGGCTCCGCGCCGTCCGGTCTGGATCGCGACCAGTACACATGAAGGTGAAGAAGCGATTCTGTTGGATACGCATCGCCGTTTACTGGAGACCTTTCCCGATCTGCTGCTGATTTTGGTACCACGCCATCCTGAGCGCTTCAACGATGCGCGCGAACTTACTCAAAAACGTCACTTCAGCTTTACCTTACGCAGTAGCGGAGAGATCCCCTCCAGTTCAACACAGGTTGTCATTGGTGACTCAATGGGCGAACTGATGCTGCTCTACGGTATAGCCGACCTGGCTTTCGTAGGAGGCAGCCTGGTTGAGCGTGGCGGTCATAATCCGCTGGAACCGGCAGCCCATGCTATCCCGGTACTGATGGGCCCGCATACCTGGAACTTCAAAGATATTTGCAGCAAACTGCAGGAGGCACAGGGATTGATCACTGTGACTGACGCGGCGTCGCTGGAAAAAGAAGTGACGAATTTGCTACAGGATGACGACTATCGTCGTTATTACGGTCGCCACGCCGTCGAGGTGCTGCACCAAAATCAGGGTGCGCTGCAGCGCCTGCTACAGTTACTTGAACCTCATTTACCGCCACGGGCTCATTGATGACCGCTACGCGCCAACGCCTTTCAGTGGTGATGATTGCCAAAAATGAAGCCGCCTTGCTGCCTGACTGTCTTGCCTCAGTCAGCTGGGCCGATGAAATTATCGTGCTGGATTCCGGAAGTACCGATGACACCCTCTCGCTGGCTCAACAGGCCGGCGCACAGGTTTTTCAGGCAACGGAATGGCAGGGTTATGGAAAACAACGCCAGCGGGCGCAAAGTTTTGCCAGTGGCGATATGATTTTGATGATCGATGCCGACGAGCGCGTGACGCCAGAATTGCGTCAGGCGATTGAACAGGTTCTGGAAGCGCCGCCGGGGCCAACCGTTTACAGCCTCAGTCGTAGCAACCTGTTCCTGGGCCGTTTTATGCGTCACAGCGGCTGGTATCCTGACAGAGTGATGCGTCTGTATCCGCGTACACTGGGTTATAACGATAATCAGGTCCATGAGTCACTCAAAACCGAAGGTGCGCCCGTTAAGGTACTGAAAGGGGATTTACAGCATCTGACCTGCCGTGACCTGATGGTTTTCCAGCGAAAACAACTGGCTTATGCTGAAGCCTGGGCGCAGGAAAGATTCAAGCGTGGAAAAACGTGCAGCCTGTTTTCTGTCTTCAGTCATACAGCGGGTGCCTTTGTAAAAACGCTGCTGCTGCGTGCCGGATTCCTTGATGGCAAACAGGGCTGGCTACTGGCAGTCGTTAATGCCCAGTACACATTCAATAAATATGCAGCGCTTTGGGCGCTAAATAAGACTTCGGCGGAAGGGCGCACATGACGACAAAAGCGATTTATCCTGGCACCTTCGATCCCATTACCCTGGGCCATATTGATATCGTCACTCGTGCAGCACAGATGTTTGATCGGCTTGTTGTGGCGATTGCCGCCAGCCCGAGTAAAAAACCGCTGTTTACGCTGGACGAAAGAGTGGCGCTGGCGCAACAGGCCACTGCACATCTTCCCAATGTCGACGTGGTCGGTTTTAGCGATCTGATGGCAAACTTCGCCCGGGCGCAGCAGGCAAATGTGCTGGTTCGTGGATTACGTGCCGTGTCCGATTTTGAATATGAAATGCAGCTCGCGCGTATGAACCGACACCTGTTGCCAACGCTGGAAAGCGTATTTTTAATGCCTTCAGAAGGCTTTTCTTTTATCTCATCGTCACTGGTCAAAGAAGTGGCGCGGCATGGTGGCGATGTCTCTGCCTTCCTGTCCGCACCTGTCCATCAGGCCTTACTCGCAAAGCTGCCTTAATGCTGGCAGTTGGGGCACCAGTAGGTGCTGCGCTGCCCGTGCTTCCCACTCACAATCGGCGTGCCGCATGCCCTGCAGGGTTCGCCAGCCCGGCCGTAAACCTGTAACTCCTGAGCAAAATAGCCTGGCTTGCCATCGCTTTGTAAAAAGTCACGCAATGTCGTTCCACCCTGCTCGATAGAGCGGAGCAGTAACGCTTTAATAGTGTTAGCCAAAAACGCCGCTTCATCGTGAGACAGGCTCATCGCTGCTCGATCAGGCAGGATCCCTGCTGTAAACAGTGACTCGCTCGCATAAATATTGCCCACGCCCACCACGACTTTATTGTCCATCAACCACTGCTTGATCACCGTTCGCTTACCGCGGGATTTTTCAAACAAATAGTCGCCACTGAATATTTCACTCAGTGGTTCTGGACCTAAATGGGCAAGTACGCTGCTTCCGTCCAGATCGCTGCTCCACAACCAGGCACCAAAACGTCGGGGATCGGTGTAGCGCAGGACCTTCCCGTTGCTCATCACCAGGTCAACATGATCGTGTTTGGCGGCAGGCAATTCTTCGGGCAGAACGCGCAGACTGCCAGACATACCAAGATGGATAATGATCCAGCCGTGTGGCAGCTCAAGCAAAAGGTATTTAGCGCGCCGCTGAACACTCAGTACTGGCTGATCGCTTAATGCGAGGATTTCATTGGATACCGGCCAACGCAAGCGTGCGTTGCGAACGACGGCGTGAAGAATTGTTTGACCAACCAGATGTGGCTCAATGCCGCGTCGGCTGGTTTCTACCTCTGGCAACTCTGGCATAACCTCTCCCCTGCGCATTACACAAACAAAAAACCCGGCCGGAGCCGGGTTTTTAGCAGAACACCAAAATTATTTAATTTTGGCTTCTTTGTAGATCACATGCTGACGTACAACCGGATCGAACTTTTTCAGTTCAAGTTTTTCTGGTTTAGTACGTTTGTTCTTCGTGGTGGTATAGAAGTGACCTGTACCAGCAGAGGAAACCAGCTTGATCTTCTCACGAATACCTTTAGCCATGATTCAGTTCCTTAGTACTCTTAGTACTTCTCACCACGGGCACGCATGTCGGCTAACACCGTATCAATGCCCTTTTTATCAATAATACGCATACCTTTTACAGATACACGCAGAGTAACGAAGCGCTTCTCGCTCTCAACCCAAAAACGGTGTGAGTGCAGGTTCGGAAGGAAACGGCGTTTCGTCGCGTTCATTGCGTGGGAACGGTTGTTACCGGTCACCGGACGCTTTCCAGTTACCTGGCAGACTCGTGACATGTCTATTCTCCAAAAATCAAATCAGCTCGAGCTTTAAAAATTAGGTTTTGGCCGCCTCGTCAGGCTTGCAGCCCGCCAGGCGAGTTCCATGGAACCCGCTAAGCTGGCCTAACCGCCAAACCCGAGATTCTCAAAGGTGGCGTAGTATACGCCGCTCGGCCCAAGTGCTCAAGTCCCGAACAGATAAAGATCCCGAATGATCGTGTAAAAAGCCGCCACCTGGACCAGATTTTCAGGCTCAGAGCCATCCGCGTTCGACAAATGAGACAGATTGACCGTGTCCAATCACCAGATGATCAAGCAACCGGATATTCAATAAGCGACAAGCTTCGCAGATTTTTAGTGTAATGTCGCGGTCAGCCTGGCTGGGTTCAGCAATTCCTGACGGATGGTTATGCGCTACGATGAGCGCAGCCGCGTTGATTTTCAGGGCTTCACGCACAATTTCACGAGGATGGACTTCGACGCTGTTGATGGATCCGGAAAACATTTCTCTGGCCATTAATACCCGATGTTGATTATCCAAAAACAGCACGACAAACACCTCACGCTCCTGCCTGGCCAATAATGTCTGCAGGTACTGACGCGTCGCTGCGGGACTGTCAATTGTGCTCTCACGCGCCAGCTGGCTGGCGAAAAACCGTTTGGCCAGTTCTGCCACTGCGCGCATCTGAATCAACTTGATTTCGCCAGCGCCTTTAATGCCCTTAAAGTCTGCAGCCGTCGCATTAACGATATTATAAAGCGACCCCAGCTCCTGCAGCATCTGCTGCGCCAGCATCATGACAGGAACGCCTTTTGAACCTGTTCGTAAGAAAATCGCTAACAGCTCTACGTCACTTAACGCATCCGCACCCCATTGCTGAAGTTTTTCTCGTGGTGGCAAATTTTTCATTGCTGCTCTCCCTATCGCCCCCTGTATCATCGCGTGCGAACCTATCCGCCACCAGCGCGTGATTGTGATTCTCCGGCATGTCTCGCAAACGCAGCCATTGAAAAGGTGCATGCCACGTTTTGTGATAAAATTCGGCCATTACACCGTCCCTGCGACGGCAATCGAAAATGAGGTCAACAGCATGATGGGATTAGCCGGTAAAAAAGTTCTTCTGGGCGTCAGTGGTGGAATTGCTGCCTATAAAACCCCCGAGCTGGTCCGTCGTCTGCGCGATCGCGGTGCCGATGTCCGCGTGATGATGACTGAGGGCGCAAAGGCTTTTATCACACCACTCAGCCTGCAGGCCGTCTCCGGTTATCCTGTTTTTGATGATCTGCTTGACCCGGCAGCCGAGGCCGCAATGGGACACATTGAGCTGGCCAAATGGGCTGACCTGATCGTGCTGGCCCCGGCCACGGCCGACCTGATTGCGCGCATTACGGCAGGGATGGCCAATGATTTAGTCACCACTGCCGTGCTGGCAACAGCAGCGCCTGTCGCGATTGTGCCGGCGATGAATCAGCAGATGTATCGCGCTGCCGTAACGCAGGAAAACATGGTCAGGCTTCAGGCGCGCGGCCTGTTAATTTGGGGGCCAGACAGCGGCAGCCAGGCCTGCGGGGATATTGGCCCCGGTCGCATGCTTGACCCTTTAGCTATCGTTGACCACGCCGTACAGTGGGCCGCGCCCGTCAACGACCTGCAACATCTCAATATTATGATTACCGCGGGCCCTACCCGGGAAGCGATCGACCCCGTGCGTTATATCAGCAACCACAGTTCGGGAAAAATGGGGTTTGCGATTGCGGCGGCGGCGGCAAAGCGCGGCGCCCGCGTTACGCTGGTAAGCGGTCCGGTTGCCCTGCCAACGCCCGCCGGCGTTAAACGTGTGGATGTGACATCGGCCCTGGAAATGCAGGCGGCGGTAATGGGGGAGATAAACGCACAACATATTTTCATTGCAAGCGCAGCCGTGGCAGACTACCGGGCAATTGAGATCGCGGATGAAAAAATAAAGAAACAGGATGACGATGAGAAAGTCAGCCTGCAGCTCATTAAAAATCCCGATATTGTCGCGGGGGTGGCGGCCTTAACGCAGAGCCGGCCATTTGTGGTTGGATTTGCGGCTGAAACCCAGAATGTGGAAGAATACGCCCGAAAAAAACGCGCGCGTAAAAACCTGGACCTGATTTGTGCTAACGATGTGTCAAAAGCAGGCCACGGGTTCAATAGCGACACCAATGCTCTTCACCTTTTTTGGCAGGAAGGAGAAAAAACCTTACCGCTCAGCGATAAGTCACTCCTTGGTCAACTTTTAATAGACGAGATTGTCAGCCGTTATGATGAAAAAAATAGACGTTAAAATTCTTGATGCGCGCGTCGGCAAAGCGTTTCCCTTGCCGACCTATGCGACACCGGGTTCCGCTGGGTTAGACCTTCGTGCCTGTATTGATGATGTGATGGAAATCGCACCCGGCACAACCACATTAATTCCTACCGGTCTGGCTATTCACATCGCCGATCCGAACCTTGCCGCCGTGATTCTTCCGCGCTCTGGCCTGGGCCACAAACATGGTATTGTCCTGGGTAATCTGGTTGGTCTGATTGATGCCGACTATCAGGGACAACTTATGGTATCGGTATGGAATCGCGGGCAGGAAAGCTTTACGCTTCAGCCGGGCGACCGCATGGCCCAGCTGGTTTTTGTCCCTGTCGTCCAGGCCGAATTCAATCTGGTAGACGAGTTTGACGCCAGCTTGCGCGGTGAAGGTGGCTTCGGTCACTCAGGCCGTCAGTAACCAGCACGACCGATTTTCACTTACGCCAATCTTATTATTTCTCATCGCCCCAAGGCTTTCTCTTGTGGCAGATGCGTAGGTGTTGCCTGTATATGGTGAAATTCAGGGGTTTTTAAGGGCATGGCAGAGAAAAAAGTCGTAAAGCGGAATCGCCGCGAGGAGATTTTGCAGGCGCTGGCGCAGATGCTTGAGTCAAGTGATGGCAGCCAACGCATTACTACTGCAAAACTGGCGGCTAACGTCGGTGTATCGGAGGCGGCGCTTTATCGTCACTTTCCCAGTAAAACGCGGATGTTTGACAGCCTGATCGAATTTATTGAAGACAGTCTGATTACCCGCATCAATCTGATCCTGAAAGATGAAAAAGAAACAATGGCGCGCCTGCGTCTTATTGTGCAACTGATTCTGGGATTTGGTGAGCGTAATCCGGGGCTGACGCGGATTTTGACAGGCCACGCGTTAATGTTTGAACAGGACCGTCTGCAGGGGCGCATTAATCAGCTGTTTGAGCGCATTGAAGTGCAGCTACGCCAGGTGATGCGCGAACGCAAAATGCGCGAAGGTGAAGGCTTTCAAACGGATGAAACCTTACTGGCCAGCCAGCTGCTGGCCCTGTGTGAAGGGCTGTTATCGCGGTACGTCCGTTCCGAGTTCCGGTTTAGCCCAACGGCCGACTTTGACACCCGCTGGCCGCTGATTGCGGCACAACTGGTGTAATACAAAGGCGGGCGCAATGCCCGCCAGTTATCAGACGCCGTACGCCTTTTGGTACGCCCGAACCTGCGCTAAATGATCGGCCATATGCGTTTTTTCAGCCAGGTAATCAATCAGGTCGTTAAGCGTAATTATCGCGGTAACTTTGCAGGAATAATCCCGTTCCACTTCCTGAATAGCGGAGAGTTCACCCCGGCCGCGTTCCTGACGGTCCAGTGAAATCAGCACGCCCGCCAGGCTGGCATCATGTGCATTGATAATATCCATGGATTCGCGAATCGCCGTGCCGGCCGTGATGACATCATCGACCAGCATCACTTTACCCTGCAGCGGGCTTCCCACCAGCAAACCGCCTTCTCCGTGATCTTTCGCTTCTTTACGATTGAAGCAGTAAGGTACGTCACGATCGTGATGATCGGCTAACGCAACGGCTGTGGTGGTGGCGATAGGGATGCCTTTGTAGGCCGGACCAAATAACAAATCAAAATCGATTCCGCTGTCGACTAACGCCTGCGCATAAAACCGCCCCAGCAGCGCTAAATCCCGGCCCGTGTTAAATAAACCGGCATTAAAAAAATAGGGGCTTTTACGACCCGACTTTAATGTGAACTCACCAAATTTGAGCACCTGCTTATTCAGTGCAAATTCAATAAACTGCCGCTGCCAGGCTTTCATGTCTTACTCCTCAGATAAAAAAAAGGCGACTCTGTGGTCGCCTGTTACCTTAACTTTCCAGCGCCGCTTTCTGGGCCTGAATCAATTCTTCAATACCGCCACGCGCTAACGCCAGTAATGCCAGCAGTTCTTCGTGGCTAAAGGGTTCACCTTCAGCGGTGCCCTGCACCTCAATCATGCGGCCATCTTCCATCATGACGACATTCATATCCGTTTCAGCGGCAGAGTCCTCAACATATTCAAGGTCACACAACGCTTCACCATTGACAATCCCCACTGACACGGCGGCAACCATGCCTTTCATCGGATTCGCTTTCAGCTTACCACTCGCGACCAGGGCATTAAGCGCATCTGCCAGGGCTACACAGGCGCCAGTAATGGAAGCCGTACGTGTACCGCCATCGGCCTGAATGACGTCACAATCGAGCGTAATCGTGTATTCACCGAGCATGGTGAGATCGACCGCAGCACGCAGTGAACGGGCGATCAGGCGCTGAATTTCAAGCGTGCGACCACCCTGTTTGCCTTTCGCGGCTTCACGCGCCATACGACTGTGAGTAGAACGCGGCAACATGCCATATTCGGCAGTGACCCAGCCCTGGCCCTGCCCTTTGAGAAAGCGCGGAACTCCTTCATCCACCGTTGCAGTGCAGAGCACTTTGGTTTCACCGAATTCCACCAGAACGGAGCCCTCTGCGTGTTTAGTGTAATTGCGGGTCAATGTGACTGGACGCACCTGATGTGCGCTACGGCCTGCTGGACGCATGGTTATCTCCGGCTTGCTAATGATTGGCTGCGTATTATACGGACTTCCTGGCCTGCTGTCTCTTGCAGTGGTCAGTGCAGCCTGGGATGAAATTCATGCCGGAGTATGGCTAAATGCCTTACCTTTTCCTGCATATCCGCTAACTGACTAAACTATGACCGCTCTTCTTCATTTCCTGCTGGCGCTGGTGGTAATTTTTGCCCTTGCGCTACTGGTCAGTCATGACCGAAAACGCATTCGCCTGCGCTTTATTATTCAACTGATTGTTGTAGAAGCCGCACTGGGCTGGTTCTTTCTTCACTCAGCCAGTGGACTGGCGCTGGTAGGCGCGGTGGGGCATTTCTTTGAAACGCTGCTGCGTTTTGCTGCACAGGGCACGGAATTTGTGTTTGGTGGCATGAGTCAGCAGGGGCTGGCCTTTATCTTCCTTGGCGTGCTCTGCCCTATTATTTTTATTTCCGCACTGATTGGTATTTTGCAACACTGGCGCATCCTGCCGTTACTGATTCGCGTTGTTGGCACGCTATTATCAAAAGTTAACGGCATGGGAAAACTGGAGTCCTTTAATGCGGTAAGCACGCTGGTGCTGGGCCAGTCAGAGAACTTCATTGCCTATAAAGGTATTTTGGCCGATATCCCACCACGCCGACTTTACACAATGGCGGCCACCGCGATGTCTACCGTTTCGCTGTCGATTGTTGGTGCGTATATGTCGATGATCGAGGCCAAATATGTCGTTGCGGCTCTCCTGCTTAACATGTTCAGCACGTTTATCATCCTGTCGATTATTAACCCCGGCAAAGGCAGCAATGAGCAGGCTATTCCGCTGGATAAATTACACGAAGATCAGAGTTTCTTTGAAATGCTGGGGGAATACATCCTCGCTGGTTTCAAAGTCGCGATGATTATTCTGGCCATGCTGATTGGTTTTATTGCCTTAATCGCGGCTATCAACGCCCTGTTTGCCACCCTGTTTGGGTACAGTTTCCAGCAGCTTCTTGGCTATGTTTTTTATCCTTTTGCCTGGCTGATTGGCATTCCCGCTACCGATGCATTACAGGCTGGCAGTATTATGGCCACGAAGCTGGTGGCGAATGAATTCGTCGCCATGATTGAACTGAAAAAGATAGCGGCAGGCATGACGCCACGCGGATTGGGCATCCTGTCTGTTTTCCTGGTTTCCTTCGCGAACTTTGCTTCTATTGGAATTGTTGCGGGCGCGATAAAAGGCCTGAACGAACAACAAGGCAATGTCGTCTCAAGGTTTGGCTGGAAACTGGTCTATGGTTCCACCCTGGTCAGCCTGCTTTCCGCTGCATTTGCCGGACTGTTTATCTGATGGACTCAACGGCGGCACAGGCCGCCGTTTGTCCCTAAAAACTAATGCAGGCTGGCGTATCCACGCGCATAACCGATTCCTGACCAAACTGTTTTTTATAGCGAGCACGCAGCGCTTCGACACGACTGTTGCTGTCACTGTCGAACTGATAGATAAGCACTAACGCCTTGCTTTTCTCACGTGCTAACTGACCGTTTTCTCCCAGCCATTGGCCCTGCGCATCATAAACAGACAAGCCAGACCTGAAGCGCGGTGTTACCTCTTTATCGACAAAATTCATCCAGTCCAGTGCGCTCACATTGCCGCCCTGCGGCTTACTGAGACCAAACCACAATGTGGTTTGCATCATGACCTCACCGCCGGCGCACACCGGAACGGGTCGGGTAGAAGGCGGATATGATGATGGAGACGGCGACTGACAGCCCACAAGCAGCAGGCTGAGTATGAGTGGAAGAGACGATACGCGCGACATAAAAAGAGGGCCTCAACGAGTAAACCAGTAATTAGCATAAGTGGCTGTTGAGAAAAGCGGAAACATTTTGTTATCGCACCCTGTACACGCTTACACCTGTTCTGGTCAGCCTTGCCTCGTTATACTGGCCTCAACCTTATTTAAAAAAAGAGTAACGCTTATGATCCGCAGTATGACCGCCTATGCCCGCCGTGAAATTAAGGGCGACTGGGGCAGCGCCGCCTGGGAGTTGCGTTCTGTCAATCAACGTTATCTTGAAACCTATATTCGTCTGCCTGAACAGTTTCGCGGACTGGAACCGATGATCAGGGAGCGCATTCGCCAGCGACTGACGCGTGGAAAAATCGAATGTAATCTGCGCTTCGAGGCCGATCCTGGCGCACAGGGCGAACTGATGCTCAATGAGTCGCTGGCCAAACAACTGGTTCAGGCGGCTAACTGGGTCAAACTGCAGACCGATGAGGGCGTTATCAATCCGCTGGATATTCTGCGCTGGCCGGGCGTCATGGCAGCACCTGAACAGGATTTGGATGCAATTAATACTCAGCTGATTCAGGCGCTGGATGGCGCGCTGGATGATTTCATCGCCGCACGTGAAAGCGAAGGCAGCGCTCTGAAAGCACTGATCGAGCAGCGGCTGGAAGCGGTAACGCATGAGGTCAGCAAAGTCCGCGCTCAACTGCCCGATGTGATTAAGTGGCAGCGGGAGCGCCTGATCGCCAAACTGGAAGATGCTGAGGTGCAGCTTGAAAATAATCGCCTTGAGCAGGAATTGGTGATGATGGCACAACGTGTCGATGTCGCAGAAGAGCTGGATCGTCTGGATGCGCACGTTAAAGAGACCTATAACATTCTGAAGAAAAAAGAGGCGGTAGGCCGTCGTCTTGACTTTATGATGCAGGAGTTCAACCGCGAGTCAAACACACTGGCTTCAAAATCCATTAATGCAGAAATTACGAATTCAGCGATTGAGCTAAAAGTGTTGATTGAACAGATGCGAGAGCAGATTCAGAATATTGAGTAATCAGGCTATCTGTCGTCATTTGGCAACCTTACCAGAAAAAGTCCGCGTAGATGCGGACTTCTTTTATTTTTTCAGTCATTAAACAGTTACATAACAATAATCGCTTGATTCGGTTAACGTTGTCAGTCTTTATTGAAATTAGCCCGTTTTATAAGGATGAAAAAATTTCCAGTCAGATGATGTCAGGCATTTTTTAACAAAACTACCGAGGCGTTGATTTTTCTATAGCTGGTTTAAATATTTCACTTTGAAAAAAATAGCAGGCTATATATCTACCCGTTTTCCCCCTCTCCGTCACAGCCTGCTCAGGCAAATAAAAGGCCCAGTCCGTTAAAAAAATAACCGTGCCACTATTTCAGGCGATGCGTGGACGTCTTTCTCAAATCGCGGCGCGATCACAATTGTGAATAAAATAACAACAGAAAGGAAACAAATACATCTGTTCGACTAAAGTTTTAATAAGGATTGCCGTTATTTAAGTAACCCCCACCTGAGATCGTCATTATGAAAAAATCAGCCGTTTTACTCGCATTACTCATGCTATCACCCCTTTCATTTGCCACAAGTGGACAAATTAACTTCAGGGGCGCTATTGTCGAAAGTCCTTGCGACACGCTGATTGCGCCCAACCAGATACAGCAAAGCTGCACACGAGGAGGAAAGACCGTTATTAATAAGGTCAGTCTGAACAATGCCCAGCAACCCATGCCTTATAAACTTGGCACGGTGCAGGTCAGGCAAACTGGTAACGTTAAAATGATGACGGTCAGCTACAATTAACGCTGCTTTATCGTTATTTTAATGGGTACGGCTTATCGGCTAAACCCGCCTCTGGATAAGGTCAAATAACATGATTAGGACAGGATGCCTCTCATAAGGTGAGATGACTGGCGCAGAAGCGATTGTCATCTCCGTTATTTTACCTTTTACCAATGACAGCCAAATTCCTGTTCAATTTTTCAACTTTCGCCATAATGGAATGTAAGTTTTTCGAAAAGAGTACATTTTTTTATTGCAGAACCGTCCTGATTTTTATTGCTCTCTTTGCATCGCCTGTTAAAAGCATAAAAATACAATCTGTTGTTTTATAGATAATTTAAATAAAAAAAGCGCTATCTTTCTTCTGATTATGACGCTGTCAATCCCTCATTTTATTCCTCGCTGTAACTGACGCTCCCTGTGCTTTAAGGCACTTTTTGATAAAGTGTGGGTCGTAGTCAGTACAGCTGTACCGCTTGAGAACTTAAGGAATGGGTCTTTTTGCGCTACATCCATTACTTCCTTAAGGTTCATAATGAAAAACACCAGGCAGTTTAGTCGTTCCCTTTTACATCCCCGCTATTGGTTTACGTGGTTTGGTCTTGGCATTCTTTGGCTGTTGGTTCAACTCCCCTATCCTGTGCTGATGCGACTTGGCGCAGGTGCCGGCCGGCTTTCCCGCCATTTTCTTCAGCGCAGAGAGCGCATTACGCGCCGTAATATTGAACTCTGCTTTCCGGATATCAGTGACGAAGATAAAGAAATCATGATTGCGGGAAATTTTGCCTCTCTCGGCATGGCACTGATGGAAACGGGTATCGCCTGGTTCTGGCCAGACCATGCCGTTAAACGTCTGTTCAACGTCTCGGGCCTGTCAAACCTCTACTCAGCCCAGAATGAGCGTCGTGGCGTAATGCTCATCGGCATCCATTTCATGTCGCTGGAGCTGGGTGGTCGCATCAGCGGGTTGTGTCAGCCGATGATGGCAATGTACCGTCCCCATAATAACCACGCGATGGAGTACGTACAGACCAGAGGCCGTATGCGTTCGAATAAAGCGATGATTGACCGTCGCGATCTGAGAGGGATGGTGCAGGCGCTGAAACAAGGTGAATCTGTCTGGTTTGCGCCAGACCAGGATTACGGTCCCAAAGGCAGTACGTTTGCCCCCTTGTTTGCTGTAGAAAAAGCCGCGACGACCAACGGTACCTATGTGTTGTCCCGGTTGGCTAAGCCCGCTATGGTTCCAATTATGCTGATTCGTAATCCTGGCAATGATGGCTATAAGCTGATTATTGAACCGATTCTGGAAAATTACCCGCATGCGGATGAAGCTGCAGCCGCGGCTTATATGAATAAAGTGATTGAGAACCAAATCATGCGAGCGCCTGAGCAATACCTTTGGCTACATCGCCGCTTCAAAACGCGTCCACCTGGCGAAGCCTCTCTTTACGTATAGACAGACATAAAGCAGGTTTCGGCCTGCTTTTTCGTGTGACAGACCTCTCTGTTAATTTGGAGGCTTCCTTCTGACGGCCTGTTTTCACTATTACCGCGATAATCCTGCCTCCCTGCCACGGGCTCTGTTCGCTTTCTTAGCCCGAACTCAGATCCAGACTGAGCCATAAATCGTACGCATTACAAATATTTTCGCAGTCAACATGCATTAGCATGTATATCGGGTCTGAATGCTTACCCTTCGGTTATTATTTGCCCTTGCTTAAGCATGCTGTATGGGAAAAATCCTGGAGAGTGACGGGCGAGCCCGTGTATGTACGGCTTATTTAACGTTTTTTTATTTTTTTCATGTATTGCTTCAGTTTCCAGACTTAACGAAAAAACAAAAAAAGAGAACGCTGTGATAAGACCTGTGCAAATAATGCTGTAAATGATGAATATTATTTCCTTAGTCAAATCACATATCAGATTTTCCTTATGATGTTAACTTTCATAAAACGCGCTATAAATCATCTGCACACAGTAAAGCTATTCAAAACATAACAGCATGACATTTCCGGCGAACATTATTTCCGCCAGAAATTTAAGCAATTAAAAATGAACGGATAATAATAATGACAACAGGGGAAATTCATCACCAGGGGAACGTTTATTATTAGCAGTATGCTTTAACACACAGCTCATTATAAAGATAAAAATTTACTTTATTAAATTATAGTAATGCCAGCGCGGTCCTGATGAATACTCATCGGCGCAGCGCCCTACTACTCTGCCCGGCGAGAAAAAAATGACAACACGAAAAATAAATCTGGAAAACGTCAAGTGGCCTTTTCTTTCATCGGTCAAAATGCTGAGTATGGGTGTGTTACAACTTTCAGTATTGGGAAAAGTCCTGCAGGCCGATACCTATAATCTGCTGGCGGTCGTCATTACAGGCTTGATGGTTATTGACACTCTGGCCGATCGTGGTTTTTCCAATACGTTGATTCGATATGCACCGCTGCCAGTAAAAACGCTGTCCGTGCTTTACTGGGGCAATATATTCATGGGCCTGGTCATTTTTTCTGCCCTTTTTACTTGCGGTCTTATGCTTGAACATATGTTTGGGCTACCCGAGGTGGCCAGGGTTGTTGAAATCGCATCGGTCATCTTTATTATTATTCCTCAGGGCCAGTCTTATCGCGCCCTGATGCAGCGTGAAAAGCAATTCTCTGATATCGCTTTTTGCGAGATCGCCTCTGTATTTGTCGGCCTGATCATTACACTATTGACCCTATGGCTGGCGCCTTCCGTTTTATGTGCTTTATGGGGCTATCTGGCAATGGCATCAGTGAGAATGCTGACGTATTGCTTTTATGGTCGTAAATGGTTTCGACCCGACTATGACTTCAACCTGAAAGCGTTCTTTCAGCTTCATATGAAGCACTGACAAACCGCTACTGGCTGGAAGCAGCCCGACGGTGAAAGCAGGAAAACGTGCTGTTAACCGGTACGTTTTCATTAATAAAACCTACCACTTTTCATTTCAGACACCTTCAGTGTGCGTTGTTGTCCTCTTTATCCTTATTCTCACCTTACTCCCCCCATTTAGCCCACGGACAGGTCCCCATGCTCTGCTTTGCGTGGTTTGCTTTCTCTGTCTGTCACCACATAATGTCGCCGACGGGCAAGGGTTCAACGTTGTAAACAGGCTGGCGTCATATCGGCGAAAAATTCGCATCACGACGTTTTTTAATTCGTCTCCGTGTAAAAACCGATACAGCCCTTTGATAATAAAGGCATTACTCTTGCCCGCATAATTTTTACTAATACTTTAACTCTTAATAACAGAAAAACTCAGTCGCGCCGTTTTTGTCAGTGGCGTAGCCTTGCCGCCGTCTTCCTGGAGCCTGCTATGTTACTTACTGTTCTTTATATTATTGGGATCACCGCCGAGGCGATGACAGGTGCGCTTGCCGCAGGTCGCCGTAAAATGGATCTGTTCGGCGTCATTATCATTGCTTCCGTTACCGCGATAGGCGGAGGCTCCGTGCGCGATATATTGCTGGGGCACTATCCGCTTGGCTGGGTCAAACATCCTGAGTACATCATGATCGTGGCCGCTGCTGCTGTAGTAACGACTTTTTTGGCACCGCTAATGACGCACCTGCGCAAGGTGTTTTTGGTATTGGATGCGCTGGGCCTGGTGGTATTTTCGATTATTGGCGCGCAGGTGGCACTGGACTCAGGCCACGCCATGATCATCGCCGCAATCAGCGCCGTGATCACAGGCGTCTTTGGCGGCGTTTTACGCGATATGTTTTGTAACCGCATCCCACTGGTATTCCAAAAAGAGCTGTATGCCGGCATCGCTTTTGCAGCAGGCTGGATGTATATCCTGCTCCTGAAAACGCCGCTGCCGCATGAAGCAGTGGTGATTATCACCTTACTCTTCGGCTTCTTTGCGCGTCTGCTGGCGCTGAGATTCCGTCTCGGGCTGCCCATCTTCAATTACCCTCATCCTGAGCACTGATGAAGAAGGAATGCCCTGCTGCTGCAAAAAGTGGATTAACGCTCTGAGCCCGGCATCCTGAAACTGCGACGTAATCTGCTCTGCCCGGCGTGCGCCAACGCCCGGCAGAGATTGCCAGGCCTGTTTATCACGGGCAAGAATGCTTTCCCAGTCGCCGTCGGCCAATGACAGTAGCGCCTTTTGTGGCAACGCCACACCTAACGCGCTAACCCAGCGGCGCAAAGGCTGTTGACGGGTCAAACTGAATTGATGCCAGATTTGCTGCGCTCTTTCGGGTGAAATACTCGCTGCTGTCGCGATCTGTTCGGGGGTTAAGGCCAGCCACGCAAACAGATGTGTAATCAAACCCGTTTCCAGTAACCGTTGCCAGGTGCTGCGTTGCACGCCCGCAATATTCAGCACCGATTTTTGACTCAACCAACTCAGGCGCGCCAGTAACTGACGATGGCACTGCGGTGCTAAAACATAACAACTCAGCGACGTGAAACGATCCGTCTGAGGCGGCTCAGGATAGTCACGTTGCGCAACGCGCCAGATAACGCGATCCAGACGTGGAATGCCTTGGCCGGCAAGGCTGACCGTCACCTGGTCGCCCGCAATAATGTCCCGCTCTCGCCAGCGTTTTAGTGAGCCGATGCTGACTCGCCTGACGATTTTGTCATCCAGTTGAACGGGTTGCAGGTTGAGTACGACCGCGATTTTTCCCGTTCGCCCGATTGAGAAATCAACGGAACGGACCTCAGTGCTGACCTCAGGAGGCGGGTATTTCCAGGCGACAGCCCACTCGCCTTCACCGGGCCGCCAGTGTTTGCCTGCAGGCCGGGCCGTCTGATGCACAACGATGCCATCGGTTACAAAAGGCAGTGGCGCGTGAAACCAGCGCTCGCGCCATTCAGCCGCGTCCTCTTCATCCTGAACAGGCTGACTCCATTGACGGGCAAGGCTAAACCCCCAATCCGATAAACGCGTCAGTCTTTCCCGCATGGCATCTGGTCCGTCAGGCCATCCCCAGATAAAAATGCCCAGTTGTGTCAAAAGCGGTGTGGCGTCATTACGCAACATTGCGCCTGCGACCAGAGCCCTGGCATTCTTCCCGCCGTCAACCGCCTGGTGATGACCGGTCATCTGCAAAAAGAGTTCGCCCTGTAAAACCACGCTCTCTTCATCGCTGTCAATCTCCAGCGGAATAGCAGGGATCAGCCTGGCTTTTTCGACCCACTCCTCACCGTGTAAACCGTCGCCACGACTGATGAATGACACCAGTTTCCCGTGCCGATAGACCAGCGAAACGGCCACGCCATCGACTTTGGGCTGCACCCAGAGATCCCGGCGTGGCTGCATCCAATAGCCTAAAGCACGCTTATCCCGAACCTTTTTAACACCAGTATGCGCAACGGGATGCCAGCGCGTGCCATCGTTGGGCAATACCGGTACATCCTCTTTCTCACCCGTCCTGAAGCAGCGTTGCCAGTGATTGAGCCGCGTCTGCAGGCTATCGTAGTCGGCATCGGCCACGGGTGAATGGCCTTGCTGATAATACGCCGCGTCCCACTGCCGGAGCTGTTGTTGTAAATGGTCAATCTCCTTTGCCGCTCGACCCGGCGTCCAGGTCGGGTACAGCGCCCCAAACGCGGAAAATGTGCTGGCTGTTATGAGCAGCCCGGCGGCTAAGCATCCTTTCATCCCTGACCTCCTGATGTTTAGGATATTCAACCGCCAAAACAGCCGGTTCAGCCAGCCCCGCTTCCCGGTTCTGGAACGCCTCCTGGAAAATGAATACCTATTTACAGCCTGCGAAACAGTGGTTGCGGCGCACCCCGCATAAACTTTTCGTGATGAGGGCGGTGCAAACGCTGCGTGGCGCGGGGAAGCCGTGTATACTGTGCAGGAAATCGACTCCGCAATTAATCAATTCAAGAACATCATGGCCCAAGGTACGCTCTATATTGTTTCTGCTCCTAGCGGCGCAGGAAAATCCAGCCTTATTCAGGCACTGTTAAAAACGCAGCCGCTGTACGATACGCAAGTGTCTGTTTCGCACACCACTCGCGGCATGCGCCCCGGTGAAGCGCACGGTGAGCATTACTTCTTTGTGCAAAAGCATGAGTTTGAAAAAATGATTGCGGAAGATGCTTTCCTTGAACACGCGAAAGTTTTCGATAACTACTACGGCACGTCGCGCAAGGCGATCGAACAGGTGCTGGCAACCGGCGTCGATGTTTTCCTTGATATAGACTGGCAGGGCGCACAGCAAATTCGCGCTAAAATGCCCGACGCGCGCAGTATATTTGTCCTGCCTCCTTCTAAAGAAGAGCTGGATCGTCGCCTGCGCGGCCGCGGTCAGGACAGCGAAGAGGTGATTGCCCGTCGTATGGCGCAAGCCGTGGCCGAAATGAGCCACTATGGCGAATACGATTATTTAATTGTGAATGATGATTTTGATCTGGCGTTATCCGATCTGAAGACCATTATTCGTGCAGAACGTCTGCGCATGGCCCGCCAGAAAGCGCGCCATGATGCTTTAATCAGCAAACTGTTGGCAGTCTGAACCCAGTTTCAGTATGATGCCGAGTCATTTCTTCATCTGTGGAGTAGCACACCTATGGCACGCGTAACCGTTCAGGACGCAGTAGAAAAAGTTGGTAATCGTTTTGACCTGGTGTTGGTCGCTGCACGTCGTGCACGTCAGATGCAGGTAGGCGGCAAAGATCCGCTGGTTCCGGAAGAGAACGATAAACCGACCGTTATCGCATTGCGCGAAATCGAAGAAGGTCTGGTCACCAATCAGATTTTAGATGTGCGTGATCGTCAGGAGCAGCAAGAGCAGGAAGCCGCTGAGTTACAGGCCGTTACCGCTATCGCTGAAGGTCGTCGTTAACCGCGAACTGCAGGTCAACCTTGTATCTGTTTGAAAGTCTCAATCAACTGATTGAACAATACTTGCCTGAGGACCAGATCAAGCGCCTCAAGCAAGCCTATCTCGTATCACGTGATGCCCACGAGGGACAGACACGCTCCAGCGGTGAGCCTTACATTACCCATCCTGTTGCGGTGGCGTGCATTCTGGCGGAAATGAAGCTCGACCATGAAACCCTCATGGCCGCGCTTTTGCACGACGTCATTGAAGATACGCCAGCGACCTATCAGGATATGGAACAACTGTTTGGCAAAAGCGTAGCTGAACTGGTTGAAGGCGTTTCGAAGCTGGATAAGCTGAAGTTCCGTGATAAAAAAGAGGCGCAGGCAGAAAACTTCCGCAAGATGATTATGGCGATGGTGCAGGACATCCGCGTTATTCTCATCAAGCTGGCTGACCGCACCCACAACATGCGTACGCTCGGGTCCTTACGCCCTGATAAACGTCGTCGCATCGCGCTGGAAACGCTGGAAATATACAGCCCACTGGCGCACCGCCTGGGTATTCATCACCTTAAAACGGAACTGGAAGAGCTGGGTTTTGAAGCGCTCTATCCGAACCGTTTTCGGGTAATTAAAGAGGTCGTGAAAGCGGCCCGCGGCAACCGTAAAGAGATGATTCAAAAAATCCTCTCCGAAATCGACGGCCGTTTGCAGGAAGCCGGTATTCCCTGCCGGGTAAGTGGTCGCGAAAAGCACCTTTACTCGATTTACCGCAAAATGACGCTGAAAGAGCAGCGTTTTCACTCGATCATGGATATCTATGCCTTTCGCGTCATCGTGAAAGATCTGGATACCTGTTATCGCGTACTGGGCCAGATGCACAGCTTATATAAGCCGCGTCCGGGCCGGGTCAAAGATTACATTGCTATCCCCAAGGCTAACGGCTATCAATCGCTGCATACCTCTATGATCGGGCCGCATGGCGTGCCGGTTGAGGTGCAAATCCGTACCGAAGATATGGATCAGATGGCCGAAATGGGGGTGGCGGCACACTGGGCCTATAAACAGGCCGGTGAAAGCGGCACAACCGCGCAGGTGCGTGCGCAACGCTGGCTGCAAAGCCTGCTGGAGCTGCAACAAAGTGCCGGTAGCTCATTTGAATTCATCGAAAGCGTCAAATCCGATCTCTTCCCGGATGAAATCTATGTCTTTACACCGGAAGGCCGCATCGTCGAGCTGCCTACCGGGGCAACGCCTGTCGATTTTGCCTACGCGGTCCATACCGATATCGGTCATGCCTGCGTTGGCGCGCGCGTTGATCGCCAGCCTTATCCGCTGTCACAGCCGCTTACCAGCGGCCAGACCATCGAGATCATCACAGCGCCTGGTGCGCGTCCTAACGCGGCCTGGCTCAACTTTGTCGTCAGTTCCAAAGCCCGCGCGAAGATTCGTCAGTTGCTGAAAAACCTGAAGCGCGAAGACTCGGTGAATCTGGGGCGTCGCCTGCTCAGCCATGCGTTGGGTGGCAGTCGTAAACTGGCGGAGGTGCCAGCCGAAAACATCAAGCAGGAGCTTGATCGGATGAAGCTGACCTCACTGGACGATCTGTTAGCCGAAATCGGCCTGGGTAATGCCATGAGCGTGGTCGTCGCCAAGAACCTGTTGCAGACCGACACCAGCGCGCTCAACAACAAAAAACAAGGCAAGCTGCCGATTAAAGGGGCAGACGGCGTCCTCATTACCTTTGCAAAATGCTGCCGCCCCATTCCAGGCGATCCTATCGTTGCCCACGTCAGCCCGGGCAAGGGCCTGGTCGTTCACCATGAATCCTGTCGCAATATTCGTGGCTACCAAAAAGAGCCCGAAAAATTCATGCCTGTGGAGTGGGATAAAGTTACAGAACAGGAGTTTGTCGCAGAGATAAAGGTGGATATGTTTAACCACCAGGGCGCACTGGCCAACCTGACGGCCGCCATCAATACGGCGGGCTCCAATATTCAGAGCCTGAATACGGAAGAACGCGATGGCCGTGTTTACAGTGCTTTTATTCGTCTGACCGCACGCGATCGCGTCCACCTGGCCAATATCATGCGTAAGATCCGTGTGATGCCGGATGTGATTAAAGTTCACCGCAACCGTAACTAGTGCATGAATCCTCAACGTTTTGCCCGAATTCAGGAAATGCTGGCCTTGCGCCAGCACGACCTTACCGTCTGCATGGAGCAGGTACATAAGCCGCACAATGTTTCTGCTGTCATTCGCACCGCGGATGCTGTCGGTATCCATGAAGTCCATGCCGTATGGCCAGGCCAACGCATGCGAACGCAAGCCTCAGCCTCGGCTGGCAGCAACAGTTGGGTAAACGTAGTAACGCACCGCTCAATCAGCGACGCGATTAGCCACCTCAAAACGCAAGACATGCAGATACTGGCGACGAACCTGTCGGCGGATGCTGTGGATTTTCGTGAGATTGACTACACCAAACCTACCTGCATTTTGATGGGTCAGGAAAAAACGGGCATTACCGATGAAGCCCTGGCGCTGGCCGACCACCATATCATTATCCCGATGGTGGGTATGGTCCAGTCGCTTAACGTTTCCGTTGCCTCTGCCCTGATTCTGTATGAAGCCCAGCGCCAGCGGCAGAATGCTGGCATGTACCGTCGTCAGTCCAGCCTCCTGGCAGAGAAAGAGCAACAGCGTCTGCTGTTTGAGGGCGGCTATCCCGTTCTGGCGCGCGTGGCAAAACATAAGCGGATGCCTTATCCCCATATTAACGCGCAGGGTGACATTGAAGCCGATGAGAGTTGGTGGGCCGCCATGCAGTCAACGGGCAGACGTCAGAAATGAAAGGCCGTCTGCTGGATGCCATCCCGCTCAGTACCCTGACCGGCGTCGGCGCCAGTCAGGCAGCAAAGCTGGCTAAAATCGGCCTGCACACCATTCAGGATTTACTGCTTCACCTTCCTCTGCGTTATGAAGATCGTACGCAGTTATATGCCATTAACGACCTGTTGCCTGGCATTTGGGCGACAGTGGAAGGCGAAGTCCTGCATACCGATATCACTTTTGGCCGTCGGCGCATGATGGTCTGTCAGATCGGGGATGGCAGTGGCGTTTTAACGCTGCGCTTTTTCAACTTCAATGCCGGCATGAAAAACAGCCTCGCACCGGGCCGACGCGTCACCGCTTACGGCGAAATCAAACGCGGTCAGCGCGGCGCAGAAATCATCCATCCGGAATATCGCGTACAGGGCGAGCACAGCCATGTCACGCTGGAAGAAACGCTGACACCCGTCTATTCCACGACCGAGGGCATTCGTCAGGCGACCCTGCGCAGCCTGACCGATCAGGCTTTAACCCTGCTGGATAGCTGTGCCATCACAGAACTTTTGCCGCAGGCGTTAAGCGGCGGGCTGTTAAGCCTGCCTGAAGCCCTTCGCACGCTGCACCGCCCGCCGCCGGACCTCAAACTCAGCGAGCTCGAGAGTGGGCAGCATCCCGCACAGCGCAGGCTGATTCTGGAAGAACTGCTGGCGCATAACCTCAGTATGCTGGCCGTCAGGGCCGGCGCACAGCGCCATTACGCCCTGCCGATGCCTGCCCGGCATACATTGAGTGACCGGTTACTGGCCGCCCTGCCGTTTTCCCCCACGGCAGCCCAAAAACGCGTTGTCGCAGAGATCGAAAAAGACTTAGCGAATGACTTCCCCATGCTGCGCCTGGTACAGGGAGACGTCGGTTCAGGTAAAACCCTGGTTGCCGCGCTCGCCGCGCTGAACGTTATCGCCCACGGTAAGCAGGTGGCCCTGATGGCACCTACAGAGTTACTGGCTGAACAACACGCCAATAATTTTCGCCAGTGGCTGGCACCGCTTGGCCTTGAGGTCGGCTGGCTGGCGGGCAAACAAAAGGGCAAAGCGCGACAGGCCCAGCAAGAGGCGATTGCCAGCGGGCAGGTTGCGATGGTGGTCGGCACGCATGCCCTGTTCCAGGAGCAGGTGAAGTTTAACGGGCTGGCGCTGGTCATCATTGATGAGCAACACCGCTTTGGCGTGCATCAGCGACTGGCATTATGGGAAAAAGGAGAAGAGCAGGGTTTTCATCCCCACCAGCTCATCATGACAGCGACGCCGATCCCGCGCACGCTGGCCATGACCGCCTACGCCGATCTTGATACCTCAACCATTGATGAGCTGCCGCCAGGCAGAACACCGGTGACCACCGTAGCGATCCCTGACAGTCGTCGTAATGAGATCATTGAGCGTGTGCAAAAGGCCTGTCACGAGGGCCGCCAGGCTTACTGGGTCTGTACGTTAATTGAAGAGTCAGACCTGCTGGAAGCTCAGGCTGCGGAAGCCACATGGGAAGAACTCAAAGTGGCGCTGCCTGATTTGCAGGTCGGGCTGGTTCATGGCCGTATGAAGCCAGCGGAGAAGCTGGCGGTCATGCAGGCTTTCAAAGCCAACGAAATCCAGCTGTTAGTTGCTACAACCGTCATCGAAGTCGGTGTGGACGTGCCGAACGCCAGCCTGATGATTATTGAAAATCCGGAACGACTTGGCCTGGCGCAACTGCACCAGCTACGTGGTCGCGTAGGACGCGGCGCGGTCGCCTCTCATTGTGTTCTGCTGTACAAAGCGCCGCTGAGCAAGACGGCCCAGAAGCGTTTGCAGGTGTTGCGTGACAGCAATGACGGTTTCGTGATTGCTCAGCATGATTTAGAGATTCGTGGTCCGGGGGAGCTACTGGGAACACGCCAGACCGGTAATGCGGAGTTTAAAGTTGCCGATCTGCTGCGCGATCAGGCCATGATCCCTGAAGTGCAGCGCGTCGCTCGTCATATTCACGAACATTATCCTGAGCAGGCGCAGGCGCTGATTGAGCGTTGGCTGCCCGAAACCGGCCGCTACAGCAACGCCTGACCTTTTTTTGCAACCGTGAGCAAACGTTTGCTTTTGATCCGGGGACGATTACAATCGCCTCACTTTTTTTGGGAACCATGACGATGTCGACCACACAGCAACCAGCCCCCACCACCGCCAGTAAAAGTGAACTGATCTATCGCCTGGAAGATCGTCCGCCGCTAACGCAAACCTTGTTTGCAGCCGGACAACACCTTCTGGCGATGTTTGTTGCGGTGATCACGCCCGCGCTGCTCATCTGCCAGGCACTCGGTTTACCGGCGCAGGATACACAGCACATTATCAGCATGTCCCTGTTCGCGTCCGGTGTGGCATCGGTACTGCAAATCAAAACCTGGGGACCGATCGGTTCAGGGTTACTCTCCATTCAGGGCACCAGCTTTAACTTTGTCACGCCGCTGATTATGGGGGGAATGGCCCTGAAAAATGGTGGCGCGGACGTGCCCACAATGATGGCGGCGCTGTTTGGTACATTGATGGTAGCCTCCTGTACGGAAATGGTGCTGTCGCGCGTGCTGCATCTGGCACGCCGCATCATCACGCCGTTAGTCTCAGGTATTGTAGTGATGATTATCGGCTTATCCCTGATTCAGGTCGGCCTTACCTCCATCGGCGGCGGGTTTGCTGCGATGAACGATCACAGCTTCGGCGCGCCGAAAAATCTGCTGTTAGCCGGTGCCGTGCTGGTGGTGATTATCCTGCTGAATCGCCAGAAAAACCCCTATCTGCGCGTTGCGTCGCTGGTGATTGCGATGGCGGTGGGCTACCTGCTGGCCTGGGCAATGGGCATGCTACCCACCATCAGCACGCCTGCCGGACAGCCGATCGTGGCGTTCCCCACTCCGCTCTATTACGGCCTGGGATTTGACTGGAATCTGCTGATCCCGCTGATGCTGGTCTTTATGGTGACCTCGCTGGAAACCATTGGGGACATCACCGCCACTTCGGATGTCTCTGAACAACCGGTCAGCGGCCCGTTATACATGAAGCGCCTGAAAGGCGGTGTGCTGGCAAACGGCCTGAACTCTTTTGTATCTGCCCTGTTTAATACCTTTCCTAACTCCTGCTTTGGCCAGAATAATGGCGTGATTCAGCTGACAGGCGTTGCCAGCCGCTACGTGGGATTTGTTGTCGCGCTGATGCTGATCCTGCTGGGACTGTTCCCGGCAGTGAGCGGACTGGTACAGCACATTCCTGAGCCCGTGCTGGGCGGCGCTACGATTGTGATGTTTGGCACAATCGCCGCATCCGGTGTCCGTATCGTTTCCCGGGAGCCGCTGAATCGCCGGGCTATCATGATTATCGCGCTGTCGCTGGCGGCAGGACTCGGTGTTTCCCAGCAGCCCCTGATTCTGCAATTTGCACCCGACTGGCTGAAAACGTTACTCTCTTCCGGTATCGCTGCGGGTGGGATTACCGCGATTGTGCTGAATCTTATCTTCCCACCCGAAAAGTAACGTTCAAGGCAGGCGGCAACCCGCCTGCTATTTCGGCTGATTTACATCCAGGCGGTTGAGCTATAACGATAATTCAGGCATAACAACCTTTCAGCGGACTGAACCCGGGAAGGATACGATGAAATTTATAGGAAAGTTTTTCCTCACCTTATTGTTACTGCTGCTGTTTGCGCTGATCGTCGTCTATGTTCTGCTGCAAACTCAGTGGGGCGCGGGCTGGTTTAGCCGTTGGGTGAGTGATAAAACAGAATGGCATCTGTCGCTGAGCAAAATTGAGCACAATTTTTCTTCACCTACGCACATTATTCTGGATGACTTCAGCTTTGGTCATGACGGCCAGCCTGCCGTACTGGTGGCCAAACGCGTCGACCTTGGCATCGCCCTGTTACAGTTCAGCGATCCGTTTCATTTTGCCAGCATAGAATTACGCGACGGCGAGGTAAACCTTGCTAACCTGGCGAACAAAAGCGCACTGCCCATGCAGGCAAACCGCCTGCAGTTAAACAACATGCGCATCGACAGCCCTGCCTCAGCGCTACCGCTGGCGGCACAGCAGGTGAATGGCGGCATTGTGCCCTGGCATCCGCAGGCCGGTGATTTGCTGGGTCGTGATGCGCAATTCCAGATGAGCGCGGCCAGGATGACGCTCAACAGCGTTGACGGTGAAAACGTGCTGATTCAGGGTAATGTGTCCCAGGGCCGCATGGTATTTAGCAACATTGGGGCGGATTTAGCTCGCGGTTCAATGACCGGTAACGGTGAGCGCGACGCGCAGGGTAACTGGAAGATTAATCAACTGCGTCTGAACGATATCCGTCTGCAAACGGCGCATACGCTTGTCGATTTCCTGAAACCGTTTGAAGAAGTACCCTCAGTTACGCTCAACCGGGTTGATATTACCGATGCCCGGCTCCAGGGCCCTGACTGGGCGGTGACCGATCTCGATCTGACGCTGAAAAATCTGAGCTGGAAGGGCCGGGACTGGCAGAGCCAGGACGGATCGCTGGCCATGAATGCCGGTAACTTTATTAACGGGCGCTTCGAACTTAACGATCCCATCATTAACATGGATTTCTCGCCTCAGGGGATTGCCCTGACGCAGTTCAGCTCGCGCTGGGCCAATGGCGTTATCCGGGCTGACGGCAACTGGTCACGTCAGGATAAACGGTTAACGCTGAATAATCTGGCGGTGGCCGGGCTGGAATATACCTTGCCTCAGAACTGGCGGGCGTTATGGCAGGATGCCCTGCCTGACTGGCTGGATGCCGTAACCGTGACGCGCTTTACCTCGAACCGCAATTTACTGATCGATATTAATCCGGCCTTCCCTTTCCAGCTCACTTCACTGGATGGCAGCGGCGAAAATCTGCAGCTGGCCCGTCAGCATCAATGGGGAATCTGGTCAGGTAAGCTGAGTCTGAACGCGGCGGAGTCGACCTTCAATCGTACCGATTTACGTCATCCTTCTGTCGCACTGGAGGCTGATGAACAACAAATTAAGGTGACAGAGCTCAGTGCGTTTAGTGGTAAAGGGTTGCTGGAAGGCACGGCGACCATAGGGCAGCAGGCGGATCGACCTGTCAGCCTGAACCTGACGGGACGCGGCGTGCCCGTTAATGTTCTGCAAAACTGGGGCTGGCCGGCGCTTCCCTTGCAGGGTGACAGCAATTTGCAGCTGCGCCTGAACGCCTCACTGAAAGCGAATCAGCCGCTGGCCCCGTCGGTTAACGCGACACTGTCCGTAACCACAGACAGCCAGCAGCTACAGCAGAGCATGCAGGCCGGACAGGTCCGCTAACGCACACAGGGCCGCAATAGCGGTCCTGTGATTTAATTGATACGCGCGCCGGAGCCGCCCTCTTCCAGTGGTCCGTCGGGATCCACCGGCAACACGATGTAAACCGCTTCAAATACCGCGCCACACTCATCATCGCCAAACAGCTGCACTTCAAGCTGAACACGGGCTTTGCGTCCGCGCGCCAGGCGATCAAGATCGCCACTCAGTGAGCCAAGATCGGCAATAGCACCGGGTTTACCGGTAATCGGACGACTGTAGCGTATGTGCGCGTCGGCCAGAATAATGGTGCCGCCCAGATGGCGCTCCCGCAGTAACAGCCAGATCAGCCCCCAGCCGGTGAGCGTAGCCAGTGAAAACAGGCTTCCGGCAAACAACGTATGGTGCGGATTTTGGTTGCCGGTTTCCGGCATGGTGGTAATAAACTTCTGCCCGGTATATTGCAGGATGCGCACGCCCATTTTTTCACTCAGAGGAATGTGCTCATACCAGGCCTGTTGTAACTGCCCGCACCAGTCCGCACGGTGCAGAATATCGTCCAGTGTGACGACCGGCTTGATCATCAGAAAGTGGCGCACCGGCGTCGTCTGCGGTGCGGTAATCTCGCCCTGATTCAGATAGCCAAGTTTAGCGAAGAACGCCACCGCATCTTCTCGTGCGCTACAGGTCACGCGCTTCACACCTTCCTGACGCGCAACGGACTCCAGCGTCATCGCCACCAGCGTGCCGAGGCCTTTGCCCTGTACGGTGGGATGAACGGCCAAAAAACGGATAGCCGCTTCGTTATCAGCATTGATATAGAGCCGTCCTACCGCAACCGGCTTGCCCTGTTCATCCACCACCATTTGATGATGCGCTAATGCATCCCAGGCATCGCGTTCAGAACCCTGAGGCTGATGCAGCGGCTTTCGTAACATTTCCCAGCGGAACTGATAATACATATCCAGCTCTTCCGCCGTTTGTGGCACACGAAGATGATACATAAAATGGTTCTCTCGTTCTGATGCGGGGTTGCCGAGGCTAAGCCGTGCGAAATGAGGCGTCATACCTGTAACCAGAACGTCACCGGACCGTCGTTGACCAGAGCAACCTGCATGTCGGCAGCAAAACGGCCATTGGCGGTCGTGACATCATGACGGCGACAACACGCGCTGAAATACTCATATAACCGCTCCGCTTCCTGCGGCGCGGCGCCACCGGAAAAAGAGGGCCGCATGCCCTTTTGCGTATCGGCAGCCAGGGTGAACTGTGATACCACCAGCACGCTTCCGCCAGCCTGTTTGACGTTCAGGTTCATTTTGCCCTGTTCATCGCTAAAAATACGGTAGCCCAGTACGCGCTCCGCCAGTCGTTCAGCGCGCTTTTCGTCATCACCTTTTTCAACGCCTAACAGAATCAATAATCCCTGTCCGATCTCACCCACGACCGCATGATCAATGCTGACGCTGGCACGCTGAACGCGTTGAATTAAAGCAATCATCCGTCCTCTCGTTCTTTTTCTCTTTCCTGCCGTTTGAACTGGCGATAGTCATCTAAGGTAACCGTAATTTCGGCACCGAGCAAAACGATGCACCAGGTCCAGTACACCCACAGGAAAAGAATGGGGATCACCGCCAGCACGCCATAGATTAACTGATACGTCGGGAACATCGTAACATACAGCGCAAACCCCTTTTTCCCCAGTTCAAACAGCAACCCGGCGACCAGCGCCCCCGTCAGCGCATCGCGAGAAGGCACCCGCTGCGTTGGGACAATACTGTACAGCAACCAAAATGACAGCCACGACAGAAGCAAGGGAAAGAAACGCAGCGTCTGATCGACCAGGCTGGTCACCCCCGTCACGTTTATCCATTTCAGCGACAGCAGGTAAGAGCTGATGGCTAAACTGGCACCAGCCAGCAACGGCCCAAGCGTCAATATCATCCAGTAGACGGCAAAGGAATAGACCAGCGGGCGCTTTTTATGACTGCGCCAGATAGCATTCAGAGCCGAATCGACAGAATGCATCAACAGCAGCGCCGTGACAATCAGCCCCACGGCGCCCACGGCGGTCATGCGGTGCACGTTAGCCACAAACTGCTCAAGGTAACGCTGCAACGTGTTCCCCGCAGCAGGCATAAAGTTGGCAAAAATAAAGTTTTTAAGCTGGACGCTGATATCAGAAAACACAGGAAACGCGGCAAACAGCGCAAAAACTACGGCGATCAGCGGCACCAGCGCCAGTAGCGACACAAAGGCCAGGTTGCCCGCCTGTGTCGTCATGGCATCATTATCAATGCGCTTCCAGAGCAGCTTAAGCCACAGCCAGAAGGCGTGAAACCTGGGGCGAAAACGATGTAACTTCATGGCTTAAGGCTGACCCGCGAACCAGTCGGGCACGGTTTTACTGTCGGTCACCAGCACGCTGGTAATGCCTAATGCGCGCGCACCTTCAATATTGGCGGCATTGTCGTCGAAGAAGACGGCCTGATCGGCACTGAATCCTTCCGCATCCAGTACGTGCTGATAAATGCGGGCTTCAGGTTTACGCATGCCCAGTTCCTGGGACAGATAAATCTTGTCAGCCGCCTGCTGCACATCAGGATACTGGGTCGGCCAGAAGGTGCAATGCAGTGCATTGGTATTCGACAATATCACCACCCGATGTCCCGCCTGGCGTAGCTGATTCATCAGCGCCAGCGTATCCGGACGCACTCCCACAAAGATAGCCTGCCAGCCCGCAGCAAACTGTTCATAGCTCAGCGCAATCTCCAGTTTTTCACATAAGGCTTCTGCAAAGGCTTCATCGCTGATTTCACCGCGCTCATGCTGCTCAAAAGCCGCATCCATTTGAAAATGACTTTGAAGCGATGCCAGCGGTACGCGGCTGAGGTCACTCCAGACGCCCAACACGCGGTTAAAGTCGATATCGATAATCACATTGCCCAAATCAAAGATATACAGCATGGTGCCTCCTTTGGTTCCCTGGATCATTCACTCTAGCGGTAAAAGTGCGGCCTGAACAGGCGGCCCGGACGAGAAAATTACACACTTTAAATTAAGGTACGACAGGACAAAGTGGGAAGGGGACAAAGAAGAAGTTACAGGCTGGTTTAGACTGGATTTAACTGAGCTGGTAAAAACCCCGGACAAAAAAAAGCCCCGTTAAAACGGGGCGTTATTACTACGCGATTAGGCGTCTTTACCGCCGCGTGAAGCACGCTTACGGTCGTTCTCAGTCAGGTGACGTTTACGGATACGCACTGACAGAGGCGTAACTTCGACCAGTTCGTCATCATCAATGAACTCGATCGCCTGTTCCAGCGTCATTTTCTGCGGTGGAACCAGTGTGGTGGCTTCGTCAGTACCGGAGGCACGCATGTTAGTCAGCTTCTTACCGGTCAGGCAGTTCACGGTCAGGTCGTTAGAACGGCTGTGAATACCGATGATCTGGCCTTCATAAACTTCCGCGCCATGGCCCAGGAACAGCTTACCGCGATCCTGCAGACCGAACAGGGCGAACGCTACCGCTTTACCCTGGCCGTTAGAGATCAGAACGCCGTTCTGACGCTGACCCACTTCGCCCAGACGAATATCGTCGTAGTGGCTGAAGGTGGAGTACAGCAGACCTGTACCTGATGTCATGGTCATAAATTCGTTACGGAAACCGATCAGACCACGGCTTGGGATGACGTAGTCAAGACGTACGCGGCCTTTGCCATCTGGATCCATATTTTTCAGGTCGCCTTTACGCTCGCCCATGGCCTGCATAACGGAACCCTGATGCGTTTCTTCGATATCCAGCGTCACGTTCTCGAATGGCTCTTGTTTACGGCCTTCGAATTCGCGGAAGATAACTTTCGGACGGGATACCGCCAGTTCGAAACCTTCACGACGCATGTTCTCGATCAGTACAGACAGATGCAGCTCACCACGGCCCGATACGCGGAACGCGTCAGCATCTTCGGTCTCTTCCACACGCAGTGCCACGTTGTGAACCAGTTCTTTGTTCAGACGCTCAAGGATCTGACGTGAGGTCACGTACTTACCTTCTTTACCGCAGAACGGTGAGGTGTTGACGTTGAAGAACATGGTTACCGTTGGCTCATCCACGCTCAGGGCTGGCAGCGCCTGCACATTCTGCGGATCGCAAATGGTGTCAGAAATGTTCAGTTCACCCAGACCGGTGATCGCAATGATGTCGCCCGCTTCTGCCAGGTCGCTGTCAATACGCTCCAGCCCCAGGTGAGTCAGCACTTTACCCACTTTACCGTTACGGGTTTTGCCTTCGCTGTCTACGATGGTGACTTGCTGGTTAGGCTTCACTTTACCGCGCTTGATGCGGCCGATACCGATCACGCCCAGATAGTTGTTGTAGTCCAGCTGAGAGATTTGCATCTGCAGCGGCGCTTCGACTTCAACCTGTGGAGGTGAAACGTGGTCAACGATTGCCTGATACAGCGGGGTCATATCGTCAGCCATGTCGGTGTGATCCAGACCGGCAATACCATTCAGCGCAGAGGCGAAAATGATAGGGAAATCGAGCTGCTCGTCCGTTGCATCCAGGTTAACGAACAGGTCAAACACCTGATCAACAACCCAGTCAGGACGTGCGCCAGGGCGGTCAACTTTGTTGATAACCACAATCGGCTTCAAACCATGCGCGAACGCTTTTTTGGTAACGAAGCGGGTTTGCGGCATAGGGCCATCCATCGCATCTACAACCAACAGTACCGAATCCACCATAGACATTACGCGTTCAACTTCACCACCGAAGTCGGCGTGTCCTGGGGTATCAACGATGTTGATACGGTAGTCGTTCCATTTAATGGCGGTATTTTTTGCGAGGATGGTAATCCCACGCTCTTTCTCCAAATCATTGGAGTCCATCACGCGCTCGGTGGCTTCAGTACGGGCATCAAAAGTACCAGACTGTTGCAGCAGTTTATCAACCAGGGTGGTCTTTCCATGGTCAACGTGCGCGATGATGGCGATGTTACGCAAATTTTCGATCACAGCTTTTTTGCCTCAGGCATTAGAAATAACGCGGTATTGTACACGGATTAAGCGGGAGACTGAACACGATCACACTTTTCACTGAAAGTTTATTGCATTGTCGCAAAATCGCACTAATAGCCGTGCAAAAATTGCACTGCAATGATGTTTTGCACCACAATGGTGCTCATTTTCAACGCCAATGCACATAAAAAGTGCAGTGCATCTATCATGGTGCACGTCTTTTATGACAAAAAGGTGCATGACAGCGCGATTTTGTGCAAAGAAATAAAGTTGGCACAGAATTCGCTTTGTATTATCCAGATGAAAACGACGTAAGACAACGGTTGCAGAGCTGGTCGGGATCAGACTGAGGTATGGCTGACACATGTCGCACATTTCCTCACCCGGTTCTCACCATGTAGACAATGACCATTTCCAGGAGAGTTGAGTATGTCCGCTGAACACGTTCTCTCGATGATGAACGAGCACGAAGTTAAGTTTGTTGACCTGCGTTTTACCGATACCAAAGGTAAAGAACAGCACGTTACTATTCCGGCTCACCAGGTTAACGCTGACTTCTTCGAAGAAGGCAAAATGTTCGATGGCTCTTCCATCGGCGGCTGGAAAGGCATTAACGAATCAGACATGGTACTGATGCCGGATGCAACCACGGCAGTTATGGATCCGTTCTTTGAAGATTCAACACTGATCATTCGCTGTGACATCCTTGAGCCTGGCACCATGCAAGGCTATGACCGCGATCCACGCTCTATCGCAAAGCGCGCTGAAGACTATCTGCGTTCTTCAGGCATCGCTGATACCGTTCTGTTTGGACCCGAGCCAGAATTCTTCCTGTTCGACGATATCCGTTTCGGTTCGTCAACCTCTGGTTCACACGTCGCTATCGATGATATCGAAGCGGCCTGGAACACCGGCAAAGAATACGAAGGCGGTAACAAAGGTCACCGTCCAGGTCTGAAAGGCGGCTACTTCCCGGTTCCACCGGTCGATTCATCACAGGACATCCGTTCTGCTATGTGTCTGACAATGGAGCAAATGGGTCTGGTTGTTGAAGCTCATCACCACGAAGTTGCGACAGCGGGCCAGAACGAAGTGGCAACCCGCTTCAATACCATGACCAAAAAAGCTGACGAAATTCAGATCTACAAATATGTTGTGCACAACGTGGCGCACGCTTACGGCAAAACGGCAACCTTTATGCCGAAGCCAATGTTTGGTGACAACGGTTCAGGTATGCACTGCCACATGTCTCTGTCTAAAGGCGGACAAAACCTGTTCTCTGGTGACAAATACGGCGGCCTGTCTGAAACCGCGCTGTTCTACATCGGCGGTATCATCAAGCACGCAAAAGCAATCAACGCCCTGGCCAACCCAACCACCAACTCTTACAAGCGTCTGGTTCCGGGTTATGAAGCACCGGTTATGCTGGCTTACTCTGCCCGTAACCGTTCTGCATCAATCCGTATCCCGGTTGTTGCCAGCCCGAAAGCACGTCGTATTGAAGCGCGCTTCCCGGACCCAGCGGCTAACCCGTACCTGGCGTTTACTGCACTGCTGATGGCTGGCCTGGATGGCATCATCAACAAAATCCATCCTGGTGATGCGATGGATAAAAACCTGTATGACCTGCCACCGGAAGAAGAAGCTGAGATTCCAAAAGTTGCAGGTTCACTGGAAGAAGCGCTGAATGCACTGAACGAAGACCGCGAGTTCCTGACCCGTGGCGGCGTCTTCACTGACGACGCGATCGATGCTTACATCGAGCTGCGTAAATCAGAGAACGACCGTGTGCGCATGACGCCACACCCGGTTGAGTTCGAACTGTACTACAGCGTCTAATTTCAGAGTCAGCAAAATGGGTGCCGCATTGAAAGATTGCAATTGCGGCACGCTTAACCTGAAACGTTTTTTTGTTGCCGTGGAAACTTTAGCCCATCTTCGGATGGGCTTTTTTCTCCGCGAATTCATCGTTCATTCGCTTTAATTCCGGCTTAAAGACTACAATGCACTAAATTAGTGCAGAGGAACGCTGTATGGCAACTGCCTCCCTGCCCGACGCCGGGCAGATTCTCAATACCTTAATCAACAGTATTTTGTTGGTGGATACCGATTTGGCGATCCATTATGCCAACCCGGCGGCACAGCAATTACTGGCGCAAAGCTCACGTAAATTGTTCGGCACGCCGTTACCTGAATTAACCGGCTACTTTTCGCTGAATGTCGAGGTCATGCGCGAGAGTCTTGAGGCGGGCCAGGGCTTTACTGACAGCGAAGTTACTCTGGTCGTGGATGGCCGGGCGCACATTATGTCGCTCACGGCACAGCGCCTGCCTGATGGGTTGATTCTGCTGGAAATGGCACCGATGGATAATCAGCGTCGCCTGAGTCAGGAACAGCTGCAGCATGCTCAGCAGGTGGCCGCACGCGATCTGGTCCGCGGGCTGGCCCATGAGATTAAAAACCCGCTAGGTGGATTGCGCGGCGCGGCGCAGCTTTTGTCACGCGCCCTGCCGGACCCTGCCCTGAATGAATATACCAAAGTCATTATTGAACAGGCAGACCGCCTGCGAAATCTGGTTGATCGCTTACTGGGGCCGCAACAGCCCGGTATGCATATTACCCAGAGTATTCATCAGGTAGCGGAACGTGTCGTTAACCTGGTTTCGATGGAGCTGCCAGAAAACGTATCGCTGGTTCGCGATTACGATCCCAGCCTGCCGGAATTACCGCACGATCCCGATCAGATTGAGCAGGTTTTGCTGAACGTCGTGCGCAATGCGCTGCAGGCGTTAGGCGAAGACGGCGGCACAATCGTGATTCGAACCCGTACAGCCTTCCAGTTAACACTGCATGGCACACGTTATCGTCTGGTTGCCCGCATTGATATCGAAGATGACGGCCCCGGTATTCCAGCCCAGCTACAGGATACGCTGTTCTATCCAATGGTAAGCGGACGGGAAGGCGGTACCGGCTTAGGCCTTTCTATTGCCCGTAGCCTGATTGATCAGCATTCGGGAAAAATTGAGTTCAACAGTTGGCCGGGTCATACCGAGTTTTCGGTTTACCTGCCTATTCGCCAGTGAGGTTTCTATGCAACGAGGGATAGTCTGGATCGTCGATGACGATAGCTCCATCCGCTGGGTGCTTGAACGCGCGCTCACTGGAGCCGGTTTAAGCTGTGCCACTTTTGACAGCGCGAACGACGTGCTCAATGCACTCGCAACAAAAACCCCGGACGTTTTATTGTCTGATATCCGTATGCCGGGTATGGACGGGCTGGCTCTGCTAAAACAAATCAAACAGCGCCATCCCATGCTTCCGGTTATCATCATGACAGCGCATTCCGACCTGGATGCCGCGGTAAGCGCCTATCAGCAAGGCGCGTTCGATTACCTGCCCAAACCGTTCGATATCGACGAAGCGGTCGCGCTGGTTGAACGTGCCATCAGTCACTATCAGGAGCAACAGCAGCCACGTAATCAACCGGTAAGCGGCCCCACCACCGATATTATCGGTGAAGCGCCCGCCATGCAGGACGTGTTCCGTATTATTGGCCGTCTCTCCCGTTCGTCGATTAGCGTGCTGATCAACGGGGAATCGGGTACAGGTAAAGAGTTGGTAGCGCACGCACTGCACCGCCACAGTCCTCGCAGTAAAGCGCCGTTTATTGCCCTCAACATGGCGGCGATCCCTAAGGATTTAATTGAGTCGGAACTGTTTGGCCATGAAAAAGGGGCCTTTACCGGTGCGAATCAGATTCGTCAGGGACGTTTTGAACAGGCCGACGGCGGGACGCTGTTTTTAGATGAAATTGGTGATATGCCGCTGGATGTTCAGACGCGCCTGCTGCGCGTACTGGCAGACGGGCAGTTTTACCGCGTCGGTGGCTATGCACCGGTCAAAGTGGACGTGCGCATCATTGCCGCTACGCACCAGAACCTTGAACTGCGGGTACAGGAAGGCAAGTTCCGTGAAGACTTGTTTCACCGCCTGAATGTCATCCGCGTGCATTTGCCGCCGCTGCGTGAGCGTCGTGAAGATATTCCCCGTCTGGCCCGTTATTTCCTGCAGGTGGCCGCACGCGAGCTTGGTGTGGAAGCCAAGATCCTGCATGCGGAGACCGAGACCGCACTGACCCGTTTGCACTGGTCGGGTAACGTGCGTCAGCTGGAGAATACCTGCCGTTGGTTAACGGTGATGGCCGCCGGTCAGGAAGTGCTGATTCAGGATTTACCACCGGAGTTATTCGAATCCAGTACGCCGGAAAGCCCCACGCAGTCGCTTCCCGACAGCTGGGCAACCCTGCTGGCACAATGGGCCGATCGTGCCTTGCGTTCCGGTCATCAAAACCTGCTGTCAGAAGCACAGCCGGAAATGGAACGCACGCTTCTGACGACTGCACTGCGCCACACGCAGGGTCACAAACAGGAAGCCGCGCGTTTGCTGGGTTGGGGAAGGAATACGCTGACGCGTAAGCTGAAAGAGCTGGGCATGGAATAAGCCATTCCGCCGGAACAGCCAGTGCTGTTCCGGCGGTTAAATCACACGCGAATAAAGCTGTGGTTGCGTCTTTTGTCGCAGATAAGCATCAAAACACATACAAATATAGCGAATCAGCAGTCGTCCTGTTCCTGTCACCTTCAGGCCTGTCGCGTTTTGCACCACCAGCCCATCCGCAATCAGCGGTTTTAACCGCGCCAGCTCTTCGGCAAAATAGCTGTCGAAGGTGATATTCCACTGCGTTTCTGTCGCGCTGAAATCGAGCGCAAAGTTGCAGATAAGCGTTTTGATCACATCGCGGCGCAGGCAATCGTCCTGACTGAGCGTGAATCCCCGCCATAAGGCATGGCCCTGTTTTTCAACCTGGCTGTACCAGTCATTCAGGCTTTTCTGGTTTTGCGCGTAGCGATCGCCGATCATGCTAATGGCGGAGACGCCCAGACCGAGTAAATCGCAGTCGCCCTGGGTGGTATAACCCTGAAAATTGCGGTGCAGGTTCCCCTCGCGCTGAGCCACCGCCAGCTCGTCCTGCGGTTTAGCAAAGTGGTCCATACCGATGAACTGGTAGCCATGCCGGGTCAGCGTTGTAATGCTCTGCTGCAGGATGGCCAGCTTCTGTTGCGCCGAGGGCAGTTCATTTTCTTTAATTTTTCGCTGTGCGGCAAAGAGTGACGGAAGATGCGCATAGTTAAAAACGCTCAGCCGATCGGGATCCAGCGCGATAACCCGCTGCAGTGTAAAAGCAAAGCTTTCCGGCGTTTGCAGCGGCAGACCGTAAATCAGGTCGATGCTGGTTGAACGAAACCCCTGCTCACGTGCCCGTGCCATCAGGGCAAAAATCACGTCCTCATCCTGCACCCGATTAACTCGTTCCTGCACCGCCTTGTTAAAGTCCTGTACGCCCATGCTCAGGCGATTAAAACCGCACGTCCGGAGATGATCGATCATCTCCAGTTCAATTTCACGCGGATCGACCTCGATCGACATCTCCGCGTCATCCTCGAAGGTGAAATGCTGTTTCAGCAGCGCCACCAGCCGGCTAACCTGCTGCTTATTCAAAAATGTCGGCGTGCCGCCGCCCCAGTGCAGTTGAGTGACGCGACGATCACGAAACAGTGGCGCGCGGGCGACAATCTCCTGTTCCAGCGCGTTCAGATAGCGGTCGGCTTTATGTAAGTGACGCGTGACAACCTTATTGCAGCCACAGAAATAGCACAGGCGATGACAGAACGGGATATGAACATAGAGCGACAGCGCGCGTTGCGGATAACGTTCAGTGGCACGTTGAAAATCAGCGTCTGTAAAGGTCTCGCTGAAAGCTAACGCGGTGGGATAAGAGGTATAGCGCGGACCCGCCGCATTGTATTTTTCAATTAATGCCTGGTCCCAGTCGATTTGTGTCGCTGACATGCTGACTCCTTCCGTTTACCTCGCTGTGGGAAAGGCCGCGATGCAGAAGGAAAGAGAGGATTGCGGGAGGAAACCCGCCGTAAACGCTGCTTCAGACGCGACAGTCGTTGTAGTTTAAACAATAACCACAGGAGATAACATGTCATCAAAAGCACGAAAATTGATCCAGGCCAAAACATTGTCGTTTACCTGTTAAACCAGGCATGCGCATTTACGCATGCCGATCAAAGACGGCTTAATGCCCTTTAAGCAGGCGGTACATATCTTCTTCCGCCTCCGGATCGTCTTCCTCGTCCATCGCGATACCGAGCTGTTCCATCAGTTCATCAATGCGATCCAGCGTGACATCAAGCCAGCCCTGATCCTCAGATGACAGCGTTTCGCCTTTCTCAAGGCGGTCCAGTAGCGCATCAAGACGCTCGCTATTCTCTAACTGCGCCAGCTCTTCTTCCGGTGTCAGCACCACTTTCTGCTTCGCCGGTTTTGCCGTCACTTTTTTGGTTTTTGCGGGTGCAGCGTTGTCGGCAACGATTAACGACACCGGCTTTTTACTGCCGATACGCGGATCTTTTGCCGGGGCCGCTTGCTTACCGTTGCTGCTCTGCGCTTGCGGGTTAGCACGGCTGCCTGACGCATGGCCACGATGCTTTTTATCGCGTTTACGATCGCGCGCTTCGTTATTGATCTCTTCACGCGATTTACGTTTTGCTTTGGCGACAGGCTTGCCCTTCGCCGCGCTTGCAGGTTGCTTCATAATCTTGGGTTCCGGTGTTTTTTATTCAGTATAGAATTGCGGCGAAATCTAGCAGAAACCAGACAAAGAAAAAAGGCGACAGCTCAAGCTGTCGCCTTATTTCATACCTTCGGCAGAAGGAATCATGTTTCAAATCCGTTTCGGCTCACAACATCCCGGTTAATCCTGCGCCTGCTCAACTCCGGAGCTCATCCTTTTCCTTTTCTGGTCCGCAATCCCTGACCATTTCCTTTCCTGTCGCTCTTCGTTATCCCAACGTTCCTGAGCGCATCATCCTGATGAATGCTGTCCTGCACTGCTGAATAATGTAGACCAATTGGTAAAAGGCTCAAGTAATACTTGTATGGTGTTTGAGCGAAAAACCTGTACTTTAGTATAATTCACTGAATTTTAATCATTTATTTTTTTAATTTTTTAATTAAAAAGCGACATAACCTGCAAGATTTATGGCAAATGTCTTACAGCGAGCCCTGAACAATGGTATTGAGCACTTTCCCGCCATAATGCGTATAATCAGCGCCATTGCCCTAATGCGTTTCTGGAGTACTACCTTGTCTGAACTGAATTACCATGTCACCCGCTTCATCCTTAGCGCGCCTGATATCCGCCACTTACCTTCTGATACCGGCATTGAAGTGGCGTTCGCTGGCCGTTCAAATGCGGGGAAATCCAGCGCTTTAAACACGTTAACCAACCAAAAAAGCCTGGCGCGTACCAGTAAAACGCCCGGTCGTACGCAGTTGATTAACCTGTTTGAGGTGGCCGAAGGTAAGCGCCTCGTCGATCTACCCGGTTATGGCTATGCCGAAGTGCCGGAAGAGATGAAACTCAAGTGGCAGCGGGCACTGGGAGAATATCTGCAAAAACGCCAGGCATTAAAAGGCCTGGTGGTACTGATGGATATTCGTCACCCTCTTAAAGATTTGGATCAGCAAATGATTCAGTGGGCCGTTGACAGCGGTATTCCTGTTTTGCTGCTGCTGACGAAAGCCGACAAGCTCGCATCTGGCGCACGTAAGGCCCAGCTTAATATGGTGAAGGAAGCCTCGCTGGCTTTCATGGGAGATGTGCAGGTGGAGGTGTTCTCATCGCTGAAAAAGATTGGCGTTGATAAAGTGCGCCACAAGCTGAATAGCTGGTTTAGTGAACTGGAACCCGCAGTGGACGATCAGGACAGTGACGCGTAAGGCCGGGCAAAAAGCCCAATAAAAAACGCCCCAGTCACAGAATGACTGGGGCGGCTAAATTCAGCCAAATCCGATTACGTGAAGTAAAAGGTCTGAAAGATAGAACATCTTACCTCTGTACCCTACGCCTCGAACTTTACCTGATTTTTTGTGAGCAACAAAGGTTTTTTTGTTACTCCCATTCATTTTCCGCCACTTTTTTTACTATGCTCGTCACAAAAATGAAGATGACATGTAGTTAAATTATCAAAAAAATGGTGGAGGCAGAGTCAGTCATTCCTTCATGATGCTGAGAAAACCTGAATGGTTGAACGGGCCACGTTTCTCACCGGGCGCTAACGCATCACGTCAGCGCCGGTTGCTTACCTAGTGTGCCTGCTCCCAGTTATCCCCTACCCCAACTTCAACCAGTAAGGGCACATCCAGCGCCATACTGCCTTCCATTAGCGTACGAATCTGCTTACTGGCCGCTTCAACGGCCTCCTCTTTGATTTCGAACACCAGTTCATCGTGCACCTGCATAATCATCTTCACTGCGTCGCTTCGCTGTTCCTGTAACCAGTTATCAACCGCGATCATCGCGCGTTTAATGATATCGGCCGCCGTTCCTTGCATGGGGGCGTTGATTGCGGCGCGTTCTGCCGCTTTACGTCGTATCGCATTGCTGGACTTGATGTCAGGCAACCACAGGCGACGCCCGTCCAGCGTTTCGACATAACCGTTACTCGCGGCGAGCTGACGCGTATTTTCCATGTAGCGCAGGACGCCTGGATAGCGCTCGAAGTACAGATCCATATATTTCTTCGCCTCACCTGCACCGATATTCAGCTGGCGGGATAAGCCAAATGCACTCATACCGTAGATGAGACCAAAGTTGATGGCCTTCGCGCTGCGACGTTGTTCACCCGTCACCTTACTGAGCGGTACGCCAAACACTTCCGCTGCGGTAGCCCGGTGGATATCTTCTCCCTGCGAGAACGCGTCCAGCAGGCCTTTATCCTGCGACAGATGGGCCATGATACGCAGTTCAATCTGCGAGTAGTCCGCCGCGACGATGCGGTTGCCTTTGCCTGCTACGAAGGCTTGGCGAATGCGCCGTCCTTCGTCATTCCGCACCGGGATGTTTTGCAGATTAGGATCGGTAGATGATAAACGTCCGGTCGCGGTGACGGCCTGATGGTAAGACGTATGCACGCGGCCGGTTACAGGATTGATCATCAACGGCAGCTTATCGGTGTACGTGGACTTGAGTTTTGACAGCCCACGGTGCTCCAGAATGACTTTCGGTAATGGATAGTCCAGCGCCAGCTCTGCCAGCACTTCTTCGCTGGTCGACGGCGCACCACCCGGCGTTTTCTTGGTGGGCTTGATGCCCTGCTTTTCAAACAGGATGACCTGCAGCTGCTTCGTGGAAGAGAGATTAAACGGCTCGCCCGCCAGTTCATGCGCTTCACGTTCCAGTTCAGCCAGGCGCGATGTCAGCTCTTTTGAGTGCTGCGCTAAGATGGCCTGATCGATCAACACACCATTACGCTCAATGCGCGAAATGACCCTGAGCAACGGCATCTCGATCTGTTCGAACACCTTTTTCGGGCCGGCTTCTTTCTCAAGCTCAGGCCACATCTTCAGGTGCAACTGCAACGTGACGTCAGCATCTTCTGCCGCATAATGCGCAGCCTGCTCAAGGGCAATCTGATTAAACGTAAGCTGATTTTTACCCTTACCGGCGATCTCTTCGAAGGTGACCGTTTTATGATTCAACCAGCGTGCCGACAGGCTGTCCATATCATGCTTGCCCACCACACTGTTCAGGATGTACGACTCAAGCATGGTGTCATATTTAATGCCTGCTAACTCAATATCGTAGTTCTTAAGGACACCGCGATCGTACTTGAGGTTTTGCCCCACTTTGCTCACATCAGGATCTTCCAGCAGCGGTTTGAGCTGTGCGAGCACCGCATCGCGATCAAGCTGTTCGGGCGCATCAAGATAATCATGCGCGACAGGAAGATAAGCCGCTTCGCCTGGCGCGATGGCGAAACTGAGACCCACAATGTTGGCTGTTAACGTGTCCAGCGCATCGGTTTCAAGGTCAAACGCGAAAACGTCGCTTTTTTTCAGTTTCTCAACCCAGTTGTCCAGCGTTTGCTGATCCAGGATGGTGACATAACCCTCGGCAGACAAGACGCTTGAGGCTTCCGCCTTTACAGGCTCATCGACAAGAACCTGTTGGGCCTGTCGGTTGCTTTTCTTACCCTGTAGCCATTTTCCCTCTTGCAGGTCGGTCAACCAGCGCCTGAACTCGTAACGGCTAAACAGCGCCTGCAAGGCCTGAATATCCGGTTCACCGACGGTAAGCGCCTCACAAGGCTGATCCAGCGCCACATCCGTTTTAATGGTCGCAAGTTGATAGGAGAGAAACGCCACCTCGCGGTTTTGTTCCAGCTTTGTGGCCATAGTTTTGGCGCCACGGAATGAAAGATCGGCAACTTTATCGAGATTATCGTAGATCGACTGCATCCCTCCCAGTCCCTGTAGCAGGGCCTGAGCCGTTTTTTCACCCACGCCTGGTACGCCTGGAATGTTATCTGAGCTGTCGCCCATCATCGCCAGAAAATCGATGATCAAGGCGGGTGGCACACCATACTTTTGCACAACTTCTTCCGGCCCAAGAATGGTGTTAGTCATCGTATTGATTAACGTTATCGCTGGGGTCACCAGCTGCGCCATATCTTTGTCGCCCGTACTGATAAGGACAGAGTAACCCTTTTTTTCCGCTTCTAACGCCAGCGTACCAATCACATCATCCGCTTCGACACCGCTGACGGCCAGCAGAGGCAATCCCATCGCACGCACCATTTCGTGTAACGGCTCAATCTGTGACCGCAGATCGTCGGGCATGGGCGGGCGATGAGATTTGTAATGTTCAAACAGCTCATCCCTGAAGGTTTTGCCTTTAGCATCAAACACCACAGCAACATGTGTAGGGCTGTATTGAACCAACAGGCTTTTAAGCATGTTCAGCACGCCATACATAGCACCGGTAGGCTCTCCTGCACTGTTCGTCAGCGGCGGGAAAGCGTGGTACGCGCGATAAAGATAGGATGAGCCATCAACCAAAATCAGGGGGTTTTCTGCTATTTGCGCCATATGTCTGTGTATTCTTCGTTGCCATGGATTGGTCTATAAGGATGCCACACCTTGGCGAAAAGGGTTAATCAAGACAAACGGGAAGTTGTTTTTTTGGTGCTGTAGCCTTTTGGATCGTAACGATCTTCCTGTGGATAACTTTGTGCGTAAAAATCATATCAATCATTTATTTATATCATAGCGATCCTAGCCAGCAATGATACTTGTTTAAAATTAGTAACTTAAAACAAAACCGTGATGTGATCGTGATTTTTGACGGCATGTCTGCTTGTGTGGATAGAAAAACTGTGCTTCTCCACTCCAGCAGAGATAAGGTGAGTGATGGCAAAAGAAAACGCCAGCGAATGCTGGCGTTTTGCGGAAGATGATAGCAAAAAACGCTTATTTCTTTTCGACCAGGAATTTAACAACGTTGGCATAATCCGCCACGAAGTTTTCCATTGAGCTCGTATCCAGTCCACCATTATTAACCATGTATTTGCCGTTAATAAAGATAGCGGGAACACCGCGCAGATCCACATCAGCGGCCGCTTTTTGCTGCTGGGCAACCAGCGCTTTTACTGCAAAGCTGTTCCAGGCCGAATCATATTGCTCAGAGGTAATGCCTGCGGCTTTGATGAAAACGTCTTTCAGACTGGCGGGATCGGTAATGGTCTGGGTTTTCTGAATACCGTCGAAAATAGGTGCCGTGACTTTATCTTCAACTCCCAGCGCCATGGCCACAGCCCATGCGTGCGTGACAACCGGCCCCAGCTCGCCGCCCAGGAAATCAACATGGTATTTAACCATTTTGGTATCCGCTGGCAGGTTCTTTTTCACCGCATCACTGACATGATAGATTTCTTCAAACTGGTAGCAGTGAGGACAGAAAAAAGAGAAAAACTCCATGACCTGCGGTTCACCGGCAACCGGCTTAGGCAGGCTGACATATTGTTTACCTTCAGAGAATTGTGCAGCAGATGCGCTGAAGGCCAGCACCAAACCCATCAGTGCAAAAAATATTTTCTTCATTGGGGAAAACTCTCCTGACTTGTCATTAAAATTGCGGGGTCAGCTGCAACGGGGGTTCCCGCAACACCTTTTCCTGCTCGATAAACTGCAAAATTTGCCTGCGCCAAAAATCCTCATCGGTCATCCAGGGAAACGCGCGCGGAAAGGCGGGGTCCTGCCAGCGGCGAACAACCCAGGCCAGATAATAAATCATGCGCATCGCACGTAAAGGTTCAATCAGTGACAATTCGTTAATATCGAAATCACTGAATTCACTATAGGCTTCCAGCAGAATATCCCACTGGATCCGCTGCTCCTGCTTATCACCGCTGATCAACATCCACAGATCCTGAACGGCCGGGCCATTGCGGGCATCGTCGAGATCGACAAACAGGGGGCCGTCCCGCCACAGGATATTGCCTGGGTGGCAATCACCATGTAATCGTAACGGCTGCCAGTTGTCGTGCCAGCATTGACGGAGTGCCATACCCAGCTTATCGACGGCCTCTGACAGTGCACTGCGCAGCGACGCGGGCACAAGTTCAGCGTTTGCCAGCACATCCCGGGGCTGATCCAGATATTCATCAAGCCCCATTGAGGGGCGGTGCCGGAACAGATTTTTTCGGCCAGTTTGATGCATGCGGCCCAGGAAGCGCCCAACCCATTCCATCTGATCGTCGTTATCGGTTTCATATTGTCGGCCCCCGAGGCTGGGGAAAACCGCAAAGTAAAAACCCGCATGCTGTTGCAACGTATTACCCTTAAGAACCAGGGGCGCAGCTATGGGCACTTCATCGCCGAGTAAATCGTGAGAGAACTGATGCTCCTCAGTAATCTGCTCAGCTGACCAACGCTGTGGTCGGTAAAACTTGGCCACATAGCGCTGCCTGTTATCATCGCTAAACTGATAAACGCGGTTTTCGTAGCTGTTCAGGGCCGTAAGACCGGAATCTACCCGAATACCTGTTTCCCAAAGCGCATCAAGCAGGACATCTGGATTGAGCGTTTGAAAATTAAAGGCGGCATCACTCATGGTTATCCCTGTGCTTATCTTTACTGTGAGCGGCTAAGGATAACACTACTCATCATTTTTAATGACTCCACGTGCACGCAGCAGCGCCGTTTTAAAATCAACTTCATAATCTTTTTTCAGTCCTGGAATCTGATCATGGCTGGCAGAATCACGCATTTTTAGATGATAAATCAATATGTCATCGCTTAATTCACTTAATGGGCCAACGAAACCGGACGCCTGAGCCAGTTTTTGTAAAAATGCCAGCAGGTTAAGATCAGGTTCTTTTTCCCAGGCAGGTTGCAGGAGTTCGAGCAGTTCACTCAGCCGATGCGTTTTCATGATGATTCCTTTATGCAGGTGGTCCGCTGCCGCAATGTGAGTATCGTCCAGATTTGAGTCAGGAGACGAAAATGACAGCAATTACCGGGGTAATCCTTGCAGGTGGACAAGGTCGCCGTATGGGAGGACAGGATAAAGGGTTAATAATGCTGCAAGGTAAACCACTTTATCAGCATGTTCTTCAGCGGTTAAAGCCGCAGGTAGACATTGTGTTAATAAGCGCCAACCGTAACATTGATCGTTATCAGATAAGTGGTTGTCAGGTCGTGGCTGACACCATGCAGGACTATCCCGGACCACTGGCAGGTATGCTGAGCGGTTTGCGAAACAGTCCTACTGAGTGGGTTGCGTTTTGCGCGTGCGATACACCTGATATTCCCGGCGATTTTGTTGCGCGTCTTTGGCAGCAGCGTAACAGCGCACCTGTTGTCTGGGTGCAGTCATCCGAACGTGATCATCCGACTCTGGCGCTGATGAATCGGGCGCTGATCGGCGATCTTGAAGCGGGCTTGTTACGTGGTGAACGCAGGCTTATGCAATTTATGCGTGAACAGGGTGGACATCCCGTACTGTTCAGTGATGCGGAATCAGCTTTCCGCAATATTAATACGCCTGACGATCTGGTTAATCGGGAGAAATCATCATGCCCGTCCCGTTATTAGCAATTGTCGCCTGGAGCGGAACCGGTAAAACCACGCTGCTTGAGCAGGTTATACCGCTGTTGAAAGCGCAGGGAATACGAGCAGGACTGATCAAACATACGCATCATCAGATGGATGTTGATACGCCAGGTAAGGACAGCTATCGGCTGCGAAAAGCCGGTGCCGATCAGGTTATTGTCGCCAGCGATCGGCGCTGGGCGATGATGTGTGAAACGCCAGAGCAGCCCGTTAGTCTAAGGGCGTTAGCCTCACGAATGGATAGTACGCAACTGGATTTGGTGCTAGTGGAAGGCTTCAAAGATGAGCCCGTGCCCAAAATCGTGCTTTGGCGATCGGGTGTTAAAGGGGAGTTGGTCGATCTGCTGGATGAGCATGTCGTGGCGGTTGTCACTGACGACCTTTCGCGTAAGCCGGATGTGCCTACCGTGGATATGAACCAGCCCGGAGAGATTGCTGCATTTATCATGACATGGCTGGAAAAGGCCAGTTAAGGGAACGAGATACAGGGCGCGTTATCTCTGACAGGTATCGGCTGAGACGTCGTATGGGGTTGTACGAGGGCGGCGTCGGAAGATGAATGGTATGACGGTTCCGCATACATGCAGAGGCAAGGTAAACGGTCAGGGCAGGACCAGGGAGGAGACCGGCAGGCAGCAACAGAGATCTGGCCTGAAGCCCGCAGAGGCCCGGCAGCCCCCGCCCTCACCGGACGCCGGACGTAAAAAATCCCCGTACTTCCGTACGGGGATTTTCTACTTTATTGATGCCTGGCAGTTCCCTACTCTCGCATGGGGAGACCCCACACTACCATCGGCGCTACGGCGTTTCACTTCTGAGTTCGGCATGGGGTCAGGTGGG
>NZ_SOAJ01000007.1:0-218823 GCF_004364735.1 Pantoea sp. PNA 14-12 | reverse complement strand
GTGGTGATTGCTGCAGTCAGGGTGGTTTTACCGTGGTCAACGTGACCGATGGTGCCCACGTTTACGTGCAGTTTGTTACGTTGAAATTGCTCTTTCGCCATGGCGATATTCCTTACGTTATGCCTTCATCACCCGGGATGAAGGCATCAGTTCAAATTTAAACCGTAGCTTATTTGCTACGAGCTTCAATAACGGCCTGCGCAACGTTGTTCGGTGCGTCGTCATACTTCAGGAACTCCATGGAGTACGAAGCACGACCTTTGGTCAGAGAGCGCAGCTGAGTTGCATATCCGAACATTTCAGACAGTGGAACTTCAGCGTGGATCTGAACGCCAGTAGCGTTAGATTCCTGCCCTTTGAGCATACCACGACGACGGCTAAGGTCACCGATTACGTCACCGGTGTTCTCTTCTGGGGTTTCAACTTCAACCTTCATGATAGGCTCAAGCAGAACAGGCTGCGCTTTCTTAAAGCCATCTTTAAAGGCAATAGACGCGGCCAGTTTAAACGCCAGTTCAGAGGAGTCAACGTCATGGTAAGAACCGAAGTGCAGACGAACACCCAGATCCACAACCGGATAACCTGCCAGTGGGCCTGATTTCAACTGCTCCTGGATACCTTTATCAACGGCTGGGATGAATTCGCCAGGAATTACACCACCTTTGATATCGTTGACAAATTCGTAACCTTTCGGGTTCGAACCTGGCTCCAGCGGGTACATGTCGATAACAACATGACCGTACTGACCACGACCACCAGACTGCTTGGCGTGTTTACCTTCGATACCGGTAACTTTAGAGCGGATAGCTTCACGGTAAGCAACCTGTGGTTTACCCACGTTCGCTTCAACGTTGAATTCACGCTTCATACGGTCAACGATGATATCGAGGTGAAGTTCACCCATACCAGCGATGATAGTCTGGTTAGACTCTTCGTCAGTCCATACGCGGAATGACGGGTCTTCTTTCGCCAGACGACCCAGAGCCAGACCCATTTTTTCCTGGTCAGCTTTGGTTTTCGGCTCAACGGCGATAGAAATTACCGGCTCAGGGAATTCCATACGCTCCAGAATGATTGGCGCGTTTGGATCACACAGGGTATCACCAGTGATAACGTCTTTCAGGCCGATCGCAGCGGCGATGTCACCTGCGCGAACTTCGCTGATTTCTTCACGTTTGTTAGCGTGCATCTGAACGATACGACCGAAACGCTCACGTGCAGATTTCACGGAGTTCAGAACGGTATCGCCTGAGTTAACCACACCAGAGTAAACGCGGAAGAACGTCAGGTTACCCACGAATGGGTCAGTTGCGATCTTAAACGCCAGAGCAGAGAACGGCTCTTCATCACTTGCGTGACGCTCAGCTGGGGTATCTTTACCATCGTCCAGCATACCGTTGATTGCCGGTACGTCGGTCGGGGCTGGCAGATACTCAACAACCGCATCCAGCATTGCCTGAACACCTTTGTTCTTAAATGCAGAACCACAGGTCACCAGGATGATTTCGTTTTTCAGCACGCGCTGACGCAGCGCTTTTTTGATCTCTTCTTCAGTCAGCTCTTCACCGCTGAAGAATTTCTCCATCAGCTCTTCAGAGGCTTCTGCTGCAGCTTCGATCAGCTTGCCGCGCCATTCTTCAGCCAGTTCTTGCAGGTTAGCTGGGATCTCTTCGTAATCGAAGGTCACGCCCGCATCCTGGTCGTTCCAGTTGATGGCTTTCATTTTGATCAGGTCAACAACGCCGGTGAAGTTTTCTTCAGCGCCGATAGCGATCTGCAGCGGAACCGGAGTCGCGCCCAGACGAGATTCGATCTGACCAACTACTTTCAGGAAGTTTGCACCCATGCGGTCCATTTTGTTAACGAACGCAATGCGTGGAACTTTATATTTATTAGCCTGACGCCATACGGTCTCAGACTGTGGCTGAACACCACCTACAGCACAGTAAACCATTACTGCGCCATCGAGCACACGCATGGAACGTTCTACTTCGATGGTGAAGTCAACGTGTCCCGGGGTGTCGATGATGTTGATGCGGTGTGGCTCAAACTGCTTAGCCATACCTGACCAGAACGCGGTCGTTGCAGCAGACGTGATGGTAATACCACGTTCCTGCTCCTGTGCCATCCAGTCCATGGTCGCTGCGCCATCATGCACTTCACCGATTTTGTGGTTAACACCGGTGTAGAACAGGATACGCTCGGTAGTAGTGGTTTTACCGGCGTCGATGTGTGCGCTGATACCGATATTACGGTAGCGCGCAATGGGTGTTGTACGAGCCATTTTATTCCTCGGTTTTTAGGACGTTCAAAGTTAGTCGACCCCAGCGGGTTGGCTGTTTGAGCGCCCGCTGGTTTAACAACAACTACGCAGCTGTTACCAGCGGTAGTGAGCGAACGCCTTGTTGGCTTCAGCCATACGGTGAACGTCTTCACGTTTCTTAACTGCAGTACCTTTGTTTTCTGCAGCGTCAGAAAGTTCGTTCGCCAGGCGTAAAGCCATAGATTTATCACCGCGTTTACGAGCAGCTTCTACGATCCAACGCATTGCCAGGGCATTACGACGAACCGGACGGACTTCAACTGGAACCTGATAGGTTGAACCACCAACGCGACGTGACTTAACTTCGACAGTCGGACGCACGTTTTCGAGAGCAACCTCAAAAGCTTCCAGGCCATCTTTACCAGCACGTTGAGCCAGGGTCTCAAGTGCGGTATAGACGATAGATTCAGCAGTAGATTTTTTACCATCTACCATCAGGATATTTACAAATTTAGCCAGCAGCTCTGATCCGAACTTAGGATCCGGCAGAATTTTACGCTGACCAATGACGCGACGACGTGGCATGGAAATACTCCGTTGTTAATTCAGGATTGTCCAAAACTCTACGAGTTTAGTTTGACATTTAAGTTAAAACGTTTGGCCTTACTTAACGGAGAACCATTAAGCCTTTGGCTTCTTCACGCCGTACTTGGAGCGTGACTGCTTACGGTCTTTAACACCTGAGCAGTCCAGCGCGCCACGGACGGTGTGGTAACGCACACCTGGCAGGTCTTTAACACGACCGCCACGGATCAAGATCACGGAGTGTTCCTGCAGGTTGTGACCTTCACCACCGATGTAGGAGGTGACTTCAAAACCGTTAGTCAAACGCACACGGCAAACTTTACGCAGTGCTGAGTTTGGTTTTTTAGGAGTGGTGGTGTACACACGGGTACAAACGCCACGTTTCTGCGGGCAAGCTTCCAGCGCCGGCACGTTGCTCTTTGCAACTTTGCGGACGCGTGGTTTGCGAACCAGCTGGTTAACTGTTGCCATTAAATAGCTCCTGGGATTTAGCTTTTTGCTTCGTAAACACGTAATAAATCACCTCGTAGAATTACGAGGAGGCAGAATTTTAGGGCTGTGTCAAAAAGGTGTCAAGAAATAACCAGGGGGCCAACGCATTACCAGGCCATTTGTTGTTGATGTTTTACCGTTAGCGCAACGAAAAAAGTATAGTCCACAGACTGCACAACAGGGGAAATTTGCGTGCTCAGCCCCCGGGCATTCAGGTCATCTTCCAGTGCCCAGAGCTTCGCCCCTGAGGCGCGAAGCTGTTCCAGCGCCCTGCTGCCCTCAATCGCCGCCAGTACGCCATCCTGCAGCAAGAGCAGGTCATCTTCCGGCATAAGCAGTCGGGTCAGGCTTTCGATGTCGCTGTAAGTCGGTGAGTGAAATAACGTATGCAGCATTAGGTGCTCTTAAAAAGTCAAAATACGGTCATAGCCTGCGAGTTTTTTCCGCAGGGCCGACGCATCTAAAATTTCGGCATCCAGAATGCGTGGCGCATTTTCCGCTAAACCGCGCGACTGCAGCGACGCCCTGCACAGATAACACTGGTCGATATCATACAGCGCCAGCACGCCGAAGGTAGCGGCATAATGCCGGCTGTGAATATTTTCCGGCTGTTGCTCACTGTTAAGCTGCAGAACGCCATCTCCAATAAAAAACAGGCCGATATCGTCACTCAACGCGCCGGTGGCCAGCACCGCATCTAACCCTTCACGTCCCGCACTGCTGCCATGTGGGGCTCGGGTGAATACAAACGCGACACGCTTCATCAGAACTGCACCATCCGCTCGCAACGCAGCGCCGCTTCCGCCAGCGCGCCTAAGCCGGCCAGGGTAAAACCGGGCTGAAGATTCGCGCCCGGCAGCGCAAGCCGTGAGGCTTCCTGCGCATCCGTTACGCCGCGCCGGAGTGCGGCCGCCACGCAAATGTTCAGCGCCACCCCATGCGCCTGATGAAGCGACTGCCAGGCACGAACAAGATCGAATTCGTCACTGGCGGGCGCGCTAAGCTGATTGGCGTTCAGCACCCCTTCCCGATAAAAAAAGACGCTTTCCAGCTGGTGTCCCGCTGCCAGCAGCGCGTTGGCAAACAGCAGCGCGCTGGTCGCCTGCTGCGTACCATAGGCCGGACCGGTGACAAGAAGCGCATAGCGCATTAACGATCCTGCCCCTGAAAGTCACCGTTTTTAAACTGGCGGATGTACAGGTACACGGTATGTTTGGAAATATTTAAGCGCTCGGCGACCTGATTGATGGCGTCTTTGATATCGAAAATCCCTTTTTCATACAGATTCAATACGATCTGACGGTTCTTGGCATTATTCGAGACGTTACGGTCGGCGCTCACTTCTTCAATCGTAAATTCCAGCGTCTGCATGACCAGGTCATCGACCGAACTGGCAAAGTTCACATTGGAATCGACCTGCTGCATCTCTGGCGGCAGAAACGTCGACATGATCTGTGAAAACGGAACGTCGAGGTTCATGTTGATACACAGCAAGCCAATCACCCGCTGCTGGCGATTACGAATCGCAATCGTGACGGACTTCATCAGCACACCACTTTTCGCGCGGGTAAAATAAGCGCGGGAGACGTTGCTGTCTGCACCCTGCATATCATGCAGCATGCGCAAGGCTAAATCCGTGATGGGCGAGCCCACTTTACGCCCTGTATGCTCGCCGTTAGCAATACGCACGGCCGAACAGTTTAAATCTTCCAGTGAGTGAAGGACGATTTCACAATGCGAGCCGATCAACATGGCAAGACCATCTACAACGGCCTCATACGATTTTAAAATATCGTAATCAGTTTGCTCGAACGGATGCTGCTCCAGAAGATCGAAGTCGCTCAGTTCACCGGGATTGAATGGATTAGACATTGAAGACATCACCCTACATGGCTGGAGCCTGTCACAGCGGCTACGGGCAGACTCAATATTGGGATAGTTATGCAGGCGATAGTCTGGCAAATGTCGCGGGGTTATGCCAGAGGTTTGTCATAAAGAGAAACCGCCACCCGAAGGTGGCGGCAGACAGATTACTGGGATTTCTTCGCGTCAGCAGCAGGTGCCTGCGTTTTTTCATCCGCTTTTGGTGCCGGTTTGATATCAAGCAGCTCAACGTCAAACACCAGCGTGGAGTTAGCCGGGATGCCCGGAACACCGTTTTTACCGTACGCCAGGTTTGGTGGGATAACCAGCTTGATCTTACCGCCTTTCTTAACGTGCTTCAGGCCTTCAGTCCAGCCTGGAATCACGCCGTCAAGACGGAAAGACAGGGGCTCACCGCGCGTGTAAGAGTTATCAAACTCGGTGCCGTCGATCAGGGTACCTTTGTAGTTTACAACGACTGTATCGCTGTCTTTTGGTGCTTCACCGGTCCCTTCTTTCTCAACCTTATACAGCAGACCACTTTCGGTCTTCTTCACGCCGCTCTCTTTAGCAAACTTAGCGCTGTAAGCTTCACCCTTCTCGGCATTTTCTTTTGCGTCTTTTTCCATCTTGGCTGACGCCGCGCCTTTCACGCGGGCTTCGAACGCCTGCAGGGTTTGCTCGATTTCTTCGTCAGACAGTTTACTCTTGCCGCCAAACGCGTCCTGAACACCGGCAATCAGTTGCTGCTTGTCCAGCTTGATGCCCAACTTCTCCTGTTCTTTCAGGGAGTTGTCCATATAACGGCCCAGTGACGCACCCAAAGCGTATGCAGATTGCTGATCTTCATTTTTGAAGGCGGCATTTTTTGGAGCCTGAGGAGCAGACTGTGGAGCATCGGCAGCGGCCGGAGCTGCTGCTGTTTCTGCAGCCATTGCCAGCGGAGCATTCAGCGCGACGGCCATGGTGGTAGCTAACAATGTGACTTTAAACAGTGATTTCATCCTTTCTCCAAAACCGAAGCCTCTCACCTCGGGAATCATTGCGGACTGAGGGCCCACACTATAACTTTACGTGGCAGTGACGAACACTCCCACAACGTAATTATCTGGTCTACTTCCGACCTTTTTTGCATCAGGAAGTTTCACCAGAGATGATGTCATCTGACCCTTTTTCAAGCTAAACACCAAATAAAAGCGAATAAATAGGGCAATTCTGCAACGCCAGCCTTTAGAATCATGCGCTGAGTAACCCCTTAACAGGAGAAAAGATCATGCAACAGTCAGAGTGGGAACAACGTATTGAAGCGCTTGAAAGTAAGCTGGCCTTTCAGGAGATCACTATCGATCAACTGAACAATACCGTCGTTCAGCATGAACTTGAAATGAGTAAGATGCGCGAACATATGCGCCTGTTACTTGAGAAGTTTAAAGCCAGCGCGCCGTCGATGATTGCCGATGCTTCAGAAGAAACCCCGCCGCCGCATTACTGATCCATCCGTGACAGGCCAGGCTGACTGTCGGCAGGCCCGCTCTGCCGAGGTCTGCTGACAATAAAATGCCGCAAAAAGTAAGGCCACCCGAAGGTGGCCCTGCACTACCGCGTCGGACTTAGTGGCTGCAGCCACAACCGCCCGTTCCGCAACCACCTTTACCGTGGTCATGGTCATGGTCATGGTCGTGGTGATGACCATCTGCACCGTGAACATGGCCGTGTGCCAGCTCTTCCGGTGTGGCTTCACGAATCGCAACCACCTCAACGTTAAAGTTCAGGTTCTGACCCGCCAGCATGTGGTTACCGTCAACCACAACATGGTCGTCTTCCACTTCGGTGATTTCAACCGGCACCGGACCCTGATCGGTTTCCGCCAGGAAACGCATGCCAACCTGTAATTCGTCAACGCCCATAAAGACGTCTTTTGGTACGCGCTGTACCAGGTTGTCATCGTACTGACCGTACGCGTCATTTGCCGGGATATGCACGTCAAACTTATCGCCCGCGACGTGGTTTTCCAGCGCATTTTCCAGACCAGAAATCAGGGAACCATGACCGTGCAGATAGTCTAACGGTGCACTCACCGGTGACTCGTCAACCAACACACCGTCTTCTGTACGTACCTGATAGGCCAGGCTTACCACCAGGTCTTTTGCTACTTTCATGATATCTCCTAACCGTTGAGAACTAAGATCCCGTCTCATTGGTCTATTCTTGCGTGCAATAACACCAACCAGAAAGGTTCGGGGCTGAGTACAAGAGGCACTCTTTTTCTCTTGCGACTTCAGCGTTAATGGCGTCAATTGTAACGGAATTCAATCCCGCTGTGTGCTTAAGCTTAAAAAAAGCTGGGCCATTTCGCTACTCGGGATGGAAAATTCCGATCACTTGCTCGTTACTGCGAACCTGATCGCGTGCCTGTTTATCGGCTTCCCGCATTTGATGGCCGCACTTCACACACTCGACGACATCGACATTGTTTTCACGCCACATGGCCAGCGTGTCTTTTTCCTGACAATGCGGACATACCGCACCAGCAATAAAGCGTTTACGCATGCTGTTCTACCTGTGTCTTTTGATTACTGATCGTCATCCCAGTCATGGAACTGACGTCGTTCATGCTGCATTTCACGCTGAAAAATGTCTTCCAGTTCACGTCGCGCCTCGCGGACACGGGAAATCTGCGCCATATCAGAGTGGACAGGCATCAGCTCCCGCAACATGCGCATATCCAGCCGGCGGAAGTGTTGCTGTGCCCGATGAGCCTGATGAGGATGCATTCCCAGCGACATAAGCGTTTTACGCCCCAGTTCCAGCGCACTGGAAAAAGTTTCGCGTGAGAACTGCGTCACGCCCGCCTGCAGCAGTTCGTGGGCTTCCACACGACCACGGGCACGCGCCATAATCTGCAAATGCGGAAAATGTTGCTGGCAGAGATGCACAATCGTCATCGCATCTTCCGGATTGCTGCAGGTAATGACGATTGACTGCGCATCAGCCGCACCCGCCGCTCGCAGCAGTTCCAGCTCCGTTGCATCACCATAGTAAACCTTGTAGCCGTACTTGCGCATCAGGTTGACCGCACTAATATCACGCTCCAGTACGGTGATGCGCTTATTGTTTGCCATCAGCAAACGGCCCACTACCTGACCAAAACGTCCGAAGCCCACCACAATGACCTGCGGCTGATCGTCCTCAACGAAGGGTTTTTCAGTGTCTTCATCGCTTTCATTAAAGCGACGCGCCAACAGCCGATCAATTGCCTGCATAAGCAGCGGCGTGGTCATCATGGACAGCGTCACGGTAACCAGCAGCAGCGGCAGTTGGTCGCCCGAGAACAGTCTGGCTGACGAGGCCGCCGAGAACAGTACAAAAGCAAACTCGCCGCCCTGACTCAACACGCCGGCAAACTGCTGACGTTCAGAGCTGCGTAAGCCATAGATTCGAGCCAGCACATACAGCACCAGTAACTTGACCGACACCAGCGTCAGTACGCCCAGTAAAATGGCGATAATGTGGGTATAAAGCACCCCGAGGTTCAGCGCCATGCCCACCGAGATAAAAAACAGCCCCAGCAGTAAGCCTTTGAACGGCTCGATCGCCACTTCCAGCTCATGACGGTATTCACTTTCCGCCAGCAGAATCCCGGCGATAAAGGTGCCTAACGCCATGGATAACCCCAGCGCATCCATAAACAACGCGGAGCCCAATACCAGCAGCAGCGAGGCGGCGGTAAATACTTCACGCACGCCTGAGGCCGCGATGTAGCGAAAAATGGGGCGCAGTAAATAGCGGCCCCCGACGAGCATGCCGGCAAACGCCAGGACCTTCATGCCCACTTTCATCCAGTCGACGCTGCCGCTGTCATTCCCGGCCAGAAGCGGAATCAGTGCCAACGCCGGAATAACAGCCAGATCCTGAAACAGCAGCACCGAAAACCCTAGCTGGCCCGCTTCGCTGCGGTTCATGCCCTTGTCCCGCATCAGCTGCAAGGCCATCGCCGTTGATGACATGGCCAGACCGATCCCGCCGATTACCGCCGCGCGCCAGTCAAAGTTTGTCAGCCACAGCAATGCGCCAAGAATGGCGGCGGAGAAAATCACCTGCGCGGCACCGATACCAAAGATAGAACGGCGCAGCGCCCACAACTTTGCCGGGTTCAGTTCCAACCCGATGATAAACATCAGAAAGACAACGCCCAGTTCAGAAAAGTGCAGAATCTCGTCGACGTCACTAATAAATCCCAGTCCCCACGGACCAATGGCAATACCGGCCAGTAAGTACCCCAATACTGCGCCAATCCCCAGGCGAGCCGCTACCGGTACAATCAGCACCGCCGCAAAGAGATAGATGACTCCTGCGGTCAGCAGCGTTTGTCCTTCCATTTATAACCCTCCATTCGGCAGCGGTGCTGCCAGCCAGTCGCTATAGGCACGGGCATATTTTTTGAGTAAATCAGGTTGCTGACGGCGCGCCCAGTAAATAATCATCGGCGACATCCAGTGCATACGGCACATCTGTGCGGTCAGCTCAAAAGGTCGCAAAATGTCATTCATGGAATAGCGGTTCAGTCCGTGCTGCTGAAAGGCCGTTTCAGGTTCGCCGGTTGTGACGATACTGCGCCAGTACTTTCCTTCTAATGCGTTTCCGTCTATGCCGTTGGCAAAACCCCGGGACAACACGCGATCTAACCACTCTTTAAGTAACGCCGGGCAGCTGTAGGTATAGAGAGGATGTTGAAAAATAATCACATCATGCTCACGCAGTAGCTGTTGCTCATGGTGGATATCGATAAAAAAATCCGGATAGGCGGCATAGAGGTCATGAACGGTAACATGCTCAAGGGGCCTGGCCGCGTCCAGCAAAATACGATTTGCGATGGAATCCTGCGCTTCCGGATGAGCAAAAAGCAGCAAAATCTTAGGTGGCTGCGACATCCTTTCCCTCCAAAGCGTCGTCATTGGTGCGGATTTCCGCTACCATGCACAACGCAACAAAAACCCAATTATGTTGCACGTAAATTAACATATTCTGACGATACGGCGCTTATGATTGTCTTTTCTGCCCTACAAATTCGCCGCGGTGTTCGCGTCCTGCTCGACAACGCTACCGCCACCATCAATCCCGGCCAAAAAGTCGGGCTGGTGGGTAAAAACGGCTGTGGAAAATCCACCCTGCTGTCGTTGCTGAAAGGTGAGATCACCAGCGATGCGGGATCGTTTACCTTTCCCGGTAACTGGTCGCTTGCCTGGGTGAATCAGGAAACGCCTGCCCTCAGCCAGGCCGCCCTTGACTATGTCATCGATGGCGACCGTGAATACCGCCATCTTGAAGCAGAACTGGCAGAGGCCAACATCAGAAATGACGGAAATGCCATCGCCCTGATTCACGGTAAGCTCGATACCATTCAGGCCTGGACGATTCAGTCGCGCGCCTCAAGCCTGCTGCACGGGCTCGGATTCAGTCAGGAACAGCTTCAGCGCCCGGTCAGTGATTTTTCGGGGGGCTGGCGCATGCGTCTTAACCTGGCCCAGGCACTGCTGTGTCGATCGGACCTGTTGTTACTCGATGAACCGACGAACCACCTCGATCTGGACGCCGTGATCTGGCTGGAACGCTGGCTAAAAAGCTATGAGGGCACGCTGATTCTGATCTCGCACGATCGCGATTTTCTCGATCCGGTGGTGGACAAAATTATCCACATCGAACAGCAGACGATGACCGAGTACACCGGTAACTACAGTTCCTTCGAACGCCAGCGCGGCGCGAAACTGGCCCAGCAGCAGGCGTTATACCAGAGTCAGCAGGAAAAAGTGGCGCACCTGCAAAAATATATTGATCGTTTCCGTGCACAGGCCACCAAAGCCAAACAGGCGCAAAGCCGTATTAAGATGCTGGAACGGATGGAGCTGATTGCGCCAGCCCATGTGGATAACCCGTTTAGCTTCAGCTTCCGCGCGCCCGAAAGCCTGCCGAATCCGCTGCTGAAAATGGATAAAGTCACCGCGGGCTATGGCGATCGCATTATTCTGAACGCCATTAAACTTAACCTGGTGCCGGGATCGCGCATTGGCCTGCTGGGTCGCAACGGTGCCGGCAAGTCAACGCTGATTAAGCTGCTGGCGGGCGAACTCGCCGCCAAAGCGGGCGAAATTGGCCTGGCGAAAGGGATCAAGCTGGGTTACTTCGCTCAGCATCAGCTGGAGTTCCTGCGCGCCGATGAGTCGCCTTTACAACATCTTTCACGGCTTGCGCCGAAAGTGCTCGAGCAGCAGTTACGGGATTATCTGGGCGGCTTTGGCTTCCAGGGCGATAAAGTCACAGAGGTAACCGAACGCTTCTCTGGCGGCGAAAAAGCGCGGCTGGTGCTGGCGCTGATTGTCTGGCAGCGCCCCAACCTGCTGTTACTGGATGAACCCACCAACCACCTCGATTTGGACATGCGTCAGGCATTGACTGAGGCGTTGATTGATTTTGAAGGCGCACTGGTTGTCGTATCGCACGATCGCCATCTGTTACGTGCCACCACCGATGACCTCTATCTGGTGCATGATGGCAGCGTTGATGTGTTCCCGGGCGATCTGGAAGATTATCAGCAGTGGCTGAGCGACCTGCAAAAACAGCAAACGCAAAATGAGGCCGCGCCTAAACAGAACAATGGTAACAGTGCTCAGGCCCGTAAGGATCAAAAGCGTCGTGAAGCCGAGCTGCGAACGCAGACCCAGCCCTTGCGCAAAGAAATCGAGAAGTTAGAAAAACAGATGGCGAAGTGGCAAGCCCAACTGGCCGACGCTGAACACCTGCTGGCAGACAGCGCGCTGTACGAACACAGCCGCAAGGCTGATTTAACGGCTGCCCTGCAAAAACAGGCTGAGAGTAAATCGGCGCTGGAAGAGGTGGAAATGGCCTGGCTGGACGCGCAGGAAAAACTGGAAGCGATGCTCGCCTCCTGACAGAGGCGGCATCACCTTTCGTCACAACCGTACCGGTGTACTCGCGGTACGGTTCAGTAAGGCTTATCGCCTAATACCGTGGCGCGCTGCATCACTCTTCGGGCCGGATAGTAATCGGCATTGGCGTAGTGCTGAGTGACGCGATTGTCCCAAATCGCCAGGTCATTAGGCTGCCAGCGCCAGCGCACCTGAAACTCCGGTTTCGTGCTATGCGCAAACAAAAAGCCCAGTAATGCATCGCTCTCTTTCTGACTCAGCGTCAGAATTCGGGTTGTAAAACCCTCATTGACGAACAACGCTTTTTTCCCACTAACCGGATGCGTCCGGATAACAGGATGCTGCACAGGTGGGTTTTTCGCCGCAGCCTGCCGCCAGCGCTGGTGTTCCTCTTCTGTCTTACGGTGTTTATATTCCGGAAACGACTTTGTAAAATCGTGCTCCGCATAGAGTTCAGACAGCAAGGTTTTGAAGGGAGCAGACAGCGCCTCATACGCCGCAATACCGCTGGTCCATAACGTATCCCCACCCGCCTCCGGCAAGACTTTGGACGCCAGCAGCGCCACAGCCGGAGGCGTCTGAATGAACGTCACATCGGTGTGCCAGTTATCATTATCCGGAGGATTATCCTGATGCGTATCCAGGACAATGATCTCTTCCACGCCCGGCGCATGCGGATAAACCGGATGGATATGAAGATCGCCAAAGCGAATGGCCAGCGCACGATGCTGCTCGGGCGTGATCACCTGATCACGTAAAAACAGTACCTGATGACGCAGCAAGGCGTGATAGAGCTGCTCAAACTGCGCGTCACTGAGTGGACGCGAGACATCAAGGTTGCCGACCTGCGCGCCGATAAAGGGGCCCAGAGGCGTAATCGCTAACTTTTCGTTCATTTTTGCTCTCCGTTCCAGGGCGTCAGACGGCGCTGTAGCGCACGCAGACCCAGTTCTAAACTACATGCCACAATGGCAATCACCGCGATCCCTGCCAGCACCACATCCGTTGCCAGAAATTCCCCTGCCGACTGCACCATAAAGCCCAGCCCACGCGTGGCAGCAATGAGCTCGGCGGCCACCAGCGTTGACCAGCCCACACCTAATCCAATGCGTAAGCCGGTCAGTATCTCTGGCAAGGCACCCGGCAGGATGACCCAGCGCAGCCGTTGCCAGCGATTCGCCCCCAACGATGCCGCGGCGCGCAGACGAACCTGCTGTGCGTTGCGAACACCGGCCACAGTCGACAGCACTATCGGGGCAAAAATCGCCAGCGTGATCAGCAGTATTTTCGATGTTTCACCAATACCGAACCAAATGACCATCAACGGTAAATACGCCAGCGGCGGCACGGGCCGATAGAGCTCAATCAGGGGATCGATCAGGGCACGTAAAACCGGGCTGACGCCCATCGCAATGCCCACCGGAATGCCTGTTAATGCCGCCGCGCTGAGCGCAATCAGCATGCGCGTCAGGCTGGCTGACAGGTGCTGCCACAACGTCGCGTCCATAAACCCCTGCGGACCGGCAACGCTCAGTAACTTACTCAGCACCTGCTGCGGCGACGGCAGAAACAGCGGCGCAATGAGCCCCAGTGTGGTCACGCTCCACCAGATGAACAACAGCACAAGCAGGCTCACTGTGCTCAGCGTGGCCGTCAGGGAGAAAGGCCAGCGCAGGCGACGACGCCGGGCGCGGGTCGGCACATCGTTAATGATCGCACTCATGCAAATGCCTCCCGTTGTGCAAATACCCGGTTCAGCACATATTCCCGTTGGGCGATGAAATCGGGATCAGACTTGATGCTGCGGCAGGGTTCGCCGTCCACGAAACGCTGGCCAAAATTCAGCGTCAGCGTTTCCTGTACCCGACCGGGCCCCGGAGAGAGCAGCACCAGCTCGCTCGCCAGAAAAATGGCTTCTTCAATGTCGTGCGTAATCAGCAGGATCTGTTTACCGCTGTCCTGCCACAGCCTTAACAGCAAGGTCTGCATTTGTTCACGGGTAAACGCATCAAGTGCGCCAAACGGTTCATCGAGCAGTAACAGGCGGGGATCGGCAGCCAGCGCGCGGGCGATGCCAACGCGTTGACGCTGTCCGCCAGATAACTGCCAGATATGCCGCTTTTCAGCGCCTTCCAGCCCGACATTTTTTATCATCTGCCGTGCAAGGGCTTCACGCGGCTGGCGCGCCATACCGGCAATCTGTAATCCGAAAGCGACGTTATCCAGCACATTCCGCCAGGGCAGCAGGCCTTCATGCTGAAACACCACGCCGCGATCGGCGCCTGGCCCCTGAATTGCCTTGCCGTCCAGAGAAATACTGCCGGACTCGACCGGTAAAAACCCGGCGATCAGATTCAGCAACGTGGTTTTGCCACAGCCTGACGGTCCCAGCACAACGACCAGCGCGTTATCCTCCACGCGCAGTGAGATGTCCTGTAATACCGGCTGTCCGCCATAGCTCGCGTTCAGATGGGCTATTCGCAACATGACGATGTCCTCAGGGCTTGACCAGGGGCGCAACAAAACGACTCGTGACAAAGGCGCTGTAATCATTACCGGCCTGCGGCACCTTGCCCTGTTCTTTCAGGAATTGCGCCGTGTCCACGATGGCTTTGTTCACCGGCTGCTGCAGTTGCGCCACCTGCTGGGCGGCGGTCAGATAGGTGTTGCCCTTAACCAGTCCAGGAATTTGTTGCTCGGGCACGCCGCTTAAGCGCGAAAGTTTACTGAGGTTATCAGGCTGTTTAAGCCACTGTTCGGGATGGTCCAGGTAGGCTTTCTGCGCCTCAATAGCGCTACGGGCAAAGGCGGTCACGATATCCGGATGCTGCTGCGCGAAGTCTTTGCGTACCACCCAGACATCAAGTGTCGGTGCGCCCCAGCGCCCGACCTGCGACGAATCCGTTAAAACGGTGCCATCTTTCTCCAGTTCATTCACCGCAGGTGCCCAAACGTAAGCACCGTCAATGTCCCCGCGTTGCCAGGCCGCCACAATCGCAGGCGGTTGCAGATTGACCAGTTGAACCTGAGACGGCTTAATCCCCCAGTGTTTTAATGCCGCTAACAAGCTGTAATGGGTGGTCGAAATAAAGGGCACGGCGATCCGCTTGCCGATCAGGTCCTGGGGACGGGTGATTGTTTTCTTCACGACCAGCGCTTCAGAATTGCCTAACTGAGAAGCCAGTAAAAAGGCTTCGATGGGAAGCTGCTGCGTTGCCGCAACGGCCAGTGGGCTGGAACCAATATTGCCAATCTGGACATCGCCTGATGCCAGCGCACGAAGCACGCCTGACCCGCTATCGAATTTGCGCCATTCGACCGTCGCACCGCTCTCTTTGGCAAACGTATTATCCGCCTGCGCCACCTTAGCGGGTTCAGCGGAGGTCTGATAAGCCACCGTTACGTTGACCGCGTTGGCCTGAAACGCCAGCACTGACAGGACCGCCGCCAGAATCGTGAGTCGCCCTTTTTGCATGATTTTTCCCCATCATTTTTATGATGTGGGCAGTGTTGCTGGCAGAAGTAATTTCATAAAGGAATTAAAAGTTATCCCTAATAGAAAGAAATTCTTAGATCATCATCTGCAATAGATTGCCGTTATACGCAAATTAAATTTCAGACAAAAAGCCATAAATTTGTCAGGCGCTCACATCCTGGTTGTGCTATTGATATGCGCTATTATTTGCTCCCCGGTGAGGCTTGCGAGTTCGATGTCGATCGACAAAGTTGCCCTGTTAGCTGGCGTGTCTAAAGCCACGGTATCCCGCGTGCTTAACGCGCATCCTGGGGTAAAAGCAGATACGCGACAGAAAGTGCTGGATGCCATTGCCACAAGCGGCTATCAGCCAAACCTGCTGGCGCGTCAGTTGCGAACCTCGCAGAGTCATATGCTGCTGGTCCTGATCTCCGATATCACGAACCCTTTTTGCTCCCGAGTTGTTCAGGGCATCGAAGCTGAAGCAGAAATGCACGGCTACCATATTCTGCTGTGCAATTCGGCCTCACAGTTTAAACGTGAGTCGGCCTACCTGACCTTACTGACCGGCAAGGTGGTGGACGGCGTGATTACGATGGATGCCGCCGCCGGGCTGCAAAGCCTGATCGATATTATCGGTGATGCGCCCTGGATTCAGTGTTGTGAGTTTGATCCCGAGATTGCGGCCTCGTCCGTCTCTATCGATCATCTGGACGCCGCACGTGATACCGTTCATTATCTGGCCGGCCGGGGCCGTAAGCGCATTGCACTGGTGAATGGCGATATGCGTTATCTCTATTCTCAATATCGCGAACAAGGCTATCGAGAGGGCGTTGCGCAATCGGGGTCAGACTGGACGAATGTCGTCTATACCGAAGGCATTACCTGCGAAGAAGGCAGTCGGGCATTGCAGGAATTGTTGCGTTTAGCGGAGCCGCCGGATGCGGTATTTGCCGTGTCTGATGTGCTGGCGGTTGGCGTGGTGCATGCAGCGCTGGAGGCGGGCCTGCGTGTCCCGGAAGACCTTGCCGTCGTGGGGTTTGACGGCATTCCCTTTACCAGCAGCCTGAATCCACCGTTAACCACCATCGAACAGCCCATGTATCAACTGGGCGCGCGCAGCGTGCAGCTGTTGCTGAAAAAAATTCGCCAGCCGCACGCGCCGGTTGTTCGCGAAGTGTTGCCCTGGACGCGCCTGGAGCGCGCATCCAGCTAAGCTCAGTGCCAGATCAGCAATACGCAGGCCGCCGTTAACAGCCCCATGCTCAGGTTAAAGCGTTTCCAGGCGCGGGGACTACGTAAAATACGGCCGATCATCGCACCAAAGCCCATCCAGATAACGCCTGCAACCAGATTGACCATAACCATGCCAAGACTGATTAACAGGACAGAATGGCGATAGCCCGCACCGGCCAGACTAAAACTGGCGACGGCACCCAGCGCCATGAGCCAGGCTTTGGGGTTAATCAGTTGTAATAAGCCTCCCTGCCAGAACGGCATAGGTGCGACAGGCGCCGCATCGGTTTCCAGCTTCTCATAGGCTGCGGTGGCAATCTTCCAGGCCAGCCACAGCAGGTAAAGGCTACCGGCAATTTTCAGGATGAGATGCAGGGAGGGATAAAGCAGTATCAATCCACCCACGCCAAACGCTACCAGCAGCAGCATTAGCTGCATGCCGATCATAATGCCGATCATCAACGGGAGGGTGCGCAAAAAACCAAAATTGGCCCCCGAGGCGGTGAGTAACATATTATTAGGTCCGGGTGTAATCGCCGCGACCCAAAGAAAGCCTAATAATGATAAAAACAGACTGAGTTCCATTAACCCGGGTTCTCCTCCCTTAGTGAAAACTTATCGAAGCTAACAGTGTGATATGGAACAGACAAGCCTTTACAACATGAAATTTTCGGGCCCTGACGACGCGGCGTTCATTCCCCTGCCCGGTCTGGGCAACCCGCACCTGCAAACCATTCTGCCGCGGTTGATACGGCGGACGAAAAGGTTAACGCCACACTGGCAGCGGCTGGATTTACCTGACGGTGACTTTGTTGATTTGGCCTGGAGTGAAGATCCTCAGTTTGCCCGGCATAAACCGCGCGTGGTGCTGTTTCATGGCCTGGAGGGAAGTTTCCACAGTCCCTATATTCATGGCCTGATGCTGCAGTGCAAACAGCGTGGCTGGCTGGCGGTAGTAATGCATTTTCGCGGCTGCAGCGGTGAGCCGAACCGTCTGAACCGGATATACCACTCCGGTGAAACCGAGGATGCGCGTTTTTTCCTGCACTGGCTGACGACGCGCTGGGGCCGGGTGCCCACAACTGCTGTCGGCTTCTCGCTGGGCGGGAATATGCTCGGTTGCCTGTTAGGCCAGCAAGGTGATGAAGCCCTGATTGACGCGGGCGTGATTGTGTCTGCGCCCCTGATGCTGGAACCCTGCAGCGCCCGACTTGAGCGCGGCTTTTCACAGGTTTATCAGCGTTACCTGTTAAGCCAGTTAAAAAAGAATGCCCAGCGTAAACTGCGGGCCTGGCCCGACACGTTGCCGGTGAACCTCATTCAGCTTAACGCCCTGCGCCGTCTGCGGGACTTTGACGACGCGATCACGGCCCGGGCGCATGGTTTTGCCGACGCCACGGATTATTACCGTCGCGCCAGCGCTATGCCGCGACTTAAGTTCGTGACAAAACCGCTGCTCATCATCCATGCAAAAGATGACCCGTTCATGAGCGATGAGGTGATCCCGCAGCCTGCGCAATTATCTGCCACTATTACCTATCAGCTGACACAGCAGGGTGGGCATGTTGGTTTCGTCAGTGGCACCCTGCGTCAGCCTCGGTTGTGGCTGGAGCAGCGCGTGCCACAGTGGATTTCCTCTTATCTGGATAACTGATTCTGTGATTATTCCCTGGGAACAGGTTTCCCCCGAAACCCTTGAAAATCTTATCGAAGCGTTTGTTTTGCGTGAAGGCACGGATTACGGCGAGCAGGAGCTCAGCCTGACGGAAAAAGTCGCCGATGTGCGTCGTCAGCTGGAGCAAGGCGAGGTCGTTCTGGTATGGTCGGAACTGCACGAGTCGGTCAACATCATGCGCAAAAGCGAGTTTCGTGGCTGATGCAACGAACGGAAAATCGTGCTAACAATGCTCATCGCCCGACGTCACAGAGACTTCAACTATGTCTGCACGCCATCCGATTATCGCGGTAACGGGCTCCAGCGGTGCGGGAACCACCACCACCAGCCTGGCGTTCCGTAAAATTTTTCAGCAACTCGGTTTGCACGCTGCCGAACTGGAAGGGGACAGTTTTCACCGCTTTACCCGACCCGAAATGGACATGGCTATCCGAAAAGCGCGCGATCTGGGGCGACATATCAGCTACTTTGGCCCGGAGGCGAATGATTTTGGCCTGCTGGAGCAAACGTTCATCGAATACGGCGAACACGGTAAGGGCCAGTCGCGTAAGTATCTGCACACCTATGATGAAGCCGTTCCCTGGAATCAGGTTCCCGGCACCTTCACGCCCTGGCAACCGTTACCACCGGATACGGATGTGCTGTTTTATGAAGGCTTGCACGGCGGCGTGGTGACTGCACAACACAATGTGGCGGAAAAAGTCGATTTGCTGGTCGGCGTCGTGCCCATCGTCAACCTGGAGTGGATTCAGAAACTGGTGCGCGATACCAGCGAGCGTGGCCATTCACGCGAAGCGGTGATGGATTCGGTAGTGCGTTCCATGGAAGATTACATCAATTTCATTACGCCGCAGTTTTCACGAACCCATATTAACTTTCAGCGCGTCCCCACGGTGGATACCTCTAATCCCTTTGCCGCGCGCACCATCCCTTCGCTGGATGAAAGCTTTGTGGTTATCCACTTTCAGGGGCTGGAAGACATTGATTTTCCCTATCTGCTGGCCATGCTGCAGGGATCGTTTATTTCCAATATCAACACGTTGGTGGTACCCGGCGGCAAAATGGGACTGGCGATGGAGTTAATTATGGCGCCGTTAGTAAAACGGCTCATGGAAGGGAAACGGATTGAATAACCACAGAGGCCAGCCTGGCCTCTGTGAGATTACAGCGCGATCACTTCGTAGCTGTGGGTAATGTTGACGCCTTTGCCTAACATGATGGCGACAGAGCAATATTTTTCCGCTGACAGATCGACAGCGCGTGCCACGGCTTTATCCGAAAGTGCGTTGCCGCTGACGATAAAATGCAGATTGATATGGGTAAAGATGCGGGGGGCTTCTTCCCGACGTTCAGACGATAGTTTCACTTCGCAATCAACCACATCGTTGCGGCCTTTTTGCAAAATTGACACAACGTCAATGGCGCTGCATCCCCCTGCCGCCATCAGCACCATCTCCATGGGGCTCGGCGCTTTGTCGCCAGAATTGCCATCCATCAGTACCTGATGGCCGGACGATGATTCCCCCAGGAATGTTAACCCTTCAACCCATTTGACGCGTGCCTGCATAATTTTGACCTCAGAATACCCTGTTTTGGCTCAGCGTACGCTTTTGCCTGGGAAACAGCAATCCAGAGAAAACGCCATCTTGCTGAAGCGAGACAACACAAGACAGTCGACGTAAGCTGTGCTACAAACAGAGCTGAAAATATTTTTCGTCATCCGAAGACGAAGCCGGGAAGAATGATGCGCACTGCGCCGAATGCAGCCCGAATAATTTCCTGAATGGAAAGACGCTTAACGCTTACATCGCCTGGCAGGGAAACAGAGCCCTGTATTTTGGGCACGATTACAACAGAGGATAATAGCGAATGGTTCTCGGCAAACCGCAAACAGACCCTACACTTGAATGGTTCCTGTCCCATTGCCATATTCACAAGTATCCATCCAAAAGTACGCTCATTCATCAAGGTGAAAAGGCGGAAACGCTTTACTACATCGTTAAAGGTTCCGTTGCGGTACTGATTAAGGATGAAGAAGGCAAGGAGATGATTCTGTCCTATCTGAATCAGGGCGACTTTATTGGTGAGCTTGGCCTGTTCGAAGAAGGTCAGGAGCGCAGCGCCTGGGTACGTGCGAAAACCGCGTGCGAAGTGGCAGAGATTTCCTACAAAAAATTCCGTCAGCTGATTCAGGTGAATCCGGACATCCTCATGCGCCTCTCCTCGCAAATGGCGCGCCGTCTGCAGGTCACATCGGAAAAAGTGGGCAACCTCGCGTTCCTTGATGTCACCGGTCGCATTGCGCAGACGTTGCTCAACCTGGCGAAACAGCCGGACGCCATGACGCATCCTGACGGCATGCAAATTAAAATTACGCGTCAGGAAATTGGCCAAATCGTGGGATGTTCACGTGAAACCGTGGGACGTATTTTGAAGATGCTGGAAGACCAGAATCTGATCTCCGCACACGGCAAAACAATTGTTGTTTACGGCACGCGCTAAGCTTTATTCTTCACGGCATAATGGCAACGTTATGCCGTGAATTATTTGCGTTGAGCCGATGTGGCGAAGAATAATTTATCACCCTGAAGTTAACTATGCCCTGCGCCAGACACTGGTGTTGTGTCTCCCCGTCGCGCTCGGCTGGCTGTTTGGCGATCTGCAAAAAGGATTGCTGTTCTCATTGGTGCCTGCCTGCTGCAATATTGCCGGTCTGGATACACCCCACAAACGCTTCTTTAAACGCCTGATTGTCGGCGGCAGCCTGTTTGCCCTGGGTAGCTTACTGATGCAGTGGCTTCTGTTTAAAGACGTGCCCTTACCGCTTATTCTTTTCGCCCTGCCTTTGCTGCTGGGCGTGACAGGTGAAATCAGCCCACTGCACGCACGGTTACTCCCTGCCACACTGATCGCAGCGATATTTACCACCAGCCTGATTGGCCGCATGCCCATTTACGTACCGCCCCTGCTCTACATCGGCGGTACGCTGTGGTATGGCCTGTTTAACTGGTTCTGGTTTTGGCTGTGGAAAGAGCAGCCAATGCGTGAAAGCCTGAGTCTGATTTACCGCGAACTGGCGAACTATTGTGACGCCAAGTACACCTTGTTGACGCAACTTACCGATCCGGAGAAGGCGCTACCACCGTTGCTGGCGCGGCAACAAAAAGCAATCGACCTCATCAACACCTGTTATCAGCAGATGCATATGCTGTCCGCCAGCCGCGATCACAGTCATAAGCGACTGACCCGCGCTTTTCAGGTCGCACTGGATTTACAGGAACACATTTCTGTCAGCCTGCATCAGCCAGAAGAAGTGCAAAAACTGGTAGAACAAAGCCATGCTGAGGCCGTGATTCGCTGGAATGCGAAAACCATTTCCGCCCGTTTACGTGAGCTGGCAGACAACATCCTGTACCACCAACTGTCCAGTCGCTTTGATATGGACAAGCAGCTGGGGGCACTGGAAAAAATCGCCCGTCAGCACCCGGACAATCCGGTAGGAAATTTTTGCCTTTATCACTTCAGCCGCATCGCACGGGTACTGCGTACACAAAAGCCCCTTTATCAGCGTGATTTGATGGCGGATCGCCAGCGCCGTTTACCGCTTCTGCCCGCACTCAGAAGCTATCTCTCGCTGCGCTCTTCTGCCCTGCGCACGGCCGGACGTTTTTCTGTGATGCTGATGCTGGGTAGCGGGCTGGCGCTGTTCTTTTCGATTCCCAAACCCTACTGGATTCTGATGACCATTATGTTTGTCAGCCAGAGTAACTACAGCGCCACACGGGTGCGTATTCAGCACCGTGCGCTGGGCACCTTTGCCGGGCTGGTGATTGCGGCAGCCTCGCTGCGGCTGGATGTCCCTGAACCGCTGGTGTTGAGCATCATGCTGGTGATTACCTTTATCAGCTATCGCTTTACCCGCCAGTTTTACGGCTGGTCGATGGTGGGGTTCACGGTCACCGCGGTATATACCCTGCAACTTCTGTCACTTAACGGCGCACAATTCTTACTGCCGCGCCTGCTGGATACCCTGATGGGCTGCCTGATTGCGTTTGGCGGAACGTTATGGCTTTGGCCGCAATGGCAAAGTGCCCTGCTACGACAGAACGCACATGATGTGCTTGAGGCTTTCCAGGACGCGTTACGCATGTTGCTTGGTCCGGAACAGTCTCCCGAGGTACTCGCCTATCAGCGCGTTAACGTTAATCAGGCCCACAATGCAGTCTTTAACTCACTAAATCAGGCGATGCAGGAGCCGGGGTTTAACGCACGCTATTTACAGGATATGCGTTTATGGGTCACGCACAGCCAGTTTATCGTTGAGCACATCAACGCCATGACGATTCTGGCACGCGAACATACCATGCTGCCGCCTACGCTGGCGGAGCACTATCTGCAATGGTGTGAAATTGCGCTGCAGCGTTGCCAGCAGCGGCTTGAATATGACGGCGAAAGTTCGCAAACCGATCTGTTACAGGGGATTGAAGACATCAACGAGGGACCGGTCACAGTACTGGAGCAGCACATCAGGCGCATTCTGGATCATCTTAAGGTGATGCACACGATCTCATCGCTGGCGTGGAACCAGCGACCGCATCATGGTCGCTGGCTGATTCGCAGTCTGGGTCGAAAATAACTCAGGCAGCCAGGACTTTCCCGACCGCTTTGGCAAAGCGCGCCATGCCTTCTTCAATATCGGCGGGTTCAATAATCAGTGAAGGGGCAAAACGCATCACATCCGTACCAGCCACCAGCACCATAACGCCTTCAGCCGCGGCGGCATTGAGGATATCGCGTGATTTTCCGGCATGTTGCGGCTTCAGGGCCGCGCCTACCAGTAAGCCTTTGCCGCGAATATCGCTAAACAGATCGTAACGGGCATCAATCGCCTTGAGTGCCTCGACAAATTGCTGGCGACGGGATTCCACGCCGTTCAGCACGTCTGGCGTATTGATCAGATCCAGCGCGGTTTCAGCAATCGCACAGGCCAGCGGATTGCCACCATAGGTGGTGCCATGCACGCCAGGAGCCATCGTTGACGCCACCTCCTCAGTGGTCAGCATCGCGCTGACAGGAAAACCACCGCCCAGCGCTTTCGCCGAAGTCAGAATGTCTGGCGTGACGCCGTAGTGCTCATAAGCAAACAGCTTACCGCTGCGCCCCATACCGCTCTGAACTTCATCCAGCACCAGCAACGCCTGATGTTTATCGCAGAGCTCACGCAGCCCCTGCATAAATTCTGGCGTGGCCGGCATGACGCCACCTTCACCCTGAATGGGCTCAACGACAATCGCACAGGTGTGGTCGTCGATAACGGCTTTCACTGCCGCCAAATCGTTGAATGGCACATGCACAATGTCAGCGGGTTTCGGGCCAAAACCGTCGGAATATTTTGGCTGGCCGCCTACCGTGACCGTAAACAGCGTCCGGCCATGAAAGGCATTATGGAAGGCAATAATTTTGCTTTTAAACGGGCTATGACGTTTACAGGCATAATAACGCGCCAGCTTAAACGCGGCCTCGTTGGCTTCTGCGCCGGAGTTGGCAAAAAACACTCTGTCCGCGAAGGTGGCGTTAATCAGTTTGCTGGCCAGGCGCAAAGCCGGTTCATTGGTGAACACATTGCTGGTGTGCCACAGGGTTTCGCCCTGTTTCTTCAGGGTTTCAATCAGCGCCGGGTGACAATGGCCCAGCGCGGTAACGGCAATCCCACCCGAGAAGTCGATATACTCTTTACCCTGCTGATCCCACACCCGGCTTCCTTTGCCTTTTACCGGTACAAACTGCGCAGGTGCATAAACAGGCAAAATAACCTGATCGAACGTTTCCCGTGTTACCGCAATGTTTTCCGCTGCCATTGACAACCTCGCAAACTGATGAGTTGATTCATGATGAAATAATAATCATGAAATATGCATAAAAAATCACTTAAAGGCAAACACAACTTTACTGTTGCAGGAAATTAGCGAGCAGTTGATGTCCCTGTTCGCTGAGGATACTTTCAGGATGAAACTGCACGCCTTCCAGTGCCAGCGTTTTATGACGGATGCCCATAATTTCGTCGGGCTGACCGTCACGTAAACTCCATGCGGTGACGTCAAATTCATCAGGCAGCGTATCGGCTTTCACAATCAGCGAGTGATAACGCGTTACGGTCAGCGGTTGATTCAGACCGCGAAATACACCACAGCCGTTATGCTGAACAGCAGACGTCTTACCGTGCATGACTTCGCGCGCACGCACGACCTGCGCACCAAACACCTGGGCGATGGCCTGATGCCCCAGACAAACGCCCAGCACCGGCAGGCGACCGGCGAAGTGGCGAATGGCCTGTAATGAGATCCCGCTCTGATCGGGCGTACAGGGGCCGGGTGAAATCACCAGGTGGGTTAACGGCAACGCCGTCATTTCATCCAGAGTGATGGCATCATTTCTTACCACCTGAACGTTCGCGCCCAGTTGGCAAAAATACTGGTACAGGTTCCAGGTGAAAGAATCGTAATTATCAATAAGCAGCAGCATGGTTATGATTTCAGGCAGATCAGAAGGATATGTACAAGGCCCGGCATCCGGAATGAGGACCAGAGCCGTATCTTATCATGCGGTGTGACGTGAGTGTGATGTGAGGAAAACAGACTACCATGCGCAGGGAGACGCGCTCGCCTCCCTGGCGGGAACGGGGTTCAGACAGGATGCGCTTCGCTGACGATGCTGGCAAAGACGTCTTCCAACGGTTGTAAATCCCCTGCCGCACCGGCCTGACTGGCGCTGACCCACTCTTCCGGATTCAGTTTTTCCCATTCCAGCAGGTAACCTGCATGCAGGGCCAGTTGCTCAAAGAAAATACGCTGCGCCCGGCCATTACCTTCGCGAAAAGGATGAAGCATATTGATTTCGCAATAATACCAGGCGACGCGTTTCGCAAACTCAGCTAAAGGCAGATCGGCCAGGCCGTTCTCTTCTTCTAGCGCGGCCATGAGTGCATTACCCTCTTTTTCGATATATTCGAAGTGACAAAAAGGGGTTTCGTCGCGCCAGATGTCCAGCGTGCGGAGTTCGCCAGCCCAACTGTAGACATCCTGAAACAGCGTACGGTGAATGTGACACAGGTAAGGCAGGCCGATTTTGGGTGGGCCCAGTTCAAGTGTGGCAAGCCGGGCGGCGCTAAAGCTCAGTTCTGCTTTACGTAACTGTGCCTCATCATGAATATCGAGACGGTTTTTGAGGACCGTGTCGTTTTGCCACAGGTAGGGATCCTGCGTGACGGCAGTATTAGCAGCCATATTGCCTCCTTAATGAGGCCAGACGGGCTTCCGCCTCTTCACCCTTAACCTCCGGTTCCGTCAGGGTAAAGCCTTCAAGCCGACAGCTTGCCCGATAGCTGGCATTCCGCCGCTGTCGCCAGAGCGCTGCCTTCTGTTTGTCTGTAAGTGTATTTGCCATACCGCCTCCTGCTCAGGTTTGCCCTAAGTATAAGAGCAAATTTTCCCTTTGCCGGAAACGGGATGGCAATCAAGACAATCAGGGCAGGACTTTTGCCGACAAAATGACCACCGGCTTGACGGGAACATTCTGGTAAGGCCCGACATCTTTGGTTGGCACCTGAGAGATTTTGTCCACGACGTCCTGGCCCTTCACGATCTTACCAAAGACGGCGTAGCCAAAATCGCGCTGACCATGATCCAGAAAGGCGTTGTCAGCGACGTTCAGAAAGAACTGGCTGGTGGCGCTGTCTTTGTCGGAGGTGCGCGCCATGGAGATGGTGCCGCGCAGGTTGCGCAGACCATTATCCGCTTCATTTTTGATCGGCGCATTGGTTTGTTTTTGCTGCATTTCATTGGTAAAGCCACCGCCCTGAATCATAAAACCCGGGATAACGCGGTGAAAAATCGTGTTGTTGTAAAAACCACTGTTAACGTAATCAACGAAGTTTTTAACGGAGATCGGTGCTTTTTGATTATTCAGTTCGAGTTCGATGTTACCGGCAGAAGTGGTCAGCAGGACATGCGTATCACCTTTGGCCGCTAAAGCTGAGGCAGAAACAGAAGAGAGCGCTAACAGGGCAACTGCCGCTGTCAAAGTACGTTTAAACATGAGTAATTCCTTACTTTGGAGAGCTAGCTCAAAAACGATATTGATTGTAAAGAGCATGTAATACAAGAGCCAGCGTTTTACCTATATTTACGCTAAACGCACCCAAAAACGCCTGAAAAAGATTGCTTCCGCTTCGTGACTAAAATCACAGTATTGATGAAATGAATGACAACAGTTTTCACTCTTAGTTTATTAAGATCACGGTTCCGTTTACAATTTCTGCCGCTTCAGCGCTCCCGCTTCCCAACAGGTTCAGAACATGACAAATCGTAATCGTATCGGCCTTACCTGGATTAGCTTTCTTTCCTATGCGCTCACCGGTGCCCTGGTGATTGTCACCGGTATGGTAATGGGTGATATCGCGAAAGATTTCCAGATTCCCATCGACAGTATGGGTAACACCTTCACTTTCCTGAACAGTGGCATCCTGGCTGCCGTTTTCCTTAATGCCTGGTTGATGGTCATTGTGCCGCTCAAACGCCAGTTGATTTTTGGCTTTGTGCTGATGGTATTAGCCGTTATCGGACTGATGACCAGCCGGGATCTGTCGGTATTTTCGCTGTGCATGTTCGTACTGGGCGTCGTCAGTGGTATCACCATGTCGATTGGGACGTTCCTGATTACCCACATGTACGAAGGCCGCCAACGGGGTTCACGCCTGCTGTTCACGGACTCCTTCTTTAGTATGGCTGGCACCATTTTCCCGATTCTGGCCGGCATTTTACTGGCACGTCATCTGCCGTGGTACTGGGTTTACGTCTGCATTGGCGTCATTTACGTCGGTATTTTTATCATGACGTTATTCGTGGAGTTTCCGGTTCTGCGTAAGCCAGAGAACAGCCCAACGGTTGAAAAAGAAAAATGGGGACTGGGCGTACTGTTACTGGCGATTGCCGCCTTATGCTACATTCTTGGCCAGCTCGGCTTTATTTCCTGGGTGCCTGAATATGCCACCAAAGTGATGGGCATGAATATTGATGATGCCGGTCAACTGGTAGGAAGCTTCTGGACCGCTTATATGGTCGGCATGTGGGTATTCAGCTTCCTGCTGCGCTTCTTCGATCTGCAACGTATTCTGATGGTACTGGCAGGACTGGCCACGGTGCTGATGTACTGGTTCGTAAGCAGCCAGGATGCAAGCATGTTGCGGTGGATTATTCTGACGCTGGGCTTCAGCTCAAGCGCGATCTATACCACCATCATTACGCTCGGCTCTCTACAAACCAAAGTCGCGTCTCCCAAGCTGGTTAACTTTATTCTGACCTGTGGCACCGTGGGTACCATGCTGACCTTCGTCGTTACGTCACCCATTGTGAAAAACAGCGGCGTGCACAGCGCGCTGCTAACGGCAAATGGCCTGTACGCCGTGGTGTTTATCATGTGTGCGTTGCTGGGCCTGGTGACCAAACACCGCTCGCACGGTCATATCACGCATTAATCCTCTCAGGGCGGCGGCAACGCGCCGCCCTTTGCTTCAACGCCTGAAGGTCACCGCTTCCCACGTTTCCAGACAGATTTTGCTCTCTGAGGGCTGCGTCGCCGCGATGACCTTTCCACGCCGAAGCGAATAACGCACCGGCACCTGCCGCCTGACCGCATCAAAACCGTTTTCTGCGGGCAGAATGATAAAACTGGCGTCATGACCACGCTGAATACCGTACTCTGCTAAATTCAGCGTGTTGGCACTGTTGCGTGTAATCAGATCGAGCCCGGCATTAATTTGCTCGTACCCCATCAGCTGACACACATGTAATCCCATATGCAGCACCTGAAGCATATTGCCTGTACCCAGCGGATACCAGGGATCGAACACGTCGTCATGGCCAAAACAGACGTTAATCTCCGCCTCCAGCAGCTCTTTCACCCGGGTAATGCCGCGGCGTTTGGGATAGCTGTCAAAGCGACCCTGTAGGTGAATATTCACCAGGGGATTGGCAACAAAGTTGATGCCGGAGAGCTTCAGTAAGCGAAACAGACGAGAAGTATAAGCCCCGTTATACGAGTGCATCGCTGTGGTATGGCTTGCCGTGACGCGCGCACCCATCCCGTCACGGTGTGCCAGCGCGGCAACGGTTTCGACGAAGCGTGACTGCTCATCGTCAATTTCGTCACAGTGCACGTCCACCAGCCTGTCGTAACGGTTGGCCAGCGCGAACGCTTTATGCAGGGATTCCACGCCGTACTCCCGCGTGAACTCAAAATGGGGAATCGCGCCGACGACATCCGCGCCGAGTCGCAGCGCTTCTTCAAGTAGCGCTTCGCCATTAGGGTAAGACAGAATGCCTTCCTGCGGGAACGCCACGATTTGAATCGTGATCCAAGGTGCCATCTCCGCTTTCAGTTCCAGCATAGCCTTGAGGGCGGTTAACGTCGGATCGGACACATCCACATGCGTGCGCACAAACTGTATGCCATTCGCGATCTGCCATTTCAGCGTTTGCATCGCGCGCCGTTTTACATCCTCATGACTTAATAAGGCTTTCCGCTCTGCCCAGCGCTCAATACCTTCAAACAGCGTGCCGGACTGATTCCAGGCCGGTTCACCCGCCGTTTGGGTGGTATCCAGGTGAATATGAGGCTCAATAAAAGGCGCGTACGCCAGGCCGCCTTCCGCATCGAGTGCTGCGCCCTCGGCTGACAGCTGCTGAGGCTGCGCCGTGATGCGGGCGATTTTTCCTTCCACGATCTCTATCTGCCACAGCCCTTCCCGGGTGGGCAAACGCAGATTGTTTATCCAGCGAAGTGGTGCTGTTGTCATTCCGGGCTCCTCATGCGTTAAGCGCTGCGAAGTAAAGCTAACACGATCTCTCTGCCCTGCTCCAGATGACTTTATTCGTTATTTAAATCACTTAGCGCGTACGAGGCCGAACCGGCGCCCTGCCTCTGCGGACAGGTCAGGCGCGGGAGCAAAAGGTCGGGGACGAATAAGATGACATGATTACCGAAAGCGAAACGCAAGAAGGGTTGGCACACGTTCCGCTCCGTTTGCGCGTGGTACCTGGCCGTCATTTTCCTTTGTCGGCAGCGTGGTCAGCCTGCGCCGCCCATTACGCCGGGGGGGGAAATCAAAACGGCGAGCCTTCGCTCGCCGTTTGACTTACAACGTTACCGATCAGGGTTGAGAAACAAATCCGACCGCTTCATAGACTTTTTTCAGGGTTTCCTGCGCCTGGGCACGGGCTTTCTGTGCACCGTCACGCATCACCTTTTCCAGCAACGCCTCGTCGTTGCGGAAGCGATGATAACGTTCCTGCAGGTCTGTCAGCATGCCCGATACGGCTTCTGCGACCGCGCCTTTCAGGTGCCCGTACATTTTGCCTTCGAACGCCTGCTCCAGCGCGGTCACCGGCGTACCGGTTACGCCTGACAGGATGTCCAGCAGATTCGAGACGCCCGCTTTCTCTTTAATGTCATAACGGATAACCGGCGGCTCTTCAGAGTCGGTCATCGCACGCTTAATCTTTTTAACCACCGATTTGGGATCTTCAAGCAGGCCGATCACATTGTTGCGGTTATCATCCGACTTAGACATCTTTTTCGTCGGTTCCAGCAGCGACATCACGCGTGCGCCTGATTTTGGAATGAACGGCTCCGGCACCTTGAAGATATCGCCATACAACGCATTAAACCGGCTCGCAATATCACGGCTCAGCTCAAGATGCTGTTTCTGATCTTCACCCACCGGTACCTGCGCGGTCTGGTAAAGCAGAATGTCAGCAGCCATCAGCACCGGATAACTGAACAAACCCGCGTTGATGTTTTCTTCATAGCGTGAGGATTTGTCTTTGAACTGGGTCATGCGGCTCAGCTCACCGAAATAGGTGTAGCAGTTCAGAATCCAGCTGAGCTGCGTGTGCTCCGGCACATGCGACTGAACAAAGATGGTGCTCTTCTCGGGATCGATGCCGCAGGCCAGATAGAGCGCCAGCGTATCTAAGGTGGCTTTACGCAGTGCAACCGGATCCTGGCGCACGGTGATGGCGTGCAGATCGACGATACAGTAAATGCAGTGGAAATCGTCCTGCATCTGCACCCACTGACGCAGCGCACCCATATAGTTGCCAATGGTCAGTTCGCCGGACGGTTGTGCGCCGCTGAAAACGATGGGTTTGCTCATGCTTATGTCCTGATAAATTACAGCCCGATAGCGGGCAAAAGTTCGTCAAAAGAGTCAAGGGTCAGATCGGGCTGGCTGCTGGCAATAGGTTCACCATAGTTATAGCCAAACGTCATGCCGACATTGGGTACGCCGGCAGACTGCGCGGCCAGAATATCATTGCGTGAATCCCCGACAAACAGCAGTTGTGAGGGCAGCAGCCCCCATTTACCCAACACCAGAAAAATCGCGGCAGGATGCGGTTTTTTAACCACCACATCATCGCCACCAATAATCAACGAAAACGCCTGGTCGATTCCCAGCGATTGCAGCAGCGGCGCGACAAACGGCGTCGGCTTATTGGTCACAATCGCCATCGGCATGCCTGTGGCCTGTAACCGTGTCAGCGTCTCTTTGACCTGAGGAAACAGGGTACTGCCCGCCTCCACCGTGCTGGCATAATGTTTGTCAAACAGCACACGCGCATCACGCTGCTCGTCCGGGTGTGGCTCGCGCCCGAGTGCCCAGGTCAGCGCACGGCACATCATAACGTCGGCACCATTTCCAATCCACGTTGATACGCGCGCCACGCCAGCAGCAGGCAACGCCAGGTCTGTCAGCGTCAAATCGATCGCATCCGCCAGCCCCGGCGCGCTGTCGACCAGCGTACCATCCAGGTCAAAGGCCAGCCCACGAATATCAGTGAAATGAGCCATTCGCTTTCTCCAGCTCGTTCCGCATATCGTCGATCACTTTCTTGTAATCCGGATGGCCAAAGATGGCCGAACCGGCAACGAACATATCTGCACCCGCTGCCGCGATTTGCGCAATGTTATCAATCTTCACACCACCGTCGACTTCAAGGCGAATGCTGTAGCCGCTCTGATCAATCCGCTTACGCGCTTCACGAAGCTTGTCGAGCGTGCCGGGGATAAATGACTGACCACCAAAGCCGGGGTTCACCGACATCAGCAAAATGATGTCCAGTTTATCCATCACATAGTCGAGGTAGCTGAGCGGAGTGGCAGGATTAAAGACCAGGCCTGCTTTGCAACCGTGCTCTTTGATTAACTGCAGCGTGCGGTCAACGTGCTCGCTCGCTTCGGGGTGGAACGTGATGTAGGTCGCGCCAGCCTTGGCAAACTCGGGGATTAACGCGTCCACTGGCTTCACCATGAGATGCACATCGATCGGGGCTGTGATGCCATAGTCACGCAGCGCTTTCAACACCATCGGTCCCATTGTCAGATTCGGCACGTAGTGGTTGTCCATTACGTCGAAGTGAACCACGTCGCCTCCGGCCGCCAGTGCCTTCGCGGTGTCTTCACCCAGGCGAGCAAAGTCTGCCGAAAGGATGGAAGGGGCCAGCAAATATTGTTTCATCCGATTCTCCACTGTTGTGCGCCAGCATGATGGCTGGCGTAGTACCCTGGTCGCGGACGAAACAGACTAGCTATAGAGTGCCAGCAGTTCGTCGACCTTGGTGCGACCGGTTATGCTTCGGCTAATAGAACGCCGGACTTTGACCACATGTAACACGGCATCCTGATACCAGCAACGCGTCAGTTCCGTATCATGGTTAGAAATCAGGACCGGAATTTGACTCTCAGACGCCAGCTTTGCGGCCAGTTGCGCCAGATGCTGCTGCTCATGCAGGCTAAAATTGTTGGTGTGGTAAGCCGTGAAGTTAGCCGTTGCGGACAGCGGCGCGTACGGCGGATCACAATATACCACAGAGCCTTTTTGGGCATTGTTCAGGGTAACATCGTAGGATTCACAGACAAACGTCGCCTTTTGCGCCCGTTCGGCAAACCAGAGCAGCTCGGCTTCCGGGAAGTAAGGTTTACGATAGCGCCCAAACGGCACATTGAACTCACCACGCAGATTGTAGCGGCACAGGCCGTTGTAGCAGTGGCGATTCAGATAGAGGAACAGCAGCGCACGCTGATAAGCGTCATGACTGAGGTTAAACTCCGTGCGCAGTTGGTAATAACGGATTTCGCTGTTTGTTTCGCTGGTAAACAGTAAACGCGCATCGCGAATAAAATCCGCCGTGCGCGTTTTGACAATATTGTAGAGATTGATGAGATCGTTGTTGATGTCGGCCAGATGATAGCGATCAAAATCGGTGTTAAGAAACACGGAGCCCGCGCCAACGAAGGGTTCGATCAGGCAATCACCTTGCGGCAAATGACGGTGGATCTCTTCGACTAAGGGAAATTTTCCCCCCGCCCATTTCAAAAAAGCGCGATTTTTTTTCATGCTGTCGTGGTAATTACATCTTATTGTGAGGCTGTGGTTGAACCGACAGCAGATCTGCGCTTAAAACAGGGCCCGCATGGGCAGGCCCCACATCACTTATTGACTGGCTTCTTTCCTGACCTGACTGACCGGTTTCACCCAGGGATTCTGTGCACGTACCTCTGCAGGCAATGTCGCAACGGCACGCTTTGCGTCGGCCGGCGTGGCGTAAGAACCACTGACCAGCACATACCAGGGTTGACCATTGCGCGTGGTTTTATACACATGGTACGCACTCAGGTTTTGCTTCTTCGCCCAGGCATTCAGGCTTTCCGCTTTAGATGCGCCGCTCAACTGCAACGTGTAGTTGCCGCCCGGTACTGATTTGCTGGCCGTAGCGCTACTGCCCGCCGCTTTTGCCGGCGCGTTATTCACGGATGAGTGCGCTGGCGTTGTGTGGGTTTTATGCTCGCTGGCTGCGGGTTTAGACGCCGTTCTGGCAGGCTCACGCGTATGACGCGGCGTGACGGGTGCCTGCGCGGCGTTTTGACGACCTGGAGCGGGAAGACTCGCCGCTGCACCTGCTTTCCCACTCACCGTAGCGGGTGCGGTCGGCAGAGAACTGTTGCCTTCTGCACCCTGTGCGGCGCCATCCACCTGCTGTTGCTGGTTGGTCAATGCGCTGTTCAGGTCACCGGGTAATGTAATGCGTTGCTGATTAGCCGGGGTTTCAACCGGGGCTGCCTGCGTGGGTGTGGATGCAACCGGTGGCATGGAAATATCACGTGGCGCATTTGTCGCCCCCGCTGCCGGTTCCGCTCCTGCTGCATTCGGAGTGCCGGTGGAAGGCTGTGCTGTTCCCGTGGCGTTCTGACCGCCGCTCATGGCGGTGGAGCCGCTGAGATCAATATTTTTTCCGTTGCCCGATCCTGCGGCCCCGCTGGTGGCGGTGCCTTTGTCAGTAGAGGACGACGCGGATTTGCTGTCGTCAGCGCCGTTGAGCGCTGAGCCAATGCCCAGCACGAGCAGCAGCAACACAAGGATACCAACGCCCATCATGACGTGCTGGCGCGAGACCGGAGCTTTCGTCGCAGAGGACGATTTACGTGGGCGCGAGGGACGACGGTCACTGGCGTCAGGTTTTAACTCATCATCCGGTTTGAACTCATCCATTTTGCCTCCTCCGTAAAGCGGCCGTTCGCACTGCGCACCCGCGCGTCGCGTCACCACTTACCTGCTGAATATCAAGATTTCTGGCAGTCATTAATTGCCGCCATCACCATATCATGAGCCACGCCACCACGCACTTCAGCGCGGCCTATCGCCAAAGGCAGTATCAGACGTAATTCGCCCGCCAGCACTTTTTTATCGCGCATCATATGGGGCAAATAGTCTTCAGCCTGCATCTCAACCGGTCCGTGTACCGGCAAACCGGCGCGCTGCAGTAACGCGATAACGCGTTGGCAATCCTGTTCTCTGAACTGACCAAGACGTTGCGCGGTTCGCGCAGCCATCACCATACCAGCGGCAATCGCTTCACCATGCAACCAGTTGCCATAGCCCATATGCGCTTCAATGGCATGGCCAAAAGTATGACCCAGATTCAGTAATGCGCGCTGACCGTTTTCACGCTCATCCGCGGCGACAACCTCGGCTTTCAGCTCACAGCAACGACGGATGCACCAGGCCAGCGCGGCTTCATCCAGCGCCAGAAGGCGATCAAGATTTTGCTCAAGCCAGTGAAAGAATTCACCGTCCAGAATGATGCCGTATTTAATCACTTCAGCCAGACCGGACGCCAGCTCACGCGGAGGCAGTGACCGGAGACATTCCGTATCAATCACGACCGAAGCGGGCTGGTAAAACGCACCTATCATGTTTTTGCCAAGAGGATGGTTAACCGCCGTTTTTCCGCCAACCGACGAGTCAACCTGAGACAGCAGCGTGGTCGGCACCTGAATGAACCGCACACCACGTTGATAGCTTGCCGCAGCAAAACCGGTAAGATCGCCAATCACGCCCCCACCCAGCGCCACCAGCGTGGTATCGCGCCCGTGGGGCTTTTGCAGGAGGGCGGTAAAAACCTGATCCATCACCGCCAGCGTTTTGTGCTGCTCACCGTCGGGCAAAATCACCTGATCCGTCTTCACTCCCGCCGCCTTTAGCCGCGCCGTGACCTTATCCAGGTAAAGCGGTGCCAGCGTCTCGTTCGTGACCAGCATGGCATTATCACCCGCTTTTAACGGCCAAAAAGAAGCCGGATCATTAAACAGTCCGGCGGCGATAGTGATGGGGTAACTGCGTTCCCCCAATGAAACGGTGATCTTCTCCATGATGCTCGATACCTGTCAAAGAGCTTTCAAACGTTGGATCAACTTTTTTCCAACATGTGGATAATCTGATTCGCCACCACTTTTGCACTTTGATCGTCAGTGCGGATGGTAACATCGGCGATCTCTTCATACAGCGGGTTGCGTTCAGCGGCCAGCGCTTCAAGTACTTCACGCGGTGGCGACTCGACCTGCAGTAAGGGGCGTTTTTTGTCACGCTGCGTACGTGCCAGTTGTTTCTCAATAGTGGTTTCAAGATAAACCACGACGCCGCGGGCGGAGAGACGATTACGTGTTTCCCGGGATTTTACGGAGCCACCGCCGGTCGCCAGGACGATGCCCTGCTTCTCGGTCAGTTCATTGATGATTTTTTCTTCACGATCGCGGAAGCCAGCTTCGCCTTCAACGTCAAAAACCCAGCCCACATCCGCTCCGGTGCGTCGCTCAATTTCCTGATCGGAATCGAAGAACTCCATATTGAGTTGCTGAGCCAACTGACGGCCAATAGTGCTTTTGCCGGCACCCATCGGCCCAACCAGAAAGATATTGCGTTTCTCTGCCATTTTGTCGGTATTACTAAGAATTCGTTAATGATACCCCGCTTTCAGCATTTTACTGGCGGGACAGGAACTGAGACCTCATGAGCGTTAGCAAGAGTCAGACGAAAAATTATCTCAACACTCAAGGCTGTTTGGCAACCGATTATATTGCTTACAGCACATCCATTTCTGAATTGGCCTGTTGTTCGCGAAACTGTAAGGCGTCAGTAAAGCGTTGTGACATGACTGCGTACAGAGGAATTCGCTCATCTGCTTGCCGGGTTCTTCCAACTCAGACGCTTACAACGTGTTAAAAATCGCTAAACCTTGTAAGCTAATTCCTGTCCTGCGTCAACGCAGTTAAACTTTAAGGGCACATTTTCCGTTTTATCGTGCCGTAAGCGCTGCTTCCCTGACCAATCGCGGCGTCATGAAGATCACCAGCTCGCGTTTTTTATGTTCTTCAGCCTGCTGACGGAATAATCCCCCCACGACAGGCAGACGGCCAAGTAACGGCACCTGCGTTTGTCCCTGAGTGCGCTGCTGATGGAAAATACCGCCCAGGGCCAGTGTTTGCCCGTCGTTAACCGTCACCTGCGTTTCCATTTCCTGCTTATCAATCGACAGCACCTGCGAGGCGCTGGTCTGAACCACGCGCCCCGGCACGTTCTGGCTGATACGTATTTTCAACTGAATGCGGCCATTGCCTAAAACGGTGGGCGTGACTTCCATGCCCAGCACCGCTTCTTTGAATTCGATACTGGTTGCGCCGCTGTTACCGGCTGAGACTTCATAAGGGATTTCGGTGCCCTGTTTAATCGACGCGGTTTGCTGATGCGACGTAAAAAGCCGTGGGCTGGCGATGATTTCAACCTGGTTTTCCTGCTCCAGCGCACTGAGCTCCAGATCCAGCACTCTGCCGCCTGTCCGCGACAACGTGACGCCCAGCGAAACAGCGGGCGAGCTCAACCCCAGGGGAATAGCCAGAAGCGGGTGATGTAAAGCCCGGCTGAGGCTTTCACTATCCTCAGACAGTCGCCAGTTGACGCCCAGCTCATGCAGATTCTCTTCACTAATCGTCACGATATGGGCCGCCAGCTCAACCTGCTCCAGCGGCACATCCAGCGCCTGAATCCAGCGCTCCGTGTCTTGCAGCGCCGGTTCAATGTCGCGTAGCAACAGGCTGTTGGTGCGCGTGTCCACAGAGGCGCTCCCGCGCGATGTCATAAGCGACTGGCGTTCCCCTTGCAGGCTGCGGTGCACCTCACTGGCACTGGCATAGAGCAGGTTGATCCTGCGCTGCATTAAAGGACGCTGCTGACGTGCTTCCGCCTGTTGTACCTTTTCTGCTTCGCGCCGCTGCTGCTGCCAACGCTCGGGATAAACCAGCAGAACGTTATCTTCTTCCAGCACAGTCAGTTGCGCCATCCGCGCGACCAGCGACAGCGCCTGTTGCCAGGAGACGTTGTCCAGCCGCAGTGACAGCGTTCCGTTAACCTCAGGGGAGATCATCAGGTTGATCTGCTGGTAATCAGCCAGCGCCTGTAAAATGCGCTCAATCGGCGCATCATCAAACGCGAGGCTCAGGCCCTCATCAGGGCTGGCGTGAGCGGGGATCTGGCAAAACAGCAGGAGGGTCAGAATCGCTATCCTTATCATGCAGGCGTCCTTTGAGATGAAACGTGAAACGTTGGGCCGGGCAACTGCCCGGAATAAATAGCTGAAGCGAACGGGAAGTAAACCGGAGGGTTTGCCAGGGGAACAACGGAAAAGGCTGGTCGCTCAGGACGTGAACAGATTTGCCCTGTGGCGTCAGTAGCCAGCCCTGAAACCGGGGAGCACGACCAATGATGCCCTGCAAACGCCATTCGCTGAGGGGTTCAACCTCCGCCAGGCAGGCCGCGCCAGGAAGGGGACGAAACGGATCGCGTGCCTGCGCAACGCCAGCGCCACAGCTGAGTAACAGCAGAACAACACTAATGGGTTTCATCAGCGTCCAGCCAGAGTTGCGCCACCAGATAGTCAGAATGAGCGGTTAACTGAAAGCGATCAGGAAACGCCGTTGCAGACGTTGAAAGCGCAGAAAACAACGGCGGAAACTGGGCCCATTGCAGATGGAAAGTGAGGGCTCGAGGCTGTTCATCGGGCAGCCACTGCTCAAGCGCTGCACCCCGCTCTGCGATGATCGCCTCCAGCGTCGATGACGCGGCTGACTTTTCCATCTGAATCTGCTGAAGTTGTGCCTGTAAAACAGCAAGGGCGGGATAGTGAGCCAACTGTCGCTGCAGCTGTTGCAGGTCCGCCTGCTGCTGCACGCATTGATGCCTGGCATCAGCCAACACCCGTTTTTGCGGCTGTAGCACGGTCCACCAGGCCACACACAGCAGGCAGACCGCGCCCGCCAACAGGCTGCCATAACGCAGCGGTGGAGCTAACCGCATCCAGTGCCTGGTAAGGCTACTCACTAGTCGCCTCCTTAAGGCGAATATGCAAGACGAAGCGATACTCCCCTTCAGGCTGGCGTTGCACATTGCCTTGTTTGATCTGTGAAAACAGCGCCACATCGCTTAAGCGCTGACGAAAGGCGCGAATCTCCTGCATATGCTGCGCTTTGCCCTCCAGTTGTAACGACGTTTCCCGTTTATCCAGTCGCGTTAACCACAGCCCGTCAGGCAGCAAAGCAGGCAACGCAAGCCAGAGTTGCTGCCAGACGTGAAACTGCCTGCTCTGCTGGTGCAGCCAGTGGCGGCGCTGCTGCGCCTCATCCAGTTGTTTCAGCAGTCGCTGTTGCTGCACCACCTGCTGTTCAGCGGCCTTAAGGGCATGACTGAGGCCGACATGCTGACGCTGAACCCGTCTGAGCGCCTTATGATCCCGCCAGCACTGTCCTGCCACCAGCAGCACGATCAGTCCTGACGTGACAGCCAGCATACGTAAGCTCTGACGCCGTTGACGCTGCCAGCGCCAGTGCCGCCAGGGAAGAAGGTTTACAGCGACCATCAGCAATCCTCTTTCCGCAACGCCAGCCCGGCGGCCAGGACGAAGGCCCCTGGATGCGCGGGCAAAGGTGGCTGCTGATAGCGAAATGTTTGCAGGGGAGAGAACGGCACCGTGCCAGCCGGCGGCAATGCGTTATCGGCATCACAATAATAAAACGACGTCGCGTGGGGAAAAGCCTGCTCACGTAGCGCGTCAAAATCGCCCTCTCCGGCAAAAAGTGCGGCGTTGACGCCATCGCTCCACAGGTAACGTGCATCCTGGCGTAAAACCACTACACTTCCCGCAGCCAGTTGCGCCTGTTCTGCGACGATGTTGAGTGCGTTCGTCGCCAGTTCAAACACAGAGCATTTAAGGCCGGCCTGCTCCAATGGTGTCCGCCACTGCGTAACGACATCCCGCCGTGCAGCCGTGACGCTTAGCCGTTCCAGGTTGGTATCGACACGGTAATCCAGGGCCAGTTCACTGGGGTCCACCGGGAAAAGACGCTGAGCGGATGCCCGGACAAAGCGGCCCAGTGCGGGTTCTTTTAAGGGCGGATTAGGCAGAGAAAGCGGTTGCTGTAGTGCCAGGTGCGCGGGAAGACAGACCCGTAACGTATAGCGCCGTGGTAACACCTTACGCCACTGGCTTAATACAGACAGCAATGCAGGGGAAGATTGCAGCACACCGTTTCTTAACGTATCTTGCGGCAGCCGTTGCTGCCACCAGTGGCATAATTGCCAACCCCGGCGACGACGCAGGATGGCAAGGGCACAGCACTGCCGGTTCTGAATATCCAGTCCAATTTGCCAGGTGTGAAAAGCCATGCGCGCGATCTCCTTATCGTCCGGAAAAATGGACATATCAAAGCGTCTGGCTTGCCTTTATACTACTGCGCGGTTGCTTATAAACTGCCCAAACGACAACAGATGGGAAATCTCAGGTGAAGTTCGTAAAGTATTTATTAATCCTTGCAGTGTGTTGCATCTTGCTGGGAGCTGGCTCGATTTATGGTTTGTACAAATATATAGAGCCCCAGTTACCCGACGTTAACACACTGAAAGATGTGCGTTTGCAAACCCCTATGCAGGTTTACAGCGCCGACGGCGATCTTATCGCCCAGTATGGTGAAATGCGCCGTATTCCGCTTAGCCTGCAGCAGGTTCCACCTGACATGGTCCATGCGTTTATTGCGACGGAAGACAGCCGCTTCTATGAGCATCACGGTGTGGATCCCATCGGGATTTTCCGTGCCGCCAGCGTTGCGCTGGTTTCAGGCCATGCGTCCCAGGGGGCCAGTACCATCACACAGCAACTGGCGCGTAACTTTTTCCTCAGTCCGGAACGCTCCCTGATGCGTAAGGTAAAGGAAGCCTTTCTGGCGATTCGCATTGAGCAGTTGCTGAATAAAGACGAAATTCTTGAGCTTTACCTGAATAAAATCTATCTCGGCTACCGGGCTTATGGCGTTGGCGCAGCCTCGCAGGTGTATTTTGGCAAACCCGTTGGCGAGCTGTCGTTGAGTGAAATGGCGACCATCGCCGGGCTGCCGAAAGCCCCGTCAACCTTTAACCCGCTGTATTCCCACAGTCGTGCTGTCGCCCGGCGCAATGTGGTGCTGGCTCGTATGCTGGACCAGAAATACATCACCCAGCAGCAATATGATGAAGCACGTAATGCGCCGCTGGTCGCCAGCTATCATGGCCCGAAAATCGTCTTCTCCGCGCCCTATCTGACCGAGATGGTGCGCCAGGAAATGGTGAAACGCTATGGCGATAATGCGTATACCGATGGTTACAAGGTTTACACCACCGTGACGCGCCGTCTGCAGGAATCCGCGCAGGAAGCCGTGCAGAACAACGTCATCGCCTACGATATGCGTCACGGCTATCGTGGCCCTACCAGCGTGCTGTGGAAAGTCGGCGAGCCAGCCTGGGGGCAAACGCAGATTGTTAAAGCATTAAAAAATCTGCCTCTGTACGGGCCGCTTCATCCGGCCGTCGTAACGCATGTCCAGAGTGACGAAGCCACCGTCATGATGAAGGATGGCAGCAATGTGTCATTGACGATGGCGGGCGTGCGCTGGGCGCGTGCCTTTAAATCGGACACAGTACAGGGCCCGACACCCAAAAGCATTGCACAGGTGCTTCAGCCGGGCCAGCAGATCTGGGTACGCCAGGTCGGCGATACATGGTGGCTGGGCCAGGTACCGGATGTGAACTCGGCCCTGGTTTCACTGGACCCTAATAACGGTGCGGTTCGCGCACTGGTCGGGGGCTTTGACTTCAACCAGAGCATGTTTAACCGCGCGACTCAGGCGCTGCGCCAGGTGGGTTCAAACATCAAGCCGTTCCTGTATACCGCGGCGATGGATCGCGGGTTAACGCTGGCCTCCATTCTGAACGACGTACCGATTTCTCGCTGGGATGCCGGTGCCGGTGCGGACTGGCGTCCAAAGAACTCTCCGCCCACTTACGATGGTCCGATTCGTCTGCGTCAGGGGCTGGGGCAGTCTAAAAACGTTGTCATGGTTCGTGCCATGCGTGCAATGGGCGTGGATTACGCCGCAGAGTATCTCCAGCGTTTTGGCTTCCCGGCACAGAATATTGTGCATACCGAATCGCTGGCCCTGGGTGCCGCGTCGTTCACACCGCTGCAGGTCGTGCGGGGCTATTCGGTCATGGCTAACGGCGGCTTCCTGATCGATCCTTACTTCATCAGTAAGATCGAAAATGAACAGGGACAGACCGTTTTCGAAGAGAAACCCAGAATTGCCTGTCCGCAGTGCAACTTACCGGTGATCTACGGTGAAACCAAAAAAGCGCTGGCGCTGAATGCGGAAAGCGTTGAGAACGTTGCCCCGTCCGCCCCACAGCAAAATCAAGCCGTGCCGCAGCCTGAGCTGGAGCAAGTGCCCGCCCAGCCTCAGCAGGGTGGCGAGCAGCAGTATGCGCCGCACGTGATTAACACACCGCTGTCCTTCCTGATCAAAAGCGCACTGAACAGTAATATTTTTGGTGAGCCAGGCTGGATGGGCACCGGCTGGCGTGCCGGACGCGACCTGAAACGTAATGATATCGGCGGGAAAACAGGGACGACTAACAGCTCCAAAGATGCCTGGTTCTCGGGTTACGGCCCGGGCGTGGTGACCTCGGTGTGGATCGGCTTCGATGATGCGCGTCGCGATCTGGGTCGCAGTACGCTTTCTGGTGCCATTCCCGATCAGATTTCGGGCTATGAAGGCGGGGCGAAGAGTGCACAGCCTGCATGGGATGACTTTATGAAGGTGGCCCTTGAAGGTGTTCCTGTTCAGCCGTTAACGCCGCCTGAGGGCATTGTTACCGTGACCATTGACCGCAGTACGGGCAAGCTGGCCAATGGCGGAGGAAACACACGTCAGGAGTACTTTATCAACGGAACACAGCCAACCGAATATTCGGTTCATGATGCAGGCACGACCATCATGGACAATGGCGAAAGTCACGAACTGTTCTGATAAACGTGAGAGGCGGCCTGGCCGCCTCTCCGCTTTATACCGCCCGGAAATCTGGTGCTCAATCAGTAATGCAGACGGCCCTGCTTCACCAGCCACTCACGCACCATAAACAACGCACTGACGTTGCGCGCTTCGCGGAAATCAGGCTCCTGCAGTAACGCCAGCATGTTGCTTAACGGCCAACGGTGGACCACCAGCGGCTCAGGCTCATCCCCTTCCAGCTTCTCCTGGTAAAGCCCTTCTGCAACCACGATGTTCATCTTGCTGGAAAAATAGGACGGTGCCATCGTCAGTTTACCCAGCAAAGTCAACTGGCCAGCCCCGAATCCCGCTTCCTCTTTCAGTTCACGGTCGGCCGCCTGATTGACCGTTTCACCCGGATCGATTAAGCCTTTTGGAAAGCCCAGTTCATAGCTTTCCAGGCCCACGGCATACTCTTCGATCAGAATCAGATGATCATCAATGATGGGCACAATCATGACTGCCTCGCGTTCCGACGGTTTCATGCGTTCATAAATGCGCCGGGCGCCATTGCTGAAGGCCAGGTCGACCGCTTCGACAGTAAACAACCGTGAACGTGCTACGGTTTCTACATTGAGGATGTCAGGTTTTTTTAACGACTTTTTCATATCAGCCTCAAACTTGCTGCGCCAGCACTCCGTAGCGAATTAGCATACCTAACCGTGGAGCATTGTGCGACTCAATGACGTCATCCGGTTACGCAGCCCACGTTTTCTCTATGCAATAACGGCTCTATTTCGGGCACAAAAAATTTGCGTTAGTCAATATCTGCCTTCAAAATTCAGACAATGCCGATACAATACTATGTGCATGATAGTTACTATTCTGGCACTGTGTGCTGTAATAACGCCTAATCAAATGATTTACAGTACAATTTTGTTTGTTGTTAAACTTGTCAGAGTTGTTTAACCTCCCATCAATCGCCTGAAATCAGGGGCGCGTCTGGGGACGTAAGTCTAAAGTGAAGGCAGTATTTTGGCTGAATTGAGCAAAGCATGAGCACAATAATTATTATATTGGCCTTAGTGCTAACCTGTTCAATTCTGGCAGGTATTGGATTTTGGTACGCTATGCGGCGCAGGCCGCCGTTGGCGAAACCGTTGCCATTCATCAGCCCGCCCTGCCGTAAACTGACTGAAAGAGAGCGCAGAGCCGTAGAGCAGTATCTTGCCGCCCTGGAAAAACAACCCCGTATTCTCAGCCCTGGTGAATCCCGTCGTCGGCACGAAAAGCTGGTGCTGACCGCCCAGAGCAACAATGTTTATCCGGTTACCCGCGCGATTACCCGCTATGGGCTTTCCACCGACGATCCGCATAAGTGGCGCTACTATCTGGATGAAGTTGAAGTCCATTTGCCGCCGCTGTGGGAACAGTACATCACCGATGAAAATTACGTTGAGTTGATCCGTACGCAATCGATCCCACTCATCATTTCGTTAAACGGCCACTCGCTGGTGGATTACGCGATTGATCAGCAGTCACTGCCTAATCTGATACGTCCGGCATCCACAAATGCCTCTATCCGTAAGGCCGAAAGCGAAAACGTTGAGTTAGTTCGGGTGCGCAAAGAAACCCTGGAAGAGTATCGACTGTCCCGCCCGGATGGCACGCGCGAGGCCGTTATCATCTCGTTTGCGTTGATGATGTTTTTTATTGGTTTGTTATTACCCACAAGTCTGATGATCTGGCTGGTGGTGATTGCCAGCGCGATGGTCGCCGCAAGTCTGTGGTTAATGTACCGGATTCCCGGTGAAAATGGTCTGCGTGAGATCCACTGCCTGCGCGGCGCGCCAAAACGCTGGGGCTTATTTGGCGAGTCCAATCAAGAGCAGAGCAACATCACGCTGGGGATTATCGACCTGATTTATCCCGCGCACTGGCAGCCTTACGTCGCTCACGACCTGGGACAGGTTACAGACGTCGAAATTTATCTTAACCGTCAGGTGGTGCGTCAGGGCCGTTTTCTTTCTTTGCAGGACGAGGTAAAAAACTTTCCGCTTCAGCGCTGGCGGAAAAATGTCGTTCTGGCCTGCGGTGCCTTTATTGTTCTGGCCTTCTTACTCACCTGGATACCGCTCAGTATGCCCATCAAGCTCAGCCTTGCATGGGTAAAAGGTACTGACAGCCTTGATGTCAGTAGCGTCAATCAACTGAGTCGTGAAGATTTGAAAGTGGGTGATAGCCTGAAGGTTACCGGGACCGGCATGTGTGCCGTGCCGGGCAATTATCAAAGCAATCGCACTTATATCTACATGCCGTTCGACTGCTCGCAGATCTACTGGAATAACGCTACGCCTCTGCCACTGCCTCACTCAGATATTATTGAGAAAGCCTCCGCGCTTCTGGAAACCACCACAAAACAGCTGCATCCCGAAACCAATACGGACCCCAAACTGAATCCGCAGTTAGCGTCTGCGATTCAGAAATCAGGCATGATTTTGCTGGATGACTTTTCCGATCTGGTGTTGAAAACGCAGGCGCTGTGCAGCCAGGCACAGGACTGTGTTCGGCTTAAAAACGCGTTGGTGAATTTGGGCAATGCCAAAGACTGGGACACATTAGTCAGCCGCGCCGATTCCGGTCAACTTAACGGGATGAATGTCCTGCTGCGCCCTGTCAGCGCGGAAGCGCTGGAAAATCTGGTGCACACCGCGACCTCGACCTTCTTTTATCGTGAAACGCGTCGTGCCACAGAAAATCTCAACAGCCCACCGCCGGGCGGGTTTGTGATTGTCAGCGACGAAGGGCATCAGTTAGTCAACCAGCCTCAGCCCGCGGTTCCCTTGTTTGATCTGGATGCGGCCTCACAATGGCAGGAGCTGCAACGTCTGTCCTCACTGCTGTTGCACACGCCGTTCAGCGCGACGGGCATCATCACGAACATCTACACAGATGCCAACGGCACGCGCCATATCGCCCTGCATAATGAACCTGATGCGATGGCAAAATGGCGCTATCTCGGTGCCGCCTTGCTGTTAATCGTGCTCCTGGCCTGTGGCCTCACTAACGGCCTGCTGGCGCTGCGTCGTATGCATCTGAATCGTCAGCGTATGCTCGCGATTCAGCAATACTACGACACGTGCTTTAACCCTTCCCTCAGCACTATACAGGGCGTGCGCTCCGTATTCTGACCGGCCTGCAACTGTGCTACCCTGTTGCGCGAAAAGGCAATGGGTAAATCCGCCATGATGTGTAACGGTTCTGATATTGATACCGTGCTGTTGGATATGGACGGCACGTTACTGGATCTGGCGTTTGACCGCGTCTTTTGGCGGGAACAGGTGCCGGATGCGCTGAGCGCGCATCGGGGCATCCCTGTCGAACACGCGCGGCAGTTGATGGAAGAAAAATATCAGGCCGTGTCCCATACGCTAAACTGGTATTGTCTGGACTACTGGTCAGAGGCCCTGCAACTGGATATCCACGCGATGCTCTGGGCACACCGTCATCGCGTCCGCTTACGGCCCGATACGCTGCCTTTTCTGCAGATGCTGCGGCGCGCAGGTAAGCGCACTATTCTGCTGACCAATGCGCATCCCTGGAATCTGGACGTTAAACGACGACAAACAGGTTTAGCACCACACCTTGATTTATTACTTTCCACCCATACCTTTGGCTATCCGAAAGAAGATCAACGTTTGTGGCAGGCGGTCGCGCAATACACGGGCTTTGATGCATCACGAACATTGTTCATTGATGACAACGAAATCCTTCTTGATGTCGCTAAATCCTGGGGAATCGGCTGGTGTTTAGGCATCCGTAATCCTGATTCCGGTCGTCCCGAACAACCCTTTCAGCGTCACTATGCGATAAGCCATTACCGCACAGTGATCCAGGCCTGGGAGCAGCTATGAAAGAAAAATCTGAAGACGGTGTTCGTCTTGATAAATGGCTTTGGGCGGCGCGGTTCTATAAAACCCGTTCCATTGCGCGCGAGATGATTGAAGGCGGTAAGGTTCATTACAATGGTCAGCGCAGCAAACCAAGTAAGCTGGTTGAACGTGATGCGGAGCTAACACTGCGCCAGGGCAATGATGAACGTACCGTCGTAATTACCGGGATCAGCGAACAGCGGCGCCCGGCCAGTGAAGCGCAGCAGCTTTATCGTGAAACGGACGCCAGCATTGAGAAGCGCGAAAAAATGGCGCTGGCGCGCAAAATGAATGCGCTGACTATGCCCCATCCCGATCGCCGGCCTGACAAAAAAGAGCGCCGCGATTTGATGAAATTTAAGTTATCGGGTGATGAGTAAGACAGGCCTTGATGCCGCTCACCGCCCGCCCAAAGAGAGAAAAATTATGTCTGTAAACGATCAACTGCGCCGTTATCTGTTTGAAAATGCTGCTGTTCGCGGCGAACTGGTCAACGTTTCAAACACCTGGCGTGAAACCATTAAAAACCACGATTATCCACCCGCTGTGCAAACCCTGCTGGGTGAGTTACTGGTGGCAACCAGCCTGCTTACCGCGACGCTGAAATTTGATGGTGAGATCACCGTGCAGTTGCAGGGCGATGGTCCGCTGACGCTGGCCGTGATCAATGGGAATAATCAGCAGGAATTACGCGGTGTCGCGCGAATGAAAGGCGAGATCCCTGACGACAGCACGCTTAAGAGCATGGTGGGCAACGGCTATCTGGTGATTACGATTACGCCAGAAAAAGGTGAGCGCTATCAGGGCGTGGTCGGTCTGGAAGGTGACACGCTGAGCGAATGCCTGGAAGATTACTTCATGCGTTCAGAACAGCTGCCAACCCGACTGTTTATCCGCACCAGCGATGCAGGCGCCGCCGGGATTCTGTTACAGGTTCTGCCCGCGCAGGACACGGATAAAGAGGATTTCGACCATCTCGCTACGTTGACAGAGACGATTAAAACAGAAGAATTGATCGACCTGCCGGCAACTGATGTGCTCTGGCGACTGTACCATCAGGAAGAAGTGACCGTTTACGATCCCCAGCCGGTGATCTACAAATGTACCTGCTCGCGCGAACGTTGCGGCGAGGTCCTGAAAACGCTGCCGCAGGAAGAAGTCGATGAGATTATTGCCGAAGACGGCAAAATCGATATGCATTGCGACTATTGCGGATCGCATTATGTTTTCGATGCTGTCGATATTGCCGGTATCCGCAGCAACTCCGTGGAAAACAGCAACCGTCTTCACTGATCCGACCAGGGCGGTTCTGCCGCCCTCACCTCTGCTTTGCTATGCCCTTAATTTATCTGATAAATTATCTTTTTTTACTTTCTTAACATCTTAAAAACGTTCGAAACACGACCTTAACGCGCCCTGAGTCGCATTTTTAAAAGAACATACCTTCCCCCTCAGACTCAGTAGAGTACACTGCGCGCGATCTGTCTCCTCGCCTGACCGGGCGGCCTTTGACCGACACGATCCCAAACTCTTTTTGCCCGTACAGAACAGACACCGATTTAAGGAGCAGTAAAATGCGCGTTAACGGCCTGACCTCGAAAGCCCTTGCCGATCTGGGCATCACCGATACCACTGAGGTGGTTCACAACCCTGATTACGACACGTTATTTCAGGAAGAGATGCGCCCGGAGCTCGAAGGTTTTGAGCGTGGCACCCTGACGCAAAGCGGCGCAATCGCAGTCGATACCGGGGTGTTTACCGGGCGCTCGCCTAAGGATAAGTACATCGTCCGCGATGACACCACGCGCGATACGCTGTGGTGGAACGATCAAGGCACCGGAAAAAACGATAACCAGCCTCTGTCGCAGGAAACCTGGCAAGCGCTGAAAAAATGCGTGACGCAGCAGCTTTCAGGTAAGCGTCTGTTTATTGTGGATGCCTTCTGCGGTGCCAATCCTGACTCACGCCTGAGCGTACGCTTTATTACCGAAGTGGCCTGGCAGGCACACTTTGTGAAAAACATGTTTATCCAGCCCAGCGCTGCCGAACTGGATAACTTCACGCCGGATTTTGTGGTCATGAACGGCGCAAAATGCACTAATCCGGACTGGCAGGCGCAGGGACTGCATTCTGAGAACTTCGTGGCCTTTAACCTGACGGAAAGGATGCAGCTGATTGGCGGCACCTGGTATGGCGGGGAGATGAAAAAAGGGCTGTTCGCAATCATGAACTACCTGCTCCCACTGAAAGGCATTGCGTCAATGCACTGCTCGGCCAACGTGGGTAAAGCCGGTGACGTGGCGGTGTTCTTTGGTCTGTCCGGCACGGGTAAAACCACATTGTCTACCGATCCGGATCGCCAGCTTATTGGCGATGATGAACACGGCTGGGACGATGACGGCGTGTTTAACTTTGAAGGCGGCTGCTACGCTAAAACGATTAATCTTTCTGAGCAGGCCGAACCCGAAATCTACCGCGCCATTCGCCGCAATGCGCTGCTGGAAAACGTTGTGGTGCGTGAAGACGGCAGTATCGATTTTGCGGATGACAGCAAAACCGAAAACACCCGCGTCTCCTATCCGATTCATCACATCGATAATATCGTGCAGCCGGTTTCCAAAGCAGGTCATGCGAAGAAGGTGATTTTCCTGACCGCCGATGCCTTTGGCGTACTGCCTCCGGTCTCCCGTTTAACGCCAGAGCAGACGCAGTACCATTTCCTGTCGGGATTCACCGCCAAGCTTGCCGGCACGGAACGTGGTGTGACCGCCCCCACGCCAACATTCTCAGCCTGCTTTGGTGCCGCCTTCCTGACACTGCACCCCACGCAGTATGCAGAAGTGCTGGTGAAGCGCATGGAAGCGGCCGGTGCGCAGGCTTATCTGGTTAACACCGGCTGGAACGGCAGTGGAAAACGCATTTCGCTGAAAAATACCCGCGCCATTATCAACGCGATTCTGGCCGGTGAGCTGGATGATGCGCCAACGGAAACGCTGCCGGTATTCAACCTTCAGGTCCCTAAAACCCTGGGCGATCTGGATGAAGACACCCTGGATCCACGTCGTAGCTGGGAAAGTGAAGCGAAGTGGCACGCTGCGGCGGATGATTTGGCCCAGCGTTTTATCACTAACTTTGAGAAGTATACCGATAATGCGGCAGGTGCCGCGTTGGTTAAAGCCGGTCCACAGCGCTAATCGCCACGGCGCGGCCTGAACCACCGCGCCGTTTTTTTAGCTCAGCGAAAGATTGCCGCTGTTTTGAACCGCTTCCGGATTTTCTGCTAACGGCAGCCAGGCACGGATGCGTAATCCTCCCCGCTCACTGTCGCCAATTTCCAGCGAACCCTGATGTGCATCGATAATACGCTGCACGATAGCCAGTCCCAGACCGGTACCGCTGGTGCTACGCGCACTGTCACCGCGCACAAAGGGCTGGAACAGATGGGCCAGTTGATCGGGTTTAATACCCGGGCCATCGTCTTCAACCTGGAACCAGGCGCGATGCAGTTCCCGACCGCTGCTGACCTTGATCCAGCCATTTCCATAACGTGCTGCGTTCACCACCAGGTTAGCCAGCGCACGTTTAATGGAAAGGGGATTAATCTCCAGCATCAACTCTTCCGCCATCACCGCATTTTCGATTTCACGCTCGTAACCGCTTTCTGCGGCCACCACTTCACCCAAAACGCTGTTCAGGTCGGCCAGTTCGGTCTGCATTTCCTGACCGGTGCGCAGGTAGTCAATGAACTGCTCGATGATGGCATTGCACTCTTCGATGTCTTTATTGATCGATTCGGCCAGATAGCCATCCTGCTCGTTCATCATCTCTGTGGCGAGGCGAATACGGGTCAACGGCGTACGTAAATCGTGGCTGACGCCCGCCATGAGCAACGTTCTGTCGTCAGCGAGCTGTTTAACCCCTGCCGCCATCTGGTTGAACGCGCGCGTGACCGAGCGCACTTCTGACGCGCCATACTCACGCAGTGGCGGCGGGATAATGCCTTTGCCGACCTGCAGTGCGGCGTGTTCCAGGTCCACCAGCGGGCGGTTTTGTATGCGGATAAATAGCCAGGCTCCGCCGATCGCCAGCAACATTATCGCCAGGGTATAGCGGAACAGCGGCGAGAAATCACCCTGGTGAATTTCAGTCAGCGGCACGCGCACCCAGATATCGGGCGACAGCCAGGTCTTTAACCAGACAACCGGGGAGTTTTTATTAACCTCGACGCGCACATCGGTCGGACCACCAAGCTGCTGCCCCATCTGATCGCTGAGGAACTTATAGTGCTGTGCCCAGCGCAGTCCGCTCTCCTCTGCCGCCGCATTGGTATAGAGCGAAATACCCAGTTCACGATAGATTTCGCGGCGAAACGCGGGTGGCACTTCCAGCTGCGTGCCATCTTCCAGTTGTAGACGGTCCGTCATCAGCATACGGACTTCATACGCCAGAACCTTATTGAACTGTTGCAGGCTGGGAAGAATGGCGAAGTTCAGCACCACCAGGTAGGTCGTTACCAGGCTGACAAACAGCAAGGTAACGATCAACAACAAGGTGCGGGCAAACGAACTTCGTGGCGAGAAGCGCAACCGCCTCATGCTTTACTGCCGTCCGGTACAAAGACGTAACCCAGGCCCCAAACGGTCTGGATGTAGCGTGGGTGAGCCGGATCTTCTTCCACCATGCGGCGCAGGCGAGAGATCTGAACGTCAATGGAACGCTCCATAGCGCTGTACTCACGACCGCGGGCCAGGTTCATCAGTTTATCGCGCGACAGCGGCTCACGTGGGTGACTCACCAGCGCCTTAAGCACGGCGAATTCGCCGCTGGTTAACGGCATAGGTTCATCTTCACGGAACATTTCCCGCGTGCCCAGATTGAGCTTGAACTTACCAAACGCGATGACCGCTTCTTCCTGCGAAGGCGCACCGGGCAGCTCATTGGCCTGACGACGCAGCACGGCACGAATGCGCGCCAGCAGTTCACGCGGGTTGAATGGCTTGGGAATATAGTCGTCCGCACCGATTTCCAGCCCCACGATACGGTCCACTTCTTCACCCTTAGCTGTGACCATGATGATAGGCATGGGGTTGCTCTGGCTACGCAGACGACGGCAAATCGACAGCCCATCTTCGCCAGGCAGCATCAGATCCAGCACCATCAAATGGAAGGATTCGCGGGTTAACAGACGATCCATCTGCTCGGCGTTGGCGACACTGCGCACCTGAAAGCCTTGTTCGGTAAGGTAGCGTTCAAGCAGAGCGCGTAAACGCATATCGTCATCGACGACCAGGATCTTGTAGTTTTCTTGCATTTTTAACTCCCAAAGGCGCGATTGCCTGAGCCAATATTGTTAAAAAAACATGTGGCACAGCGACAGTGTTTAATGGTTTATATTCTAGTCAAAATTGTTACAAAGCATATTAAACAGCAGCTTATATTTAAATTCACGTTCTGCTGACGGAGAAGCCGTTCCGTTTCGTCCTCCGTGGGACAGAATACGGCAAATCTGAAATATTGGCTAAAATTCCGCTATTTACTGGTTTTAACACCGTACCAGTGATAATCGCGCTAACAAAAACAACGGGTTGCCAGAAAATTTGACTTAAATCGAATCTGTTATTGCCCGCTTCTCCGGCAAGCTGCGGTTTATGACTCTGATAACAGCATATTCTTCCGCAAAAAAACAGGATAATACGCGACCGTTCTCGGATTAGTATGAGATCCGCTTTTAATGAGTCCACTTGCAGCTAAAGTCCAATAAATCAATCAGTAAAGCTCACTTTGCGTACTGCCTGATATCACCCAGACTAAAGCAACGCCAATCTGTCGCTTTACGGGGAAAACATGAAAAAAACGATCTTACTGCTGAGCGTACTGGCCTTGTCCAGCATCAGCCAAAGTTATGCCGCCCCTGCAGCCGGTGAAGCCGCCGGTGCACAGGCCACCACAACCGCTCAGGGCAACTCCAATGCCATCGGTATTGGTGCCATTGGCGCGCTGTTGGGCGTAGCGCTGGCGACCGCAGGTGGTGGCGGCGGTGATGGTAACAGCAGCAGCACCTCAACCACGACGTCGACCAAAGCGGGTAAATAAGTCAGCCTCCTCGCCTCATTGTCCTTCCCTGAGCGTGAAGCGCAGTAAAAGGGTTTTTAGCCTGTTAAAAACCCTTTTCTCGCCCCCTTTTTCGTCAGACCGGATTTGCTTTACACTGAAGCTCTTTTGATTTGACCGGCTGCAGTACATGAGAACGCGACTGATTACCCGTGAAGGTTTTAACACCTTAAAAGCTGAACTTGATTATCTGTGGCGGGAAGAGCGACCCGAGGTCACCAAAAAAGTGACCTGGGCTGCCAGCCTGGGCGATCGGAGTGAAAATGCCGATTACCAGTACAATAAGAAGCGTTTGCGCGAGATTGACCGCCGCGTCCGCTATCTCAGCAAAAGTCTTGAGCAACTGCGTATTGTGGATTATTCGCCCCAACAGGACGGCAAAGTATTTTTTGGTGCCTGGGTGGAAGTCGAGAATGACGACGGTGAAGTGAAACGCTTTCGTATCGTGGGCTACGATGAAATTTTTGGCCGTAAGGATTACATCTCGATTGACTCGCCGATGGCCCGTGCGCTGTTAAAAAAAGCGGTCGGTGATATGGCCATTGTCGAGACGCCAGCCGGGCCGGCCGCCTGGTATGTTAATGAAATTAGCTATATTGAAGCCTGATTCAGAATATCGCTGAAAGCAGGCCCATTCTCTGGCATTTTCGCCCATCAATCCGTATAACTATCGGCTATTTCTCAACCCAGAAAGCATAATAGTCCGATGATGAATGTTCTTAGCCAGCTAATTGCAAGTGAGCTCCAGGCGCGCCCCGAGCAAGTTGACGCCGCCGTCCGCCTGTTGGATGAAGGGAATACCGTGCCATTCATTGCACGTTATCGTAAAGAGGTGACGGGCGGTCTGGATGATACGCAACTCCGCCAGCTGGAAACCCGCCTCGGCTACCTGCGTGAACTCGCTGAACGCAGGCAGGCCATCCTGAAATCCATTGAGGAACAAGGAAAACTCACCGACGACCTGGCTCAGGCCATCAATACAACGCTCAGCAAAACAGAACTCGAAGATCTTTACCTGCCCTACAAACCCAAACGCCGCACCCGTGGGCAAATCGCCATCGAAGCCGGTCTGGAGCCGTTGGCCGAGACATTGTGGCAGGATCCCTCGCACGATCCGGAGCAGCTGGCTGCAGGTTATGTGAATGCCGATAACGGTGTCGCCGATGTGCGCGCAGCCCTTGATGGCGCGCGCTATATCCTGATGGAGCGCTTTGCTGAAGATGCCGCGCTGCTGGCTAAAGTACGCCACTATTTGTGGAAGAATGCCCATCTGGTATCGAAAGTGGTGGAAGGTAAAGAGGAAGAGGGCGCGAAATTCCGCGACTATTTCGACCACCATGAGCCGCTGCATACCGTACCGTCTCACCGTGCACTGGCGATGCTGCGCGGACGTAACGAAGGCGTGCTGCAGCTGTCGCTGAATGCCGATCCGCAATTTGATGAGCCACCGCGCGAAAGTCATGGCGAAACCCTGATTGCCGAACACCTGAACCTGAGACTGAATAACGCGCCCGCCGACAGCTGGCGCAAGGCTGTGGTCAGCTGGACCTGGCGCATCAAGGTGATGCTGCATCTGGAAACTGAGCTGATGGGCACGGTTCGCGAGCGGGCCGAAGATGAGGCCATCAACGTCTTTGCACGCAACCTGCACGATCTGTTGATGGCGGCACCTGCGGGCATGCGTGCCACTATGGGCCTGGATCCGGGCCTGCGTACCGGCGTGAAAGTTGCCGTCGTTGACGCAACCGGCAAGCTGGTCGCCACCGATACCGTTTATCCCCATACCGGCCAGGCCGCGAAAGCGGCGGCGGCCGTGGCGGCGCTGTGCGTGAAGCACCAGGTCGAACTGGTGGCGATCGGAAACGGTACCGCCTCACGTGAAACCGAACGTTTCTTCCTTGATCTGCAAAAGCAGTTCCCGCAGGTCACGGCGCAAAAAGTGATCGTCAGCGAAGCGGGCGCATCGGTCTACTCCGCGTCAGAGTTAGCGGCGCAGGAGTTCCCGGATCTGGATGTCTCCCTGCGCGGGGCGGTTTCTATTGCCCGCCGCTTACAGGATCCGCTTGCCGAGCTGGTGAAAATCGACCCGAAATCCATCGGTGTAGGCCAGTATCAGCATGACGTCAGCCAGAGTCAGCTGGCGAAAAAGCTGGATGCGGTCGTGGAAGACTGCGTGAATGCCGTCGGCGTTGATCTGAACACCGCTTCCGTACCGCTGCTGACGCGCGTAGCAGGTCTGACGCGCATGATGGCGCAAAATATCGTCGGCTGGCGTGACGAAAACGGGCGTTTTCAGAATCGTCAGCAGTTACTCAAGGTGAGCCGCCTGGGGCCGAAAGCCTTTGAGCAATGCGCAGGCTTCCTGCGTATCAATCACGGCGATAACCCGCTGGATGCGTCTACGGTTCACCCCGAAGCCTATCCGGTCGTCGAGCGCATTCTGGCGGCCACGGAACAGGCCCTGACCGATTTGATGGGCAATCCGGCCAGCCTGCGGAATCTGAACGCTGTGGACTTTACCGATGCGCGTTTCGGCTTGCCGACCGTGACTGACATCATGAAAGAGCTGGAAAAACCCGGCCGCGATCCCCGTCCTGAGTTTAAAACCGCGCAGTTCGCGGAAGGCGTGGAAACCCTGAACGACCTGATGCCGGGCATGGTGCTGGAAGGTGCGGTCACTAACGTCACTAACTTCGGTGCTTTCGTGGATATTGGCGTTCATCAGGACGGGCTGGTCCATATCTCTTCCCTGTCCGATAAGTTTGTGGACGATCCGCATCAGGTCGTGAAGGCGGGCGACATCGTCAAAGTCAAAGTCATGGAAGTGGATCTGCAGCGTAAACGTATCGCGCTTACTATGCGTCTTGACGAGCAGCCGGGTGAAGGCCATGCCCGCAGTGGTAAGAGCAGCACGGCACGTGAAGAAAGACGTCCCGCAGCGAACAAAGGCCGGGCGCGTCCCGCCAGTCAGCCAGCAGGTAACAGCGCCATGGGTGATGCCCTGGCTGCGGCCTTCGGTAAGAAGCGCTAGTTAACGGCGGTTACGTCGCCTCTTTCCCGGTGCGGAAGGAGGCGACGCTTCACCCTCTCTTCCCCTTTACGCTGTTCTTAGCCCTCCGCCAGGCCTTGCCTGCCAGCAAGCCGTTGCGCCCTTTCGCTGGCTACGCGTGCGATTAAGTTGAAAATCCTCACCCTGACGCTACGCTAAAAAGACGCCCGTGATAATAACGACACCCGCTGTGGCAGCCCCTTAAAATGGAAAAAATCACTGCTTTACTCGATGCGATTTATGCCGATGCCTTTCCACAGGCTTTACGTGAACGCCTGCTCGTCCTGATTGCAGACGCTCGCGATACCACAAAATTGCCACGTAAAGCGCACTGGGACGAACAGGATGTCGTACTGATTACCTATGCCGATCAGTTTCGCGAACCGAATACGCCTACGCTCCGCACTTTCTCACGCTTTTATCAGCAGCATTTGCAGTCGACCTTTCCACTGGTGCACCTTCTGCCGTTCTATCCTTATTCGTCCGACGACGGTTTTTCCGTCATCGATTACCATCAGGTCAATCCGTTATGTGGCGACTGGCATGACATTGCCCTGCTGCATCAGGAAACACGACTGATGTTCGATTTTGTCTGTAACCATATGTCGGCGCACAGCGCATGGTTTAAGCATTATCTTGCACAGGATCCGGGCTGGGATGATTTTTTTATAAGCCTGCCGCCCACTACCGATCTGAGTGCGGTAACGCGGCCACGGACGTCGCCCTTGCTCACCCCGTTCACGCTGGCAAACGGTGACATTCGTTTTGTCTGGACCACCTTCAGCGCCGATCAAATTGACCTGAACTTTGCCAGCCCTGACGTGCTGCTGCGCATGGTTGAGGTCCTGCTCGACTACCTGAAACGTGGAGCCGATTACGTACGGCTGGATGCAGTGGGCTATATGTGGAAAACACCCGGCACCACGTGCATTCACCTCGAAAAAACGCATCTGCTGGTCAAACTGTTTCGTGCCATCGCCGACGAGGTTGCACCGGGCACCGTGATCATTACTGAAACCAATGTGCCGCATAAAGACAACATCAGCTATTTCGGCAAGGGTTATGATGAAGCCCAGATGGTGTACCAGTTCTCGCTGCCGCCGCTGGTGCTGCACGCCATCCACACCGGCTCGGCGCGTGCGTTACGCCAATGGGCCAGTACCCTTACGACAGGCAATGGCAATACCACTTTTTTCAATTTCCTGGCATCGCACGATGGTATTGGCCTGAATCCGGCACGCGGTATTTTATCTGAAGTGGAAATTACCGCCCTGGTGCGCGATCTGGCGCTGGAAGGTGCGCTGATCTCGTACAAAAATAATCCTGATGGCACAACCAGCCCCTATGAAATCAACGTGACCTATTTCGACGCGCTCAACCGTGAAGGCGATGACGATGAAACGCGGCTCAAACGCTTTATGTTAGCGCACGCTATCTTACTGGCGTTTCCGGGCGTACCCGCCATTTATATCCAGAGCATACTGGGTGCACGTAACGATTATGAGGGCGTACGCGAAGCCGGCCATAACCGGGCGATCAACAGGCAAAAATATGCGATGCCGGAGATTGAAGACGCGCTGGCAAACAGGAACGGTTTACGCCATCAGGTTTATACGCATTTGAGTAAACTGATTCAGCAGCGTCGCCGTCTGGCCGCTTTCCATCCTGATAATCCGATGCAGCTCTTTCAGAGTGACAATGCGCTGTTAATAATGAAGCGTGATGAGCCCGCCCGCGGCGATGCGTTACTGTGTGTATTTAATCTCAGTGGCAGACAGGTTAAAGCGCAGTTACCCGAAGCGCGCCTTTTTCAGGATGTGATCAGAGGTGAGAAGGTGGATGGCACCCAGCCCGTGGTGCTGGATGCCTGGCAATTCATGTGGCTACGCTAATTACTTGTACACTTCCGCAGTTGCACTGAACTTACCGTGCTCACGGCCCGCGATCACCAGGAAGTACTTGCCGCCCTTCTCATCCGCTGCTTTTGACAGCTTCTTCTTGGCATCCATTGGCGAGGTGGTTTCTGCCGTGGTGTTTACGGTACCAATTTTGGTCAGATTCATCTTCTGCACTTCTTCTTTGGTGACTTCTTTCGCCGCCAGTGCAGAAAATGACACTGCGCCCATCATCACTGATGCAACTACCCATTTCATAACCTTCATTTGTCTACCCTCATTCATGATCCATTGTTGAGATGTAAGCAGCCGCAAATCGCTTAAGGCTATATCGAACGGCATAGTCATTTCCCTGACTAATCGCATAGAAGTGCAGCGGCCTTGCTCACTCATCAAGTATTGCCGCTACACAGAAATTTGCCAGTTACGGTCTGGGTTAACTGTCTAATCCGCTGATAAATGAAATAATATGCTGGCAGAAGGCGTCAGGATGAGAAATAAACGGCGCATGTGCGGCTTTGTCTGTCACAACAGAAGGCGATGCCGGTAACTGTTGGTCAAGCTGTTGCGCAATGCGACGGGGCACCAGACCATCCAGCGCGCCATAGATGCGCAGAAAAGGCAGCGAAAGCGTGGCAAGCCTGTCACGTAAATCGCATTCGCTCAGAATTTGCAGGCCACCATTCAGCACCGCTACGTCGGGCATCGGCTGTGACAGCACAATGTCTTTCAGCTGGCGTGCATCGGCGCGGGCGCTTTCCGAGCCCATGGTTTGCAGAGCCAGAAAACGCTCAACGGTACGCTGAAAGTCCTGACTCAGCTGCTGCTGAAAGTTATGTAAGGTTAAAGGGGCAATCCCAGGCCAGTCATCGCGGGCGGTAAAGCAAGGTGACGAGGCGACGGTAATCAGGGCACGTAATCGTTCGGGGACGCTCAACGCCAGCTGCGTGGCAACCAGCCCGCCCAGAGACCAGCCCAGTACAGTGGCGCGCGAGGGCAGATGCGGCTCAAGCACCTGTGCCATCGCTTCCAGCGACATTGCCGGAAATCCCTGGCTGCGGCCATAACCGGGTAAATCCACTAAGTGCAGACGGAAATGCGTGCTGAGTCGCGGCACGATGTTTTGCCACACTTCCGCATTCAGTCCCCAACCGTGCAGCAGCACAAGATCGTTATCTCCTTCGCCGCAGGTATGCCAGTAAAGTGAGCTCATCCGTTATGCTTCCATCATTCATTAATAAGGAGGCCACTATGCTACCAATCCCCGCCCTGTGTTGGCTATGCCAGTTGCCGCTACGTCTTGCCCGGCACGGCATTTGCTGTGTCTGTCTGCGCCAGTTGCCCCGCCTGCCCCCGTTATGCCCGGTGTGCGGTCAGCCTGCCGCTTCTGGCAACCTGGCCTGCGGGCGCTGCCTGCGTCACCCGCCGCCCTGGCAGACGTTAGTCTGCGTCAGCGCCTGGCAACCCCCGCTCAGCACATGGGTAAACCAGTTAAAATTCTCCGGGACAACCGCACTAAGGGTGATGCTGGCGCGTTTGCTTTTGTTAAGCTGGTTGAATGCGTACCGTAGCAAACGGACGAGCCGTCCCGATCTGCTGATGTGTGTTCCGCTGCATTCACGACGCTGCTGGTGGCGCGGCTACAATCAAACGGCCCTGCTGGCCGCACCCCTGGCTCACTGGCTGGGCTGTGCATTCAGTCCGGCGTTATACCGACGGCGCGCAGGTGCCGTTCAGCATCACTTAAGCGCCCGCCAGCGTCGTCGCAACTTGCGAGGAGCGTTTCATCTTGAAGCCGATGTCACCGGACGCCATATCGCCCTGATCGATGATGTGGTCACCACCGGCAGTACGGTCAAAGAAATCAGCCGGCTGCTCCGGGCGCGAGGCGCAGCCAGCGTGCACATCTGGTGCCTGTGCCGTACCTTGTAGAGCCCGAATGATGGGCGTATTATAACCAACTAAATTAGTCAACTATTGAGCAACTGACATGATCCGAATTACTGATTCTGCCCAAGAGCATTTTTCAAAACTGCTGTCTAAACAAGAAGATGGCACCCAGATTCGCGTATTCGTGATTAACCCGGGTACGCCAACGGCCGAATGCGGCGTGTCATACTGCCCACCCGATGCGGTTGAAGCCACGGATACTGAACTTAAGTTTGAAAAACTGTCCGCGTATGTTGATGAACTGAGCGCGCCCTATCTGGAAGACGCTGAAATTGACTTCGTCACCGATAACCTGGGCTCGCAGCTGACGCTGAAGGCGCCTAACGCTAAGATGCGCAAGGTTTCTGACGATGCGCCACTGGTTGAGCGCGTTGAGTACCTGTTACAGGCGCAGATTAACCCACAGCTGGCCGGACACGGCGGACGCGTTTCGCTGATGGAAATCACCGACGACGGTTTTGCTATCCTGCAGTTTGGTGGCGGCTGTAACGGCTGTTCGATGATCGACGTTACCCTGAAGGATGGCATTGAGAAAGAGTTGCTGGCAGCCTTCCCGCAGTTAAAAGGCGTGCGCGATATTACTGAGCACCAGCGTGGCGAGCACTCGTTCTACTGATGTTCACGCGCGACAGCACCGCTGTCGCGCGTTCCCGTTATCCCGCCTTTCGCCGTTTAGTCACGGTTTTCAGTAGCTTATTGACGTCATCATCGGCAAAGATGCTTTCCAGTGGCTGCACCAGCTTGCGGCGCCAGTTGGGATATTGATCGACGGTGCCCGGCACGTTAACCGGCGTGGTCATGCCCAGCCAGTCCTCAGGCTGCAACCCAAGCAGTGCACTGTTGGTATCCGCCAGAAAACGGTGCACAGACTGATTCAGACCGGGCGTCATCGCCAGCGACGCCGCCTGTTTTGCGCTCCGTGCCGGCACCGCGCCCGCTTTATGTAGTGCATCGAGCAGCGCCTGCTTTTGCTTCAGTCGCTGCTGCTGCAGGTTGAGGACAGTTTTTTTATCGGGATAAAGCCCAAGCTCCTCGCCAAGCTGCAAATCGCCGCCACTCCAGAACCCTGTCAATGTGGGCAGATCGTGCGTGCTGGCGCTGGCGATTGACTGCCGTGGATAGGCCCGGGGCGCGCGATACTGGCCCTGCCTGCCCTGTTCAAACCACAACACTTTCCACGAAAAGACGCCACTGTCGCGCAGCAGACTGACAATCTCTTCAGGCACGGTACCTAAATCCTCGCCGATCACCATACAGCCCTGTCGGTGGCTTTCCAGCGCCAGAATACCTAACAGATCGTGAACCGGATAAGCCACATATGCCCCTTTATCCGCCGTTTCACCCGCCGGTACCCACCAGAGGCGCAGAAGCGCCATTACGTGGTCGATACGTAGCGCGCCGCAGTCACGCATATTCGCACGCAGGATGTCGATAAAGGGCTGATAACCTCTGGCCTGCAGAACATGGGGATCCATCGGCGGCAGCCCCCAGTTTTGGCCCAGCGGACCAAGCCGATCGGGCGGCGCGCCGATGGACGCTTTCAGCCGGTAGAGCTCTGGATCGTGCCAGGTTTCAGCGCTGCCTTCTGCTACGCCGACGGCCAGATCGCGGTACAGGCCGACACTCATACCCAGCGCCTGACTGCGCGCCCAGCACTGCGAAAACTGCTGCTGCGCCAGCCATTGCAACCATTGCCAGAAAGCAATCTCCTCGCCGTGCTGTTCGCACCAGTTCTGCACCTCCGCGGAGCGGCAGTCACGCCAGCTTTCGGACCAGGCAGGCCAGCCTGTCAGTGCGGAGCCTTCACGCTGCATGTCTGCCTGCAGACCGTCATAAACGGCCTGATAGCGCAAACTGTCGCCCCCTTGCTGGATAAATTCGGCAAAGCCTTGTTTCTGCTCATCTTCCGCACGCCGGGCCTGGAACTGAGTCCAGCTATGGCGCAACGCCGTCAGCTTCAGCGCCATCACTGCATCGTAATCCACCCACTCACTTTCCCGGGCCTTGCTGAGTGCTTTTTGGGTTTTCGCGCTTTTCCACCACTTTTGCGCCGCGCGGCTCTGCTGGAAATCCTCTACCTGTGCCACATCGATATAGATAATATTTAACCAGCGACGGGACGACGGACTGTAAGGGCTGGCAAAAGCGGAGCTGGCCGGATAGAGCGCGTGCAGGGGATTCAGGCCGACAAAATCACCACCGCGCGCGGCAAGCTGCTCCAGCAAATATTCCAGATCGCCAAAATCACCAATGCCCCAGTTTTTCGCTGAACGCACGGTATAAAGCTGAACCAGCGCGCCCCAGCGTTTCTCTCCGGCACGCAAGGCCGGGGGGAGATAACAGCGGCGCGGCGCGACGATCACTCTCGTCTGCCACGTCCGCTTGCCCTTGCTCAGGGTAAGCTGGTGATAACCCTGTCCCAGAGGAGAAGGCAGCGTAAAGGGCGCACCACCTTCGAGTGTTCCGCTAAAAATTTTGCCTTTCTCTGTCTGCAACTGCCAGCTTATGCGACCGTCAATCTGTGGCGCCAGCACGCGTTGGCGATTACCGCTGAAGACCACAACAGGCGGCAGCGGTGATTTGCTGGCTTTCTGCGGATTTTCCATCACGGCGAGCAAGGCACGCTTTGTCTCATCGCTGATCGCTTCCGGTTCACCGTTCGCATTGAAGTACGTCAGCGCTATTCCTGCCGCCAGTGCGGCTTTATCAAGTGAAGAGGATGTCATCGCAATTCCTTAGCGTTGCGCCTGCCAGATGCGCTGTTGGTAGTCCCGAATCGAACGATCCGAACTAAAAAACCCGGCTCGTGCCGTATTGAGAATGGCGGCGCGCGTCCAGGCTTCCTGATCGCGCCATAACGCCTCAACGCGTTTTTGCGCATCGACGTAAGCCTGATAATCCGCCAGCACCAGCCAGGGATCGCCATTTTTTGTCAGACTCTCCAACATTAGGTCGAATGCATGCTTATCGCCATTACTGAACTTCCCTTTTTTCAGAGACGTCAGTAATTCATCCAGCTCTTTGTTATGCTTGCGGATCTTTTGCGGCTTGTAACCTGCCGCTTTAAGCGCCTTAACCTCATCCACGGTATGGCCGAAAATAAAGATGTTCTCTTCGCCGACCTGTTCGGCGATTTCTACATTCGCCCCATCCAGCGTGCCAATAGTGAGTGCGCCATTTAATGCCAGCTTCATGTTGCCTGTGCCTGAGGCTTCGTAGCCCGCTGTGGAGATCTGCTCCGACAGATCGGCAGCAGGGATCAGGTATTCGGCTGCCGTAATGCGGTAATCCGGCATAAAGACGACTTTGAGTTTGTCGCCAACAAGCGGGTCGTTATTCACCACGTCTGCCACCTTGTTGATGGCATAGATAATGTTTTTTGCCAGGTAATAACCCGGTGCGGCTTTGGCACCAAAGAGAAACACGCGGGGAATCATGCTGGCATCATCGGGATTATCGCGAACGCGTTTATAGCAGTGCAGAATATGCAACAGGCCTAAATGCTGACGCTTATACTCATGCAGTCGCTTGATCTGCACATCAAAGATCGCTTCTGGATTAACAAGGATGCCGGTGCGCTGCGCAATGTAGGTAGCCAGACGCGCTTTGTTATGGCGCTTAACCGCACGGAAGCGCTCACGGAAGGCAGGATCATCCGCACAGGGCTCCAGCCCCTGTAAGGCCGTCAGATTACTGACCCATTCGCATTGAAGCGTATCGTCAATCAGGCTCGACAGGGCGGGATTACACTGCTTAATCCAGCGGCGCGGCGTGATGCCGTTCGTGACATTGTGGAATTTTTGCGGCCAAAGCTGATGGTACTCGGGGAAAAGATCGGTCACGACCAGGCCGGAATGCAGGGCCGCCACGCCATTCACTGCAAAACCGCTCACCACGCACAGGTTTGCCATGCGCACCTGACCATCGGCCACCACTGCCAGCTTCTTCCATATCGCTTTATCACCTGGCCAGCGCTGTTTAACCTGCTGTTTCAGGCGGCGATTAATCTCTTTGATAATGACCATATGACGCGGCAGCACACTGCGCATCAGCTTTTCATCCCAGCGTTCCAGCGCTTCAGGCATTAAGGTGTGATTGGTATAGGCAAACACGCGGCTGGTGATATGCCAGGCCTCATCCCAACTCAGCTGATGCGCATCCAGCAATACACGCAGCATTTCCGGTATAGCGATGGTGGGATGCGTATCGTTTAGCTGGATCACTTCATGGTCTGGCAGGGCATGGATTCTGCGCCCTGCCTGATGATGACGTCGCAAAATATCCGCCACTGCGCAGGCACACTGAAAATATTGCTGCATCAGGCGCAGGCGTTTTCCCTGTGGGTGATTATCGTTGGGATAAAGCACTTTGGTCAGGCTGGCGGCATCAATCCCCTGCTGTTCAGCCTGTAAAAACTTACCATCGTTAAACAGCGTCAGGTCAAAAGGATGTTCGCTGGTGGCTTTCCACAGCCGTAACGGCAGTGTCACCCCGTTACGGTATCCCGTGATCGGCAGATCCCAGGCTTCCCCGCGAAGATAAAGGGCAGGTATCCATTCCAGGCGACCTTCATCGCGCTTGATCACTTTTCCACCCAGCCCGACACGCACATCCAGCGCTGCGTTATGGCGAAACCAGGGATAGGTGTCGCGCTCCCAGTCATCCGGTTCTTCAACCTGTTTGCCCTCTGCGAAACGCTGGCGGAACAGGCCATATTGATAATTCAGCCCATGTCCGGTTGCAGGCTGGCCTGCCGTCGCCATGGCGTCCATGTAACAGGCCGCCAGCCTTCCCAGGCCGCCGTTACCTAAGGCTGGATCGACCTCTTCTTCCAGCAGTTCGCTCAGCTCAACCTGATGTTCAGCCAGCAGGGCTTTTACCTCATCAAACCAGCCCAGATTAAGCAGGTTATTGCCCGTAAGACGTCCCAGCAGAAATTCCATCGACAGATAGTTCACATGACGTTGTGGCGAGAGGGATCGGGCGGTGGGCTGCACACTGATCACATCATTCATTGCGGCACTGAGTGCCTGCCACCACTGATGCGGCGTCATTTGCCTGGCGGAGGTGTAGCCAAGATGTTGCCATTGGCGGGTTAATGCAGCCTGAAAGCGGGATTTATTGAATTTCTGCTGTGGCATATCACTCCCTTTGTATCCATATGGGTAAGGTAAACATGGCATGCGCATGGGCCGGCAACATGGCCAGCGACCGTTTTAATTAAATACGTGAGTGCGGGAAAAAGCGACAGACTGAGGTAAAAAACGCCAGTTTACTCACTGGCGGGCAGGAATTAGCAAAGTTCGAGGTGAACGTCGTGCTGTTCAATCACCTTCATGACGCTGGCGGGCGGCATTTTATCGGTATAAAGATAATCAAGCTGGCTCATATTGCCCAGGTTGACCATGGCATTACGTCCAAATTTCGAGTGATCCACAACCAGCATGACACAGCGTGAGTTCTCGATGATGGCGCGCTTGGTGCGCACCTCGTGGTAGTCGAACTCCAGCAGTGATCCGTCCATATCAATGCCGCTAATCCCGAGGATGCCGTAATCAAGGCGAAACTGTGAAATAAAGTCCAGCGTCGCTTCGCCCATGACCGCGCCGTCACGGGTACGTACTTCGCCACCCGCAATAATGACTCTGAAGTCCGGTTTGCCCATCAACAGCATGGCTACGTTCAGGTTGTTCGTCACCACGCGCAGATCGCTGTGGCCCAGCAGCGCATGCGCCACCGCTTCCGGCGTAGTGCCGATATCAATAAACAGCGTTGCGCCGTCGGGAATCTGGCTGGCAACGCGCTGGGCAATGCGCGCTTTTTCGGCCGACCACATCATTTTACGGTCCTGCCAGGCGGTGTTCTCCGAGCTGGAGGGCAAAGCCGCCCCACCGTGGTGCCGTTGAATTTTATTTTGATCGGCAAGGTCGTTTAAATCACGACGAATCGTTTGTGGGCTGACTTCAAAATGGTCGACCAGCTCCTCAGTACTGACATATCCCTGACGCCGAACCAGATCAATAATGGCGTCATGACGTTGCGTCTGCTTCACATTCCTCTCCTGTTTCGGGCTTATTCTTCTTCGTTGTGACTAGCGTTTTTTCTTGCGCGTATCAACAAATGCCATCGCCAGGCCAACCAGTAGCCCACCCACGTGCGCGGCGTTGGCGATGGCCAGACCAAAGGCCCCAAACCAGCCGACCACCAGCCAGACGAGGGCAAATCCGATTAACCCGCGCTCCAGACAGATACCACTCTCAGGATCGCGTTCGCCACGCAGCCAGCAATATCCCATTAATGCATAGACCACGCCGGACAGACCACCAAACCAGATGCCGCTGAACTTTGCCTGCAGCCAGCCACTGAGCAGGGCGGAGATCAGTAAAATGACAAAAAGTTTGCCGCTGCCTAACCGTTTTTCTACCGCTCCGCCGAGATACCACCACCACATCAGGTTAAACAGGATATGCAGCAGCGAAAAATGCAGCAACGCATGACTAAACCAGCGCCAGACCTCAAAGTGCTGATCGGCATCGGGCCAGGCTAACCAGTACATTACGGTGCGATCGCCCAGCACCTGCATCAGAATAAAGACGGCGATACAGGCCAGCATCACGACGGTCGTCAATGGTCCGGCCCGCTCACGTATGTTTGCCCAGATGTTGCTGCGCTCATAGCGCAGGCCGCTGTCGGTTTTACCACTTTGCCAGCTCGCTGCCAGGTAGCGCGGATGATTGGGATCGCGCACGAACGCCTGAAGTTCGTTTTCGACCATTGAAAGCTGACTTTCATCATCCAGCACAATGACATAGTGACTTTCATGCTCAATACGCAATTTCACGCCACGCGTCGCCATGTAGTCAACAAAAGCCTGCGCCATGCGCGGCTGATTAAATTGGGTAATGCGCATTACTCACTCTCCGTGTTACGCCCGCTTATTTATTCAGCGCCGCTGGCAACCTGTTGAGGAAAGGCGGCGCGCCAGGCGTCAAATCCGCCATCTATACTGTAAGCCGTGGCAAATCCCTGACCATGCAGATAGTCCGCCGCGCCCTTACTGCTGTTGCCGTGATAGCACATCACCAGTACAGGCAGGCTCATGTCAGTGGTGCTGATGAAATCATTGAGGTTGCTGTTCGACAAATGCAAGGCGCCGCGAGCATGGCCGAGTGCAAAACTTTGCGCATCGCGAATATCCACCAGCACTGCGCCCTGCTCAAGATGCGCCTGCGCCTGGTGAACATCGATACATTGGTAGGTTTCCATGGTGTCTCTCATCATGTTTCATCATCAAAATGACAGCTAGTGTAACCCGATAATCCTCGGCAATAACCTGACAATAATTGTGGCTACTCACCTTTCCGCACACATAATGTTATCCATATCACGCAAAATTGTTTTTAAGCGGTTAAATACTGGCATCAATGTTGGTTTGCGATTATGATTATGCTCGAAAACGAACATAAGTGAACTATTCCGAACATCGGAGGAGACAACGTGGAAACCAAAGACCTGATCGTTATCGGCGGCGGCATCAACGGTGCTGGCATCGCAGCAGACGCTGCAGGACGCGGACTGTCGGTGTTAATGCTAGAGGCGCGGGACCTGGCTTGCGCGACCTCTTCCGCCAGTTCAAAACTGATTCATGGTGGCCTGCGCTACCTTGAACATTATGAGTTTCGTCTGGTAAGTGAAGCGCTGGCTGAGCGCGAAGTGCTGCTAAAAATGGCACCGCATATCGCGTTCCCGATGCGTTTCCGCCTGCCGCACCGTCCGCATCTGCGCCCGGCCTGGATGATTCGCACCGGTCTGTTCATGTATGACCACCTGGGCAAACGCACCAGCCTGCCGGGCAGTAAAAGCCTGACCTTTGGGCCGGATTCGGCGCTGAAGCCTGAAATTAAACGTGGTTTCGAGTATTCCGACTGCTGGGTCGATGATGCCCGTATGGTCGTCCTCAATGCGCAGGAAGTGGTTAAGCATGGCGGTGAAGTGCGCACCCGTACCCGCGTTACCCGCGCGTGGCGTGAAAATGGCCTGTGGATGGTCGAAGCAGAAGACATTGACAGCGGCAAAACCTTGACCCGGCAGGCCAAAGGTCTGGTCAACGCAGCCGGCCCCTGGGTTAAGCAATTCTTTGACGACGGGCTGGCGCTGAAGTCGCCCTACGGTATCCGCCTGATCAAAGGCAGCCATATCGTGGTGCCACGCGTTCACAATGAGAAGCAGGCTTATATCCTGCAAAACGAAGATAACCGCATTGTGTTTGTCATTCCGTGGATGGACGAGTTTTCCATCATCGGCACAACCGACGTGGAATATAAAGGCGATCCGAAAAATGTCGCTATTGACGACAACGAAATCGACTACATCCTGAAAGTGTACAACGGCCACTTTAAAAAGCAGTTAACGCCTGACGATATCGTCTGGACCTATTCCGGCGTGCGCCCGCTGTGTGATGATGAATCGGATTCGCCGCAGGCCATCACCCGTGACTACACGCTGGACGTCCGTGATGAAAACGGTAAAACGCCATTACTGTCGGTCTTTGGCGGTAAATTAACGACCTATCGCAAGCTGGCTGAGCATGCGATGGAGAAACTGGCGAAGTATTATCCCAAGGCTGGCCCGGCCTGGACGAAGAACTGCGTATTGCCCGGCGGTAATATCTCTGGCACCAGTGATGACTACGCTGCCAGCCTGCGCCGCCGTTATCCGTTTATTACTGAAAACATGGCGCGCCACTATTCCCGCACTTACGGCAGCAACACGGAACTGCTGCTCAACGATGCAACGTCGCTGGAAGATCTGGGTGAGAACTTTGGCCACGAGTTTTATGAGGCCGAACTGCGTTACCTTGTTCAGCATGAATGGGTGCGTGAAGTCGACGACGCTATCTGGCGCCGCACCAAGCAAGGTATGTGGCTCAATGAAGCTCAGCAGGCCCGTATCGCTGAGTGGCTGGCGGAGAAGGCCAAGCCGACGCTGTCGCTGGCCTCGTAACAGCGCGTGAGCGCTGAGCGTGCGGCACAACAGGTTACGGCCTGTTGTGCCGTTTTTTTTTGCCTGCGCGGTCCTTTCGCTCGTTCAGATTACCGCCAGGACGTCATGTGAGCTCATCCTGAAATCCCTCATCCGCTCAGCGGGTGGGAAGGCCGCCCAACTCCCCCGCTTTGAGATTTGCGCCTGCTCAGGCGTTTTTATTGCTTTGGATACCGATAATTGATGCTTGTGCGAGAAGTCTTTTCAGGCACTGAGAAGGTTTGAGTCGCTGACAGCTTATGAAGCGCTGAGAGGGTTTCGCTCGCCAGACGGCCTGGAGTTTCAGCCAGCCCGGTGCGGGCGACCGACAAGGGGCCGCCAGCCGCCGCGGCCCCTTGACCCCGGGCTCCCGTCCTGCCCACCCGCCGCTTCGCGGTGCCTTCGCTCCTTCAGGATTTCTGCGGACCGCCAGGACGCGCCATCCGTGGCGCGGCCCGGCTCTCGCCGACGTCCTGTCGGCTCATCCGGAAATCCCTCATCCGCTCAGCGGGTGGGAAGGCCGCCCCAACCCCCCGCTTCACTATCTCTGTGTTAAAGCCACTTCCGGTGTCGCTGTAGGTGACCGGAAAGTCCTACAGTCTGCTGGTTTTGAATCAATGCCTGTTTATAAAAACTTTTTTGAATCCCACTGCACACATTCACTACAGACAACACCCGCTTTTAAAAGAAACCAGGACTGACAGGCGGGGGTTTTTCTGCCGGCATCCGGCGCGCTGAGGAGGGAACGGAGGCCAGGACGGAGCGGCAGGGATGCCGCGCAGAGGACGGCTGCGCCAGGGACGGCGCATCCGGACGGTCCGTCAGGCCGGAGTGAGAGACGAAGGAACAGCGACGGCTGCCGGCCGCCGGGATTGTTAAGGGGCTGGCGCAAGCCCCTTAACCCGGCCGCCTGCACGGACTGGCTGAAACTGCCATCGCCTGGCGGGCGGAAAATTCCCCGATGCAGGACCGTAATCTTCCCGCCCCGCGGCCAAACAGACAAATCCTCAGACAACACCACACCACATCAGTAACACGATCCCACAGGCAGGGGGTTCCTGCCGGCATCCGGCGCGCTGAGGAGGGAACGGAGGCCAGGACGGCGCATCCGGACGGTCCGTCAGGCCGCAGTGAGTGACGAAGGAACAGCGACGGCTGACGGCCGCCGGGATTGTTAAGGGGCTGGCGCAAGCCCCTTAACCCGGCCGCCTGCACGGACTGGCTGAAACTGCCATCGCCTGGCGGGCGGAAAACTCCCGGTGTACGACCGTAATCTCCCCCGCTCCGCGAGCAAAATATTCCCGGCGCACAACCGTAATCTCCCCCGCCCGGCGGGCAAAATATTCCCGGCGCACGACCGTAATCTCCCGCGCCCCGCGGGCAAAATACTCCCGGCGCACAACCGTAAACCCTCACCCCACGAACAACGCCCCCAATAAAAAAGGGGCTGTCACCAGCCCCCTCAATATCAACTTTACCGCCAGACTACAGCCTCACCGGCGAAATATTCCAGATCTCATCCGCATACTCCTGAATCGTGCGGTCAGACGAGAAATAGCCCATGCCAGCGATATTCATGGCGGCGCGGCGCTGCCATTCGTCTGGCTGACGATACAGTTCATCGACCTTATCCTGCGTATCCACATAACTGCGGTAATCCGCCAGCAACTGGTAGTGATCGCCAAAGTTCACCAGCAAATCGAACAGGTTACGGTAGCGGCCCGGATCCTGCGGGCTAAAGACACCCGAGGCGAGCTGGGTCAGCACCTGGTGCAGTTCGGCATCTTCTTCATAGTACTTACGCGGGTTGTAGCCTGCCTGACGCAAGGCTTCGACCTGCGGAGTGGTGTTACCAAAAATAAAGAAGTTTTCTTTGCCCACATGCTCCAGCATTTCGACGTTGGCACCGTCCAGCGTGCCAATGGTCAGCGCACCGTTGAGGGCAAATTTCATGTTACTGGTGCCCGAGGCTTCGGTACCTGCTGTCGAGATTTGCTCAGAGAGATCGGCCGCCGGAATAATAATCTGCGCCAGACTCACGCTGTAGTTAGGGATAAAGACGACCTTCAGCTTATTTTTAACCTGAGGATCATTGTTAATCACCTTCGCCACATCGTTAATCAAATGGATAATGTGCTTGGCAACGTAGTACGCCGAAGCCGCTTTACCCGCAAAAATATTCACGCGCGGCACCCACTCGGCATCGGGATCGGCCTTGATGCGGTTGTAACGGGTAATCACGTGCAGGACGTTAAGTAACTGGCGCTTATACTCATGAATACGCTTGATCTGAACGTCGAACAACGCGTTAGGATCGATCACCACATCGAGGTTTTTCGCCACCCAGACGGCGAGCCGTTTTTTGTTTTCCAGCTTGGCATCCGCCACTTTCTCAATAAAGGCCGGGTAATCGATACAGGCTTTCAGCTCGCTGAGCTGGCTTAAATCTGTCCGCCAGTTACGACCAATCTGCTCATCCAGTAATTCAGACAGAGGTGGGTTTGCCAGCGCCAGCCAGCGGCGCGGCGTAACGCCATTGGTTTTGTTGCAGAAACGGCCGGGGAACAGGCGGGAGAAATCGGCAAACAGGGACTGAACCATCAGGTTCGAGTGCAGCTCTGAAACGCCATTGACCTTGTGACTGACGACCACGGCCAGCCAGGCCATGCGCACCCGGCGCCCGTCGTTCTCATCAATGATAGAAATGCGCGACAGCAGATCCCAGTCGTCAGGATAATATTCCTGAATCGTTTTAAGGAAAAAGTCGTTGATTTCAAAAATGATGCTGAGGTGGCGCGGCAGGATCTTGCCAATCATATCTACCGGCCAGGTTTCCAGCGCTTCGCTCATCAAGGTGTGGTTGGTATACGAAAACACCTGGCAGCACACATCGAACGCATCATCCCAGGTAAATTTATGCTCATCAATCAACAACCGCATCAGCTCGGGAATCGCCAGCACCGGATGGGTGTCATTGAGGTGAATGGCAATTTTGTCCGCCAGGTTGCCCCAGGTCCGGTGCATCGTCCAGTGACGATTCAGAATGTCCTGCACGGTAGCCGACACGAGGAAATATTCCTGGCGCAAACGCAGTTCCCGACCGGAATAGGTTGAGTCGTCGGGGTAAAGCACGCGGGACACGTTTTCTGAGTGGTTCTTGTCTTCCACAGCCGCAAAATAGTCACCCTGATTGAATTTACCCAGGTTGATTTCGTTACTGGCCTGCGCGCCCCACAAACGTAACGTGTTAGTAGAATCCGTATCGTAGCCGGGGATGATTTGATCGTAGGCCATAGCCAGAATCTCTTCGGTTTCCAGCCAGCGAACCTTGGCCCCTTCGTGCTGAACACGGCCACCGAAGCGAACTTTATAACGGGTGTTGAAACGCTGGAACTCCCACGGGTTGCCGTATTCAAGCCAGTAATCCGGTGACTCTTTCTGCTCGCCATCCACAATATTCTGTTTGAACATGCCGTAATCGTAGCGAATGCCGTAGCCGCGGCCCGGCATACCGAGCGTTGCCAGCGAGTCCAGGAAGCAGGCCGCGAGGCGACCCAGGCCACCGTTACCCAGACCGGGATCGTTCTCTTCTTCCATCAACTCGGCCAGATCGAGGCCCATTTCGTCGAGCGCCAGATTGAGATCGTCGTAGATCCCCATCGCCAGCAGAGCATTGCCCAACGTGCGCCCCATCAGAAATTCCATCGACAGGTAATAAACCTGCCGCACATCCTGAGAAAGTTGCGCGCGGTTAGAGCGCAGCCAGCGCTCAACCATACGATCGCGCACGGCCAGCAGTGCGGCGTTCAGCCATTCGTGTTTATTCGCAATGGAAGGGTCTTTACCAATGGTGAACATCAGTTTGTATGCAATTGAGTGCTTTAAAGCATCAACCGTCAACGTAGGTGAAGCGTAAGTGAATGGTGTATTCATTTTCAGTTTCCCAATCCGTTACAACAAACGTTGATAAAGATCGCGGTAGGCTTGAGCGGCGACCTGCCAGCTAAAATCCATCCCCATCGCCTGACGCTGCACATAACGCCACAGTGAAGGGCGAGACCACAACACAAACGCGCGACGAATGGCCCTTAATAAAGACCAGGCATTACTGTCTTCAAAACTGAATCCACTGGCAATACCATCCGCAAGGTTTTCCAGCGAACTGTCGTTTACCGTATCGGCCAGGCCGCCCGTGCGACGCACTAATGGCAGGGTGCCATATTTCAGCCCGTAGAGCTGTGTCAGACCACAAGGCTCGAAGCGGCTTGGCACCATGATGACATCCGCGCCGCCAACAATGCGATGCGAAAACGCTTCGTGGTAGCCAATCTGTACGCCAACACTGCCGGGATGTTCCGCCGCAGCGGCCAGAAAACCCTGTTGCAGTTCGGCATCACCTTGCCCTAACAGCACCAGTTGTCCGCCCTGAGCCAGCAAACCGGGCAGCGCTTCCAGTACCAGATCCAGCCCTTTCTGCCGGGTCAGGCGGCTGATCACGGCAAAAACGGGGGCTTTGTCGTCCACCTTCAGTCCCATTGCCACCTGCAGCTGACGCTTGTTTTCCGCTTTGGCTTCCAGCGTATCGCGGTTATAGCGTGAGCTCAGCAGCAGATCATGGGAGGGATCCCAGATTGCCGGATCGACACCATTTAACACACCGCTTAAACGCCCTTCGCGCATCCGTTGGGCCAGCAGGGTTTCCATGCCGTAACCGTATTCGGGCGTGGTGATTTCATGCGCATAGGTTGGGCTTACGGCCGTCACATGATCTGCGTAAAACAGGCCCGCTTTCAGATACGAGATCTGTCCAAAAAACTCCAGGCCGTACATATTAAAAAAGGATTGTGGCAGTTGAATCTGATCCAGATGATGCGCGGAAAACAGTCCCTGATAGGCCAGGTTATGCACGGTGAAAACGGATTTTGCAGGCCGTCCACGCGCTTCAAGATAGGCACAGGTCAGCCCTGCATGCCAGTCGTGTGCGTGGACGATATCGGGCCGCCAGTAGCTGTCCAGACCGCAGCCTAACTCACAGCCCATCCACCCCAGTAAAGCAAAGCGTAAATAGTTGTCGACGTAGGCAAACTGCGATTCATCATGATAAGGACTACCCGGACGATCATAGAGATCAGGGGCATCAATTAGGTAAATGCCTACCCCATCAAACTGCCCAAACAGTAAGCGAACGGGCCCGGCAAACGTCTGCAACTCCGCCACCAACTGCGTATCCGGTATTCCTTTACGTAATGCAGGAAACGCGGGAAGTAACACTCGCGTATCTGTTCCACCCGCAATTTGTGCCTGAGGTAATGCCCCGACTACATCAGCCAGCCCGCCCGTTTTCAACAGCGGGAAAAGTTCTGAACAGACATGTAAAACCTGCATCCTCGACCTCATTAAGTTACCAGGCACGATCCTCGTGCCGATGGGTTGTGTGCCGCTTGTCGTTTATTGTCCCGCACTACTGAGTTTGGCCAGCATGGCGCGGGTCACCAGTACAATGCCTTCTTCTGAACGGAAAAAGCGGCGGCTGTCTTCATCAGGGTTTTCACCAATCACCATCCCTTCTGGCAACACACAGGCGCGGTCAATGACGCAGCGGCGCAGACGACAGGATCGGCCAACCACCACATCAGGCAGCAGTACCGTTGAATCAATGTTGCAAAATGAGTTCACCCGCACGCGGGAAAACATAACCGAATTCACGACCACCGAGCCCGAAATAATGCAGCCGCCAGAGACCAGGGAATTCATTGTCATACCATGGCTACCGGAACGGTCCTGGACAAACTTCGCCGGGGGTAAGGGTTCCATATGGGTACGAATCGGCCAGCTGCTGTCGTACATATCCAGTTCCGGTGTGACCGAGGCCAAATCGAGGTTCGCACGCCAGTAAGCCTCCAGCGTACCGACATCCCGCCAGTAAGGCGGAGCCTCGTGATCGTTTTGCACACAAGAGATCGCAAATGAATGGGCGTAGCCCTCACCACTTTCTACGACCTTCGGCAAAATATCTTTGCCGAAATCGTGGCTTGAACCGGCCTGATGCAGATCGTCCTCCAGCAAACCATAGAGATACTCGGCGTCGAAAACGTAAATCCCCATGCTGGCGAGCGATTTTGTGTCATCGCCCGGCATGGTTGGCGGCTTCGGCGGCTTCTCCACGAAATCGATTACTTTATTGTTTCCGTCAACCGCCATCACACCAAACGCGGTCGCCTCTGCGACGGGCACCGGCAGACACGCGATCGTGCAGCGGGCATCGTTCAGCACGTGATCCAGCAGCATTCTGGAGTAATCCATTTTGTAGATGTGATCGCCTGCCAGGATAACCACATACTGCGCGTTGTAACGCCGGATAACGTCGAGGTTCTGGGTCACCGCATCCGCTGTGCCGCGATACCAGTGCTCGGTGGAAAACCGCTGCTGAGCCGGAAGCAGATCAACAAATTCATTCATCTCTTCGTTGAAGATAGACCAACCACGCTGAATATGTTGAGTTAACGTATGAGATTGATACTGCGTAATGACGCCGATACGGCGAATGCCGGAGTTAACACAGTTGGAGAGCGCAAAATCGATAATGCGGAATTTGCCGCCAAAATGAACGGCGGGCTTGGCGCGTTTGGCGGTCAGATCCACCAGGCGCGTCCCGCGTCCTCCAGCGAGTACAAGGGCGATGGTTTGTGTAGGGAGCTGGCGCGCCAGCATAAGATGTTCTGCTCTTTCTAATTTAACCATGTCTGACTCCTTATCATTGCTTTTGGAACACACACACAGCGTGTGCGGGACCATGCCAGACAGTTAATCGGATGGGGTTACATTCCCCGGTAAAAGGAGGAAGGACGTGCCATTCTCCGTCTGGTAAGGCGATATCACATTGCGTATCTGTCGCATTTATTGTTATTAACCAGCAACCAGAGAGCAGAATTTGCAACCTGCGCATGCCCTGCTTCCAGCCGCCTTCATCCACAGGTTTACCCTGGTCATCCAGCCACTCGACATTGCCGTCCTCGTTCTGCCACCAGCTATCCGCAGTGAGTGCCGGAATGCGCTTACGCAGGTGAATCAGCGATGCGGTAAAGTCGACAAGGCCTTTTTCTTCATCGTCCCACTTGAGCCAGGTCAGTGGGTTGTCCTGGCAGTAGGCATTATTGTTGCCGTGCTGGGTTTGACCACGCTCGTCCCCGGCCAGCAGCATCGGTGTGCCCTGAGCAAGCAACAACGTCGTCAGCAGCGCTTCCGTGCTGCGCCTGCGGCGCTGGGCCACATCCGCACTGACCACCAATCCTTCTGTACCATGGTTATGGCTGTAATTGTTACCGTGTCCGTCACGGTTTTGTTCGCCGTTGGCTTCATTATGTTTTTGACTGAAGCTCACCAGATCGCGCAGCGTGAAACCATCATGCGCGGTGATCATATTCAGGCTGGCATGGGGCTTGCGGCCATTGTGCTGAAAAAGGTCGCTTGAGGCGGCAAACCGGCGGACAAAATCCCCCATCGTCACATCCCCATGCAGCCACGTCCGGCGGGCCGTATCACGAAACTGATCGTTCCATTCAGCAAACTGTGCGGGGAAATTCCCTACCTGATAACCATTGGGGCCAATATCCCAGGGCTCGGCAATCAGTTTAACCGTTGACAGGATCGGGCAGGCGCGCATGGCCTCGAACAGCGCGGCGTCGCGATGGTAATCAGGCTCACGCCCCAGAACCGGTGCCAGATCAAAGCGAAAGCCATCCACGTGGCAGACGCGCACCCAGTAGCGCAACGCCTCCAGTATCCAGTTCATGACCTGAGGATGGCTGAGATTGAGTGTGTTACCGCAGCCAGTCCAGTTGTGATAACCGCCCTGGTCGTCGAGCCAGTAATAGCTGGCATTGTCGATGCCGCGAAAGGATATTGTCGGCCCGGTCTCATCCAGTTCTGCTGTATGGTTAAACACCACGTCCAGGAGCACTTCGATGCCCGCAGCATGCAGGCGCTTCACCGTCTGCTGAAACTCCTGCAGCGGAGACAGCCCATCCTGGCCGGAAGCATAACGAGGATCGACCGCCCAGAGGGCAAAAGGGTTATAGCCCCAGTAGTTGGTTAAGCCCAGACGCAACAGGCGCGGCTCGCTGGCAAAGTGGGCCACAGGCAGTAACTCGATAGCCGTAATGCCCAGTTGGAGCAGGTAATCGATCATCACAGGATGCGCCAGTGCGGCATAAGTGCCACGCAGTGCCTCAGGAATACCGGGATGCAGCTGGGTCAAACCGCGAACATGGGCTTCATAAATCACGCTGCTGCCCCATGGCGTGCGCGGTGCCTGATCTCCCTGCCAGTCGAAATCCTCCATCACCACGACAGATTTGGGTGCCAGCGCCGCGTTATCGCGTGTGTCGGGCTCCCTGTAGCCACAGTGGAAACGCGGATCGTCGGGGATGTCGCCCAGCACCGCTTTGGCACAGGGATCGACCAGCAGCCTGGCGGGATTGAAAACATGCCCCGCCTGCGGTGCCCAGGGGCCATAAACCCGGTAACCATAGCGCTGTCCGGGCTGGACGCCCGGGAGATAACCGTGCCAGATATCGCCGCTACGCGCAGGGAGTCCAACGCGCTGCTCAAGCCCGTTCTCGTCGAACAGGCAGAGTTCAACGCGCTCAGCATGATGGGAGAACAGCGTAAAGTTTACGCCCTTCCCGTCATAGCTGGCACCCAGCGGGTGGGGATGTCCGGCACGCACGATCATTCTCCCTCCCGCACCAACCATACCGTCGCCAGCGGCGGTAAGTTCAGGCTCAGTGACTGGGGACGACCGTGGCTTTCCTGCTGATCGGTATGGACACGATGATTACGTACGTCGCTGCCGTGATAGTCATGCTGATCGGTATTGATGACTTCGCGCCAGCTGCCCGCCTGATTGACGCCAAAGCGATAGCCCGGCCGCGGTACAGGCGTAAAGTTGCTGACGACAATGATTTCATTGCCTTCACGATCGCGACGCACAAAGGCAAAAACTGAATGTTCGGCGTCATCCACCACCAGCCATTCGAATCCGGCCGGATCGAAATCAAGCTGATGAAGCGGGGTGTAATATTGGTAGGTATGGTTCAAATCACGCACCAGACGCTGCACACCGTGGTGCCAGTTGTCTTCCCCTTCCAGCAAATGCCAGTCCAGGCTGACATCATGGTTCCACTCTTTGCCCTGTGCGAATTCGTTGCCCATAAACAGCAGTTTTTTACCCGGGAACGCCCACATCCAGCCGTAGTAGGCGCGGAGGTTGGCAAATTTTTGCCAGGCGTCGCCGGGCATGCGATCCAGGATAGAGCGTTTACCATGCACTACCTCGTCGTGGGACAACGGCAGGACAAAGTTTTCGCTGTAGTTGTACATGATGCCGAAGCTCATCAGGTTGTGATGGTAACGGCGATGAACGGGATCGAGCTTCATGTAGTCGAGCGTGTCATGCATCCAGCCCAGATTCCATTTGTACCAGAATCCCAGGCCGCCGCTTTCAGGAGGACGTGAAACGCCGGGATAATCGGTAGACTCTTCGGCCATCGTCACCGTACCGGGCGCGACATGCCCCAGCGTGCGGTTGGTGTAGCGCAGGAAGTTAATCGCTTCGAGATTTTCCCGACCGCCATATTGATTGGGGATCCATTCGCCCTCGGCGCGGCTGTAATCGCGATAGATCATTGAAGCAACGGCATCCACGCGCAGACCATCAATACCAAAACGTTCCAGCCAGTAAAGCGCGTTGCCTGACAGATAGTTACTGACTTCGCGGCGACCAAAGTTGTAAATCAATGTGTTCCAGTCCTGATGGTAGCCTTCACGCGGATCGCTGTGTTCGTACAGTTCTGTGCCATCGTATTTCGCCAGGCCAAAGTCATCGCTGGGGAAATGGCCTGGCACCCAGTCCAGCAGAACGTTGAGTCCCGCCGCATGGGCCGCCTCGATAAAGTGACGGAAATCATCCCGGGTGCCAAAACGGCGCGTGGGCGCATACATGCCCAGCGGCTGATAGCCCCAACTGCCGTCAAAAGGATGCTCATTGATGGGCAGCAATTCGATATGGGTAAACCCCATCTCTTTCACGTAAGGCACCAGCTGTTCAGCCAGCTCTTTGTAGCTGAGCCAGAAGTTGTTGTCGGTATGGCGACGCCACGATCCCAGGTGAACTTCGTAAATAGAAACAGGCTTGTCGAAGCCATTGGCCGCTTTACGGGCCTCGGACATCTCGACTTTTTCTGGCAGGCCACAAATCATCGAGGCCGTTTGTGGCCGCATTTGCGCCTCAAAGGCATAGGGATCGGCTTTGATTCGCAACTGACCCTGCGCATCAATGATTTCAAATTTATAGAGCTGCCCGTTAATGGCCCCGGGAACAAACAGCTCCCAGACCCCCATTTCCTGGCGCAAACGCATCGGATGGCGACGGCCATCCCAAAAGTTGAAATCACCGACAACGGAGACACGACGCGCATTAGGAGCCCAGACGCAGAAACGCGTGCCGATGACGCCATCAATCACATCACCATGCGCGCCCAGGGTTTCATAAGGCCGAAGGTGAGTCCCTTCCGCCAGCAGCCACAAATCCATCTCCTGCAACAGAGGACCAAAGCGGTAAGCATCATCGATGAGGTTTTGCTGACCATGCCAGTTCACAGCCAGTTGATAGCGAAAGGGATTCTTACGACGAGGAATAACGCCGCTGAAAAACCCGCGCGCGTCATCGCATTTCAGTTGAGCAAGCTTACGTCCTGTGGAGGTTTCGATAACCCAGACTTCAAGGGCCTCGGGGAGCAACGCCCGCACTTCAAGACCGTTTTCCGTTTTATGCATCCCCAGCAGCGAAAAGGGGTCGGAATAGTTACCCGCAAAAAGGGCATTGATCGCCTGGCGATCGGGTAGCTCTGACATGACTTTCTTCCTGTGATAGTTGGCAGGCTAAAAGACCACGATGCACGCGCTATCGCATATCTCTTGCGCTGCTCTTCATTGAGCCATGAGTACAGCGGCGTGGGCGCCAGCAAAAAACGCTTGTCACCACGCGCCTCCTTAAATCACAACCAGTAAGCATTAAGCCTGTCTGCTTGATGCCAATCCCGCAGTATCACCAGACGACTATCCGGCACTCCGAGACATTAGATAATTTTGACTTTTCCCTAGCGTCCGGTTCCTGATGCAATCCTGCGCCATTCGGACGATTTTCCTGTATACCGTCGACTTCAACCGCGGAGCCGGTATGTGAGCGCCCTTGCACAATGATGAAAAACAGTAAAATATATTAATACATAACGGATTTATGTCTCATAATCTTCACTCAAATGCAGTATCTTTTTTTGGCGCGATCATCATGCCTGCGTGCCGTATGGACGAAAGGCGGTCAACGGCCTGCCGGGCTCGCCACCTGTCTTACGCGCCGGGAGCCGTGAGCCACGGCGACATTTCCCTGGCCGCTTTAACATGACATAAAACGGGCAACTGCCGAGTGTGCGTTAACAGTGTGACAGGATGCTGCTCACACGCCGGAACCACGCGCCTTTTGAAAAAAAACGCGGCCAGCTTGCACCGAAAAAAGTCTGTCTTTACCAGCCAAAACAACCAGTTAGTGAATACATTAAAACAGCCCGTCTGTTACACGCCTATGTTAAATCATAGCTTGGCGGCGAGCGTTGACAGAGCAGATCAGCAAAAATTTATTTCTGGACAGGCAAAAAGGGGAAGCGGATCACTTAGTGATCGTAACGGTAGAACAGTTTGCAGGGATTTGTAGAAAAAAGACCGGAAAAACCCGGTCTTTTTCGTCTTTCAGATTTAGTCGATCAACAGACGTAACATGCGGCGCAACGGCTCAGCCGCACCCCACAGTAGCTGATCGCCCACGGTAAAGGCCGAGAGGTATTCTGGCCCCATATTCAGTTTGCGCAGACGGCCGACCGGCGTGTTCAGCGTCCCCGTTACCGCCGCAGGCGTCAGTTCACGCATAGTGATTTCACGATCGTTAGGCACGACTTTTACCCATTCATTATGGGACGCCAGCAGTTGCTCAATCTCGGCCAGCAGCAGATCTTTTTTAAGTTTCAGCGTGAAAGCCTGACTGTGACAGCGCAGCGCACCGACACGGACGCAAAGTCCATCGACAGGAATGACGCGCGGGGTCGCCAGAATCTTGTTAGTCTCAGCCTGTCCTTTCCACTCTTCGCGGCTTTGGCCATTATCAAGCTGCTTGTCGATCCACGGAATCAGGCTGCCCGCTAACGGCACGCCGAAATTATCCGTCGGCAACGTGCCAGAGCGCGTGAAATCCGTCACGCTACGTTCGATATCCAGAATGGCAGAGGCAGGATTTTGCAACGAGGTCGCCACGTGATCGTGCAGCATGCCCATCTGTGTGAGCAGCTCGCGCATGTGACGGGCACCGCCCCCGGACGCAGCCTGATACGTAGCCACGGAAACCCATTCAACCAAATCATGTGCGAACAGGCCGCCCAGTGACATCAACATCAGACTCACCGTACAGTTGCCGCCAACAAAAGTTTTGATGCCGCTGTCGATGCCCTGACGAATAACCTGATGGTTAACCGGATCCAGGATAATAATGGCATCGTCTTTCATGCGCAGCGTGGACGCCGCATCAATCCAGTAGCCATTCCAGCCACTGGCACGCAATTTCGGATACACCTCAGAGGTATAGTCGCCGCCCTGGCAAGTAATGATGATATCCAGCGCCTTCAACGCGTCAATATCAAAGGCGTCCTGCAATGTTCCCTGCTGTTTGCCCGCAAACGTCGGGGCCGCTTCACCATGTTGTGAAGTGGAGAAAAAGACCGGATTGATTACATCAAAATCACGTTCTTCACTCATGCGGGACATCAGCACTGAACCCACCATACCGCGCCAACCCACTAAACCTACATTCTTCATGTCATATCCGTTTCAGGGTGATAAACACCTGACTTTCTCATCGAAGGGAAAAGTGTCGTGGTACTTTCACGCCACTCTGCGTAATAATCAACGTTGCCTGTGATGATTAACTCTACAAAATGCAGATTTTCTGGCAAGTGAATTAATGTAATCGGGCCAACTTTTTCAGCAGCCCTGCTAATAACCCGGCTTTATCTATAACGAGAAGATGTTAAACGAATGACTGAAATGATCTCAGCAACAATATTATTGTTGTTAATAATGGATCCGTTGGGCAATTTGCCGATTTTTATGTCGGTTTTAAAGCATCTGGAACCCAAACGTCGGCGCGTCGTGCTTATTCGCGAAATGCTGATTGCCCTTATCATCATGTTGTTGTTTTTATTCACGGGCGAACGCATTCTGGCCTTCCTTAATCTGCGTACCGAAACCGTCTCCATTTCCGGTGGCGTTATCCTGTTTTTAATCGCAATTAAGATGATTTTCCCCTCGCCGGAAAGCAGCAGTACCGGGTTACCGGCGGGCGAAGAACCCTTTCTGGTGCCGCTGGCCATCCCACTGGTGGCGGGGCCTTCACTGCTGGCGACACTGATGCTGTTATCCCACCAGTATCCGAACCAGATGTCGCATCTGGTTGGAGCCTTACTCATCGCCTGGGGCGTAACGGTGATGATCCTGCTGTTATCGGGCCTGTTTCTGCGTCTGCTGGGGGACAAAGGCGTTAACGCACTGGAGCGCCTGATGGGATTGATCCTGATTATGCTGGCGACGCAGATGTTTTTAGACGGGATTCGTGTGTATCTGAAGCTATAGCTGTCGGCGTTAACCCGGGCAGCGTTGCCCGGGTTAAATCGCTCAGGTGAGCAGGGTAAAGGCGATCATCCCGACCACCGCGCCCACGGTGCCTAAAATGGTTTCCATCAGCGTCCATGTCTTGAGCGTTTCACCTTCGGTCGCGCCGGTGAAGCGGCCAAACAACCAGAAGCCCGCATCATTAACATGGCTGATAATAATGGAACCGCCGCCGATGCAGATGGACAAGGCTGCCAGTTGTGCGCCGGAGTAATGCAACGGTTCTATCACCGGCATGATCAAGCCCACCGTCGTCAGGCAGGCCACCGTCGCCGACCCCTGAATCACCCGGACCGCACCGGACAGAATAAAACAGGCCAGAGCAACCGGCAGCCCGGCACCGGTTAAGGCATTGCCCAGTACCGGCCCTACGCCAGAATCAACCAGCACCTGTTTAAAGACGCCGCCCGCTCCTATTACCAGCAAAATAATCCCCGCAGGCTGCAGCGCACTGCCACAAATCTGCATCACTTTTTCTTTATCCATGCCCTGACGGTACGCCAGGCCATAGATAGCGACCAGACAGGCCAGCAGAATCGCGATGAAGGGATGCCCGATGAATTCCAGCCACTCGTAAAGTGTAGAACCCTCAGCGGTAAAGCGTGCACCAATGGTTTTCAGTCCCACCAGCACAAGTGGAAACAGGATAAGCGCCAGGCTAAAGCCAAAAGAGGGCAGCTTGCCGGCATCAACGTCGGGCTGATGATCTTCCGGTGGTGCGCTGAACGTTACGCGCTTCGCGATAAAATTGCCAAACAACGGCCCGGCAATCAGCATGCCCGGCAGAGCGGCACACAGCCCAAGCAAAATCATCCAGCCGAAATCCGCATGCATTTGCGAAGCTAACAGCATGGGCGCAGGGCCCGGCAGCAAAAAGGCCGCCGCCGCCGCCACACCGGCAAACAAGGGAATAACCAGCCTGACCAGGTTATCCCCTGTCCGCCTGGCGACAGCGAATGCGATGCTAATCAGCAGCACTACGGCCACCTCAAAGAACAGCGGCAACGCGCAGATTAAGCCGGCAATGCCCATGGCAAAATGCGCCCGGCTCTCGCCAAAGGTTTTCAGCATGCGAATCGCAATCTGATCCACCGCCCCGGTTTCGTGCAGGATCTTGCCAAACATGGCACCCAGCGCCACGACGATGGCTAAGAAACCGAGCGTGCCGCCCATGCCTTTCTGCATCGTTTCCGCGATTTTATCCAGCGGCATGCCCGACAACAGACCCGCGCCCACAGAAACCAACATCAGGGCAAGAAAAGCATGCATCCGGGCTTTCATCACCAGAAAAAGCAGCAGCAGGACAGAGCCTGCTGCAGTCAAAATAAGTGTTGCGGTATTCATGGTCTAGCCTTGATTGATTGCATCCTTAATGGTTGCAACCGTTGCCGCTACAACCTCGTCCAGGGAGTGCGTGATATCGACAGCCAGCACATCCGTTTCATCCGCACCCGGCTCTTCCAGCGTCGCAAATTGTGTTACCAGCATTTGCGGCTTAAAGAAGTGCCCTTTGCGCGCTTTCAGACGCGATTCGATGGTGTCGAAATCCCCTTTCAGGTAGACAAAACGCAGGTTGTCGTTGCCCTGTCGAAGCATATCGCGGTAATGCTTTTTCAACGCTGAGCAGACGATGATCGAGATCGCCTGCGTACGTTGCATGGCGAACGCCGCGTCGTTCAATGCCTGTAACCATGGCAAACGGTCGTTATCGTCCAGCGGATGGCCTTCTGCCATCTTTAAGATATTGGCGCGGGGATGAAGAAAATCGCCATCGAGAAAAGCGGTGTTCAACTGGTGGGAGACCCGGTTTGCCACAACGGATTTGCCGCTGCCTGAAACACCCATCAAAATAAAAACGTGATGTGGCGTGGATTGCGTCGTCATTTTCTACTCCGGCAAGTCAATGTGCCATGTTACCGATAACAATGATGCTTATCATTCTCCTGGTGACATTACACTCTGGCAACCTTTTTACTGACTGAAGCCTTAAAGTGTGAGCTGACTCATAAATTTGCGCGAATCAGATACTGCCGCCTTCCACAATAGCAAATCCCATATCCAGCGGCTGGCTGGCCCGGTTTTCGCCGGCAATGCGCGCCAGTAACAACGCGGCCGATTCACGACCTATTTGGTCACGCGGCGTCAGAACCGTCGCCAGCGCAGGCGTCACCACCTGACTGATATCATGACCGTGAAAACCGGCAATAGCCATTTGGGAAGGCACCTGAAGCCCCTGACGCTGGCACTCAAACATCGCGCCCACCGCCAAATCGTCGTTGGTACAGAACAGGCTGTCCGTCTGAGGATAGCGTCGCTGCGCTTCGCGGAGCAATTCGCCACCGGCACTGAAAGAGGAGGCTTCTTCCATCATGACACTGCGCGGCGTTAATCCGGCTTCGCGCATGGCACTTTCATAACCCCGCTGCTTTTGCAGCGTGCGTTCATCCAGGCGCGCGCCCAGATAAACGGTATGACGGTGCCCTTTTTTCAGAATCGCCAGCGTCATTTGCCGGGCGGCTTCGACGTTGTCAAAGCCTACCGCCATATCCAGACAGGGCGTAACGCTGTCCATCATTTCAATCACCGGAATACCGGCCACCTCCAGCATGCGTAACGTCCCTGCTGTATGTGTGCGTTCGGTCAGAATCACGCCATCGATGTTCCAGCCAAGCAGCGACCGCAGTTGGCGCTCCTCTTTTTCCGGGTTATAACCAAAGTGTGCCACCAGCGTCTGGTAACCGGCTTCATCCGTCACCGCTTCGATTCCCCGCAGAACATCGGCGAACACCTGATTGGTCAGCGAGGGCAGCAACACGCCGATGGCGCGGCTGGTCGCGTTGGACAGCATATCGGGAGCGCGATTGGGGATGTAACCCAACTCATCCAGCGCAACGGCGATCTTCTCCCCCAGCGCAGCCGACACCTGCTCAGGATTGCGCAGATAACGACTGACAGTCATTTTGGTGATACCGATACGATCGGCAACGTCCTGTAAAACCGGTCTTTTCTTCTTCATCGTAAGCGCCTGGATCTCGCTGAAAGCACATGACGACGAGTCTACCACTTTTTTACAGGCAGATTGCTAATGGGGCGAGACAGGCTCGCCCCCTTCAGGCTCAGACCGGCGGCAGGTCGAACAACAACACTTCGGCCGCGCTGTCGGCTTCAAGCGTCAGGCCAGTTTCGTCCCAAACGGCAAAGGCATCACTGTTTGACGCGGATTGCCCGTTCACCTTCACGTCGCCTTTGACAACCTGAATCCAGATACGGCGTCCCGGCTCAATGGTCACGCTGTCGCTTTCGCCTGCCGCAAATACCCAGCGCGATAGCGTCATGTCCTGCCAGACTTTGAGCGAACCGTCACGGGCATCCGGGGTGAGGATAAACTGGCGACCCTGCACATCCGGAAAGCGACGCTGATCGTAACGCGGCTCAATCCCCGTGCGCTCTGGAATGATCCAGATTTGGTAAAGATGCAGCGGTTCTGTTTTGCTGGCGTTGTATTCTGAATGACGTACGCCGGTACCTGCACTCATGATCTGGAACTCACCCGCGGGAATCTGTTCCTTGTTGCCCATGCTGTCCTGGTGTTCCACGGTACCCGACAGGACATAGGTCAAAATTTCCATGTCTTTATGCGGATGCGTACCAAATCCCTGGCCGGGATCGATCACATCTTCATTAATCACCCGCAGGGCTGAGAAGCCCATAAAATTTGCATCGTAATAGTTGGCAAACGAGAAGGTGTGCCAGCTGTCCAGCCAGCCATGATTAGCGTGGCCACGTTCTTCAGCTTTACGTAAATAGATCATGTTCAAATCTCCTCACTGTTTTTTATAGTTTGGTATCAGGTGAGAAAGATTGATAGCTGAAAAACTTCACCTCTCTGTTCAAAAATTATGAACCTCTGGCAAAGGGTTGTTGAACGGAACTGAAGGAAAGCAGGACGGGCGCGCAAAAAAAAAGCCAGCACCCGGCTGGCTAAATAATACTGGAAGCAATGTGAGCAATGTCGTGCTTTCTGACGTCTCGACAACATCCAGAAGGCATGACAATAATAATCATTATCATTCTCGTCTGTAAAGCGCTTTTGTGTATTATTTCTGTTGACGCCTGACGTAAATCCCCTGATGTTTAAAGGGCTTACCACGTGCTCATAAGGATAACCGCCATGCCTTCAGTGATGATTCGCCATGCTGTCCCGGCTGATGCCCCCGCGTTAACTCGTCTTTACAGCCAGCCTGGAACCCAGGCCGCAACCCTGCACCTGCCCTATCCCTCGCCCTCACTATGGGAGAAAAACTGGCCAGTCCACGCGCCGGTGTGCATATGTTGGTAGCCTGTATTGATGAGCAGGTGGTCGGGCAACTCACGCTTGAAGGCGTTACGACAGCACGGCGGCGACACTGCGCCAGCATAGGGATGGGCGTTGATCCGGCGTTTCATCGACGCGGGGTGGGCAAAGCTTTGATGGCGGCAATGGTCGATCTTTGCGACAACTGGCTTCAGGTGACGCGCATTGAACTGACGGTCTTTGCTGATAATCACAAAGCAATCGCGCTGTACCAGCAGTTCGGTTTCCGAATTGAAGGCACCGCGCAGCGCTATGCGATACGCGAGGGGAACATGACAGATGCGCATTTTATGGCGCGTATCAGAGCATAACGAAACGGGCAGCCAGAAGGCTGCCCACCGATATCAATAACCGGCACTCAGATCGCCCACCGTGCGGGGATCAGACGCACCGTACAGCGTACCGTCAGGACCAATCATAATACTTTGTGTACTGCCCATGGCCGGTTGCACTTTAACGTGTTGCCCTTTCGCTTCGAGTAAGCGCAACGTATCCGGGCTGAAGCCCTTCTCAACCCGTAACTGATCGGGCAGCCACTGGTGATGGAAACGCGGCGCATTGGTCGCCTCTGCCACGTTCATGCCGTAATCAATGCTGTTCACGACCATTTGTAATACCGTGGTGATAATGCGACTGCCGCCCGGGCTACCGGTAACCAGCCAGGTTTTTCCGTCCTTCGCAACGATAGTCGGTGACATTGAGGATAACGGACGTTTGCCAGCCTGCACCGCGTTGGCTTCCCCGCCCACCAGCCCATATACATTCGGCGTGCCCGGTTTGGCCGAGAAATCATCCATCTGGTTGTTCATCAGAATGCCGCTGTTACCCGCTACGATGCCACTGCCGAAGTTAGTGTTTAAGGTGTAGGTGACCGCAACCGCATTGCCGCTTTTGTCCACCACAGAGAAGTGAGTGGTTTGATTACTTTCGTAAGGGGCCAGTTTACCGGGCTTAATATCACTGGATGGCCGTGCCTTCGCCAGATCGATTTTCTGTGCCAGCGATTTGGCATAGGCTTTGCTGGTCAGCGCCTGCCACGGGACTTTGACGAAGTCTGGATCGCCCAGATACTCGGAGCGATCCGCATAGGCATACTTCTCTGCTTCAGCCATGACCTGCATGGAGTCGGCGCTGCCAAAACCCATTTTTCCCAGATCGAAATTTTCCAGGATATTCAGGATCTGCACGATATGAATACCGCCCGATGAGGGTGGTGGCATCGAGAAGACCTCATAGCCCCGGTAAGTGCCGCTGATCGGCTTACGCTCTACCGCATGATAGGCCGCGAGATCGGCTTTCGTTATCAGGCCGCCATGCTGCGCCATCTCGGCCGCAATCTGGTCGGCAATCTTGCCTTTATAAAACGCATCCGGGCCTTGTTGTGCGATCAACTGCAGGCTGTGAGCCAGATTCTTTTGTACCAGACGTTCGCCTTTCAGCCAGGGCGTGCCATCCGGTTTGAAGAAAATAGCTTTACTGTTGGGATGGGCGAGCAGGACTTCCTTGCCATAGGTGTTAAGATCGTCCGCCAGCGCATCATTCACGATAAACCCGTCGCGCGCCAGTTTGATGGCAGGTGCCAGCAGTTTATTCAGCGGCAGCGTACCGTATTTGTTCACCGCCAGCGCAAAGCCAGCCACGGTGCCAGGCGTGCCTGAAGCCAGCGGTGACGTTAGAGAAAGCTTACTGTCGGCGTTGCCTTGCTTGTCCAGGAACATATCGCGCGTGGCCGCCGCCGGGGCCATTTCACGAAAATCGATCGCCGTGGTCTGTCCTGATGCCGTTCGCAACAGCATAAATCCACCGCCGCCCAGGTTGCCCGCCTGCGGATGCGTCACTGCCAGCGCGAAGCCAACCGCCACAGCGGCATCGACCGCGTTACCGCCCTGACGCAGGATATCCACGCCCACATTGGTGGCCAGCGCATCGACTGACGCTACCATGCCGTTATGGGCTTTGACCGGATGAAACGTATCGCTGTCTACGCCATAGGAGACGGGCGGCGCCTGAACCGGGGCGGCATTTGCCCCCGTAACAACAGTAAAACTCATTAGTAGTGACCAGCTCAGCTGGCGTAACCTGGCTTGCATCATCATTCCGTTCCCACCTTCACGGTTATTTACATTTCTTTATCCTTTATGTAACTGACTACAAACAAAGCCGAATATCAAGGATTAACACAAATTCAGTGCACTCCTGGAGCAGTAATCTGAACCAGCGCATAAACTTACGCTAACGACCACATGACCTGCTTCAGGCATGCACACACAGCACCGGTCGTTTACTGGAGGATTAAAATGAAAAAGTGGCTTATGGTTTTCGCCGCCCTGCTGCCGTTAACCGGCATGGCGAACATGCTAAACAGCACGAATGATCCCAACAAGCCTAGCTATAATCCCAGCCAGCAACGCATGCAGACCCAGATGCTTAACCAGTCGCAGCAACAGCAGACGAAGTTACAGCAGGACCAGCAGCGGCAGAATCAGGACGTACAGCGGAAGTTGCAGGAGCAGCGGGATAGTGCCCAGCAGCGCGTGATCAAATCGCAGCCGGGCCAGCAGCAGAACCAACAGAATATGAACTAGTGAAAATCGGGGCCAATGCTGTCGATGCTGTCGGTACAGATGGCATCGACGCCCCATTTCAGTAATGTCCTTGCCCGTTCCGGGCTGTTCACGGTATACACCAAAATACGCAGATCGGCCTCTTTCAGCTCAGCGACTCTGGCCTCAGTGAGGACCTTGTGATTCAGGTGAATTGAAGTGCAGTCCAGCGCCCGCGTCTTCGCCTGCCATGCGTTATCCCAGTGATGAGATAACAGGCCGCGCGGCAGTTGTGGTTCGGCCTGCATGGCTGCTTCCAGTGCCACAAAGGAGAACGAGGATAGAAGAGGAAGAGGTTGCCCCTGCCACAGCGTGGCAGCGGCCTGCGCAATGGCGCGTCCGGTTTCGGCGTCGGTCCCTGTGGTCGGTTTAATTTCGATATTGGCCATCAAGCCATGCTGACGGCAGCGTGCCGCGACCTCATCCAGTCGGGCCAGCTTTTCGCCCTGAAAGGCCGCGCTGAACCAACCGCCCGCATCAAGCTGCGACAGCTTGTCCCACGGGAGCTCGCCCGCAATGCCCCAGCCGTCGCTGGTGCGATCTAACGTATCGTCATGCAGCAGAAAAATGTGCGCATCTGCCGAGAGTTTGGCATCAAACTCAATCATCAGATGTCCGTATTTTGCGCCAACGTCAATCGCAGCAAGGGTATTTTCAGGTGCCAGCTTGCCACCACCACGATGGGCGACAATGCGCGGATAGGGCCATTGCTTTTCACTCATTCCAGACGCTTCCCGTGACTTGAATCGAAGAAATGTAACGCCTCAACAGGCAGATGCAGCCACAGGGTGCTGCCTGCTTCAGGGCGCTCGCTATGGGGTAAGCGTACCACTAAACGTGCCTCACCGATGCGACCGTGTGCCAGATTGTCGGCACCCAGCATCTCAAGCGTCTCAACACGGAAGGGAATGCCGCCCTGCTGCTGGCTACTGAGTTGAACATGTTCGGGCCGGATACCGAGCACCACGGGGCGATTGGCCCATTTGGCTTTGCCCTCGCCCACCGGAATAGCGTGGGACGCATCAACCACAAAGCGCGCGCCATCTTCGCTGAAATTGCCCTGTATCAGACTCATCGCGGGGGACCCCATAAAGGAGGCCACAAACAGGCTGGCCGGGCGCTCGTAAACATCGACCGGCGTGCCAATCTGTTCCAGCACGCCTTTGTTCATCACCATCACGCGCTGGGCCAGCGTCATCGCTTCAACCTGATCGTGCGTCACATATAAGCTGGTCGTTTGCAGACGGCGATGCAGTTGCTGAAGCTCAAGGCGCATTTGTACGCGCAGGCGCGCATCCAGGTTAGAGAGCGGCTCGTCGAACAAAAATACGGCGGGTTCACGCACGATGGCACGCCCCATGGCCACGCGCTGGCGCTGTCCACCGGATAACTCACGTGGACGGCGCGTTAACAGATGATCCAGCTCCAGGCTCCGTGCCGCATCCAGCACGCGTTGGCGAATATGCTCTTTACTCATCCCACGAATTCTGAGGCCGTAAGCCATATTTTCTTCGACGGACATATGGGGATAAAGTGCGTAGTTCTGGAACACCATGGCAATGCCGCGATCCTTGGGCTCCTCATGCGTGACGCGTTTATCCGCGATATAAATATCGCCGGACGTGACGCGCTCCAGTCCGGCCACCATGCGCAACAGCGTGGATTTGCCACAACCCGAAGGGCCTACCATCACCATAAACTCGCCGTCATTGATCGTGACGTTGAGCGGCTGGATGATTTGATTTTTACCGTCGTAAGATTTGGTCACCGCCTGAAGGGTTACGCCTGCCATCACTATTTCTCACTCTCAACCAGACCACGCACGAAGGCGCGCTGCATAACAAACACCACCACCACGGGTGGAATCAGGGTTAATAACATTGCGGCCATGACTTCGTTCCACTGCGTTGGCGAACCGCTGGTAGAAATCATGCTTTTGATCCCCGCCACGGCCGTGCCCAGGCTGGCGTTATCAATGATTAATAATGGCCAGAGGTACTGGTTCCAGCCATAGATAAACGTGATAACGAACAGCGCCGCCAGATTGGTTTTTGACAAGGGCAGCACGATGTCCCAGAAAAAACGCATCGCGCTGGCACCGTCAATGCGCGCGGCTTCAATGAGCTCATCCGGCAGCGACATAAAGAACTGCCGGAACAGGAAAGTGGCCGTCGCGGAGGCCATCAAGGGCAGTGTCAGACCGCTGTAGCTGTCCAGCATGTTGAGATCGGCAATCACCTGCACCGTTGGGAAAATGCGCACTTCGACCGGCAGCATCAGGGTGATAAAGATCATCCAGAAGAACAGTGAGCGCAGGGGGAAGCGAAACCACACCAGGGCAAAAGCGGACAGAATCGACACCAGAATCTTACCGACGGTGATACCCAGCGCCATGATAACGCTGTTCATCAGCATCAGGCTAAAGGCCGGACCGTTGCCGTTCACGCCCTGCGTCCAGATATGCGAAATGTTTTCCCACAGGTGAGTACCGGGAATCAGCGTCATCGGGACGTTATAGACGGCGTCGTTATCCAGCGTGGCGGCCACAAAGGCCACATAGAGTGGAAACAGGATGGTCAGAATACCCAGCACCAGGACGACATGGCTGAAAATGTCCAGCCCGCGACGATTTTCAATCATTGATATTGCACCTTACGCTCGACGAAGCGGAACTGAATAACGGTCAGCGCGATAACCAACAGCATCAACACCACGGACTGCGCAGCAGATGAGGAGAGATCCAGACCGGTAAAGCCTTCACGATAAATCTTATAGATGAGCGTCGTCGTCGCCTGGACCGGGCCACCGCCTGTCGCGGCATCAATGACCGGGAACGTATCGAAGAAGGCATAAATCAGGTTAACCACCAGCAGGAAAAAACTCACCGGGGTAATCAACGGAAGCGAAATAGAGAAGAACCGACGCACCGGCCCTGCCCCATCAATGGCGGCGGCTTCGACCAGCGACTTTGGTATCGACTGTAACGCGGCAAAAAAGAACAGGAAGTTGTAGCTCATCTGCTGCCACACTGAAGCCAGCACCACCAGGAACATGGCCTGGCCGCTGTTCTGTGCGAAGTTCCAGTTATAGCCCATGTGGTTAAGCAGGTAGCTCAGCAACCCCAGGCCGGGACTGAACAGAAACATCCACAATACGGCCGCGATCACCGGTGCCACCGCATAAGGCAACAGCAGCAACATCTGATAGAGCTTGCGCAGGCGTACGACGTAGTCCACCAGCGCCGCCAGGAGCAATGAGGACACCATGCCAAAAAAGGCGACCATGCTGCTGAACTTGATGGTGGTCCAGAAGGTGTCCAGATAAAGCCCGTCGGAAAAGAGCCGTTCAAAGTTCGCCAGACCCACAAAGGTGCTGGAGATGCCGAAAGGATCCAGGTTTTGCAGTGAATACCACAACGCTTCACCCGCTGGCCAGACAAAGAAAATAGCGGTGATCAGGAGTTGCGGCAGCACCAGCAAATAGGGTAACAGGCGATTACGAAACACCGGGCGAGATGGAGACATAACGTTCTCTGACTTGGGTGAAAAAAGGCCAGCCGGAGCTGGCCTGCAGAACGGATTATTTATTCTGTTGCTCGAAACGACGCAGCAGCTCATTACCCCGCTTCACGGCGTTATCTAACGCAGCCTGCGGTGTCTGCTTGCCGGTCCAGACGCTTTCTAACTCTTCATCCAGGATGGTACGAATCTGCGGCATATTCCCCAGACGCATGCCTTTGGTGTAAGGCAACGGCGGTTTGTTCATCATCTGGCGAATCGCAATATCCGCACCTGGGTTTTTCTCGTAGAAGCCTTCTTTCTTCGTCAGCTCATACGCGGCGGTAGTAATAGGCAGGTAGCCCGTTTTCTGGTGCCATTCCGCGGCAATTTTTGGCTCGGTAAGGAACTTCATAAATTCCGCCGCGCCTTTGTAGGTATTGGCATCTTTGCCTTTCATCACCCACAGGCTGGCACCGCCGATAATCGCGTTCTGCGGGGCATTCGGAATATCCGCATCGTAAGGCATCATGCCGACGCCGTAATGGAATTTGGCGTAATGGCGGATATCGGCCAGTGAACCTGACGAGGCCGTGGTCATGCCACAGTCACCGTTATAGAACTTCGCGGTCGATTCATCTTTACGACCAAAATAGGTGAAATCACCTTTCTTGTTCATGTCTTCCAGCAACTGGATATGGCGAACCTGCGCCGGTTTATTGAATTCCAGTACCGCATCGGTGCCGTCGAATCCGTTATTTTTTGTGGCCACCGGCAAACCGTTCCAGGCGCTGAAGTTCTCAATCTGAATCCACCCCTGCCAGCCGCTGGCATAGCCACAGCTCATGCCTGATTTACGCAGTGCATCGGCATCTTTTGCCAGTTCCTGCCAGGTTTTGGGTGGCTGATCCGGGTTTAAACCGGCTTTTTTAAACGCATCTTTGTTGTAGTACAGCACAGGCGTGGAGCTGTTGAACGGTTGCGAGATCAGCTGGCCTTTTGAATTGCTGTAGTAAGCCGCGACCGCAGGAACAAACTGCTTCTCGTCCATTGAAATGCCCGCGTCTTTAAAGACCTGATAAACAGGCACAATGGCTTTAGAGGCCATCATGGTGGCGGTGCCCACTTCGTAAACCTGCAACAGCGCGGGCGCTTTTCCGGTGCGGACCGCGGCGATACCTGCCGCCAGACTTTGTTCGTAGTTCCCTTTGTACACAGGGACGATTTTGTAGTCAGGGTGTTCCTGGTTAAAACGTTGTGCCAGTGAGTCAACTTCTTTGCCTAACTCGCCTTCCATTGAGTGCCAGAAAGGGATCTCAGTGACGGCCAGTGCATTACCACTGATCGCCAGACCGAGCAGGGCGCTCATCAGGCTACGACGAAAAGTAACAACGGACATAGGATTTTCCTGTTCAGGTAGGTACGCGCGCTATCACGCATTTTTTGCTCGCGAAGTAACATGACATGTGGAAATGACGGAAAAATAACAGTCAGATGACGGAAAAATGACGACAGAATGTCAGGATATGACAGTGATAAGCGCGTTTAATGGACCGGAAAGCGCCGGGCTGAACCGCGCTGCTGAAGCAGAGATAAGTATGTGCCGTAAGGGAAGGAAAATTCGCCGGGTGACAGCCCGGCACAGAGCCTGCAGTCACCCGGCGTAGATGATGGCGGGGAAACCTAGGCGCCCAGATAGGCGCTGCGCACGGCTTCATTCGACAGCAGTGCCGCACCGCTGTCCTCCAGCACGACATGACCATTTTCCAGTACGTAGCCCCGATCGGCCAGCTTCAGCGCCTGGTTCGCGTTCTGTTCAACCAGGAAAATCGTCATACCTTCGCTGCGCAGTTGCTCAATCGTGTCAAAAATCTGCTGGATAATAATCGGCGCCAGACCCAGAGAAGGCTCATCAAGTAACAACAGGCGCGGCTGGCTCATCAACGCGCGGCCAATGGCGAGCATTTGCTGTTCACCGCCCGACATGGTGCCCGCACGCTGCACCTTACGCTCTGCCAGACGTGGGAACAGGGTGTAAACGCGCTCGATGCGCGCCAGATACTCCGGGCGACTGGCAAAAAATCCGCCCATGGCCAGGTTCTCTTCCACCGTCATGCGTGAGAACACGCGGCGACCTTCGGGCACGATGGCAATCGCCTCACGCATAATGCGCGCCGTTTGCCAGTCGGTAATGGTTTTGCCGTCAAACGTGATCGTACCGCTGGTGGCGCGCGGCTCGCCGCATAATGTGCCCAGCAAAGTGGTTTTGCCTGCACCGTTTGCGCCAATCAGGGTGACGATTTCGCCCTGATCGATATGCAAACTGACATTATGCAGCGCCTGAATTTTGCCATAGTGCGCACTGACATTATCAATGGTTAACATGGCCATATTACGCCTCTCCTAAATAGGCACGGATCACATCCGGATTATTACGAATCTCTTCCGGCGTGCCGTTCGCCAGTGGCGTGCCCTGATTCACCACATAAATACGGTCAGAAATGCCCATTACCAGCTTCATATCGTGCTCAATCAACAAAACGGATACCTTATGCTCGCCTCGTAACTCGGCGATCAGCGCATCCAGCTCATGCGTCTCTTTCGGGTTAAGTCCGGCTGCCGGTTCATCCAGCATTAAAATCTCCGGCCGCGTCACCATGCAGCGGGCGATCTCCAGTCGGCGCTGCTGACCGTAAGCCAGGTTACCGGCCTGGCGATTCGCCATATCGAGTAAGCCAACCCGCTCAAGCCAGGTGGCAGCGCGATCCAGCGCCTCGCCTTCACTGCGGCGAAAAGCCGGGGTTTTCAGTAGCCCCGCAAACACGCCACTTTTCAGGTGCTGGTGCTGGGCGACTAACAGGTTTTCAATCACCGTCATTTCGCGAAATAAACGGACGTGCTGGAAGGTCCGCACGATCCCCATACGGGCGATCTTCTGTCCGGGCAGGCCAGTCAGGTTCTTGTCGCGTAAGGTGATACTGCCGCCCGTTGGCTTATAAAAGCCGGTCAGGCAGTTAAAGACAGTGGTTTTACCTGCACCGTTTGGACCAATAAGCGACACAATTTCCTGGGGGCGCAATTCCAGTTTAACGTTGTTCACGGCTAACAGACCGCCGAAGCGCATCATCAGGCCTTCAACGGCTAATAAAGGCTGACTCATGCCTGTTCTCCTTGTTTACCCTGACGCAGTTTCAGGTGCGGTCGTTTCATCGGCAGTAAGCCTTGCGGACGCCAAATCATCATCAGCACCATCAGCGCCCCCAATACCAGCATGCTGTATTCGTTGAGGTCGCGCATCAGCTCACGCGAAACCACCAGCAAAATGGCGGCCAGAATAACGGCAAACTGCGAGCCCATTCCGCCCAACACCACGATAGCCAGAACAAAAGCGGACTCGACAAAGGTAAAGGACTCCGGACTGACAAAGCCCTGGCGAGCGGCAAACAGCGTTCCCGCGAAGCCAGCAAAGACGGCGCTGATAGTAAACGCGGTCAGCTTAATGCGGGTCGGGCTCAAGCCCAGCGAACGACAGGCGATCTCATCTTCACGTAACGCTTCCCATGCCCGACCCAGCGGCATGCGCAGCAGGCGGTTGATCACAAACAGCGTCAGCACCACCAGCAACAACGCCACCAGATAGAGGAATATCACCCGGTCGTTAGGATCGTACTTCATGCCAAAGACATCGTGAAACGTGCCCCATCCCCCCTCGCTGACGCGACGGCCAAACTCCAGGCCAAAAAAGGTGGGCTTAGGAATCTGAGCAATCCCATTCGGACCGCCGGTGATTGCCGTGTTATTGAGCAGCAGAATACGGACGATTTCGCCGAAGCCGAGCGTAACAATAGCCAGATAGTCACCGCGCAAGCGCAGCACCGGGAAGCCGAGCATCAGGCCAAATGCGCCCGCCACCAGGCCCGCCAGCGGCAGGCTTTGCCAGAAACCAAAACCATAGTAATGATTAAGCAGCGCGAAGGTATACGCGCCAATGGCATAGAAACCACCGTAGCCCAGCACCAGCAGACCCGACAGCCCTACGACCACGTTCAGTCCCAGACCCAGCATGATGTAGATCAGTGTCAGGGTGGCAATATCGACGCTGCCGCGTGTAACCAGGAACGGCCAGATAACCGCCGCGGCGATCATCAAGCCCATAATGGCTTTTTGCTTTGGCGTTGAGCCGTCGAAGCCCGGCAACACCAGGCCACCACCGCTACGTGTCAGCTTGCCCTGAAACAGCGGACGTAGCAGTTGAAACAAAAACACAACGGCACAACCGATGAATATCCAGTTCCAGCGCACGCTGCCGGCATTCACTATCTGTAGCTGCGTACCATTCAGATCGAGGCGCATTCCCATAAAGAAGGCCGCCAGCACCAGCAGCATGACCGCTGAAACAATCGCATTGACCAGACCAAGGCGTTTCATACTTTCTCCACCTCCGGGCGGCCCAGAATACCGGTAGGCATGACCAGCAGCACCACAATCAGTAAGGCAAACGACACCACATCTTTGTATTCGGTGGAGAGATAAGCCGAGGTCAGCGCTTCGGCAATGCCCAGCACCAGCCCGCCAATCATCGCGCCGGGAATACTGCCGATGCCGCCCAGGACCGCCGCAGTAAAGGCTTTCATCCCCGCCATAAAGCCGATAAACGGGTTAATCGAGCCATAAAACTGCCCCAAGAGCACGCCCGCAACCGCCGCCATCGCCGCACCAATCACAAAGGTCAGCGAGATCACCCGGTCAGTATTAATGCCCAGCAGGCTGGCCATTTTGAGGTCTTCCGCACAGGCGCGGCAGGCGCGTCCCATGCGGGAATAACGGATAAACAGGGTCAGGGCCAGCATTGCCAGGAACGTGACCACCCAAATCACGATCTGCATCGTCGACAGCGTGGCGGCAAAGCCGTTACTTTCGCCCAGCGTCCACTGGCCGGTGATTAAGCTCGGCAGGGCAAGGTCACGTGAACCCTGCGTCAGGCTGACGTAGTTTTGCAGAAAGATGGACATTCCGATGGCGGAGATCAACGCAATCAGACGCTTGGATGCCCGTACGGGACGATAAGCCACCCGTTCGATGCTCCAGCCATAGGCACTGGAGATGATAACGGCCATAACAAAACCGGCGGCAATCATGAGCCAGCCGGTATCAATACCCATCATCATCAGGGCTGCAATAACCATAAAAGAGACATAGCTACCGATCATATAGACTTCGCCATGGGCGAAGTTAATCATGCCGATAATGCCGTAAACCATGGTGTAACCGATGGCGATCAGCGCGTAGGTGCTCCCCAGAGTCACCCCGTTGAACATCTGCTGAATAAAATAGAGAAACTGCTCGGACATAGTGAGGACCTGCTCAGAAACCAGAAAACCCCTCTCCTGCTGCCAGAAGAGGGTTAGCCAGGCGATGGCGCGTCAGTCACGCCTTCTCCTGCTTCCCCGCTGTCGTACGACGGGGAAGAATCAGTGCCTTATTTAACTGCGGTAGACGAACCGTCTTTGTGCCATTTGAAGACGCCAAACTCGAAGCCTTTCAAATCGCCTTTCTGATCCCAGCTCAGGTCGCCCATCACTGTCGGAACCGGTGCGCCGGTTTTCAGGTTCTTCGCTATCGCATCCGGCTCATCGCTCTTACTGCGCTCCATGCCGGTCACCAGAGACTGGATAGCCGCATAGGTTGTCCAGACAAACGGGCCGGTAGGATCTTTACGGTTAGACGCGCTATTCGCTTTGATGGCGTCCACGATGGCCTTGTTCTGAGGCAGCTGGTCGTAACGTTTTGGCAGGGTTACGTAGAGCCCTTCTGAGGCGTCGCCCGCAATGTTAGACAGCGAGGCGTTGCCCACACCTTCTGGCCCCATAAAGCCTGCTTTCAGTCCTGCCGCTTTTGCCTGACGCAGAATCTGGCCCAGCTCCGGGTAATAACCACCGTAATAAACAAAGTCGACGTTTTCTTTCTTCAGTCGCGCAATCAGCGTTGAGAAATCTTTATCGCCCGCGGTGATCCCTTCAAACATCACCACGTTGCCGCCTTTCGCTTTCAGGGTTTTCTGTACCGATTCTGCCAGACCCTGGCCGTATTGCTGCTTGTCGTGCACCACAGCAATGCGTTTTGGCTTGATGACATCCAGAATGTAGTTCGCCGCGGTTGGACCCTGATCAGAATCCAGACCGGTCGTACGCATCACATCGGCATAGCCGCGTGCAGTCAGTTCTGGCGCGGTAGCCGCAGGCGTAATCATCAGCACGCCTTCATCGTTATAGATATCTGATGCAGGCTGCGTAGAGGAGGAGCACAGGTGACCGATAACATATTTAATACCGTCATTGATGACCTTGTTAGCCACCGCAACCGCCTGTTTCGGGTCACAGGCATCGTCATATTCGACACCGACCAGTTTGTCGCCGTTTACGCCACCTTTGGCATTGATGTCTTTAATCGCCTGTGCGGCGCCGGTAAATTCCATATCACCATATTGCGCGACCGGGCCAGTAGCGGCACCTACGATAGCGATCTTAATGTCTTTCGCTATTGCCGCATGGCTCATCGCCAATGCAATGCATCCTGCCAGTAACGCGCGACCTGTCATTTTCATGCGAACTACCCCATCAGTTATGTCGTGTTTGTTGTGAGTGGTTTTATTTTGGCCAGATAAAGGGGAAAACTGATTTAACAATAAGGAGTTAGCACGCTTTTCTGGCTTTTATTAATAATAAGGCTTTATATTTCAGTCTATTAAACAGGAAGTTTATTCTGTAAAGCAACTGACATATTCATGATTCGCGGCCAAAAGCAGCATAATCAACTGGATGCAATGCGCGGCTTTTGTTCACCAGGCCAGCGCGTTATGCTGGCTTTAAATGCTGACTACCTGTTTATAACTATTATCCTGGCACTCTGTCGCTGTTTTGACCTGTTTTATTGCGTAAAATGTGCCGGGGTTCTGATTACGGGAATTGACTACACTTTCGGCTTTTACACGGACAGGTGTTTGTTATGAAGCTTACTATTTTGCGGTTGACCTCTCTAACGCAGCAGGATCGGATCGATCTGGGGAAAATCTGGCCTGAGAGGGATTTGGCCACGCTGGAAAACGCGTTAAATGAAAATCACCGCCTTTATGTCGCACGCTTCAACGACCGTTTGCTGGCGGCGTTACAGTTAGAGATAGCCGGTATCCACGGTAAAGTGCATCATCTGACCGTCAGAGATGTCACGCGACGTCGCGGTGTCGGGCAATATTTGCTGGAAGACACGATGAAGCAGAACCCATCGCTGGAGGACTGGTGGATTGCTGATGACGGTAGCGAAGATCAACGCGTTCGAGCGGCGTTTATGCAGGCCTGTGGATTTCGTGCGCAGGTTGATGGCTGGGTAAAATAAATCGCGGGCAATAAAAAGGGCGACCTGAGGTCGCCCTGTCTCGTCAGGCTTCGATAGCCATTCGGAGTTTTTTCATCGCGTTCTTCTCAAGCTGTCGGACGCGCTCAGCAGAAACACCGTATTGATCGGCCAGTTCCTGCAGGGTGGTTTTGTTGTCTTCGTCCAGCCAGCGGGCACGGATGATATGCTGGCTGCGCTCGTCCAGCCCTTCCATTGCATAAGTCAGCTTATCGGCTGCATGCGATTCCCAGTTGTCCTCTTCGATGCCGTCCGCAAAGTCAGAGGTTTTATCCTGGAGATACAGCACCGGCGCCATGGATTTTCCTTCGCCGCTTTCGTCGTCAGCGGACATATCGAAGGTCATATCCTGAGCCGCCATGCGCGATTCCATTTCTCGCACATCTTTGCTGCTCACGCCCAGCTCACGCGCCACCATCTCGACTTCATCCTGGTTAAACCAGCCCAGACGCTGCTTGGTTTTACGCAGGTTAAAGAACAGCTTGCGCTGTGCCTTAGTGGTCGCCACTTTCACGATGCGCCAGTTACGCAGCACATACTCGTGAATTTCTGCTTTGATCCAGTGAACGGCAAAGGACACCAGACGAACACCCACTTCAGGATTGAAGCGACGAACGGCTTTCATCAAGCCAATGTTACCTTCCTGGATCAGGTCAGCCTGAGGCAGGCCATAGCCAGAATAGTTACGAGCGATATGAACAACAAAGCGTAGGTGAGACAGGATCAGCGTCTTTGCCGCATCCAGATCGCCCTGGTAATGCAGCCGTTCAGCCAACGCTTTTTCCTCTTCTGCCGACAGCATCGGCCAGGTGTTGGCAGCCCGAACGTAAGATTCCAGGTTGCCCAGAGGAGCAATAGCTAAAGTTTGCATTTCTTTGGTCATTCAAACCCTCACAAAATCAGTGGAATTGCCGCATCTTTCCATAAGCGCACGTCACATTATGTCAACGTCGCAGGAAAACCAAAAGCAATCTGTGCTACTTAGAAAACAAAGTTATCCACAAGTTCAATTATAGCAGTGAATATTTTACACACAGATGACAGCAGGGCAACATCCTCTGCGCCCACTGTCGGCAGCAGAGGATGATTATAACAAAAAAATGTTGCAGCGCTTTACTGGGGCGTAAATCGACGTAAATGTTGTACGGTTGCCAGCCAGGCGGCAATCCAGCCGATAATGGCGGCGATGAGCAACAGCAGTAACGCCTCATCCCAGGAGAACCCTTCCAGAGAGAAGGTGGTGCCAAATACCGACGCCACCTGAGCCACAACAGACTGCAGGCGCAGCACCAGCACTTCAGACAGGATCAGGGAAAGTACCGCGCCACTAAACCCCAGTAACGCGCCACCATACAGGAACGGCCGCAGGATAAATCCATCTGTTGCCCCGATCAGCTTCTGAACGTTGATCGTATCGCGGCGGGCAAAAATACTCAGCCTGACGCTGTTACCAATCACGAGGAAGACCGCCACGATCATCAGGATACCGATCATCGACGCAATTTGACCGACCAGGCCGGTCAGCGCCGCCAGACGGGCAAACCAGCTGTCATCCATCCGTACCTCATCGACGCCCTGCACTTTCGCCACTCTGTCGCGTAACGTTTGCATGGTGTCCGAATTCTGGAAGTTGAGCTTTGGCGTAATGATAACGACAGCAGGCAGCGGATTCTGTTCCAGCATGTCCATCGCGCCGCCGAAGCCTGACCAGTTGCGGAATTCATTCAGGGCTTCTTCACGCGTCAGATAGTTAACGTGATCCACACCCTCAACCTGTTTCAGTTGCGCGGTCACATTCTCAGCAGCCGTATCATCCAGCGTTTTTGAGAGATACACCGTCAGTTGCGGCGCGGGATACCACTGCGAAGCCGCCTGACTGACGTTTTTCCACACCATATAGCAGACGCTGGGCAGCGTCAGGGAAATCGCAATCACCATCACTGTCAGCAACGTCGCCAGCGGCTGACGCCACATATCTGACAGCGTACCGCGTAGCGCGTAGCGCCACTGTTCCTGCCAGCCACCGCGTAACGCTTTGCTCTTTGACGGTTGCTTCGCCTTCGGGGCTGCCGCGCGTTTGTTGCGTTTATTGACCATCGTGGCCTCCGTGCAGGCGTCCTTTATTCAGCGTCATTACCCGATAATTGCGGCGACCAATAAGGGCAACATCATGCGTCGCCATCAAAACGGTCACACCTACGCGGTTAAACTCTTCAAACAGGCGCAGGATGTCTTCTGACAGCGCCTCATCCAGGTTACCCGTTGGTTCGTCAGCCAGCAGAACGGCGGGCTTATTCACGACGGCACGGGCAATACCGACACGTTGCTGTTCACCGCCGGAGAGCTGAATAGGAAAACTTTTCGCTTTGTCGAGCAGGCCCACTTTATCGAGCGCCGCCGAAACACGACGACGGATATCCTCGCCGCTGGCACCGGAGATGATCAACGGGATGGCCACATTGTCATAAACGCTACGATCCATCAGCAGATGGTGATCCTGAAAGATCATCCCGATCTGACGACGCAGGAACGGCACTTCGCTGTTACGTAGGCGCGAAATATCGTGTCCGCTAAACCAGATTTGCCCGGCGCTGGGGCGCTCAATGCCACAAATCAGCTTCAGCAACGTACTCTTACCTGCCCCGGAGTGGCCGGTCAAAAACGCCATTTCGCCAGGACGCAGATTAAAATCTACGCCCTGCAGCGCCTGACGTCCGCCGAGATATGCCTTACTGACCTCTTCAAAGCGAATCATCCTAATTAGTCCTCTCGGGCAAACAGTGCCTCAATAAAATCCTCGGCCTTGAAGGGCCGTAAATCGTCGATGCCTTCTCCGACACCGATATAACGGATGGGGATGCCAAACTGATCGGCGACCGAGAAAATCACGCCACCTTTGGCTGTCCCATCCAGTTTAGTCAGTGTAATGCCGCTCAGCCCTACCGCTTCATGGAACAGTTTGGCCTGGCTGATGGCATTTTGCCCGGTACTGGCATCCAGGGTCAGCATGACTTCATGTGGCGCCTGCTCATCCAGCTTCTTCATCACACGGGTAATTTTCTTCAGCTCTTCCATCAGGTGCGATTTATTTTGCAAGCGCCCTGCGGTATCCGCGATCAACACGTCAACGCCACGTGATTTGGCCGCCTGGATGGCATCGAAAATCACCGAGGCAGAATCCGCGCCGGTATGCTGCGCGACAACGGGAATGTTGTTGCGCTGGCCCCAGACCTGAAGCTGTTCAACAGCTGCCGCACGGAACGTATCGCCCGCCGCCAGCATCACAGATTTACCTTCTGCCTGATACTGACGTGCCAGCTTGCCGATGGTGGTGGTTTTACCCACGCCGTTCACGCCGACCATTAAGATAACAAACGGGGTTTTACCTTCGACATTCAGCGGTTCATCGACTTTCGCCAGGATCGCCGCCATTTCGCTTTTCAGCAGGCCATAAAGCGCTTCCGCATCGCGCAGTTGCTTACGGTCAGCATGCTGCGTCAGGCTGGTAATAATGCGCCGCGTCGTTTCCACGCCCACGTCGGCAATCAGCAGTTGTTCTTCCAGTTCTTCGAACAGGTCATCGTCGATTTTCTTGCCACGGAACAGGCTGATAAAACCCGAGCCCAGGTTCTGGCGGGTCTTCACCAGGCTGCGCTTCAGGCGGGCAAAGAATCCCTCTTTGGTGGGACGCTCCTGTTCCTGCTCGTGCGCTACCAGCGGTGCGGCGGCTAACGGAAGATCGCTGACCGTGTCGTCTGGCGCTGTCGCCCCGGCATCGTGCCCGACAGTTTCAACGTTAACGACGTCCGCGTCTCCCAGCGCCAGCGCAGCCAGTTCTTCGTCACTCAACGGCGCATCGTCCGCCTGTTCAGTTTCAGCGATGGCAGCGTCGTGCGGCGCGATATCTGTCACGTCGGCATCCGCCAGCGCCAGCGCGGCCAGCTCATCGTCGCTCAGCGGCGCATCATCCGCCTGTTCAGTTTCAGCGATGGCAGCGTCGTGCGGCGCGATATCTGTCACGTCGGCATCCGCCAGCGCCAGCGCGGCCAGCTCATCGTCGCTCAGCGGCGCATCGTCCGCCAGAGGTGCCTGTTCAGGCGCGGATGAGGCAAGCTCAACCTCCGCTGACGGCAGCGCAGTCAGTTCCTCATCATTGACGTCATCGGCAGGCTCAACGGGCGTGATCATACCGGTATGCGGATCAACCGCCGTTTCAGGCCCGGCTACACGGGCGGTAACCGGTACGTCTTCAGACGTAGCTGCATCACTTTCCTGTTGCTGTTCAACACGGTTTTCAGGTGCGGCACCGCGTTCCTGTTCAGCGGTTTCCGCCTGACTGCGTGCCGGGGCTTCCTGTTCTGGCTGCTGGGCTTCCGGTTGTGCCGTCTGCGCATCCGTTAAGGGTTGTTTCTCTTCTTCTTTGCCAAATCCCAGCCAGGAAAAAAAGCCTCGTTTCTTCTCTTTTGCCATTGTGTAACCACACTCCTCGATGGCTTCATCCCGGTAGCACAATGTTCCCAGGGTTAAAAACAGTATTGGTGATAAACGCCAAAGTGGCGTTAAACCGCAGAATTATGCATAACATCAGCAGCGTCGTAGTCTAACACTTTCCTGGCGGCTCACCACAGCACCCTTTTTTAACGTTTCTTCTCATCGTTTCGCCCGTTAAACTACGCAACAAATTATGACGATTTGTGAGCAAGATGATAAAACCTCCCCGTAAAACAGGTGGTGCGGGCCAAATCCGCATTATTGGCGGACAGTGGCGCGGCCGCAAATTACCGGTGCCAGACAGCGCGGGTCTTCGTCCCACCACCGACAGGGTGCGAGAAACCCTGTTTAACTGGCTGGCACCCCACCTGCAGCAGGCTGACTGCCTGGATTGCTTTGCCGGAAGTGGCGCACTGGGGCTGGAAGCGCTCTCACGCTATGCCGCGTCGGCAACGCTGCTTGAGCTGGAGCGCCCGGTGGCGCAACAGCTGAGCAAAAACCTTCAGACATTGCAGGCCTCAAACGGCAACGTTGTACAAACCAACACTCTGAGCTGGCTGGCGCAGGACGGCCATCCCTTTGGTATCGTGTTTGTCGATCCTCCGTTTCGGCAGGGTTTGCTGGAGCAAACCCTGCAACTGCTGGAAAAAAATAACTGGCTGACAGCGGATGCACTCGTCTACGTTGAAAGCGAAGTTGAAAACGGCCCACCGCCGGTGCCGGTTCACTGGGATTTACATCGCGAAAAAATTGCGGGCCAGGTGGCCTATCGTTTATATCAGCGCCAACAGGAGACGCATGATGTTACTTAATTTAGGACGCCTGCTGATGCTGTGCGTATGGGGTTTTTTACTGTTTAACCTGATTCATCCGTATCCGAAGCCCCTGACCTGGTTCATCAATGTGGCCTTGATATTTATGATCCTGATGCACGGCCTGCAGTTAGTCCTGCTGCGCACGACGCAGGGCAAAGATGCACCACCGCTCGATCGCGCTACCCAGATCAAAGTCTTTTTGTTTGGCGTGTTCGAACTGGTTGCGTGGCAGAAAAAAAATTTCCCACGTAAATAAAGGATAACGGCGGGCATCACGCTCGCCGTCAGTTTTCGGCAGGCGTGAAGCGGATAAAACGCGTGCCCTGAAGTGTCAGCTCGCCTTTCGTGCCCTTGTCCATCAGATGGTAGTCGCTTTCATTAACGCGCATCTTAATATCGCTTTCGCCATTGAGCGGATGAAACCAGGCCTCATAGCGCATTTCGTCTCCGGCGATCACTTCGCGCTCACGTGAGCGGCGACTGGATACCGAAAACTCACGTTTGGTTTTGACCTCAACCGCGACGGTGCGTACCGGCGAGGCATCGTTGACGGCTGCCTCGCGCCGCTGTTTGATGAACTGGCGTGTCGCGAGTACGGCAATAATGGCCACGACGATAATAAAAAGTAGCGGTGGTTTCATCTTTCCTCAGCGTTTATCCGGTCTCAGATCGTCTTGCATTGCGCGATAAAGCATACAACCAGAGTTGACCGATTGTCACATCGCGCTGGCATAACCTAGACTGACAGGAGTGTTTCAGGAACTGTCACCATTTTGGTAAAAAGGGAGAAGCAATGCTCTGGTCCTTTCTCGCTGTACTTTTCTCCGGCTGGCTGTACGTTGATGCCTCTTACCGGGGCCCGCAATGGCAACGCTGGTTATTTAAACCTGTCACGTTGCTCCTGTTAGTCGGTGTGGCCTGGCAGGCCCCCACACGCAATACATCTGATTACCTGATTGTGGCTGGGTTAGTCGCCACGCTCATCGGCGACACGCTGACGCTGCTCCCGCGGCAACAAATGCTTTATGCGCTGGGCGCGTTTTTCCTGTCGCATCTGCTGTACACGCTGTGTTTTGCGGCCAATATGACGATGACATTTTACTGGCCCATCCCACTGACCTTTCTGATCATCGGGGTGGTTGTGATTGGTGTGCTGTGGAGTAAGCTGGAAACGCTGCGCTGGCCCGTCTGTACGCTGATCGGCATGACGCTGGTCATGAACTGGATGGCTACTGAACAATATGTCTTCCGCCCCAGCGATTACAGCTTCTCAATTCTGGTTGGCTCTGCCCTGCTGCTGCTGGCTAATATCGTGTGGTTTATCAGTCATTTTCGCCGCCGTTTCAGCGCCGACAGCGCGATTGTCGCGGCCTGCTACTTTGCCGGTCACTTTATGATCGTCCGCTCCCTGTGGATCTACTGAAAAAAGACACAATAATGCTGGCGTTGGGTTAAACCTCTGGGTGTAAGATAAGCCGTGGGCACGTCGCCCACGTCTTCCGGAGGTTATATGCATCAACATCATGCTTGTGGCTGCGGTAAGCCACGCAATACTCATCGAGCCGCAAAACCACTTTGTGCCATTCGCCCTGTTCGTCCGGGCACCTTATCCATTACTGCGGCCTCTCCTGAAACGACAGAGAGCACCAGCTGCGGCGGCGACTGTAGCTGCTCTGCCGCGTCTGCCGGCGAAGCCAGTGACGAAGGTGACCGACGACGATCCTCTGATGCTTTTCAGTTCAGCTGGCAGGTTAGCGGTATGGACTGCCCCAGTTGTGCCCGCGCAATCGAAACCGCCGTTCGCCAACTCCCTGACGTCCTGCAGGTCCGCGTCGTCTTTTCCAGTGAAAAACTTGTCGTTAATGCCCGTGCCCCGGTTCAGTCTGCAATAGAAGACGCCGTGATAAAAGCAGGTTTTCATCTCTCCTCAACCTCTGTTTCTGCGCCTGCGCCATCGCCCTGGCGTGCCCGTTTCCCGCTTTTACTGCTTGCTGCGCTCATGGTAGCCAGCGCTGCGCTTACGCAGGTGAATGCCGTTTGGGGCGACCGGTTATTTATTCTGACGACGCTGGTCGGGCTGGTGCCGGTCGCGCGTAAGTCGTGGCAACGTCTGCGAACCGGCTCTGCCTTTACCATTGAAACTCTGATGACCCTGGCGTCGGCAGGTGCGTTATTAATTGGTGCGCATGCGGAAGCCGCCATGGTTCTGCTGCTGTTCCTGTTGGGCGAAAAACTGGAAGCCTATGCCGCAACCCGCGCGCGCAGTGGGGTAAGCCAGCTGATGGCGCTGCGTCCCGAGTTCGCTGTGCGCCTGCAAAATGGCACCCGTAGTGAGGTGCCCCTGTCCGCGTTGCAGCCTGGCGACCGGATCGTAATCGCCGCCGGTGACCGTTTGCCGGTCGACGGCTGCTTACTGGCGGAAAGCGCCAGTTTCGATGAGAGCGCGCTGACGGGCGAGTCGGTACCGGTGCTGCGTCAGCGTGGCGAAAAAATACTGGCGGGTGCGACCAGCGTTGATCGTCTGGTGGAACTGGAGGTGGTTTCCAGGCCTGGCGAAAGTGCCATTGACCGCATTTTGCAGTTGATTGAGGAAGCCGAAAGTCATCGTGCTCCGGTAGAACGTTTTATCGATAACTTTAGCCGGATTTACACGCCAGCCATCATGCTGCTGGCCCTGCTGGTGATGGTGCTGCCGCCCCTGTTTGGCGCGGGTGCCTGGCTGCCCTGGGTTTATAAAGGCCTGACGCTGCTGTTGATCGGCTGTCCCTGTGCGCTGGTGATCTCCACGCCCGCCGCCATCACGTCCGGACTGGCCGCCGCCGCCCGCCGTGGTGCGCTGATTAAAGGAGGCGCGGCCCTGGAACGGCTGAGCACAGTGCAGACGATCGCGTTCGATAAAACGGGTACGCTGACAGAAGGCCGGCCGCAGTTGACGCGAATTTTGCCGTTCGGCGAGGCTAACGAAGACGCGATTCTGCAATTAGGTGCCGCGGTGGAACAAGGTTCTACCCATCCACTGGCAACGGCGATTGTGGCAGCCGCACAGTCCAGGGCACTGCCGCTTCCGTCTGCCACTCAACAGCAGGCACTGGCGGGAAGCGGTATTCAGGCTGAAGTGGACGGCCAGCGTATAACGTTGCTGGCACCGTCGTACGTCAGCAGCCTGAGCCCGGCGCACCAGGCAATGGTGCATGAGCAGGAAGCCCAGGGCGAAACCCTTGTGATGGTGCTGCGTAATGGCGAGGTGCTGGGGGCGCTGGCCTTACGGGACAAGCTGCGCAGCGAAACCCCCGCCGCCTTGCAGGCCTTAAAAGCGCTTGGCATCAACAGCCTCATGCTGACAGGTGATAACCCGCGGGCGGCCGCTGTCGTCGCCCAACCTTTAGGCATCGCCTGGCATGCCAGCCTGTTGCCAGCCGGTAAGGTGGAGGCGGTTCGTCAGCTCAGTGAGCAGCAGGTGGTGGCGATGGTGGGCGACGGTATCAACGATGCGCCAGCCATGAAGGCCGCCACGCTGGGTATTGCGATGGGCAGTGGGACGGATGTCGCGCTGGAAACGGCGGATGCCGCCCTGACGCGCAATCAGCTCAGCAACCTGGCCCCGATGATTGCCCTGGCGCGCCGCACCCGGGCGATTATCCGTCAGAATATTGGTATTGCGCTGGGGCTGAAGGCGCTGTTCCTGGTGACGACGCTGGCGGGGTTAACGGGATTGTGGCTGGCGGTGCTGGCTGATTCCGGTGCCACCGCACTGGTCACGGCAAACGCGTTGCGGCTGTTGCGCACGCGGGATGCATAACCTGACGGCGGCTCACTGCCGCCGTTATTCTCCCATCCCTTTCTGAATCAAAAACTGGTAAGGCAGCGTGTCGGTTTGTTCGGCCAGTAGCTGATGCTCCATAAACCGGCAAAAACCGGGGATATCCCGCGTGGTTGCCGGATCGTCCGCGATAATCAGCAGCGTTTCACCGTCCTGCATGCCGCGCACCGTTTTACGTACCATCATGACCGGCTCGGGACAACGCAGGCCCTGAGCATCCAGTTGATGGTCGGCGGAAGAAAATGCATCACTCATGACGGTCTCGATTTCAGTTAACGGGCGCTTATTCTAGCGCGTCCGCCCTTTGACGCAAGGCGGTAACGATTGCGTTAAAATTAGCCATTGCATTAATAGCACAACAGGGTAAGATGCGGCCGTTTTTTGTTCATAAAACTGCAGCGCACTGAATGTTCAGTTGCCTGCACTGGGTTCCCTCACCCCACCACTAAAAAGGCTTACTATGCTCGCATTTACCCCGCGTCAGCGCGCTCATGCGCTCGTCTGGTTGTCCCTGTTTCATCTGCTGGTGATCACTTCCAGCAATTATCTGGTGCAGTTGCCTGTTTCCCTTTTCGGTTTTCATACCACCTGGGGCGCCTTTAGCTTTCCGTTTATTTTCCTGGCCACTGATCTGACCGTGCGCATCTTTGGTGCGCCGCTTGCACGCCGCATTATTCTGGCGGTGATGGTGCCGGCCCTGTTTATCTCTTACGCGATTTCCAGCCTGTTTTACCAGGGCGAATGGCAAGGCTGGCAGGCGCTGCAACAGGTAAACCTGTTTGTCGCCCGTATCGCCTGCGCCAGCTTTATGGCTTACGCATTGGGCCAGATTCTGGATGTGCACGTTTTCAACCGCCTGCGTCGCTTGCCGCAGTGGTGGGTGGCGCCAGGCTGTGCCATGTTTTTAGGCAACATCAGCGATACGCTGGCCTTCTTTTTCATTGCCTTCTACAAAAGCTCCGATCCGTTTATGGCACAGCACTGGGTAGAAATCGCTCTGGTCGATTACAGTTTCAAAGTGCTGATTTGTATAATTTTCTTTTTGCCTGCCTATGGTGTTTTACTCAACGCTGCGCTCAAACGCCTGGCCGAACGCCAGGCCCAGCCGCAGATACATTTCGGCTAACCGGCAATACAGCCTTTCCTGACAATCCGCTAAAATCTCCTGACAATACTCAGGTTGCGTTTGCAACCTGATTCCTGTTGTATAAACGCCTTCGTGGAATGTTAAAAAGGGATTCTGATGCGTAATTTAGTGAAATATGCGGGAATTGGTTTGCTGGTACTCGGCCTTGCCGCCTGCGATCAAAAGAAAGATGAAGCAGCAAACGATAATGGCGCATCTGCCAGTCAGTCTGCACAAACCGTGGCGCTGATGGACGGTAAATTACGTTTTACCCTGCCACCTGGCCTGTCAGATAAGAGCGGTAAACTGGGTTCTCAGAGTACCAACATGCACGTTTATGCTGATGAAAGCGGTGCGCGGGCGATTATCGTCATTGCCGGTGAGCCGACGAATGAGGGCCTGGATGTGTTAGCGCAACGCATGGAACAACAGCAGCGTAATCGCGATCCCCAGCTTCAGGTTGTCTCCAATAAAGCGGTCACGCTGGGCGGTGAGCCGGCACAGCAGCTGGATACCGTCATCTCAGCAAACAACCAGACCTCCTGGTCCTCGGTTGTTCTGGCCAAAGTCGATGGTAAGCTGATGACGATGCAGATTACGCTGCCCGGGGACAATCAACAGCAGGCCCAAAGCGATGCTGAAACCGTGGTGAAAAGTATTACCCTGAAATAACGGCAAGGGCACACCACACCACCGCGCGTTAATACTGAGCCATGCAATGATCATTCTGCCGCATGGCTCAGTTATCACTCATCCCTTCTGCTTTAGACACACTGTTCGCGCGCCTGACGCCAGTAATCAATCAGCCGCAGGTAGTTCTCTTTTACCGCCGCCACCAGTGCGTCGTCACGTATTTCACCCTGCAACCACTGGCGCGAGGGCTGTGCAAAGATTGTGCGCCCCACCGCAAACCCTTTTACCCACGGGGCCTGCGCCGCCGCGGCAAACCCCGCTTTAAGCGTGGCTTCTGGCGCATCAAGTCCCAGTAATAAAATGCCACGACAGTAAGGATCCTGCTGTTCGATCAAGGCACCTATGTCACGCCAGCTTGCCGGAGACAGGGGTGGGAGCTTCCACCAGTCAGGCTTGATGCCAAGCGCATAAAAGTGGTTCAGCATCTTCAGAAAATGCGCTTCATTGTGGTCTGGCTGGCTGTCAGGCAGGATCACTTCCAGCAGTAACTCATGACCGCTCTGGTTACAGCTTTTCCACACTTCCAGCAACAGCGCGTCCTGCTCCTCGCGCAGTTCGGCACTGTCGTGAGGATGATAAAACACCAGGCATTTCACCACATGCTCCGCTGGCCAGCCGATCAACTGGGAACCAATGCTGCCATGTTCCAGGCGTAACGGACGCGACCCCGGTAGTTCAATGGGTCGGCCAATCCATCGGTTCTTACCCGTAATCGCATTCAGCGTTTTCTGACCGAAGGTCGTGTCCGCCAGAATGCCGCTTTTACTTTCAATGCCGGCTTGCTGCACGGCCTGCTCCGCAGCCTGCAATAGCAAAAGTTTCAACTGCGGAATGCGCGAAACGTCCGCGCCAGCCTCCGTAGCCATCTCTACCAGCTGTTTGCGGTGATCAAAAGCGAAAATATTCAGTTCCGGCCAGGCGTGTTGACGCGACGTGACGCGGTGCAGATGGGTCAGACGGCTATCCAGATCGGGGCGTTTCACGTCCTGTTCGCGGCTTAAAAAGTCATCCAGCTCCTGTCGGGTGGGCATCGCAGGGGCGCACCCGTGTCGCGAAACCACCAACGCGCCACAGGCGTTTGCGTAGCGGCAGGCCTGTTCCCATCCTTCATCATTTAACCAACCGCGCAGCAGACCGGACATAAACGCGTCCCCTGCGCCCAGCACATTCAGGACCTCGACACGCACGCCGCTGTGCAGTTTCACCGCTGCCCAGTTGTCTGGAATCGCGCCTTCAAATACCACGCATCCCATTGCTCCTCGCTTACAGACCAGCGTTGCGTTGCTCACCGTGCGCACGTTTTTCAGCGCGGTCAGCGTATCGGTGCTGCCGCCTGCGATATGAAACTCTTCTTCCGTGCCGACAATGAGATCGAAATAATGCATAACCTGCTGCAGTTGCGCGGTGACTTCAGAGGAGGCAATAAACCGGGTTTCCCCGTCCCCCAGTGAAGTCAGGCCCCACAATACCGGGCGATAGTCGATGTCCAGCGCGGTACGCAGACCATGCTTACGGGCATACTCCAGCGCTTTCAGCACGGCCGCTCGCGTCTGCGGGTGCGACAAATGCGTGCCGGTTACCGCAACCGAGCGAGAAGAAGCGATAAAGTCTTCATTAATGTCGTCTGGCACCAGGGCCATATCGGCGCAGTTGTCGCGGTAAAAAATCAGCGGAAAAGTGTCTTCATCTTTAATGCCCAGGATGACCAGAGCGGTCAGCCGCTTTTTGTCCGTGATAAGTGCTTCTGTATTGCAGCCGACCCGCTGCAAACTTTCCCGCAGAAAACGGCCATTATGTTCATCGCCTACACGAGCCAGCATGGCGGATTTCAGCCCCTGAATCGCCGTACCGTATGCGACATTGCCTGATGACCCGCCCAGATATTTCGCGAAAGACGTGGTGTCTTCCAGCCGCGCGCCAATTTGCTGACCATAGAAGTCGACGGCAATGCGTCCGATACAAATCACATCAAGACGCTTCTGTTCTCTCTGCATGCTTCTGGTTTCCTTCTGTGATGAGCAGACACTGCGGACAGGTTGTGCGTGGGGTCTGAAGGTGTCTGGTTAACGATAAACGCAGTATGAGGAACAAATATTCCAAACTCAATTCAAAATGAAACTTACACTGCGATTATGTGAAGCAGTTAAAAATCTGTTATGCCCGACACGTCAGTCAGGCGTTGCCGGACGGGACCTCGCGGACCCGGTGCGACAGGGCCATGATGCTCCTGCCCGTTTTGCAGCATCTTTCTGCGTGATGAAATGAAATCTCGAAAACTTTGTAACTCTCACTAAACATTCCAGTTACGCTTATGGCATAGCTTCCCGCTGCCCTGTCAGCAAGGGTAAATTTGATCCCCCTCGCAAAATGAAATATTTCTTCTGTAATCGTATTTTATGAAAAATGCATTTGTTTATAATCCTCTGACATTTCAGTTCTTCAGGTAGCCTTTTCCGTTACGTCACGCCTTTTTAGCGCGGTGCCGGACTCTGCTACTGCCAGCACGTTGAGGAAGGTTTATGGCCACCATCAAACTGACTACCGCACAGGCATTAGTTAAGTTTCTCGATAATCAATACATTGACGTAGACGGCACAGAGACAAAGTTTGTAAAAGGCATTTTCGCCATTTTCGGTCATGGCAATGTGTTGGGACTGGGACAAGCGCTGGAGCAGGACAGCGGCGATCTGGTGGTCTATCAGGGGCGTAATGAACAAGGGATGGCCCACGCCGCAACGGGCTTTGCCAAACAGTCTTTGCGCCGCCAGATTATCGCCTGTACGTCGTCCGTAGGGCCCGGCGCCGCCAATATGCTGACGGCCGCCGCCACTGCCACCGCAAACCGAATTCCTCTTCTGCTCCTGCCTGGCGACGTCTTTGCCACCCGCCAGCCCGATCCGGTCCTGCAGCAGATTGAGCAGCCCTGGGATCTGAGTATCAGCACCAACGACGCCTTTCGTGCCGTCAGTAAATACTGGGACCGCGTCAGCCGTCCGGAGCAACTGATGAGCGCCTGTATTAACGCTATGCGCGTCCTGACCGATCCGGCTGAAACGGGTGCCGTCACGCTCTCTTTACCGCAGGATGTTCAGGGTGAAGCCTGGGATTATCCGGATTATTTCTTCCAGAAACGCGTTCATCGTCTGGATCGGCGTCAACCCACCGTTGCCCAGCTCGAAGATGCGCTGAAGCTCATCATCCGTAAACGTAAGCCATTAATTATCTGCGGCGGGGGCGTGAAATATTCCGGCGCAGGCGAGGCACTGCGTGCATTTGCCGAACGCTATCAGATTCCGTTTGCTGAAACCCAGGCGGGAAAAGGTACCTTATTATCTGATCATCCTCTCAACGTCGGCGGCGTGGGTGAAACCGGCTGTCTGGCGGCCAACCTGCTGGCAAAAGAGGCCGATCTGGTGATAGGCATTGGAACGCGCTACACCGATTTCACCACCTCGTCGAAATGGATCTTCCAGCATCCTGATGTGAGCTTTCTGAATGTCAACGTCAGCAACTTTGACAGTTATAAGCTTGATGGCGTGCAGCTGCTGGCCGACGCACGTGAAGCACTGCTGGCGCTCAGTCATGGACTGGTTTCACAGCACTATGCCAACGACTGGGGCGATCAGGTTGCCCTGGCCCGGCAGCAGCTGGAAGACGAGACACAGCGCGTTTATCACATCACGCCCAACGATACCGCCTTTGAGCCTGAGATTGCCGATCACCTTGACCGAAAAGCCGTCTATGCCGAATTTAACCGCCTTACGCAGTCTCTGCTGACACAAAGCAGCGTAGTGGGCACGCTGAATCAGCACCTGCCTGCCGATGCCGTGATCGTGGGCGCTGCGGGCAGCCTGCCCGGCGACCTGCAACGCGCCTGGCGTACGCGGGGTTATAACGGCTATCACCTTGAATATGGTTACTCCTGCATGGGGTACGAAGTGAATGCGGCACTGGGCGTCAAACTGGCGCAGCCTGAGCGAGAGGTTTATGCCCTGGTGGGCGATGGCTCGTTCATGATGCTGCATTCCGAGCTGGTGACCTCCCTTCAGGAAGGGGCGAAAATCAATGTGGTCCTGCTGGATAACATGAGCAATGGCTGCATTAACAACCTGCAAATGGGGCACGGCATGGACAGCTTTGTTACCGAGTTCCGTTTCCGTAATCCGGACGGTGGCAAGCTCGACGGCGGACTGGTTCCGGTGGATTTTGCCGCCATTGCCGCCGGTTATGGCTGCAAAACCTATCGCGTCAGTACGCTGGAGCAGCTTACCGCCGCGCTGGAAGACGCAAAAACGCAGCGCGTTTCCACGCTGATTGATATCAAAGTGCTGCCCAAGACCATGATTCACAACTACTTCAGCTGGTGGCACGTTGGTGTGGCACAAACCGCCCACTCGACGCGCGCGCAACAGGTGGCGAACACGCTGAATACGCATCTGGCTCAGGCCCGTAAATACTGATTTCCGGGCCGTCTGACGGCCCATGTTTCTACTCTCCGATTTAACCCTACAGGTGTAATTATGACATTGAAACTTGGTGTGATTGGAACAGGTGCGATTGGTCAGGAGCACATTCGCCGCTGCAACAATGTCTTACAAGGGGCAAAAGTGGTTGCGGTATCCGATATCAATGCGGAAGGCGCCAAAGCCGCGCTGCAACGTCTGAACAGTGATGCAGACGTATGCGAGGATGGCTTCGCAGTCATTCAGTCACCCAACGTGGATGCCGTGCTCGTCACCTCCTGGGATCCGACCCATGAAGCGTTCACGCTGGCCGCCATTGAGGCGGGCAAACCAGTCTTCTGTGAGAAGCCGCTGGCGATGAGCGCTGAAGGCTGTCGTCGTATCGTGGACGCCGAGATCAAACACGGCATACGTCTCGTACAGGTCGGCTTTATGCGCCCCTACGATGCCGGTTATCGGGCATTGAAAAAGGTGATTACCGATGGTGATATCGGTGAGCCGCTGATGCTGCATTGCGCGCACCGCAACCCGACGGTGCCGGAAAACTACAACACCGAAATGGCGATTACCAATACGCTGATCCACGAGCTGGATGTCCTGCGCTGGCTGACCCGCGACGACTATAAAACCGTGCAGGTGGTGTTCCCGCGCGTCAGTTCTAAAGCCCGTCCACACCTGAAAGACCCGCAAATCGTTCTGTTTGAGACGCAAAAAGGGATTCGCATTGATGTGGAGATCTTTGTGAACTGTACCTACGGCTACGATATTCAGTGCGAAGTCGTGGGCGAGGAAGGTATCGCCAGACTGCCCGAGCCGTCATCGGTACAGTTACGTAAAGACGCCAAACTGTCCAATACCATTCTGGTCGACTGGAAAGATCGCTTTATTGAGGCATACGACGTTGAGCTACAGGCCTTTATCAACGACGTAAAAGCGGGCCAGTTAACCGGTCCTTCCGCATGGGATGGTTTTGCCGCCTCGGTCGCTGCTGACGCCTGTATCAAAGCGCAGAAGAGCGGCGCGATCGAACCCATTGAAATGCCCGCCCGTCCGGCATTTTATAACTGACTCCTCTCGCCTTCAGGCAGGTAACTGATGAACAATCAAAAGGTTAAGCTGGCGATCGCGCCCATTGGCTGGACGAATGATGATATGCCCGAACTGGGCAGCGAAAACACCTTCCAGCAAACGGTCAGTGAAATGGCGCTGGCCGGGTTCACCGGCAGTGAAGTCGGCAGTAAATACCCACGCGATCCTGCGGTTCTGAAACCGATGCTGGAGATTCGCGGTATTGAGATCTGTAACGCCTGGTTCAGCACCTTCTTTGCACAGGGCGACAAAGCGAAAACGATTGAGGGATTCACCGAGCACATGAATTTCCTCTTCGAGATGGGCGCCCGGGTGATTGGGTGCTCTGAACAAAGCAAGAGCATACAAGGCACGACGCTGGCGGTGCTGGACGATAAGCCCGTGTTTAACGACGATGAATGGCAGCGCACGGCGGAAGGCTACAATGAACTGGCCGCGATCGCCGCCCGTAAAGGCATGCGCGTCTGCCTGCACCATCACATGGGCACCGCTATCCAGACGCCAGCAGAAATTGACCGTTTTATGGCCATGACGAACGATACTGTCGGCTTACTTTACGACACCGGCCATATCTACTATTCCGAAGGCTCACAGCAGGCCATGCTGGCGGTACTGGAAAACCACTTGCCACGTATTTTCCACGTGCACCTCAAAGATGTGCGGGATGACATCGTCGCTGAAGTCAGAGATCAGCATCTGTCTTTCCTGGACGGCGTAAAAAAAGGCACTTTTACCGTGCCGGGCGATGGCGTGATCGACTTTAAACCCGTGTTTAAAATCCTTGATGATTACGGCTATCAAGGCTGGATGGTGGTGGAGGCAGAGCAGGATCCCGCGCTGGCGAATCCATTTGAGTATGCGGTGAAGGCACGAAAATATATTCGCGAGCACACCGGGCTGTAAATTCACCCTGACGCAGGACGATATGCCTAAGGCTGCCCCAGGGCAGCCTTTTTTCAGCCCGATCGCACCGTTTGACGACGAATCTGTGAGTCATTTCATAAACCAATGAAATAAATTATGCCTGAAAAACAAACAAATGAAATTTTCCATCCATCTGGTATCATAGCGATTCTTATCCAGCCACGCTTTCCGCACATGAGCCGACGTAATGAGCAATAACCCTTCCCAACTTTCACTGCTGCAGGACGAGATTCGTCGCCGTTATGAAACGCTGAGTAAGCGTCTGAAGCAGGTGGCTCGTTATATTCTTGATAACAGTAACAGCATCGCCTTTGATACCGTCGCGTCTATTGCTCAGCAGGCCGATGTGCCGCCTTCGACCCTGATTCGCTTTGCCAACGCCTTTGGTTTTAGCGGCTTCAACGAAATGAAACAAATTTTTCGTCAGCATCTGATGGAAGAGACGGTTAACTACACCGAACGGGCACGCCTGTTCCGCCAGACCGCCGCAGACGACGCAGCGAACGCGCCTGAAAGCCCGGCGGAAATTCTGAATGTCTTCACCATGGTAAACAGCCAGGCGTTGCAGCAACTGGCGATGCAGGTGAGCCCGGAGCAGTTGAACAAAACGGTGCAGTTACTCAATGATGCCGAGAACGTCTATGTTATCGGCCTGCGTCGCTCGTTCAGTGTCGCCTCCTATCTGGTTTATGCCCTGCGCCATCTGGAGCGCCGCGCCTTTCTGATTGACGGGTTAGGCGGCATGTTCACTGAACAGCTGACGCTGGTGAATCCGAAAGACGTGGTGATTGCTATCAGCTGTTCGCCTTACGCCCGCGAAGCGGTAGAAGTGGTTGAGCTGGGCGCCAGGCGCGGTGCACGCCTGATTGCGATTACGGACAGCCAGGTGAGCCCTCTGGCCGCGTTCAGCGACGTTTGCTTTGTGGTGCGGGAAGCCCAGGTTGACGGTTTCCGCTCTCAGGTGGCGTCACTCTGTCTGGCTCAGACGCTGGCGGTTTCCCTGGCACTGAACAATGCCCGGACGCCCCCCGCATCCTGACGATTGCGCCACCTGACAGGGCGGCGTAGCCTGCGCCGGTCAATCGGAGACGGCCTCGTCAGGTAACAGACAGAGTCTGTCGCCGAACACCGTTCTCTGGTCAACTTACAGGTATCATCACGCAATAAAAAAGGCAGCGAATAGCGCTGCCTTGTCAGTTCTCGCCACGGATTAACGTCGCGGATAACTGTCGCTGTTAACCCAGGCGTGATCGTGCTCCCAACTGAACTTCCACAAACGTACCGGCCCCGCCATGACGTTAAGGTAGTAATTGTCGTAGCCTGCCAGCGTCGCCACAGGATGATAGCCGCGCGGCACCATGACCACATCACGGTTATACACTGCCATGCACTCATCCAGCGAACGGTCGTCAGTATAAACGCGCTGCATGGCAAACCCCTGCTCGGGTTGAAAACGGTGGTAATAGGTTTCTTCCAGATAGGTTTCGTGTTCGCTGTTTTCCTGATCGTGTTTGTGGCTCGGGTAAGAGCTGGTATTGCCCTCATCGGTATACACTTCCACGACCAGCAGGCTCTCTGCCGGTTGAGTGTCCGGCAGAATATTATGCACCAGGCGCTGATTTTGCCCTTTGCCCCGCCGTTCAACGCCAACATCCTCCGGCGCAATCAGGCGAGCGGGCAGCTTGCCGCCCTGCCCGGGTGCCTGGCAGACCGCCAGCTCAAGATCGCTTTCAGCCTGTACCCTGACGTCATCATCATGAGGAACATACACAGAATAAGGCGGCGTGCGCTCAAACGGTGACAGACGTTTGCCGATATTCGGGAAACGTGCGTGGCGCGTGGTGACGGAAGCCAGCCCCGCGACCAGCACCAGGCAAAGTTCGCTGTCGCCACTTTTCAGGTCGAGCGTTTGCCCTTTTTTCAGCAGATAGGATGAAAAACCGACATAACGCCAACCGGCGCGCGCTGGCGTCACCTGCTGAATGCAGCCGTTATTGTCGGGCTGTTTTACCTTCGAAAGTAAGGCCATTCGCCTCCTCCTGTTTTGCGGTCCTTCACCTGACAACCCGCGCCCCTGTGTGTGGAACGCTGCGTCAGTGGTGCAGGTGATTTAGCCTAACGTTGGCATGCTGAATTCGGACACCGTTTGCTGACCGCCTGGCCAACGCACGGTGGCGGTTTTCATGCGGGTGTAAAAACGCACGCCGTCTGGCCCGTGCACGTTTAACGCACCAAAGACTGACCGTTTCCAGCCCCCAAAACTGTGGAAGGCCATCGGCACCGGCACCGGCACATTGACGCCGACCATTCCGGCCTCAACATCCTGCACAAACTCCCGCGCGGTATGGCCATTGCTGGTAAAGATGGCGCTGCCGTTACCAAATTCGTGGCTGTTAACCAGCTTCAGGGCACTGTCGTAATCCGGCGCGCGCATAATGCTCAGCACCGGACCAAAAATTTCCTCACGCCAGATGGTCATCTCGGCGGTAACGTTATCGAACAGCGTACCGCCGACGTAGTAGCCCTCTTCGAAACCGGCGACTTTGTGGTTGCGGCCATCAACGACCAGCTTCGCCCCTTCCTGCTCGCCCAGATCGATATAGCCCAGCACTTTTTTCTGGTGTGCCGCAGAAACCACAGGCCCCATTTCATTTTCATCGCTGCCTTGCTGGATTCCCGGCCCAACCCGTAATGCGTTGATCAGCGGTGTCAGGCGCGAAATGAGCTTATCGGCGGTATCGTTGCCCACTGCAACGACAACCGGCAGCGCCATGCAACGCTCGCCCGCCGAGCCAAACGCACCGCCCATAATCGCGTTTACCGTGGCTTCCAAATCGGCGTCTGGCATAACGATGGCGTGATTTTTTGCCGCGCCAAAAGCCTGAACGCGCTTACCGTGCGCACTGGCCGTTTTGTAAATATGCTCGGCCACACCGGATGAGCCAACGAAGCTGACGGCGGCAATACGCGGATCTTTATAAAGCTGTTCTGCATTGTCATTGGAACTGTGCACGACATTAAACACGCCATCCGGCAGGCCCGCCTCCTTCAACAGCTCGGCCATGCGCACCGATGCTGACGGATCCAGCGCAGGCGGCTTGAGAATAAAGGTGTTACCGCAGGCCAACGCAATCGGAAACATCCACAACGGCACCATCGCCGGAAAGTTGAAGGGCGTAATCCCTGCCACGACGCCCACCGGCTGCATCAGCGAGTAACTGTCTACGCCACCGCCCACATTCGGGGAATACTCGCCTTTAAGCAGGTGCGGAATACCACAGGAAAATTCGATGACTTCGATACCGCGCGTCAGCTCACCCAGCGCATCTGACCAGACTTTGCCATGCTCAGACACAATCAGCGCCGCCAGTTCATCGCGGTGCTGCTCCATCAGAGCTTTAAAATTGAACATGATGCGTGCGCGGCGCAACGGGGAGGTTTTTGACCAGGCAGGAAAGGCCGCATGTGCCACATCAATCGCCTGAGCCACTTCATCTGCGCTGCTTTGCGTGAGCTCACGGATAACCTTGCCGGTTGCCGGATCGAACACAGGAATGGTTTCGTTGCTGGCGCTGAATGTGGTTTGACCGCCAATAAAGTTTCCTACGATAGTCATGATGTTGCCTCTTTGGTATGTACGGTTCCAGCGGGCAGAGCACAGAAGTGGCATGCTGGCTGGGCAGGAAAAGCCAAAAGCATGCTGGAAAACTATTACAATGGAATAAATTTTTCAAATGGATATTTTTGGAAAATTACTTTTTAGCGGCACAGATCGCATTTCTCTTTTCATAAAGGATTGACGCCTTCGCGGCGGCCATTCTGGCTCGTCATCGCTGACGGTGTAATCGGGGTCCCCATGACATTGTCGCTTCAGGGCGGTTTAACGCCTTTGCGGGATGAAAGGTTTTCGGCCTGACGGCATTAAGCAGCCCGGATATGTTTCATAAATTTTAAATATGAAATATACATTTTCTTTTTGCTGAGAGTCTGCCAGAAAAATGGCTGCTGGCCATGAGGAGAGTTGTCTGGTGAAAAAACATCACTACGCACTAACGCAGTGCAAAAAAGGGCGTTAATCGTCATTTTATGAACCAATAATTTCTTCACTGCCCCATCAGGAATCATGTGTTTCACCTTTCCCGGGCGAGCGACGCGCTTCATCACAACATTATCGCTATGATTTTAAAGGCATTGATAGCAGTGAAACGTTTATCAGATAAACCTGGCCTGCTTTATGCAACATCCGGTGACTTCCCCGCACTGAGATGAGATAACCGTGTCTGACGAAAAAAACAGTGGCTTACTGTACGGCCTTGATCAGCGAATTCCGCCTGTGCAGGCTTTTTTTAGCGCATCGCAGCATGTAATGGCAGGTCTGGTCGGGATTATCACGCCGCCTTTGCTGATTGGCACCGCGCTTGGTCTGGAAGCCTGGCTTCCGTATTTAATTAGTATGTCGCTCCTTGCTTCGGGCATCGGCACCTTTCTGCAGTCAAATCGCGTGTGGGGCGTGGGCGCGGGCATGATATGCATGCAGGGCACCAGCTTTGCTTTTCTCGGCGTCGCCATTTCAGGTGGCCTGTGGGTCAAAGCCCAGGGCGGCAGCCCTGAGGACATTATGGCGATGCTGTTTGGCGTCAACGCCGTGGCCGCGCTGGTTCCGGTTATCGTCAGCCGCTTTATTGATACCTTAAAACGGGTCTTCACGCCGGTCGTGACGGGAAGCGTGATTGCGTTAATCGGTATCAGCCTGATTAAGGTCAGCGTGATTAACTGGTGCGGCGGTCAGAATGCACAGGATTTTGCCAGCCTTAGCAACCTCGCCCTGGGGGCGTTGACGCTTGGCGTGATCGTGCTGCTGAGCTGTTCGGGGAACCGCTGGCTGCGTCTGTCATCCATCGTGGTCGGCATTCTCACCGGCTGCGTCGCGGCGGCACTGAGCGGCAAATTTCAGGTGCATGGTTTGGGGGACAGCCTGTTTCGCCTGCCCGCGCTGTTTCCGTTTGGCTTTCACTTCAACAGCAGTCTTTTTGTGCCTGTGGTGCTGGTTTCACTGGTCTGCATCATTGAGGCGGTAGGCGATCTTACCGCAAACCACCTGATCTCCGGTAAGTCGATTACGGATAAAGCGTTCAGTGCGCGCCTGAAAGGCGGCATTCTGGCTGACGGAATGAGTTGTATGATTGCCGCCATGCTGAGTGCCTTTCCAAATACCACCTTTGCGCAAAACAACGGCGTCATACAGATGACCGGTGTGGCAAGCCGTTTTGTTGGCCGCTATATCGGTGTGATGCTGATTTTACTGGCTCTGTTTCCGCCGTTTAGCGAAGCGTTGCGTCAGATTCCCACGCCCGTCCTGGGTGGCGCGACCATGGTGATGTTTGGCTGCGTGGTAACGGCCGGCATTCGTATTCTCAGCCAGACAGCGCTGACGCGCAGAGAGATGCTGATTGTCGGCCTGGCCTTCAGCTTCGGCTTAGGGATTGAGTCCGTGCCTGCTGCCCTTTCCCATCTGCCTCCCCTGTTTGCGAACCTGTTTGGTTCAGCCGCCACCAGCGGCGGGATTGTTGCCATCGTGCTGAATATTCTGATTCCCGGCGGGCAGGAGCCGGTGCCACAGGACGCCACGAAAGAGGAATCTGCGCCCTCAGTATAAGGCGACGGCAGGCGCGTTTCATTGCGGCGGCATCGCTGTTGACAGCATATCGCCGTGACAGTCGCCATTGTCCGCCGCGGCATCAGGACGCTTAACACCCTTTCGCGTCCTGTTTCCCTCACCGTCTCGCCTCGCTTACCCTTTTCCTCAACGAATCCGCTTCTGATTTTTCCTTCAACTACACTTCAATCAGTTATTTATGCGTAGAGAGAACGAATGAACGGGTTGCAGCAGGAAAGAATTGGACAAAATATCTTAATCAAACTGGCGATGTTAGTGATTATCCTTGCCGGGATAAGAGCCGCTTCCGATATTCTGGTGCCGTTACTCCTGGCGGCGTTTTTTGCCATTGTGTTGAATCCCTTAGTCACGATACTGATGCGGCGCGGACTGCGGCGCGGGATGGCGATTACGCTGGTGATCACGGTCATTTTTGTTGTGATTTTGCTGCTGGGGGCCGTACTGGCCAGCTCAATGAGTGAGTTTTACGATCTCTATCCTCAACTGCGCACCATCATGGAAAAGAAAATGCTGGTCGTTCAGCATCTGGCGGCCAGCATTCATCTGAATGTCTCTACCGATGCGCTGGTTCAGCGCTTCGATCCCAACACATTGATGAATCTGGCCAGCGTGGCGCTGAGTGGTTTTTCCGGCGCAATGACCAATACTGTCCTGTTGATCCTTACCGTCGTCTTTATGCTGTTTGAAGTGCACCACCTGCCTTACAAAATGCGCAACTCGTTTGTGAACCCCAAAATTCGTATTGCGGGTTTACACAAAGCGCTTAAAGGCGTGACGCATTACCTGGCATTAAAAACGCTGATCAGCCTGATTACCGGTATCTCGGTCTGGCTGACGCTGTACCTGCTGGATGTGAAATTTGCATTACTGTGGGGCGTGGTAGCCTTTATCCTGAATTTTATTCCCAATATCGGGCCGATTATCGCCGGTATTCCCCCTTTCCTGCAGGCACTGTTGCTGAACAGTGTGTTTGACGCGGCGATGGTGGCGGCGCTGTTTACCGCCATTCATATGGTGTTTGGCAATATGTTAGAGCCGCGCATCATGGGGCGCGGACTGGGATTGTCGACACTGGTGGTCTTTCTGTCCTTGATCTTCTGGGGCTGGCTGTTGGGTCCGGTCGGTATGCTGCTCTCCGTACCGCTGACCAGCATTACAAAAATTTTGATGGAAACCACGCCAGGCGGAAGCCGGCTGGCAATCATGCTGGGCACCGGACGTCCTAAACCTGCCCGGCTGCTAACCAAGTAAACGCTGCTGCACATGCTGCAGATGCGCTCTCATCGCAGCCTGTGCAGCCTGCTCATCTCCCCCGACAATGGCCTCTGCAATGCACTGATGGTCGGCGTTCATTTCGTCAGCAAAGGTATTGTCGGCGTAATGGCGTTCCAGCCGACGAAAATGCGCGCTGTCGCGTTTGTTCCACAGGTTTTCCATCATCTCCCGCAGCAGATCGTTACCGCTCATCTCGCTAATTAAAAGATGAAAGGCTTTATCCTGTTCTATAAACGCCGCATCGTTTTCATTAAATTGCTGGAGACTGATGCTCATCGCCATGAGCCGCTCACGTTGCGCCTCACTGCCGTTACGCGCCGCCATTCCTGCCAGCAGACTTTCATAGGCTTCGCGCGCCTGTAAAAGATCCTGCAGGCTGAAATGTTCGGTGTCTTTGACCGCTGAGGGCTGAGGCAGGGTTTGGGCGACAAATACGCCCGTTCCGGTCTGGATAGTGACGTAGCCCGTCATTTCAAGCGCAATCAGCGCTTCACGCACGGACGAGCGACTGACGCCCAACTGCTTTGCCAGCTCTCGCTCCGGTGGCAACGCACCGCCGGGTACGAAATCCCCACGCTGAATGCCCGCGATAATGGCATTGGCGATCTGTCGATAAAGTCGTTCAGTTTTCAGTACCGGTAGCACCATCACCTTCTCCTGTTATGGCCGTCTTTGCAGAATCCAGCCGGACGTATTTACTATGCTGCGATCCGGATCACGGCCTTAATTTACGCGCTAATTTACTCTTGGTCCAGCGGCCTGACCACTGGGCCACCCGTTCATCAAGGAGTAATAATGGAACATACATGGCGCTGGTACGGCCCCAACGATCCTGTTTCACTGGACGATGCTCGCCAGGCAGGTGCAACCGGTATTGTTACGGCACTTCATCACATCCCAAACGGCGACGTGTGGCCCGTAGCCGAAATCAAAGCGCGTCAGGCGCTACTGGCGGAAAAAGGATTCACCTGGTCTGTTGTTGAAAGCATTCCCGTTCACGAATCCATTAAAACGCAACGGGGCGATTATTCGCGCTATATCGCCAACTATCAGCAGTCGATTCGTAATCTGGCCGCCTGCGGGATCGATACCGTGTGCTACAACTTTATGCCGGTGCTTGACTGGACGCGTACCGATCTGGCCTGGACCTTGCCGGATGGGGCGAAAGCGTTGCGGTTTGACGCCGATGCGTTTGCTGCGTTTGAACTGTACCTGTTAAAACGTCCCGGTGCGGAAAAAGAATACAGCCCCGCCGAGCAGCAGGCCGCTGCTGCCTGTTTTGCCGCGATGAACGAAGAAGAGAAAGCCACGCTGGTGCGCAACATCATTGCGGGTTTACCCGGTGCGGAAGAAGGCTACACGCTTGAACAGTTCCAGGCCCAGCTGGCCCAATATGATGGCATTGATAAAGCCAGACTGCGCGAGCATATGGCCACCTTCCTGCGGGCTATTGTGCCAGTGGCAGAAGAGGTGGGCATCAAACTGGCGGTACATCCCGACGATCCGCCGCGTCCTATTCTTGGCCTGCCGCGCATTGTCTCCACCCAGGAGGATATGCAGTGGCTGAAAGAGACTGTCGACAGCCTGCATAACGGATTCTGCTTCTGTACAGGATCATACGGCGTTCGCGAGGATAACCCACTGGTTACGATGGCCGAAACCTTTGCCGATCGTATTAACTTCGTGCATTTACGCGCCACAAAACGCGAAGCAAACCCCAACAGCTTCCACGAAGCCGCTCATCTGGCGGGAGACGTTGATATGGTTGGCGTCATCAAAGTCATTCTGGCTGAGGAGCAGCGCCGTCGCCGTGCAGGCAATCTACGCGCTATTCCTATGCGTCCCGATCACGGTCATCAGATGCTGGACGATTTGCACAAGCGCACCAATCCGGGCTATTCAGCAATCGGCAGGCTCAAGGGGCTGGCCGAGCTGCGTGGCGTAGAAGTCGCGCTGAAGCAAATCTACTTCCAGGATTAGCCCACCACGGTGCCGCTGGAGGGACGTGCCAGACCAGAAGCCATCGTGTTCGGTTGACCCGGCGCATGTGGTCCGTGCCTGCGGCGTCAATGCCCTTTTGCTTTCTCCACCGCGCGGGGACATTCTTTTGCCCCGCGCGCACGGCTTGCCTGCCGGCCACAGGAACACTTAGCAGAAAATGTGAGTATTCACTTTCATCAGTACACTCTGTCATATGCCGTCTTTCACCCAATCCGGGCATGAATTTTCTGTCAATAAATTATGGACGAGGCCGATAATGACGATTATCGGAGGCAAAGGATATCCGACCGTTCACCCGTGGTGTGAACTGGCGTGCTATGCTGAATAAACCCTTAGCACCGCTCAAAAACATGATTACAATTCAGAGGTTATACGGTGCCGCTGATTAAAGAAAAACCGGCCCATACCAGGCTACTTATCGTCTTTGCTGGCGTTCTGCCACTCCTTCTGGGACTGTTTTTTTGTGCCATTGATGCGCGTCAAACTGTGCGCGAGCAACAGATCAACACGGCAGCGACTTTACTGTCTCAGGCAGAAAAAATCAGCGACAACGCCTGGAGCATGATTGCCTGGCTTCGGCAGTACGAGGAGCAGCCCTGCGAGCAAATTGAGCATGCATTGCGGCTTAACGGCACGCTTTATCCCTATTTTCGTGGCCTGGGCACGCTGGAAAACGATGTGATCACCTGCTCTTCGGCTTACGGTAATAAACCCTCAACCCTGAAGGCGATGATTGGCGTAACGCCGCCGGTGGCGCGCAAAGACGGGTGGAGTTTGTCTCTGCGCGGCTCCTACAGCGTACCCGACCGGCCCGCCGTCATCTTTGTGCGTAACCTTACCGCAGGCAGAGCCGTCTGGGTAATGGTGGAAGGGCAATATCTCATCGATTTTATGAGTGCGTTAGGGAGCACGCACGATTATCAGATCACGATGCGCTTCAGTGACGGTGCGTCAATTGTGTCAGGTGAACATGATTTTACCGGGGATACCGGGCCTTCTCCTCAACTTTATCGCGCCACGTCATCGCGCTATCCCATCAGCGTAACGCTACTGGCACCGGGCACAGAACGCATAAAAGCACTGAAACAGTTGTTGCTCCTGATTATGCCTTTTGCTTCCGTGTTTTCCGTTTTGTTGATGATTCTCACGGCATCGTGGCTACGCCGGCGATTTTCATGGGCAGATGACATTCGTCGCGCCATTCGTTCCGGGCAGTTCAGCGTGCACTATCAGCCCACCTACAGCTATGCGCTTAAACGCTGCACCGGCGCAGAAGCCCTTTTGCGCTGGACGCTGCCCAATGGTGACAGCGTACGTCCCGATACCTTCATCAGCGCGGCGGAAGCCGAGGGAATGATCATTCCCGTTACCCGCCATTTAATGGATTTAATCGTTGAAGACGCGCGGCAGTGGAAAACGAATCCCGGTTTTCATCTGGCAATTAACGTGGCCGCCGACCATCTTCAGCATCCAGACTTCGTCGATGAGATGCTGAGCTTCGCGGAAAAGATGGCAGTAACGGAATTTAACCTCACTCTGGAGCTGACCGAACGAAGCCTGATTAAGGAAGGTAACGTGGTGGCGGACAAACTGGAAAGATTGCGTGCGGCGGGGATGAAAGTCGCGATTGATGACTTCGGAACCGGCCATTGCTCGCTCAGTTATCTGCAAACTTTCGCGCTGGACTATCTCAAAATCGATCGGGGCTTTATTAATGCCATTGAATCACTGGATGGCGAAACGCCTGTGCTGGACGCCATTATCAGCCTGAGCCACAAGCTTAAGCTACAGGTATTAGGTGAAGGTGTTGAAACTGCACTGCAATTCCACTACCTGCAACAGCACGGCGTGACCTTCGTGCAAGGCTATTTTTATGCCCGCCCTATGGAAAACAGCGCCTTCATTGCATGGATGGAAAAATATGGTCATTTGCCAGTGCCTCCTGAAGCGCTCTAGAGCACATCAGGTCACCATCGAATGACAACAGCACGAGATGATTTTGTAGGGATTTAGCGCCGTTTACGTGCCGCGCGCAATGCGACGGCTACCGTTTCTTCCTGCTGGCAGACAGACAGGCCTTCACAGGGCCGACGGGTTCGCTGACTTAGCCGCTGTAGCGTTGGCACCGACTGCTGGAGTAACTGCTGGCATTCTTCATATGCCGAGCACTGCTTCCCCGTTGTCGTCGACGTGATAAGCGTTTCGCTCAGCTTCGTCAGTCGGTTTATCCAGCGTTTCCCCCGACAGCGAAACCAACCCGGCGCAGAGTCCATCTGTGTCCTCTCGCCGCGCTGCCTGTCAGCGGACAACATGGTGGCAGGATAGATTAATTTTTTTTCCACACTATCGATGAGCGCCACCCAGGGATTTTGGCTCATGGCGATATCCTCCTTGACAATTTCTATCCAAATCAAGGGGGATGAGTATTACTGAAGGGAATTGATTAGGCAAGCCTCAACGGTCAACACGAAAAATCATAAGTAATTTTAACCTGTAATGCGTCAGAGCGCGTTTTCACTTGCCATCGGCACGTATCGTTACCAGGCAATCGCGTTCGCCTGCTTCTTTTTTTAGCCAGTAAGACTGGTGTAAACACAAGGCAGAGTTGGTCACTTTCAGGCCAAACATGACAAATATCACACAAAAACGTTATACTCTGCGGTCGATGAAATGAATCACGGCAGTTTTCGTTGTATTTATACGTCGACAGATAATGCTGTTTTACGGCTATGCTTAAATTTCCTCAACGCAGCGGTCTGAACGCTGTGGTCGGTTCGCGCCGTTGAGGACTTTCATGTTCCATTACAGGGTAATTCTATGAAATTGCGTAGGAAGCGTGTAAAACCGATTGGGATCGATGATGTGACCATCATTGATGATGCCCGTTTACGAAAAGCCATTACCGCCGCGTCGTTGGGTAACGCCATGGAGTGGTTTGATTTTGGTGTTTATGGCTTTGTGGCTTATGCCTTAGGTAAAGTCTTTTTTCCGGATGCCTCACCGGGCATTCAAATGATTGCCGCTCTGGCAACGTTCTCTGTTCCTTTTCTGATTCGTCCTCTGGGTGGCCTGTTCTTCGGCATGCTGGGTGATAAATATGGCCGTCAGAAAATACTGTCCATTACCATTGTCATTATGTCGGTCAGTACGTTCTGTATTGGTCTGATTCCCTCTTACGCCTCCATCGGCATCTGGGCACCGATTTTGCTGCTGTTGGCCAAAATGGCGCAGGGCTTTTCCGTCGGCGGGGAATATACCGGCGCATCGATTTTCGTGGCGGAGTATTCACCGGACCGCAAACGTGGCTTTATGGGAAGCTGGCTCGACTTCGGTTCTATTGCCGGTTTTGTGCTGGGTGCGGGCGTTGTCGTCCTGATCTCGACCATTATTGGCGAAGAGAACTTCCTTGAGTGGGGCTGGCGTCTTCCTTTCTTCCTGGCCTTGCCGTTGGGCATTATTGGTTTATATCTGCGTCATGCGCTGGAAGAAACGCCAGCATTCCAGCAGCACGTTGATAAGCTGGAACAGGGGGATCGCGAAGGCCTGCGTGATGGTCCGAAAGTCTCTTTCAAAGAGATCGCCACCAAACACTGGCGCAGCCTGTTAGCCTGTATCGGCCTGGTCATTGCGACCAACGTGACCTACTACATGCTGCTCACCTACATGCCAAGTTATCTGTCACACAACCTGCATTACTCAGAAGATCATGGCGTGCTGATCATCATCGCCATCATGATGGGGATGCTGTTTGTGCAGCCGGTAATGGGCATGCTGAGCGACCGTTTTGGCCGCCGTCCGTTTGTGATTCTGGGCAGTATTGCGTTGATGGTTTTTGCTATTCCCGCCTTTATGATGATCAACAGCGGCGTGCTGGGAATGATTTTTGCCGGACTGCTACTACTGGCGGTAATCCTGAATGCCTTTACGGGTGTGATGGCATCGTCTCTGCCTGCAATGTTCCCTACGCATATTCGTTATAGCGCCTTAGCCAGCGCCTTCAATATTTCGGTATTGATTGCCGGTCTGACGCCAACGGCCGCGGCCTGGCTGGTCGAAGCGACCAACAACCTCTACATGCCCGCGTACTATTTGATGGTCGTGGCGGTGGTCGGTCTGATTACCGGTCTTTACATGAAAGAGACCGCGAATAAGCCGCTGAAAGGGGCGACGCCTGCCGCATCAGATTTAGAAGAGGCGCGCGAAATCCTTCAGGAACACCACGATAACATCGAACAGAAAATCGAAGATATCGACGCAGAAATTGCCCGTCTCGAAGCGAAACGTAAAAATCTGGTGCAGCAGCACCCGGACATTAACGAGTAAGCTCCCCCGTCTCCCGCCTTGTGGCGGGAGACGTTTTATTCTCTCAGCGCACCGCACACAAACCTTCATCGCCTGCTCTTAATCGGAGTAGACTGTCCGTCTTATTTGAATTAGCTACGTGAGTAACTATGTCTGATTTTTCCCTTACCCAACGTCCCAGAAGATTGCGCGCCAGCGCATCCATGCGTGCAATGTTTCAGGAGTCCACCCTCAGTATCAACGACCTGGCTTTACCCATTTTTGTTGAGGAAGGCGTTGATGACTATAAAGACATTCAGGCTATGCCAGGCGTAAGGCGTATCCCGGAAAAACGTCTGGCCCACGAGATTGAACGTATCGCCAGGGCAGGCATCCGCTCCGTGATGACCTTCGGGATTTCTCATCATACCGACGCGACCGGCAGCGATGCCTGGAATGAAAACGGCCTGGTCGCACGGATGTCGCGCATTTGCAAAGATACCGTGCCTGAAATGATTGTGATGTCGGATACCTGCTTCTGTGAATACACCAGCCACGGCCACTGCGGCGTGCTGTGCGATCACGGCGTGGATAACGACGCAACCCTTATCAACCTGGGTAAGCAGGCCGTTGTCGCGGCAGCGGCAGGCGCTGACTTTATCGCGCCCTCGGCCGCGATGGATGGTCAGGTGCAGGCTATCCGCCAGGCACTGGATGCTGCGGGCTTTACGCAAACGGCGATTATGTCTTATTCCACCAAATTTGCGTCATCCTTCTACGGCCCGTTCCGTGAAGCCGCCGGAACCGCGCTGAAAGGCGATCGCAAAACGTATCAGATGAACCCCATGAATCGCCGCGAGGCCATTCGCGAATCACTGATTGATGCCGCCGAAGGTGCCGATTCGCTGATGGTGAAACCGGCTGGCGCCTATCTGGACATCCTGCGCGACATTCGTGAACGCACTGAGCTTCCCCTGGCGGCTTATCAGGTCAGCGGTGAATATGCGATGATTAAATTTGCCGCGCAGGCCGGCGCGATTGATGAACGTAACGTGGTGCTTGAGAGCCTGGGGGCCATTAAACGTGCGGGTGCCGATCTGATCTTCAGTTATTTTGCGCTCGACCTGGCGGAGCAAAATCTGCTGTAGGCAGTCGTTCTCTGCGATGCGACAACGTGTCGCAGAGAGGCCTGCTTTAACTTTGCTTAGGGTGACATTTTACTTGCGGCATGGTAACGTGATGTAATAGTACCACAAAGTCACCCCTCCCACCTTTGCAACAAATAATATACATATCACGCATAAATATAATTGCTCATCATGTTATTTCACATCCCTGGAAATAACCATGCACTTCCTTGAAAATCTTTACGTAACGCCTATTTTGAGAAACATATGTTAATTTAAAATCATCCTCATTATTTAAGGGGGTGTTATGAATGAGAACAAATACAATGAGAGCGTAATTATTTCTGTTACTGAATGGATTAATGAAAATCTCGATCAGCGATTAAGCATTGATGATATTGCGGAAAAGGCGGGCTATTCAAAATGGTATCTGCAGAAGTTATTTTCCCGCTATAACGATGAAACGCTTGCACGCTATATTCGCAAGAAGAAATTAATATCCTGTATTAACGATCTCAAAAACAGCCGTACACCTATTATCAACCTGGCCGTTAAATACCATTTTGAAAGCCAACAATCTTTTACGCGCTCGTTTAAACAGATGATGGGCTGTACGCCCAGCGTTTGCCGCAAAAGACAAATGAAAGGGGGAACGGACAGCGCCATGTCCACCGGTGCGCATCCCTGTAGTCTCTGCATACGGACGCCGAAAAAGACAAAAAAGCCGGTTTACAGCGGAATAAATGACACCCGGAGCAGCGACGATTTAATCCGCTTTTTTTAAATACAGGCGTTACTCGTCCGGCTTATAATATTGCACGCCAATCTGAATTCGCTCTCGCCCGTTGGCAACACGATGACGATTGGTATCGCGTAATGAGTAAATACATCCGCAATACTCTTGCTGATAAAAGCTTTCGCGCTTACTGATTTCGATCATACGCGCCGAGCCGCCGCCTTTGCGCCAGTTAAATTCCCAGTAGGTCAAATCGGGATATTTTGCCGCCGCACGGACACCGCAGTCATTAATCTGCTGCATGTTCTTCCATCGGGAAATCCCCAGACAACTGGTGATAACAGGAAAACCATTTTCATGCGCATAGAGCGCCGTACGCTCAAAACGCATATCGAAGCACATGGTGCATCGCTCACCACGCTCAGGCTCCCATTCCATGCCTTTGGCCCGTTTAAACCAGTCATCACGATCGTAATCTGCATCGACAAAAGGCACATTAAACTTTTCAGCAAAGCGGATATTCTCCTCTTTACGCAGTTCGTACTCTTTAAGCGGATGAATATTCGGGTTATAGAAATAGATCGTGTATTCAATGCCGGAGGCCAGCATGGCTTCCATGACTTCCCCTGAACAGGGCGCACAGCAGGAGTGCAGAAGCACTTTTTTGTGTCCACCGGGCAACGGTAGCGGTTGACGCTGATAGGGCTGAGACATAAGCACCTTCAATCAATGAAATAAAAAAGGCAGTGTAATGCCGGGACTGGTCTGTTGCAAAACTTCAGTGTATCGGATCGCCCCTGCCTGTCGTGAAGGCCTGAGGGCGAATTCCTTTACGCCATTACCATTGCAGCGTTTTTCCCGCGTAGTCCACATAGTGGTGACCACCGCGCCCCTGAAACATCGTCAACTGCGTGAAGATCCCTTCCGCGCTTTTTTCAGCCGTAAGGGGGGCCTTATCGCCGCCCATATCCGTTTTCACCCAGCCGGGATGCAGCGTTAACAGCGTGCCATTCTGCGCTTCTACCCCTCTGGCAAGGGAACGGGTCAACATATTGAGCGCCGCTTTACTGGCCGAATACAGAGGAGCGTCCGCGCTGCGGTTCTCATTCAGGCTGGCAAGCTGCGAAGACGTTAACGCAATCACGCCCTTTTGCTGATTCAGCAACGGCAGCAAAATCTCAGCGCAACGTACCGGCGCGACGGCATTGGTCAGGAACAGCTGCATCAGTTCGCTGTCATCCGTCTCGGCCAACTTTTGATGCGCTGGCCCGTAAACGCCTGCATTAATCAAAATGGCGTCATAAGGCTCTCCACTCAGCTGGACCGCAACGTGTTTAACCGCGTCGGTATCCGTTATATCCACTTGATGCCAGTCAACCTCAGGGTGCTCGCCTTGTGGCGGAATAGCACTGCGGTAAGTGGCCGTCACCTGCCAGTGATGGGCTACAAACGCGTTAACCACGGCGAGTCCGATGCCGCGTGACGCGCCGATAACTAAGATTTTCCCCTGATGAGCCATAGGATTGTCCTCGTTGATGAAGTCAGTAAGCAGAGTAGAGGCGGGTTAGCGCACGCACTGCATCATACAGGCTGTTTTGTGCGGATACCGCCGCTCCGACCCTGCTGTGTGTCCTGATACGCCCTGCCTGGGTTACTCAATCTGCTGATCAGGCGGCGAAGATTTGTTGCCATCCCGGCTCTTTTCCACACTCTGCGGATGATCTTCTCCCATTGCCAGGGCTGTCGCGCTGGCGGGATCGAACAATGAGAAGCTCTCGATCTGGTCCAGCATGATCACTTTGCGAAACGCCATGGCATTTTTGGGTTCTGAATCCAGCGTGATGCCGTGCTCGGCGTACCAGCTACTGTAATTATGTTCGACCGCCAGCTTTAATGTATGGCTGTCGCGATAACCGCTCAGCATCGGAATGAGCACGATATTGGCGGTGCTTTCATATTCAAAAGTTGCCGCATGCACCATGCCTATGTAGATGCGTCGCGATTTTAGCGTGATCCATGCCAGTTCCCCCTCCTCCATGCACTGGAAAAGCATCTGCTCGACGCCGTTAGAACGGGAGAGTTTTTGATAGAGGTCTTTTCGGCCAGAGACATTCAGCCGTGCGCTGCCCGCCCAGTTCGAGCGATAAAGGCAAAACAGAATGGCGAAGGTCAGCATAATGACTACCGGTGCCTGAATACCTAAAAAGCTCCAGTTCATAAACTTCATTTGCAGCTGAAGATGATCGCCGGGGAAAATATAAAGCGCGTTGGAAACGGAGGAAATAATAAATAAGACAAACCAAATAAATGCGGTGGCAAAAACCCCCTGAAGCACGAATATACAACCGTATAACGCCACCAGAAAATAGACATCCCAGCCTGAGGTACGGCGCATTTTGAAACGGCTGGAAAGATCCCGACTGGTGTACCAGTAACCACTTACCATCAATACCATAAAAATCGCGGTACCCACCTCAGACTCCTTTTAAGCTATTGACGTGCCGGTTGAAATCCTCCTTTACTTCCTCACTGAGGATATTGACCGCGGCGTTACCGTTTTCATCGATAATAATGCGCTCACCATCGGCAATGGAGTCGTTTATGTCCTGGCGGCTCATTATCTGGAGGAATTTATCCGGGCTGGCGAACAAGGAACGAACAAAGCTGATCATGACAGGTCACTTACTGAGTTAAAAAACACAAGTATGTGACCGAATTGGCTTTGCTGCCATTTTATTGCCGGTAAACATTCTTAAAAGCCTGATTAACGAAGCGGTAAATGTTGCTGATTTTTTCGCGTTCTGCTCTCCCCCTTTATAAAAGATGGCGAAACGAATTCATTCATCCCTGACGATGATGCCCTTCTTAACGCTATCCGGTCTGCCCGATGCACGCCATAAAACGACAGGGCACAAACCGCTTTTGTCGCCTGATGGCAGCTCATCGCGGCGGTCGACAGCGCCGTGCATCGTACGCACCTTGTTGCCGGCCCCGACGTAAAGGATCGGCCACTTGCTCGTACGCGGAAAGAGAAACATCGTTTCTTCAGTCTGGATCACATAACCGGGTTATTTTGTTGCACTAGTGTGATGCAAGTTTCAATTACGTTGCACCTCGATTGCGCTTAATTTATCGGCAGGTTATCAACTCCACCATTCCGTTGCACATAATCACCTGACGTGGCTGTTTTTTAACAGGCCAGGGCAAACTGGCATGCATTGTGCTTGTTACTTCAATAACAACATTGCGAGCAATGACAGCCAGGTAACATTGAGGACGACATGAGCGCTCACACCGAACTGCTGAAAAAAATCGAGGCTGCCATTAGCCAGCAAACGCCCAGCGAAAAACGGATAAGTTCGTGGCTGCTCAGCCATTCCGAACAAATCCCCTTTGAAACGGCGGACAGCATTGCCCAAGCGACCGGCACCAGCGGAATTACTGTCGGGCGTTATTTGCGCAAGCTGGGATTTAAAAATCTTGATGATGTGAAAAACCTGCTGCGCGATGTGCCGAATACGCCGTACAAGCAATGGGGCGTGATTGACCGTCTTGATTCATGGGAGCAGCAACGCATGCTGCCGGATCCGGCCAGTCAGTCATTACAAATGGAGTTAGAGGCTATCCGCTATGTCTACCAGCTGGCGCAGACGGAGACCTTTCGCCATATCAGCCAGCAAATAGCCGAGGCCGAAACCGTCATCGTGTTGGGGATTCAGTCCACCCGGGGCATCGCGAACACCTTCTTCAGTCATCTGGAATATCTGCGACCGCGCGTGACCTATGCCGATGGCAGCTCGGGCAGTTGGCTGGAGTCGCTGAACTCCGAGTCGTCAAAGCCTTACGTCATTCTTACGGATACGCGAGCCTATTCCACCGTAGCAAGACAGTTTTGTCGGGTCGCCACCGCACGTGGCGTGTCGATGGCGCTGGTTACCGATATCTGGTGTCCGTGGGCCCGGGATTATCCGGTGGATTTACTCCAGGTAAAAACGGACACCGCCAATTTTTGGGATTCGCTGGCCCCCATCAGTTGCCTTTTCAACCTTCTGCTGTCTGCAGTTGTCGAACGCCTTGGCCCCGCGCTTTCTCAGCGCCTGGCACAAAACCGACTGTTGCAGCAGGAATTTGGTCAGTTTGAACATTGATAAAACAGGGATTACAGAATGATGCAGGAAACAGAGCTGGTCGATATCGCAGTGGCCTTTCCGGCGCTGACTATCGATCTGAAATATGCCACCGCCGATAACATCACGGGCCAGCCCATCTACAGCGTAGCCCGCTGCCTGCTGCATCCCGATGCCGCCGTCGCGCTGGAGAAAAGTATTGCTATTGCCAGCGTGGCGGGTTTTACGCTGCTGGTACTGGACGCCTATCGCCCACAAAAAGCGCAGGAGCTGCTGTGGCACGCCTGTCCTGATCAGAATTACGTCGTGCCTTTATCGCAAGGCTCGAATCACAGCCGTGGCACCGCGATTGATGTCACGCTAATCGATGCTGACGGGCACATTCTGGATATGGGAACCGGGTTTGATGAAATGCAGGCGCTGTCGCACCCCTATCATCCCGACGTGCCGCTGGCTGCTCAGCGCAACAGGCTACTGCTTAATGCCGTGATGTTTGGCGGTGGCTTTACTGGCATTGCGACCGAATGGTGGCATTTCGAGTTACCGGAAGCGGCCCGTTATCCGCTGATTAACGATGTTTTCACCTGCATATCCCCAGCCCAGACTGACGGAGTTTTACCATGACAATGACGCACACAGCACCCCGTTATTTTCGCCCTTTGTTACTTGCTATTACCCTCGCGGCCACGACGACATCCGTGCTGGCTGCGGTACCGAAAGACATGCTGGTGATCGGGAAAGCGGCCGATCCGCAGACGCTGGATCCGGCGGTGACGATTGATAACAATGACTGGACCGTTACGTATCCTGCCTACCAGCGCCTGATCAAATACAAAACAGAAGACGGTAAAGGCACCACGGAGATCGAGGGCGATCTGGCTCAAAGCTGGCAGAGTAGTGACGATGGCAAGGTCTGGACGTTTACGCTACGTCCGGATGCCGCCTTTGCCGATGGCTCACCCGTGAATGCTGAGGCGGTTAAGCTCTCTTTTGAGCGTCTGATGCGTATCAAACAAGGCCCGTCGGAAGCCTTTCCAGCCGACATGAAAGTCGAGGTAGTCGATCCGCATACCGTGCGTTTCACGCTGAACACCCCGTTCGCACCGTTTCTTTATACGCTCGCGAATGACGGCGCGTCCATTATTAACCCTGCCGTGCTGAAAGCGAACGCCGCCGATGATGCGCGCGGCTATCTGGCCGAGCATACCGCAGGATCCGGTGCCTATATGCTGCAACGCTGGCAGAAAGGTCAGCAGCTGGTGCTGGTGCCTAACCCGCACTTTACGGGGCCTAAACCGGCCTTTAAGCGCGTTTCCGTGAAAATTATCAGCGAAAGCTCTGCCCGTCGTTTGCAGCTGGCAAAAGGCGATGTCGATATTGCCGATGCGTTACCGGTAGACCAGTTCGCCGCGCTGAAGAAGCAAGGCGACGTTGCCGTCATGGATTATCCCGCCCTGCGTGTGACCTACCTCTATCTGAACAACAGCAAAGCACCGCTGAATCAGCCTGATTTACGCAGAGCGATCTCCTGGGCTACCGACTACCAGGGCATGGTACAGGGCATTCTGGGCGGCAACGGTAAACAGATGCGCGGTCCGATTCCGGAAGGCATGTGGGGCTATGATCCTCAGGCCATGCAGTACAGCTTTAACATGGATAAAGCCAGGGCTGAACTGGCTAAACTGCCCAGCAAACCGCAGACGTTGTCCTTTCTCTATTCGGACAACGATCCAAACTGGGAGCCGATTGCCCTTTCCATGCAGGCCAATCTGAAGACGCTGGGCATCAACGTTAAGCTGGAAAAACTGGCCAACGCCACCATGCGCGAGCGTATCGGTAAAGCGGACTATGACATTGCCATTGGCAACTGGAGCCCGGATTTTGCCGATCCCTACATGTTCATGAACTACTGGTTTGAATCAGACAAAAAAGGTCTGCCCGGCAACCGCTCTTTTTATTCCAACCCGGCGGTTGATGCGCTGCTGAAGAAAGCGGTTTCCACGACCAGTCAGGCTGAACGGACCCGCGATTACCAGCAGGCCGAGCAGATCGTGATTAACGATGCGGCTTACGTGTATTTATTCCAGAAAAATTATCAGGTTGCGATGAATAAGTCGGTTAAAGGCTACGTGTTTAATCCGATGCTGGAGCAAATCTTTAACCTCGCCACCATGCATAAAGAATAACAACCTTCACGCCCGTTCACGCAGGGCCTGCCTGGCCCTGCTGAGGAAGACATGATGAGTTACTGGAGTCTGTTAAGACAGCGTAGCTGGGGACTGCTGTTGGTGGTCGCTGGCGTCTGCGTCATTACGTTTATTATTTCGCATCTTATTCCCGGGGATCCGGCCAGGCTGCTGGCCGGCGATCGTGCGAGTGATGAAATTGTCCAACACATCCGCCAGCAGTTAGGGCTGGACTTACCGCTGTGGCAACAATTTATCCGTTATGTACAGCAACTTTTGCATGGCGATCTGGGCACCTCGATCCGCACAGGCCGCCCGGTGTTAGACGATTTGCGGGCATTCTTTCCCGCCACGCTGGAGCTGGCCTTTTGTGCGCTGTTGATCGCGCTGCTGGTCGGCGTGCCGCTGGGCGTGCTTTCTGCCGTTTATCGCAACCGCTGGCTTGATCATCTGGTGCGTCTGCTGGCGCTGACCGGTATTTCGACCCCGGCGTTCTGGCTGGGACTGGGTGCCATCGTCCTGTTTTATGGCAAGTTGAACCTGCTGCCCGGCGGCGGACGCCTGGATGACTGGCTTGATCCACCCACACGCATCACCGGTTTCTACCTGGTTGATGCCTTGCTGGAGGGCAATACTGAGGTCTTTATGAACGCCCTGCAGCATCTGATTTTGCCTGCCACCACGCTGGCCTTTGTCCATCTGGGCATCGTGGCGCGTCAGATTCGCTCGGCCATGCTGGAACAGTTGAGCGAAGACTATATTCGCACCGCGCTGGCGAGCGGACTGCCTAAGTTTACTATCGTCGTGCGCTATGCCCTGCCCAACGCCCTGATCCCCTCTGTGACCGTGCTGGGGCTGGCCCTGGGTGACCTGCTGTATGGTGCCGTCCTGACCGAAACCGTGTTTGCCTGGCCCGGTATGGGCGCGTACGTGGTGTCCTCGATTCAGGCACTCGATTTTCCCGCCGTGATGGGTTTTGCCATCGTCGTGTCCTTTGCGTACGTGCTGGTCAACCTGTTTGTGGATCTTCTTTATCTGTGGATTGACCCGCGCATGGGTCGGGGAGCGTAACGCATGATGATGACGCAAGAACAGCCTGCTGTACGTCAGGCGAAACCCACGCTTCTCGTCTGGAAGCGTCGGCTCTGGATGGTGCGTAAAAGTCCACTGACCCTGCTGGGGGCCGCCATTATTGTCCTGATGCTGGGATTGATGGTGTTCTCGCCCTGGCTGGTGCCCCACGATCCGAATGCCATCAGTTTGACCGACCGTCTTCAGCCGCCCAGTGCTGTGCACTGGTTTGGCACCGATGAAGTGGGCCGGGATCTGTTTAGTCGCGTGTTGGTCGGCAGCCAGCAGTCTGTCGCGGCCGGACTGGCCGTGGTGTTGCTGGCGGGCATCAGCGGTTCATTACTGGGCTGTCTGTCCGGTGTTCTGGGTGGTCGCAGCGATGCGCTCATTATGCGCCTGATGGACATCATGCTGTCTATCCCTTCGCTGGTGCTGACCATGGCGCTGGCCGCGGCGCTGGGACCGAGCCTGTTTAACGCCATGCTCGCCATCGCCATTGTGCGTATTCCTTTTTACGTCCGGCTGGCACGCGGTCAGACGTTGATTGTCAGACAGCATACCTTTGTCGAAGCCGCCAAAACCTTTGGTGCCTCGCGCTGGCATCTGATTAGCTGGCATATCCTGCGTAATGCACTGCCGCCGCTGGTGGTACAGGCCTCGCTGGATATCGGCAGCGCCATTCTGATGGCCGCGACGCTGGGCTTCATTGGCTTAGGCGCGCAGCAACCGACCGCTGAATGGGGCGCGATGGTGGCGAACGGGCGCAACTACGTGCTGGACCAGTGGTGGTACTGCACCTTCCCCGGCGCGGCGATCTTAATCACCGCCGTTGGATTCAATTTGTTTGGCGATGGGATTCAGGATCTGCTGGATCCGAAAGCAGGAGGACGTCACTGATGCAAGAGAGAATCCTGACGATTGAGGATTTACGCCTCAGTTTCCCGGTCTATCAGGGCGAGGTGAATGTGCTGAACAATGTGTCCATGCACATTAACCGTGGTGAAATTGTCGGCGTAGTCGGGGAATCCGGTTCGGGGAAATCGGTCACCGCCATGCTGGCGATGCGGCTGATTCCCGAACACAGCTATCAGATCAAAAGCGGCAAACTGGAACTGGCGGGACAGAATGTCCTGACCGCCAGTGAGGCCGCGATGCGTAAAATGCGCGGCAATCGCGTTGCCATGATCTTTCAGGAACCCATGACCGCCCTGAATCCCACTCGCCGCATCGGCAAGCAGATGGTGGATGTCATTCGACAACATCGTCCCGTGTCAGCCCGTGAGGCCAACGCACGGGCGCTTGCGCTGTTGGGCGATATGCAAATCGCGGACGCAAAGAACGTGATGGCGCGCTATCCCTTCGAGCTTTCCGGCGGCATGCGTCAGCGCGTCATGATCGCCCTGGCCTTTTCCTGTGAACCCGATCTGCTGATTGCCGATGAACCCACGACCGCGCTGGATGTCACCGTACAGCGTCAGGTACTGCGCCTGTTAAAACAAAAAGCGGAGGCAACGGGCACAGCGGTGCTGTTTATCAGCCACGATATGGCGGTGGTTTCGCAGTTGTGCGACCGGATTTACGTCATGTACGCCGGCGCAGTCATTGAAAGCGGCCTGACGGAAACCGTCCTGCATTCACCGAGCCATCCCTATTCCATTGGCCTGCTTGCCTGCTCGCCCGATGCCAGCGAACCGCGCGCCCCGTTGGCGTCCATTTCCGGCACCGTCCCCAACCTGACCTGCCTGCCCTCGGGCTGTGCGTTTCGCGAGCGCTGCTTCGCGGCAGGCGAACGCTGCACCCGCGCACCACGTTTACAGGCGACGGGCAACGCTGCCCAGCAGGTGGCCTGCTGGTATCCACAACAGGAGACGCGCCATGTCTGATGCTCTGCTCACGCTACAAAACGTACACGTTGCCTTTCCTGCGAAGAAGAACTGGCGTGGCAAAGTGACGGAACGGGTTCATGCACTGAATGGCCTGGATATCCAGGTCAGACAGGGCGAAACGCTGGGCATTGTCGGTGAATCCGGTTGCGGCAAAAGCACCCTGGCGAAACTGTTGATGGGCATGCTGAGTCCGACAACGGGTCAGCTTGACCTGGCCACCGCCGCTGGCGGAGGCCGGGAACGTCGCATGCAAATGGTCTTTCAGGATCCGCTCTCGTCACTGGATCCCCGCCTGCCGGTCTGGCGTATCATGACCGAACCGGTCTGGATTCAGTCACGCGCGTCAGAAAAAACGCGACGCGCCCTGGCTGAATCCCTGGCCCGTCAGGTGGGGATTCGCCCGGAATACCTGGACCGTCCACCGCATGCGTTTTCCGGCGGTCAGCGTCAACGCATTGCCATCGCCCGGGCACTGTCCTCCCAACCCGACATCATTGTGCTGGATGAACCTACCTCGGCACTGGATATTTCTGTCCAGGCGCAGATTCTGAACCTGCTGGTGGAACTGCAACAGCAGTACAATCTGACGTATATCCTGATCTCTCACAACGTCTCGGTCGTCCGTCACATGAGCGATCGCGTTGCGGTCATGTATCTGGGCCAGATTGTCGAACTGGGCGCGGCTCAGCACGTTCTCGATTCGCCTCAGCATCCCTATACGCAATTGCTGATGGACTCTGTGCCACGCATTGGCGCGCCGCTGGAGGGGGCTCCCGTCAACACCGAACTACCGGGTAACCGCCACCTGCCAACCGGCTGTTTCTTTCGCGATCGCTGTCCGCAGGCAACAAGTGGCTGTGCCACGCCTCAGTCTTTGCGCGTTCAGGATGACGGGCGGGCGGTCAGGTGCTGGCTGGCCCATAACCTTATGCATGCCTGATTCACAACACATCAAGCGGGTGGCGCAACGCGACCACCTTTTAACGATCACTCTTTCAGGAAGACATTGCGATGAAAATCATTGTGCTTGGCAGCGGCGTGGTGGGCGTCACCACCGCCTGGTATCTGCAGCAGGCAGGGCATCAGGTCACCGTGATCGAACGCGAAGCGGGCCCGGCATTGGGTACCAGCGCCGCCAACGCCGGTCAGATCTCGCCTGGCTACGCCGCGCCCTGGGCCGCACCAGGCGTGCCGCTTAAAGCGGTGAAGTGGATGGTGCAGCGCCATGCGCCCCTTTCGGTACGGCCGGATGGATCTCGCTTCCAGCTGGCCTGGATGATGCAAATGCTGAAAAACTGCAATCCTCACAGCTATGCCGTCAATAAAGCCAGGATGGTCAGACTGGCAGAGTACAGCCGTGACTGTATCAGTGCGCTGCGGGCCAGCACAGGAATTGAATATGAAGGACGCCAGGGCGGCACCCTGCAGCTGTTTCGCACAGAACAGCAGTTTGAAAACGCAGCGCGTGATATTGCCGTGCTGCAGGAGGCTGGCGTGCCGTATCAACTGCTTGAAGCCGACCAGCTGGCGACCGTCGAACCTGCACTGGCTGACGTCAAGCACAAGTTGACGGGAGGTTTACGGTTGCCTAACGATGAGACTGGCGATTGCCAGCTGTTTACCCAGCGACTTGCCGCCCTGGCGCGCGATGCCGGCGTCACGTTCCGCTTTAACACGCAGGTGGATGCGCTACTGACCGAAGGTGACAGGATCAGCGGGATTGTCTGTGGCGATCAGACGCTGACGGCGGACGGGTACGTTATGGCATTTGGCGCTTACTCTACCCAGTTGCTTCGACCACTGATGTACATTCCGGTGTATCCGCTGAAAGGCTATTCCCTGACGATTCCCCTCGCCGATGAGGCCGGTGCCCCGGTTTCCACGGTACTGGATGAAACCTATAAAATTGCCATCACGCGTTTTGATAATCGCATCCGCGTCGGTGGTATGGCGGAAATCGTGGGATACAGCAAAACCCTGCTGCCCGCGAGACGGCAAACGCTTGAAATGGTGGTAAACGACCTTTATCCCCGTGGCGGCCGCGTTGAGCAGGCGACCTTCTGGACCGGATTACGGCCGATGACGCCTGACGGCACGCCGATTGTCGGTCATACACATTTCACCAACCTGTGGCTGAACACCGGACATGGCACGCTGGGCTGGACGATGGCCTGCGGATCCGGCCAGCTGTTAAGTGATGTGATTTCAGGCAAACAGCCCGAGATTGCGCACGCAGACTATGCGGTTTCGCGCTATGCCTGAGCGCGTCACTGATGGCGAAGCTCGTTACACGGCCTGCGCGCAAGCCCAGGCCGAGCTCCAGGCCCACTGGAAATTATAGCCTCCCAGCCAGCCGGTCACGTCAACGACTTCACCGATAAAATAGAGTCCCGGCACGTCACGTGCTTCCATTGTTTTAGAGGACAGCTGAGTCGTATCCACACCGCCCAGCGTGACTTCAGCGGTACGGTAACCCTCCGTGCCGTTGGGCTGCACCTGCCAGTTGTGCAACGTCTGCACCAGCGCTGACTGCTGCTTGCTGTTCAGTTGCTTCAGCGTGACATCCGGCACCACCTGCATTTCCTGTAAAATTTCGACCAGGCGCTTAGGCAGAATTTTCGCCAAACTGTTTTTCAGACTCAGATTCGGGTGCGCGTCACGCTGAATCGTGAGGAACGCATCCAGCGGCGTGGCAGGCGAGAGATTGACCGAGATAAACTCACCCGGCTGCCAGTAGCTGGAAATCTGCAAGACCGCCGGGCCGGACAGGCCACGATGGGTAAACAGCATCGCCTCTTTGAAGACGGTGCCGTCTTTCGCTTCGATGGTCGTGTCCAGCGCCACACCGGACAGTGTCTGCAGTTGTTCAAGCAGGGGTTTATGCAGCGTAAAGGGCACCAGGGCGGCACGGGTTGGCAACACCGTTAACCCAAACTGCTCGGCCACTTTATAGCCAAACGGTGACGCGCCCAGGCCCGGCATGGAAAGCCCGCCGCTGGCGATGACCAGCTTCTCTGCCTGTACGCTGCTGCCGTTGAGCTGCAGGACGTAGCCCGCTTCGTCGCGGGTTACACTCAGGATTTCGCTGCGCAAACGCAGGGTCACACGCCCCTTTTCACACTCGGCGAGCAGGAGATCGACCATCTGCTGCGCAGACTCATCGCAAAACAGTTGCCCCAGCGTTTTCTCGTGCCAGGCAATGCCGTGACGATTCACCAGATCGATAAAATCCCATTGGGTATAACGCGCCAGCGCTGACTTACAGAAATGGGGATTATTCGACAGGTAGGCGGCCGGTTCGGTATAGAGATTGGTGAAATTGCAGCGCCCGCCGCCTGACATTAAAATCTTGCGGCCCGGCTTTTTGCCGTTATCCAGCAGTAATACGCGGCGACCGCGCTGTCCAGCCTGCGCGGCACAAAAAAGCCCCGCGGCCCCTGCTCCAATCACGATAACGTCAAACTGTTCCACTGCCATTGTCCACCTGATAAAAGAGGGGCAGATTGTAGTGATCTGCCTGCGTTGATGCCAGTGTCAAAAAATTGCCGCAATTATGTCATAATGTAACTTTATAATTTTTAAGGAATTTACGCCTTTAAGCTTACAAAATTGACACTTTTAAGCCGGTTCAGGTCTATATTTTCCTTTCCCAGACCACATATTGTCGCGGATAATGCGCCGCGTTCATGTCCTCCAAAATGGCGTAACGTCTATGCTACATCTGTTTGCTGGTCTCGATCTTAGCACCGGCCTGTTACTGGTTCTTGCTCTGCTGTTTGTATTGTTTTACGAAGCAATTAACGGCTTCCATGATACGGCCAACGCGGTTGCGACGGTCATCTATACACGCGCTATGCGTGCTCAGCTTGCTGTGTTAATGGCTGGGGTATTCAATTTCTTTGGCGTGCTGCTCGGCGGATTAAGCGTGGCTTACGCCATCGTGCATATGCTCCCGACCGATCTGCTGCTCAATGTTGGCTCCGCTCACGGTCTTGCTATGGTCTTCTCCATGCTGCTGGCCGCGATTATCTGGAACCTGGGAACGTGGTATTTAGGGCTTCCGGCCTCCAGTTCTCACACCCTGATCGGCGCGATTATCGGTATTGGCCTGACCAATGCGTTAATGAGCGGGACATCGGTGGTGGATGCGCTTAACATTCCGAAAGTGCTGAATATCTTCCTGTCGCTCATTCTCTCCCCCATTGTCGGTCTGGTGATTGCGGGCAGCCTGATTTTCCTTCTGCGCCGTTACTGGAGCAACACTAAAAAGCGTGCACGCATTCATATGACGCCCGCTGACCGTGAGAAGATTGACGGCAAGAAAAAACCGCCTTTCTGGACCCGTACCGCCCTGATTGTCTCCGCCATTGGCGTCAGTTATTCACATGGTGCTAACGACGGGCAAAAAGGCATTGGTCTGATTATGCTGGTCCTGATTGGCGTTGCGCCAGCGGGCTTTGTGGTCAATATGAACGCGTCGGGTTACGACATCACGCGAACGCGCGATGCTGTGAATCACCTGGAACAGTATTACCAGCAGCACAGCGAATCACTGACCCATATTATCCAGATGGCACCGCCTAAGCTGCCCACGCCGGAAGAAGTCGAACCCACCAGTCCCAAAGAGTTTCACTGCGACAGTGCGCGTGCGCTTCAGGCCGTGCAGCGTGCGCAGGTGCTTCTGAACAATCTGCAAAATTACAATGACTTGTCGGTTGAGCAACGCAGCCAGATGCGTCGCCTCTTGTTGTGTATTTCCGATACGGCCGATAAAGCGGCGAAGCTGCCGGAAACCTCGCCAGAGGATAAACGCTTCCTGGGCAAGCTCAAAGGCGACCTGCTGAACACCATTGAGTACGCCCCGGTGTGGATTATCATGGCGGTCGCACTGGCATTGGGAATCGGCACGATGATTGGCTGGCGCCGTGTGGCCACCACCATCGGTGAGAAAATCGGTAAAAAAGGCATGACGTATGCGCAGGGCATGTCGGCGCAGGTTACTGCCGCAGTGTCCATAGGGATTGCCAGCTACACCGGCATGCCGGTTTCCACGACCCACATCCTCTCGTCTTCCGTGGCCGGCACCATGCTGGTCGACGGTGGCGGACTGCAGAGTAAAACGATCAAAAACATCGCCATGGCCTGGGTTTTCACCCTGCCGGTCTGTATTTTGTTATCAGGTTCACTCTACTGGATAGCGCTGAAGCTCATCTGAGTAAGCAGCACATCAGGGCGACTTCGGTCGCCCTTTTTAATGCCAGATAGCCAGGGCGATCAAACTGATAATGACTAATCCGCACAGCGAACTGGTCAACAAAAACAAGCCTCTTACCCGCTCACACCGGCGAATAAATTCGTCATCATGATGATCAAGATAGCGCCTTGCCCAAATATAGCGGACCAGCCGCACCTGCTTGCCAGGCTGACCATGGGAGGTGAAAAAACCCGCGCCGTCAACATATTGGTATAAGAGGGGATCGCAACCCCGCAGAACCACCAGCAGCGCACGCAACGAAGAGAAATAGCGCGCCATATTTACAAGGCATACCACACAAAGAGCCCAAAAAAGCGCGATAGTGCTGATCATGTCACCCTCCTTACCGGCACCGCAGAACAGTGCAAAACGCGCACCATGCTGAACAGTCCCTGCAGAATTTGCCAACAACCTCGTTAAGCGATTTGTAGTTTTATTTTTGAATCATCAGAAAAGTAACAGCCATGTGATCAAGGCTGCTTTTTTTAGTTTAGGAGAAATGTTCAATTTTTTACCAGCGAGGATTTTCGTTTTATACGAGTAAAAATCGTTCATCATTGATCTTATTCACAAGCCAGACGGCTTCAGAAGCATTTGTTAACACACAGGGCTATACTTTCAGGTATAACAACAGCATTGCCTGTATTGCAGGTTACCCAATTTGGTGGCGCTCATCGCCCGTTCGCGCAATGGATTTCGCAGCTGTGACGCGTCTGGAAACCGCTGCCATTCTGAATCTCGTGGAAGGAGTTATATCATGGCTTATAAACATATCCTGATTGCAGTCGATCTTTCGCCAGAAAGTCAGTTATTAGTGGATAAAGCTGTCTCGCTCGCGCGCCCTTACGACGCCAAAATTTCGCTGATTCATGTCGATGTGAATTACTCTGATCTGTACACCGGCCTGATTGACGTCAACCTGGGCGATATGCAAAAGCGGATTTCTGAAGAAACCCATCTGGCGCTGAAAAATCTGTCAGATGCAGCGGGCTATCCCATCACCGAAACCCTGAGCGGCAGTGGCGATCTGGGCCAGGTGCTGGTCGATGCGATTAAAAAATACGACGTGGACATGGTGGTGTGCGGTCATCATCAGGACTTCTGGAGCAAGCTGATGTCATCAGCGCGTCAGTTGATCAACACCGTGCATATCGACATGTTGATCGTGCCACTGCGCGACGAGGATGACGAATAACCCGCACGAAAAAAGCCGGGGCGGTTGACGTGAAGGAACGTCGTCGCCGACCGGCTTGACATGACTACTCCGCGAGCGGCGGATAGATATCGAAGCGGTGGCTTTTCGTGACCACCGCAGACTGCGTAACGACACCGGCCAGCGGTGGCGCATAATCAGGACGTTTCACCACGATACGCTTCTTTGCCAGACGGCGGGCCGGTTCCAGCAAGGCATCCGCATCCTCATCCGCGCCGACTAATGACTGAAACACCCGCATCTCTTTTTTCACCATGGCGCTTTTTTGCCGATGGGGATACATAGGATCGAGATAAACCACATCTGGCGGTGGCGCAATATCGGTGAGTGCCTGAATACTGGAGGCATGAATCAGTGAAAGACGTTCACGCAGCCAGCCACCAATTTCCGCATCCTGATAGCCACGCGCCAGCCCGTCTTCCAGCAGTGCCGCCACCACGGGATGCCGTTCCAGCATGCGCACCCGACAGCCTAAGGCCGCCAGCACAAACGCATCGCGCCCTAACCCGGCGGTCGCATCCACCACATCGGGCAGGTAACTGCCTTTAATGCCGACCGCTTTTGCTACCGCTTCGCCACGGCCACCGCCAAAACGCCGGCGATGCGCCATGGCACCGGAAACAAAATCCACGAAGATGCCGCCCAGTTTAGGCTCATCCCGCTTACGCAGTTCAAGATGCGTTGCGGTCTTTACCAGCGCCAGCACCGCATCGTCACAATGCGTCAGTTGCCAGCGTTCGGCCAAAACAGATAAGGCGCCGTCACCGGCGCCTGTTTCATCAAACAAACAAATTTTCACGTACGGCTTATCCCTGAATACCGTAGTGTTCCAGCATGGCATCCAGCTGAGGCTCACGGCCACGGAAGCGTTTAAACAGCTCCATCGGTTCTTCCGAACCGCCGCGCGTCAGAATGTTGTCGAGGAAGGACTGGCCGGTTTCGCGGTTAAAAATGCCCTCTTCTTCAAAACGTGAATACGCATCCGCCGCCAGTACATCGGCCCACAGATAGCTGTAATAACCCGCTGCGTAACCGCCCGCGAAGATATGGCTGAACGCATGCGGGAAGCGGCCCCATTCCGGGCTGGGGACCACGGCGACTTTGCTTTTCACTTCGCGCAGCGTCTCCAGGATCTGTGCGCCTTTTTCTGGGTTGAATTCAGTATGCAGACGGAAATCGAACAGACCGAACTCCAGCTGGCGCAGGATGAACAACGCCGCCTGGTAATTTTTCGCTGCCAGCATCTTATTCAGCAGGTCTTCAGGCAATGGCTCGCCGGTTTCGTAGTGCCCGGAAATAAACGCCAGCGCCTCCGGCTCCCAGCACCAGTTCTCCATGAACTGACTTGGCAGTTCCACCGCATCCCATGGCACACCGTTAATGCCTGACACGCCAGCCGCCTCAACGCGGGTCAGCATGTGGTGCAGGCCGTGACCAAACTCATGGAACAGGGTGATCACTTCGTCGTGCGTGAACAGCGCCGGTTTACCACTGACGGGACGGTTAAAGTTACAGGTCAGGTAAGCGACCGGTTTTTGCAGGCTGCCATCGGCTTTACGCATCTGCCCAACGCAGTCATCCATCCACGCGCCGCCACGCTTATGCTCACGCGCATACAGGTCAAGGTAGAAGCTGCCGCGCAGCTCGCCACTTTCATCAAACAGATCGAAGAAACGCACATCCGGGTGATAAACATCCACATCCGTCCGCTCTTTGGCGGTGATGCCATAGATGCGTTTGACGACTTCAAACAGGCCAGACACCGCACGGGATTCCGGGAAGTAAGGACGCAGTTGCTCATCACTAATGGTGTAGAGGTGCTGTTTCTGTTTTTCGCCATAGTAGGTCAGATCCCAGGGATTCATGGTCTCCACGCCGTACTCTTTCTTCGCGAAAGCACGCAACTGCGCCAGCTCTTTCTCGCCCTGTGGACGTGCGCGGTCGGCCAGATCGTTCAGGAAATCGATCACCTGAGCAGGGCTTTGCGCCATTTTGGTTGCCAGCGATTTATCCGCGAAGGAGTCGAAACCCAGCAGCTGAGCCAGTTCGTGGCGCAGAGCCAGCTCCTCGGCCATAATCGGGCCGTTATCCCATTTGCCCGCATTAGGGCCTTGATCGGAGGCGCGGGTGGAATAAGCACGGTACATTTCTTCACGCAACGCGGCGTTATCACAGTAGGTCATCACCGGCAGGTAGCTGGGAATATCCAGCGTCAGCAACCAGCCTTCCTGACCTTTGGCTTCAGCCTGCGCTTTCGCTGCGGCCAGTGCGCTCTCCGGCATGCCCGACAGTTCGCTTTCGTCAGTGATCAGCTTGCTCCAGCCCATCGTGGCATCCAGCACGTTGTTACTGTAGGCAGAGCCCAGCTCAGACAAACGCGCGGCAATTTCGCCATAGCGCTGCTGCTTGTCTTTTTCCAGACCAATCCCGGACAGCTCAAAGTCACGCAGGGCGTTATCGACGGCTTTCTGCTGCGCCTGATCCAGCGTGCGGTAATGACTGCCTTCCTTTAAATCCCGGTAAGCCTGATAGAGCCCTTCGTGCTGACCAACCCAGGTACTGTACTCAGACAGCAGCGGCAGCGTTTGCTCGTAGGCTTCACGCAGTTCCGGGCTGTTTTTAACCGAGTTCAGATGGCTGACCGGCGAAAAAATACGGCTCAGGCGATCGTCGGCTTCTGCCAGCGGCTGGACAAGATTATCCCAGGTGTAAGGTGCGCCGTGCGCTACCACTTTTTCCACCATCGCCCGGCATTCATTTAAAACGTCGGTCACGGCAGGCACCACGTGCTCAGGCTTAATCGCCGAAAACGGGGGAAGCGTGAACGAGGTGAGTAACGGATTAGTCATAGCGCAGTCCTTTAACAATGTGTGGGGCGCGATGAATCGCGCAACGCAATCTTATTAACATGCGGTCTGGAATGCTGAAAATCAATGGTGTAACCGGTCATGAATAGCAGAATAGCGCCAGGCTGGCCTTCCGCCGGCGTTTGGATTAACCATAGCAGAGGATAAAACAGGCTAACACACCGATGGCGCAGAAGGTTTACCCTGTAATCCAGGGCCAGAGGCCCGCTGCCGTGCGCGAAATGCCAGCAATTATTCTTATCTGTCGTTATAATCGGGCCAACTTGATTATTTTTAGCTTCAACCGCGGACATACCCTTTTTTATGTTGAGTTATCGCCACAGTTTTCACGCTGGCAACCATGCCGACGTGCTTAAGCACACCGTACAGAGCCTCATCATCACTGCGTTAAAAGAGAAAGAAAAACCGTTTCTCTATCTGGATACGCACGCCGGTGCAGGACGTTATCAACTCAGCGGCGAGCACGCAGAGCGCACGGGTGAATATCTGGAAGGCATCGGACGCATCTGGCAACAACCGGACGCGCCCGCCCTGCTGCAACCCTATTTCGATGCGATTCATGCCCTGAACCGTAACGGCACGCTGCGCTACTATCCTGGCTCTCCGCTAATCGCCCGCCATCTGCTGCGCCCTGAAGATAAGATTCAGCTGACCGAGCTGCATTCCAGCGATTATCCGCTGCTGCGTACCGAGTTCAGCAAAGACAGTCGCGCGCGCGTTGAAAGGGCCGATGGCTATCAGCAGCTAAAAGCGAAGCTGCCACCGCTGTCACGTCGTGGACTGATACTGATTGATCCGCCTTACGAAATGAAAAGTGATTACCAGGCCGTCGTAAAAGGCATTCAGGAAGGTCACAAACGTTTCGGTACCGGTATTTATGCGCTGTGGTACCCGGTCGTCTTGCGTCAGCAAATCAAACATATGCTGCGCGAGCTGGAGGCCACGGGCATCCGTAATATCCTGCAGATTGAGCTGGCCGTGCGCCCCGATAGCGATCAGCGTGGCATGACCGCGTCCGGCATGATTGTCATCAATCCCCCGTGGAAGCTGGCCGATCAGATGAACACGCTGTTGCCGTGGCTGCATCAGAAGCTGGTGCCAACCGGCACAGGCCATTTCAGCGTTAACCAAATCGTACCTGAATAATTCCTTTCCCAGCTTAACGTCGCCGCGCACAGCACGGCGGCGTTGAACGTAGGTCATTTTTATGTGGATCATCCTGGCGGGCGCGCTGGCCGCCCTGCAACCGGCGAAACGCCTCTCTCTGTTATTGCTCGCGCTGGCAACGGCGCTGGGCGTTTATCATAACGTCCTCGACTGGCCCGTTACCTTTGTGTTTGCGGCTGTCGCTGCCCTGGTCGCGTTTCGTATCTACGATCGCCGGAGTCGGCGATGGCAGATCGTCAGCGAAGCCCTTCTGGTGTTGATTGCGCTGGCGCTGATGCTGCACCTTATTCCGGGATTCAATAATCCCCTGCAGGTCGAGGCGGTTAAGGTCGGTGCCCGCAGCGTGCCCTTCTCATTTTCCTTTAATTTCGATAAAGCGCTGATTCCTTTTCTGCTGCTGGCCTGTCTGCCGACGCTGTTCAACGCAGAGGCGCATCCGCCGCGCTCGCCGGCCTGGTGGCTCGCGCCTGTCGCCGCCGTGCCGCTGCTGTTGGGCAGCGCCGTGTTGCTGGGCGGCCTTGCCGTCGAAACGCACCTTCCGGACTGGCTGGGGGCGTTTGCGCTGGCCAATCTGTTTTTTGTCTCACTGGCCGAAGAGGCGTTTTTCCGGGGTTATCTCCAGCAGCGCCTGCGCCAGAAATGGGGCGGCGTGATCGCCCTGCTGGTAACGGCACTGCTGTTTGGTCTGGCCCATGCATCTGGCGGGGTGCTGCTGATGATCTTTGCAGCGCTGGCCGGACTGATTTATGGTCTGGTCTGGCACTGGAGCGGCCGCCTGTGGCTGGCGACCGCGTTCCATTTTGCACTCAACATGGCCCACCTGCTGTTCTTTACCTACCCTGCGCTGGCGCACTGATCCTTACAGCGTGAAGACCGCCAGGTCGTGCGCCATCTCGGTGTCAGGGAAAATGCGCTGGCATTCTGCCAGCAGGCGCGCCATGTCCCGGGCGAGGTAACGCGAACTAAAATGGGTGGCAATCAGGCGCTTTGCTCCGGCCTGCTTTGCCACCGTCGCAGCCTGTAAGGTAGTAGAGTGACCGCGCCCGTTGGCTTTTTCAGCCAGCGCCTCTTCCAGCGTGGTTTCATGCACCATCACATCAACGTCCGCCGCCAGCTGTAGCGCGACGTCAGTGGGCGCAGTATCACCAAAAATGGCCAGCGTTTTGCCTTTCACTGGCGGCCCAAGATACTCAGCGCCGTTAACGGTACGCCCGTCTTCCAGCGTAATCGTGTCGCCCTGCTTTAACTGCTGATACCAGGGTCCGCGCGGTACGCCCTCTGCTTTCAGGCGAGGCGCATCCAGAAAACCGGGTTTGTCATGCTGCTCAATGCGATAGCCAAAGCAGGCAATGGTGTGATTCATCGGCCAGGCGGTCACGCGAAATTCGCCATCATTCAGGACCTCACCCGCGGCGATCTCAACGATCTCCAGCGGGTAATCGGTATACGAGCTGGACAGCGACAGTGCCGTTTCAACGAAAGCTTTCAGCCCTGCTGGACCGTAAACCGTCATTGGCGTGGTTAACCCCGCCATCGAGCGACTGGTAAGCAGGCCCGGCAACCCAAAAATATGGTCGCCATGAAGATGGGTGATAAAGATTTTATCGAGTTTGCCAGGCTTCAGGTCTGAGCGCATAAACTGGAGTTGCGTGCCCTCACCGCAGTCAAACAGCCAGGTGGCGCCGCTTTTGTCGCGGGTAAACGCGATGGCAGTGACATTGCGTTGCAGACTCGGCGCGCCCCCGCCGGTGCCAAGAAAAGTCAGGTACATGCTATGCTTCCCTGTAAATAATGAAACGATAAGGCCTGTTACAATCATAGGCGCAATTTTTGCGACGCCGTACCCTGCGGCGTTACACTCTCTATCACTTTCCCAGTAACCGGATGAGACTTCCATGACCCGACATTATGACTATCTCGCCATCGGCGGCGGCAGCGGCGGTATCGCTTCAATTAACCGTGCAGCAAGCTATGGCCAGACGTGCGCCCTGATTGAAGCCAAAGCGCTGGGCGGAACCTGTGTCAACGTCGGCTGCGTGCCGAAAAAAGTAATGTGGCACGCCGCACAAATTGCCGAGGCCATTCATCTTTACGGGCCGGATTATGGTTTTGATACCACCGTTAATCGCTTTGACTGGGGCACGCTGGTGAAAAACCGTAGCGCCTATATCGATCGTATTCACCAATCATACGACAATGTTCTGGGGAAAAATAAGGTCGATGTGATCCACGGTTTTGCCCGTTTTGTTGATGCCCATACCGTTGAGGTGAATGGCGAAACGATCACCGCCGATCATATTTTGATTGCTACGGGCGGACGCCCGAGTCATCCCGACATTCCCGGCGCGGAATACGGGATTGATTCTGACGGCTTCTTTGAGCTGGATGCCCTGCCAAAACGTACCGCCGTGGTCGGCGCGGGCTATATCGCCGTTGAGCTGGCGGGCGTGGTAAACGCATTAGGTTCAGAAACCCATCTGTTTGTTCGCAAACATGCGCCACTACGCAATTTTGATCCGCTAATTACGGATACGCTGGTTGAGGTGATGAACGCGGAAGGCCCAACGCTGCATACGCAGGCGACGCCAAAAGCGGTAGTAAAAAATGTCGATGGCAGCCTGACGCTGCAACTGGAAGACGGCAGTGAATACACGGTTGATTGCCTGGTCTGGGCGATTGGACGCGTTCCTGAAACCGACGGCCTGAATATTCAGGCAGCGGGTGTGGCGCTGGACGAGAAAGGCTACATCAAGGTCGATAAATTCCAGAACACCAACGTGCCTGGCGTTTATGCCGTCGGCGATAACACCGGTGCCGTCGAACTGACGCCGGTCGCCGTCGCGGCGGGCCGTCGCCTGTCAGAGCGTTTGTTCAATAACAAACCGGATGAGCATCTGGACTACCGCAATATCCCGACTGTGGTGTTCAGCCATCCCCCCATCGGCACGGTGGGCCTGACAGAGCCGCAGGCGCGCGAACAGTACGGTGATGACCAGGTGAAAGTCTACAAGTCCGCCTTTACCGCGATGTACACCGCCGTCACGCAGCATCGCCAGCCGTGCCGCATGAAACTCGTCTGCGTCGGTCCGGAGGAAAAAATCGTCGGCATTCATGGCATTGGCAGTGGTATGGACGAAATGCTGCAGGGCTTTGCGGTTGCGTTAAAAATGGGCGCGACCAAAAAAGACTTTGATAATACCGTGGCGATTCACCCGACGGCGGCGGAAGAGTTTGTCACCATGCGCTAACCCGTTCCTCTCTGCTGCCGACAGACAGCAGAGAGACCACCGCTCGCTGGCCTTCGCGCCAGTGAGCGATTTATCAGTTGAAATAGGTCTCCCGCAGCGGCGTCAACGCCGCACCGAGTGCCGAGCTGTCGCCCTCAATAGTGCTCAGCAGAATATCCGGATACTCCGCCGAAATATTACAGCGTTTGCCCGAACTGACCCGGGGCATGGCTAAAAACATTTCGCCCAGCTTACGGGGCAATTCGCCGCCTAAAATAATGGCACCGGGATCGATAACGGCATTCAGGGCATCCATCGCCCGATGTAAATTGGGCGTGACTTCGTTGACCCATTGCCGGGCAATGGGCCAGTCCGGATCGAATTTATTATTCAGATCGCGAATGTTGTGAATTTCAATACCGCCGTTGCGCAGTCGATCAATTAAGATCCCCAGCGCAGGACGCAGTTTGCCCTCTTCCGGCGAAAAAATCCGGCTGATCTCGCCCGCATTGCCAAAAGCGCCCTGAAACGGTTTGCCGTTAATGACAATGCCGCCACCAAAGCCGTAATTAAAAGAGAGGTAGCCGAAGGTCTCGTAGTGCAGGCCCGCGCCCAAAAAAGCTTCTGCATGCGCGGCCGTCGTGGCGTTATTTTCAATCCAGACGGGCCGGTCAAACAGCGTCATAATTTCACGGCGCAGATCAATGCCCATCCAGTTTTTCAGCGGTTCTGGCGGATTAAAATATTTCCGGGCGTCATACAGAAAGCCCGCCATGCTGTATCCGACGCCACACACTTTTTCTGACGAAATACCAATATGTTTTAAGGTATCCAGATAATGGCGTTTGAGATCCAGCAGCGTTCGGGCAGGATTGCCGGGCAGCGTGTCCAGCACGCAGTATTCGATAATATCGCCGCGGAAATTAATCAGGCTTGCCGCCACGCTGTCAGAGTTAATGGAAATACCGTAACTGTAACGTGCGTCCGGATTCAGGGATAACGACGGGCTGGGCTTACCCCTTCCCTGTGAGGGCGATTCCCCCAGGCTGAGAAAACCGTTTTCGGTCAGTGTATCAACAATACGGTGAACCGATGACTGATTCAGAATCGTTTGTGAAACCAGCGAGGAGCGGGAAATGCCGTGATTGCGGCGAACAAGCTCAAGAATAAGTTTTTCACTGCGATTAAGTTCGACTTCATCACGACCTGAATATCCATGAACCACCACGTTATCCTCACCGTTTTAATGACAGGTTCTGTTACACCCTAGCACGCTTTTATGCATTCCGAATAGTCATGCGCCTGACCTTTACGTGCTGTGTGAACATGCTGATTCAGGACGATATTCCTAAAAAAAATCGCATCACCAAATCATCATAATACTGACACAAAACAGGCCGACACTCTAATTTCATGCGTAAAGCATTATATTAAATCAGCGTTTCCCGTTGCTGAGTCATTGTGCAGCACAAGGTAAACGAACGAGCTCAGGACCTTTCACAAAATGAACGGATTAAGAATGGATACGCGCGTAAAGGTGATTGAACGTATTGCTCAAGAGGCATCACAGCTGGCGCTGGATTATTTCAGGCAGCTCAGTGAATTAGAAATCTGCGAAAAAAGGCCCCAGGATGTGTTCAGTGAAGCAGATCAGGAGGTTGAGAAGCTGATTCGTCAACGTCTGGCGCAATATTTCCCCAATGAACGCGTCATTGGCGAAGAGCAAGGCGGCGAACTCAGTGACCGTTACTGGTCGGTCGATCCGATTGATGGCACCAGTAACTTTCTCCGTGGCTCGTCGTTATGGGGCATTTCTGTCGGTTATGTCATCGACGGCGAACCGGTCATCGGGGTGATTGTTCATCCGGTGTTAAACATCATGCTGAGCGGGGGCAAGGAGGCCGGCATTTATTTTAACGGCCAGCCTTTTACGCGACCCGAAATCGCCCAGGGACTCAAAACCGTTGCCATTGGCGACAGTCCTTCATGGGACTTCACCCACCAGCTCTGCATTGAAAAAGCGTACCGGGATACTGGCTGGAATGTGGTGCGCTACCGCTGTGCCACCATCGGTTTAAGCTTTAGTGTGCTGGGCTATGTCGATGGCTATCAGGAGTGCTTCAGCAGTATGTGGGATGTTTCCGCGGGCTATGCCCTATGCAAAGCCGCAGGGCTTGATGCTCATCTGGCCGGGAGCCAGGAAAAAAGTTCAACACATGTGAGTGTTGGCACCGCGGCACTCAATCGCCTTTCCGCCCAGTTTATTCCGCACCCCCGCTTTACCCCCGCCTGAATATCCGTCAGTCCGCGCTCTCTTCCTGCCGTCTTTTCATGACAGCGTTTCGGCGCTGTCCTCCCCGCTTTTTTCTTCATATGACCGACAAACGTTCTGCCTTCAATATTATTCACTATGCATGATAATAGTTAGCAGAGTAAATGTACGAAATCAAAGCAACTCATTATTATCATGTTAAATATGGGTTTTATAAAATTAATAAATTCTTAACCTGCCTGAAATTGCCTAATTTCGCCGCATCAAATTATTATGCGCATCGCATTAATTAAGATGCACACATTTCTTCAATGACGGGGCAGCCATACGTGAATACGCTTGAAATCAATAATGCCATGCTCAGATTCGACGACTTTGTCGCGCTGGACGGCATTTCACTGAAGGCCGAAAAAGGACAGTTCGTTTCCCTGCTGGGTCCGTCTGGATGTGGCAAAACCACGCTGCTCAAAGTGATTGCGGGCTTTTACAGCCTGGACAGCGGGGAAGTCCTGATTCACCAGCAGGACATGCATCAGGTTAAACCTGAGCACCGCGATACGGCCATGTGCTTTCAGTCCTATGCGCTGTTCCCTCACCTGTCTGTGGCCGAAAACATTGGGTTTGGGCTGAAGCAGAGGAAAATGGCCAAAGCGGAGAGACAGGATCGCGTCACGCAAACCGCCGCTCAGGTCTCGTTAAACGCCCACTTACCGAAGCTGCCTGCGCAGTTATCGGGCGGTCAGCAGCAGCGTGTCGCGCTGGCCAGAGCGCTGGCTGTGCGGCCCGAAATCGTGTTGTTCGACGAACCGCTGTCGAATCTCGACGCCACATTACGCGACAGAGTCCGCCTCGAAATCCGCCAGCTGCAGCGTTCACACGGGTTTACCGCTATCTATGTGACCCATGACCGTGCAGAAGCCCTGTCCATGTCTGACGTCGTCGTGGTTATGAACGCCGGACGCATTGAGCAAACCGGCACCCCTGAAGATATTTATTACTCGCCGGTTAACCGGTTTGTTGCGGGCTTTGTTGGCCAGGCGAATGTGATGAAAGCGCATGTCATCGACGGTGACAGTCACACCGGAATGTATCGTGTTTCCTGCGTGCTGGGTGAAATGAACATTCACAGTCCTGTTCCGCCCCTTTCCGACAAGGTATACACCTTCTGGCGTCCGGAAGATGCTCTGCTGAGCGAACAGGAAACCGGTATGAATACCCGTGCTTTCGAAATAGGTGCCGTGAGCTTTCTGGGCAACCTGTCCGAGCTACAGGTTCACCCAAAGGACCATGAAGAGCCGGAATACCAGTGGCATATTCAGTTAGTCGGTAAAAATCATATTCGGGAAGGAGATAGCGTTAATTTTTCCATCGCGCCTGACAGGATTCGCTTTTTGCAGGAAAGCTGGTCATGAAAGTGCACAACCGAAACATAGTCGCCTGGTTACTGGTGCTGCCTGCGGTCGCTCCCGTCGTGCTCACCCTGATTCTGATCGTCGTTATGGCCATCGCGCAATCTGTCGGACTGTTCAACTTTGGCGCGCCTGCGCATTTTACGCTGCAGTACTGGGAAACCATCCTGAACGACAGTCAGCTGTGGCGCGCCACCGGCTATTCCCTGAAAATTGGCGTGGTCAGTGCCGTCCTGTCTGTGGCGCTGGCCCTGCCGCTGGCGCTGTGGCTGAGAAAGCCCTTTCCCGGCTCTGTGCTGATGAGCGGCTTACTGAAAGCCCCGTTGATGGTACACGGGCTGGTCGCCGCCCTGCTGTTCATCAATCTGATTTCCTGGCAGGGCTTTATTAACCTCGGCCTGCTCAAACTGGGCATCATCTCGCAACCCATCCGTATGCAGAATGATCGCTGGGGCATTGGTGTCATTATCCTGCAGGTCTGGAAACAGCTTCCCTATGCCCTGTTGATCATCACCGGCAGCCTGCGCGCTATCGGGGACGAAATCGTTGATGCGGCCCGCGATCTGGGCGCAGGCAAAACCGCCCGCCTTTTACAGATCATTCTGCCCTTATCCATCAAAGCCGTTCAGGTCTCGCTGATCCTGATCTTCATTGGCGCATTGGGCGACTTTTCATTCCAGGTCGTGGCTGGCCCCACCAGCGTTTTCTCCCTGTCGCAATACATGCTGCGCTTTCCGGAAATCAGCGCCCAGGGCTGGAACCTTGCGGCCGTGGTGGCGGTGATATTAATGCTGGCGGCGTTTGTCGGTGCGGTGGTGCTGGCCGGTGTGGCGAAGTGGCTGCAAAAAGTGGGAGAACATAAATGATGAGAGCCAGAAAAAGCATGTCGCCCCTGCGTATCATGATGATGATCCTGATTACCGCACTGTTCATGTTGTGGCTGGTGATCCCCTTTATTCTGACCGTGCTGTGGTCTCTGGTGGATAAAACGCATCCCTGGGCCTGGCCGGATGCCCTGCCGCCCGTGCTTTCCCTGGGCCGCTGGGTCGAAGTCTGGACGACCACGGCCCTGCCGCAGGCGCTGAAGAACAGCTATTTACTGGCGGCAACCGTCTCTGTGCTCACGTTGCTACTGGCCCTGCCAGCGGCCTGGGCGTTTGGCCGGATGTCGTTTACGGGTAAATCCCTGCTACAGAATGCGGTTTTGCTTCCGCTCATCGTGCCCGGCTTTGTGATTGCGCTGTTTTTTTCCATGCTGTTGAACGTGGTGGGCATCCACAGTCGGTTTGTCGGCATTTTACTGGGACATACCATCATCTTAATGCCCTATGCCGTGAGGATTCTGACCCTTTCCTTTTCTCAAATACGTCAGGACACCCTGGATGCCGCCCGCGATATGGGCGCGTCTGTAGTAAATCGTTTTTTAGTTGCCTGCCTGCCAACTATCAGACCCGGCATATTTGCGGCCTTAATTATTGTCTTTACGTTATCCATCGAAGAGTTCGCCATTAGCTTTATTGTCGGCTCGCCGGATTTTATTACCGTACCGACCATTCTTTATTCTTATCTGGGTTACAACTTTATCAGACCTAATGCCGCTGTTATTTCTTTAATGCTGGTCGTGCCGAATGTCATTTTAATGCTGATAGCTGAAAAATTACTGACAAAGAATCCCGTCGCCGCTTTTTCTGGAAAAGGCTGACGGTTATTAACTCGCTTAACTGGGGAAAATCATGTTCAGACGATCTGCCACCTTATTATTACTTGCGTGGGCTTTTTGTACTCAGGCTCAGGATATTACACAAATGGACTGGCAACACATTGTTGACGAGGCTAAAAAAGAAGGGAAATTAACCTGGTACCAATGGTATTACCAGGATCGTCTTAAAGAGCAGGTCAGCCTGTTTGAAAAACAGTACGGTATTGCTGTTACGATCTCTGAAGGTCCGCTGCAAGGCAATATTAATAAACTCATGGCTGACCGGGGACGGGAAACAGGCGATATTGATGTGTTTTCGATTGGCGGAGGCGCATTCGGTACGGTATCGCCTCAGCAAACGTTTTTTGGCCCGATTAATACACTGCTGCCGGAAGGCAAAACCCTGAACTACACCATTGAGGGTACGGACAGTAAAGGTTATGGCGTGGCATTTTGGGGCAATCAGACGGGCCTGGCCTACGATTCGCGCCGCATGAAAGAAAGCGAGTTGCCCCGTACCCTGCCGCAGCTCACCACCTTCCTGCAGACTCATCCTCAGGAGTTTGGCTTTAACGTGGAAAACGGCGGTTCCGGTCCGGCGTTTATTGAATCTGTCACGCGTACGCTGGTGCCTGGCTTTGATTTCACCAAAGGCGATGCGGATGTAAAAAGCCTGACGGCCTTACAACCGGCCTGGAACTGGTTCAAACAACTGCGTCCTGATTACATTATTACCGCCTCTAACGCCGACAGCGTGACGCGACTGGTGAGCGGTGAGTTTCTGCTGGTCCCCGCCTGGGAAGACTATCTGGTGGGCTTAGAAAACCACGGCGAAGTCCCCAAAACCATCCGACTCTATATCCCCGATTTCGGCATGCCCGGCGGCGGAAATATGGTGGCGATTCCCAAGAATGCGCCGCACAAAGCGGCAGCATTACTGTTTATCCACTGGCTGACGCTGCCCACGACACAAAGGCTGTTTCAACAAGTTTATGGCATTACGCCACAAAATAAAGAAGTGAATCGCGATGCTGGTCTGATCAACAGCAAAGAACGTGTTCATGGCACCCAGTTCATGCCTAAACCGCTAGGCGACGAAGTCAGAACCGAATTTTCTAACCAGGTCTTACTTAAGTAAGCCTGTGCTAACCCGACAACAGAAGGTAACGCTGAGCATGCCGACAAAAAAACACCCTGTACGCGTAGTGAATTCCCGCCTGATTGCACATCGTGGTGCGCCTCTGCTGGCACCAGAAAACACACTGCCTTCTTTTCAGGCGGCCGTTGAGCATGGCGCGACGTGGATAGAGGTGGATGTCAAACTGACCAAAGACAGGCACCCGGTCATCATTCACGATGATGCGGTGGATCGGACAACAAATGGCACCGGCTATGTCGCCAATTTAACCCTGGACCAAATCCGGTCGCTGGATGCGGGCGTCTGTTATGGCCACCTGTTCAAAGGCGTTAAAGTCCCTACACTGGCTGAAACCGTGGGATTTGTGCTGGATAAAGGTATTGGCCTTCAGCTGGAGATCAAACCAACGTCTGGTCAGGAAATTGAAACCGCGGAAATTGCCATTACGCAGCTGAAATCGCTGTGGCCTGCGGATGAAAAGAAGCTCTTTATCAGCAGCTTTTCTGAGCTCTCGCTGAAGGTTGCGGAAAGGATCATGCCTGACGTCCCGCGTGGACTGGCCGTGTGCGTTCCTCCCAGCGATCCTGTGGCATTACTGGCCAGAACCGGCTGTCAGATCCTGCACTTCCTGGCGGACTTTGCGACGGATGACGACCTGAAACGCCTGGCCGATTCCGGTATTGAATTTGCGATTGCCACAATTAATGACCCTGCTGTCGCCCGTAAATATTTACACAGTGGCGCGCAAACGATATTGAGCGATATACCTGATTTAGCCATTTAATAATAAATACATTATCAAGGCGTTATGCGCCCTGATAATCAACACCAGGGAAAACCATAAAAATACGGCCACATGATGTAGCCACGTAACGCTTTTAATTATTTCGTCATAACGAAACTGACATTTTTGAACAATGCCGCCTTGTGCGGAAATAAACCTCATGCTTCACCAACATTAAAGGGTAGATGATATGCAACGTAAAATAAAAATATGCGCGCCGCATGCACTGTGTTTGCTGATCTCATTTTCTGCATGCTCCGCTGAAATTTATAATAAAAACGGTAATAAACTTGATCTGTACGGTAAAGTCGATGCGCGTCATGTCTTTTCGGACAATACCGCCGAAGATGGTGATAACTCTTATGCGCGCCTGGGTTTTAAAGGTGAAACCCAAATTAACGATCAGCTGACAGGCTATGGTCAATGGGAATATAACTTCCAGCTGAACCACAGTGAAGGCGGCACTGACGCACAAACCGGGAATGCGACGCGTCTGGGTTTTGCAGGTCTGAAACTGGCTGACTTTGGCTCATTCGATTACGGCCGCAGCTTTGGCGTGCTGTATACCGCATCGGCTTACACCGATATGGCACCGATTTACGGTTCCGGCACCATGACCACCAACGACAACTTCCTGTCAAAACGCTCAACCGGCCTGGCCACCTGGCACTCGCCAGACTGGAACGGCCTGAAGGTCATTCTTCAGTATCAGGGGAAAAACGACCGCTCAACCGCTAAGCTGGCAAACGGCGACGGCTACGGTGCCGGTCTGACCTACAGCATTACCGATGGTTTGAGCATTGCTGCGGCCGGTATGAAAGCCAATCGTACGCTGACACAGCAAGCGGACGGTCAGGGTGACGATGCGACGGCATGGGTGACCTCGGCCAAATACGATGCGAACCAAATCTACCTTGCCGCGATGTACGGTGAGGCCAACGATGTGACCCCGTACGGCCAGCTATCGCAGATTGCTGACAAGACGCATAACTTCGAAGCCATTGCGCAATATCAGTTCCTCAACGGCTTACGCCCTTCCATTGGTTTTGTCACGCAGCGTGGAGAAAACCTGCAAGGCGCAGGCAACTTTGCCGGTGGAAGTCAGACCATGCAGAAGTATATTGCGGTGGGCACCTATTACTACTTCAACAAGAACATGCTGACCTATGTGGATTACCGCATTAACCTGTTGAAAGATAATGACTTTACTCGTGCTACCGGTATCACTACGAAAGACAGCGTCGGGATGGGCCTGACCTATCAGTTTTAATCGCAGTGACCGTGCTTTATCACATGCTTTGCCCTGTGTCGCTTCAATCCTGAGAATCGCTGTTTTAGCGAGGCCGGCAACTGCCGGCTTTTTTTATGACCGGCGTCGCCAGGATAACTAAAGGACAGTGGCAGACCGATGCGTCAACGGTGAGGGGTTCTGATCAAGGTTTTCCAGCCATTTCACATAGGCCTGATCCCACAGCGCAGCCGGCGTGCCCGCTTTACCCAGGCCAAAACCATGCCCGCCGCTGGAAAGCTGAATCAACTGAACCGGCACGCGATTGCGGCGACAGGTATCGCGCATTAACTGCGTGTTAAAGGGTTTTGAAGTGTGGTCGTCACCAGCCTGCGCCAGGAAGGTTGGCGGATAAGCGTGCGTGACGTAATTTTGCACAGACCAACTGGCTTCTTCCTGTGGGCTGGCATCATTACCGACCATCATCAGATGTGTATTGGTATGTTGATAAGGGGCTTCCAGGGTAATGACCGGATAAATCAGCCCGACACTGTCCGCTTTGGGGATTTCCTGATCCACTCTGTCAATGGGGGGATAGGACTGAAAGTCCGGACGCGCCGCCGCCATCCCCAGCAAATGCCCACCGGCCGAAAATCCTAATACATGCACTTTTCGTTCGAATGAGCGAAGCAGACGCAGCGCGCGCTGGGCATCCTGTAAAGGCGCCAGATTCCCGGCCTGCCACTTTTCACGCGGCAAACGGTAGCTGAGAACATAGGCGGTATAGCCGTTGGCATTTAACCAGTGTGCAACGGGCCAGGCTTCACGTCCCATACCGATCCAGCGGTAGCCGCCGCCTGCCGCGATGAGCACCGCTTCACCGTTGGGGTTTTCAGGTCTGAAACGCTGAATCGCCGGGCTGACGATATTCGACCAGGAGCCCCATGCATCAACACGTAATTTTCCGCCAGGGCCGCCACCGCCGGGCGGTTCGTCCGGCCAGAGGGGAATAATATCATCGCGGGCAAACAGTTTGCTGGTAGCCAGTGAAAGCGCAAGCGCTCCTGTGCCGAAAATAAAGCGTCGACGCGTAATCATGATGCCTGTTAAATCTATGCCAGAAAGGTCAGACGGCCCTGTCGGTCCGCTGCGTTTTTATTATGTATCGCACGTTTGGTGAAGACGCTGGCGATTATGTACGCAATCGGGCATGAAAATCCATTAAAAAACGCGCCATTTTAGCGCGTTTATTGACGATTTAACTGCGGTTAATCTTCCTGCTGGAACTGCGTCATCACCGTTTGCTCACACTGCTGCGTATTTTTACGCAGTTTAGCGCGCTCTTCGTCACCCAGCTGCAGCCATGCGCTGGCGACTTCATTCGCCAGTTCCTCGTCAAATTCAGGTTTATTGAAGGCGGAAGAGGACTGCGATCCTGCGACGCTGGATTTCATTTTTTCGACATACTGATCGGCTGTCGATACGCTTTTTTCACTGCTCACGATGTGACACAGCTGGCTGGCGTAAGCACTTTGTTCCGTGTCGTCTGCCGCCAGCGCACTGCCAGAGGCCAGTACGCTCAGCAACAGTATCTGAGATATCTTCATCGTCTTCTCCTGTTATCAGTTAACCCACTTTCATGACTGGCGCTGCTTTGCATCCAGTCGGGCCTGGCGCCAGTTTAGCAGCGGCGTTACCGACACGCCGTGCACCACGATGCTGCATACCACCAGCGTCAGCGCCATATCAACCATCATCGTTGCCTGCGAGCCGCCCATACCATGGACCCAGGCAAACGCAATATAATTAAGACTACCTATACCGCGAATCCCCAGCCAGCCGATGAGCAAACGGTGAGGAAGCGATACGCCGCAGCGCAGCGTGACCAGCCATACGGCGAGTGGCCGGACGACCACAAACAGCAACAGGCCGAGCATCACGCCCTGCATGTTCCAGTGATGGGCCAGCGTCACGCCGAGGACCACCATCATTGTGGCCGCCAGTAAACGCTCAATAGTATCGCCAAAAGACAGCGCGTCGCCTACCACTAAACCGACCGATTTCACCATACCGCTACCGTGTTGCTGTAAACGCTGGTTGGGATTGACCAGTGCTTCCGCAGGCAGCACCCGATCGTCATCCGGCATATCATCAGGCTGATAACGTTTGAACACACCCAGTTCAGCCCGACGTAATCCCAGGCCTGCCGCAAAGGTAGCCAGAAAGCCCGACGCGCCCAGCGATTCAGCAAGGGCATAGCTCAACGCAATGAGCGCCAGCGCCAGAAAGTCATTGGGTGCGACATCACCATGCGCATGACGAAGCCGTGCGGCCAGCAGGCCGACTAACCGCCCCAGACCAAACCCCAGCAGAATGCCGCCGCCAATGGCCCACACCACATCAATGGCTGCCCAGCGTGCCAGCATGCCCGTGCCCAGACTTTCACCGTTAAACAGCAACAGGGCCAGAATGAGTAACGGCAGCGCCGAACCATCATTCATGCCCGCCTCACTGGATATCGCAACGCGCAGGGCATCATCGTCCTGCGCATCGCTGACGGAAATCAGGCTGGCCAGCACAGGATCGGTGGGCGCAACAATGGCACCAAAGGCCAGCGCAATCGGCCACGACAGCCCCACCAGCCAGTGAGACAGCAGCGTCATTGCGGCGACCGTCAACAACATGGCCGGAAACGCCAGCAGGCTGCCCGCGCGCCATTGCCTGGCTTTCAGCGGCAGACGCAGCTTGAGCCCGGTGATGAACAGCGACGCGGCCATCGTTATCTCGGTAATATGCGCGACCAGTTCAGCATGGCGGAGGATATCGATTTCAATCACATCAAATCCCCACGGCCCACAGGCGATCCCGGTTAATAAAAAAAGACCAAAAGAGGTCACGGGGCCGCGGTGGATCCACCCTGATGCCAGCGACATTAATAACAGCAGACAGCCCGTCGCAGCTGTCCAGGCAATGAAGTTCATAACGCACCGTTTTAATTGAGTTTATGACTAAGCCTGGCACATTTGCTGGCGGGCGGAAGAATCAGTCCCTGAGGTGACGACTGGCGAGGCGGATCAACAGGCTGACAGCGGCGGCAACGGTGGATAACACGACAACGCCATTCCAGCCCCAGTGCGCCAACGCCAGGCTACCCAGTGCCGCCCCACTGGCCATACCGATAAACACCACGGTAAACAGCAGGGCATTTAGCCGGCTACGCGCCTCGGGAACCAGACCGTAAATCAATGTCTGATGGGCCACCAGGGTCGCCTGCACGCCTAAGTCAAAACCTATTGTGCTGATAATAATGACGGCCAGTTGAGCAGACAGCGGCAGGAAAGGCAGTAAAAACATCAGCGCGAAAGAGAGCGTCACCAGACCGGCACCAAACTGGGTGACGCGCGCCGGGCCAATACGATCCGCCACGTTCCCGGCCAGCGGCGCCGCCAGCGCGCCTGCCGCCCCTGCCAGACCAAAAGCACCGGCAATGGCACTGTCAAAATGGAAGCGGTCGCTAAGCATGATCGCCAGCGTTGACCAGAACGCACTAAAACTCACGGAGAGCAGTCCCTGTGCCAGCGCCGCACGCCGCAGGGTTTGATGCGCACGCCATAAGTGCACCAGTGACAACAGCAGGCGGGGATAGCTTACCGACGTACCCGGCGTAAAGCGCGGCAGTACGCGCCACAGCGTCAGGCTGATCAGCAACACGGCCACAGCCGCAATCATGTACATGGTGCGCCAGCCAAAATACTCCGCCACCACACCGCTAACGACACGGGATAATAAAATGCCGACCAGTAAACCCGTCATCACCGTGCCAACCGTTTTACCCCGGCTGGCCACCGGGGCGAGCGCGGCCGACGCCGGAACAATGTCCTGCGCCACGGTCGCCGTCAGGCCGGTGATAAAACTGGCGATAAGCAGTGCGCTGATGCCGCCGGAAAAGCCGCACAGCAGAAGCGCCATGACTAGCAGTAACCCTTTGATTAAAATAATGGTGCGACGATCGTGGCGATCGCCGAGCGGGGCCAGCAGCAGGATCCCCAGCGCATAACCCGCCTGGGTTAACATGGGCACCATACCGACGCTGCCAACGCTTATCTGGAACTGCTTGCTGATGATGTCGAGCATGGGCTGACTGTAGTAAATCGATGCCACGCTCAGACCCGCACCGGTTGCTAACGTAAAAACAAGGGGCGCAGGCAGGCGCTCAGTTGAATGCCGGTTCAGGTTATGTACCACTGTCATAGTGAAATCCTCGAAAAAAGCGTGTGGCAAGTAAAGCCTGTTTTTGGCATACGCGGTAGACTGATAAAAAACAAAACGGTTATACGTGGCGCGCATGAGCAATTTCAGCAATAACGATCGTATCGCATTGATGCATACCTTCATCCGCATTGTCGAAAGCGGCAGTTTGTCTGCCGCCGCAGTGCAACTTGGCACAACACAGCCCACTATCAGCCGTCGGTTGCAGGCGCTTGAGCACGGGCTCGGCGTGAAGCTGATACTGCGCACGACGCACGCGCTCAAGCTCACCGATGATGGCGAACGCTGTTATGCACAGGCACGTCAACTGCTCGCCACCTGGCATGCGCTGGAAGACGATCTGACCGGCGCAGGCAGCGATCCCGTCGGGACACTGCGGGTACGCGCGCCACATGCATTTGGTCAGGATCAACTGGTCGCCCCGCTGGTGGACTTTATGCGCCGCTATCCCCGTTTACGCATAGAGTGGATGCTGAACGACAGAACACCCGATTTTGTGGCCGAGAACGTTGACTGCGCCATTCAGGTCGGCGCGCCTACCGATCCTTCGGTCGTGGCGGTGCTGCTGGCCGAAGTGCCGCGCATTGTTGTCGCGGCCCCTGAACTGCTCCGGCAGCATGCACCGATCACCCGGGTCGAACAGCTGGGCGCGTTGCCCTGGCTCGCGTTAACCAGCTTCTACCGTAACGAAATCGCGTTACAGCATCAGGACAAAGGTGAACCGGTGAATCTGCCCATCGCCCCTGTTTTAAGCAGCGACAGCCTCTATGCGGTACGCAAAGCTGCGCTGGCGGGCCTGGGTGCCGCCATCGTCTCGTCGTGGGTGATACAAGAGGATTTAGCAGAGGGCAGGCTGGTCCAGCTCATGCCGGAATGGCAGGCTCCGGCGTTACCGGTATGGCTGACCTATCCCTGGGCGAGCTATTATCCTGCCCGGCTGACTGCGTTTTTTGCCATGATCAAGGCGGTGTTGCCTCATCTGGCGGGGGCACGGCCGGCGTCAGGCTGACGCCGGCATCTCGCGGGAAAAGCGACGTCAGTCGCCGGCGCGGATAACGCGTGCCGTCGGTTACACGTTTTTCTTCTCTGCCCGCGACATGCTGTCCAGCCAGCCCATCACAAAGGCCGACAAAACGAAGGTCAGATGGATGATCACGTACCACATCAGCTTATCATTTTCGACATTGCGCGCGTCCATAAACACCCGCAGCAGGTGGATGGAGGAGATAGCCACAATCGACGCCGCCACTTTGTTTTTCAGCGAGCCGGAATCCATCTTACCCAGCCAGCTCAGCTTCTCTTTGCCCTCATCAATATCGAGTTTGGAGACAAAGTTTTCATAGCCAGACAGCATCACCATCACGAGCAGCCCGCCGACCAGCGTCATGTCCACCAGTGACAGCAACAGCAGGATCAGGTCGTTTTCTGCAATGCTAAAAATGTTGGGCAACAGGTGAACAATTTCCTGGAAAAATTTGATGGTCAGTGCCAGTAATCCCAGCGAAAGTCCAATGTAAACGGGAGCCAACAGCCAGCGCGATGCATACATCAGGTTTTCGGTAAAACGTTCCATAATTTCCCAGTCATAAGCAGTAAAGTCGCGCATTATAACCGATCATCTGTGAAGTTATTTCAGCCCTTCAGGAGAAATTTCAGGTGCGGGCGGCAAGGGTAAAGAAAGGCGGAAACAGGCCCCACCTTCCGGGCGATTTTCCGCCCAGATCTGACCGCCGTGACTCTCAATGATGGTTTTACAAATGGCCAGCCCCAGTCCGACGCCAGGCACGGCCGACTCTTTGTCGCCACGCGAAAACTTATCAAAAATACGGGTCATGTCCTGTTCCGCGATGCCCGGACCGCCATCCCAGACGGCAATTTCCAGGCGGGCATGATCACACCAGGCGCGGATCCCGCGCGGCACGCAGTTACCGGCGTATTTGAGGCTGTTTTCGATCAGGTTGGTAAACACCCGCTCCAGCAAGGTGCTGTCTCCCTTAATCAGGACGATATCCGCAGGCAGATCGAGTTCGACCGCCTTTCCTTTCAGCGACGGTGCCATGCTACTGAGCGCCCCGCCGATCACCTCTTCGAGAGCCAGCCACTCTTCCCGTAAATTCAGACCGCCGGACTGAATACGCGCCATATCCAGCATATTGCTGACCAGACGAATCGTGCTCAGGGTCTGTTCGCGAATCTGGCTGGCCTGGGGCACATATTTTGAATTATCACTGGCCAGGTCGAGCATCAGCATTTCCGCCTGACCAAACAGCACGGTTAAGGGCGTGCGTAAATCGTGAGACAGCGCCGACAACAGGGCATTGCGTAACTGTTCACGCTCGGCGGCCAGCCGCGAGGCCGCTTCACTCTGCGACAGCGCCAGACGTTCCAGCGCGTTCGCAATCAGGACGGTGAAGGTTTCTAACAGCCGCTGCTGTTCGGGAATCATCAGCTGGCGCACGTTTTCTGGCTCGACGACCAGCAGCCCGCGACAGGATTCTCCTACCTTCAGCGGCAGAATCTGGTAGGGCACGGCCGGTAACGTGTCTGTGCCTGCGCCGGCTGGCTGGCCTTTGCTGTAGCTCCATTTGGCGATAGCCCAGTCCGGTTCATTTCCCGGCAGCGCGTTGCCCAGGGTTTGCAGCTCGCCCTGCTCATCCGGCAGCAGCAGCAGGGATCGGGCCTGCAATGTGGCGTCGAGCACGCGCTGACTGGTGGCCGCGATATCCTCGGGTGTCAGACCGCTGCCCAACGATTTAGCCATTTCATACAGTTGCCGGGTGCGCTGTTCGCGATAACGCGCGACGCGCGCCTGGTAGCGCACGCCCGCCGTCAGGTTACCCACGATCACGCCGACCGCCAGCATTACGCCAAAGGTCACCAGGTACTGTAAATCGGAGACGGCAATCGTGCCTTTCGGTGCCACAAAAAACAGATCAAAGGCAATGATGTTGATGACTGTGGCGATCACGGATGGCCATCGGCCATAACGCAGGGCCACGATCACCACCGCCAGCAGGTAGATCATCACGCAGTTGGCCGGATCAAAGCTGATCAGCACCGATTGTCCGGCGGCGGTGACCAGAATACACAGCACCAGCGCCATCATGACGCCGCGCAACTGCATGCGCCATTTGTCGCTGTTAACCCGGTCGCTGGCTAAGGGATGCGGCGCATCCTGCATGGGCTCATTGAGTGCCACTACCAGCAAATCCAGATCCGGGCCCAGTTGCCCAAGCCGCTCAGCAAAACTGTCGCGCCGCCAGCGTCGCACGGGACGCCGTCCGGTCACAATCTTGCCCAGATCGTGTTCCCGCGCGTAGCGCAGCACCGCCTGAGCGTCGTCGGGATCGGAGAGCGTTGCCGTTTCCGCGCCCATCTCCTGCGCCAGTTTGAGCGTCCGCAAAATGGCGCGGCGACGGGCCTCCGGTAAGCGGTTGAGGCGCGGCGTTTCAACATAGACAGCGTGCCATTCGCTGCCGAGCCGGGCGGCCAGCCGTGCCGCCGTACGAACCAGTTTCTCGCTGCCCGTATCGTCTCCGATACAGAGCAAAATCGCGTCGCGCGTGTGCCAGACCTTGTCCCGTCCCTGGCTGTCGCGCCAGGCGCGCATCTGGTCGTCTACCCGATCGGCCGTGCGGCGCAGTGCCAGCTCACGAAGCGCAAACAGGTTGCCTTTGCGGAAGAAATTTTCGATGGCCCGCTCGGCGCGATCGCCAATGTAGACCTTGCCCTCTTTCAGGCGTTGCCGGAGATCGTCAGGCGGCAGATCCACCAGCACCACTTCATCGGCGCTGTCAAAAAACGGGTCTGGTACGGTTTCACGCACCTGAATGCCGGTAACGCCGCCGACCACATCATTCAGGCTTTCCAGGTGCTGAACGTTCACTGTGGTCAGCACATCGATGCCCGCATCCAGGAGTTCTTCAATATCCTGCCAGCGTTTGGGATGTCGCGAGCCTTTCACGTTGGTATGAGCCAGTTCATCCATCAGGATGACCGCCGGATGACGTGCCAGCGCGGCATCCAGATCGAATTCAGCATGGCGGGATCGGCCGGTAGCGCGACGCGGCAGCACCACCAGTCCGTTAAGAAGCTGGGCCGTTTCCGGCCGCTCGTGGGTTTCCACCACGCCGACCAGCACGTCGAGTCCCTGGGCACGGAGCCGCTGCGCCTCCTGCAGCATGGCGTAGGTTTTCCCTACCCCCGCACAGGCACCAAAATAGATCTTGAGCTTACCGCGATGGCTGTCACTGTTGGCCTGTAACAGCGCATCCGGATCGGGGCGCAGCGGTTCGTGATTCATAGCGTCCTTTTACTTATTTAAGATCGTTCAGCGCCAGATTGAGTTGCAGCACATTCACCGTGGGTTCGCCGATAAATGGGAGCAGCGGACGTTGAGTCAGGCTGTCCACCAGCGCATCCACTTTCGCCAGCGGCAACTGACGGGCCGCCGCCACGCGCGGTGCCTGCCACAGCGCTGCCTGTGGCGAAATCTCTGGATCAAGCCCACTGGCTGAACTGGTCACCAGATCTACCGGCACCGGCCCATTGGCCTGCGGATTGGCTGCACGTAACGCGGCAACGCGTTCAGCCACCGCTTTGTCGAGTGCCGGATTACTCGCGGCCAGGTTACTGCCACTGGATGCCAGGGGATTATACGGTTTGTCGCCGGTGGCAGAAGGACGGCCCCAAAACTCGCCAGGCTGGCTAAAAGCCTGCCCAATCAGTGCAGAGCCCCGTTCTTCACCTTCTACCTTTAACAGCGATCCGTTAGCCTGCCAGGGAAACAGCCACTGCGCCAACCCGGTCGTGAGCAAAGGATAAACTACGCCACATACAACCGTTAGCAGCAGCAGCAGAAAAATTGCCGGACGTAACTGACTCATTTTATTCTCCTCAGGCCATACCAAACAGCACAAGCAACATATCGATCGCTTTGATACCGATAAACGGCACCAGCAGTCCACCTAATCCATAAATCAGCAAATTACGGCGCAGCAGTGATGCGGCGCTTAATGGCCGGTAGCTCACGCCTTTTAAGGCCAGCGGAATCAGGAAGACGATTACCAGGGCATTAAAAATCACTGCCGACAGAATCGCGGAGGACGGTGAGTGCAGCTCCATCACGTTGAGCATATTGAGCTGAGGATACGTAGCCGCAAACGCCGCCGGAATAATGGCGAAGTATTTGGCTACGTCGTTGGCGATACTGAACGTGGTTAACGATCCGCGCGTCATCAACATCTGTTTACCGATATGTACCACTTCCAGCAGCTTGGTCGGGTTGGAATCCAGATCGACCATGTTGCCTGCCTCTTTTGCGGCCTGCGTCCCCGAGTTCATCGCGACCGCGACATCGGCCTGCGCCAGCGCAGGCGCATCGTTGGTGCCGTCGCCGGTCATCGCCACCAGGCGGCCTTCGGCCTGATACTGACGGATCAGCGCCAGTTTGGCTTCGGGTGTCGCTTCCGACAAAAAGTCATCCACGCCCGCTTCGGCTGCAATCGCGGCGGCGGTCAGCGGGTTATCACCGGTAATCATCACGGTTTTAATGCCCATTTTGCGCAGTTCGGCAAAGCGCTCTTTGATCCCGCCCTTGACGATATCTTTCAGCGCGACCACGCCCAGCACTTTCGGGCCTTCAGCGACCACCAGCGGAGTGCCGCCCGCCCGGGCAACCTCTTCTACCCGGGCGTTTACTTCTGCCGGGAACGCACCGTGACTGGCTTCAATATGACGGCGCACCGCATCGACCGCCCCTTTACGAATCAGGCGGTTCTGCACGTTCACACCACTCATGCGCGTCTGGGCTGAGAAGGGAATAAAACTGGCTCCCATGCTGCTCAGGTCCCGCTCACGCAGATTAAATTTTTGCTTCGCCAGGACCACGATACTGCGACCTTCCGGCGTTTCATCCGCCAGCGAGGCCAACTGGGCGGCATCGGCAAGCTGTTCTTCTGTGACGCCGGGGGCCGGTAAAAACTGGGTCGCCTGGCGGTTACCCAGTGTGATGGTGCCGGTTTTGTCCAGCATCAGCACGTCCACATCCCCGGCCGCTTCGACAGCACGACCACTGGTGGCAATCACGTTTGCCCCCAGCATTCGGCTCATCCCCGCAACGCCGATGGCGGAGAGTAAACCACCAATCGTGGTAGGGATCAGGCACACCAGTAACGCAACCAGCACGGTGATGGTCACCGGCGTACCGCCCCAGGCGGAGAACGGCCACAGCGTGACGGTAGCTAACAGAAACACAATCGTCAGGGACACCAGCAGAATCGTCAGGGCGATTTCATTGGGCGTTTTACGGCGCTGTGCGCCTTCCACCATCGCGATCATGCGATCCAGGAAGGTTTCGCCGGGGTTTGCACTGCAGGTGATGACCAGCCAGTCGGACAGAATACGCGTCCCGCCGGTTACCGAGGCAAAGTCACCGCCCGATTCACGAATCACCGGTGCGGATTCCCCGGTGATGGCACTTTCATCAACCGATGCGCCCCCTTCGACCACCTCACCATCGCACGGGATAACGTCACCCGCTTCCACTAATACCGCATCCCCTTTGCGCAGCTCATCGGCCGCAATCTGCTGCCATTTTGCTCCGTAATGCGCAGCCGACAGTTTTTTCGCAAAGCTGGTTTTTTTGACGCCTTTCAGGCTGTTCGCCTGGGCTTTACTGCGCCCTTCGGCCAGCGCTTCTGCCATGTTCGCAAACAGCACGGTAAACCACAGCCAGACAGACACCGCGCCGGTAAAACTGGCGCTGCCGCTCTGATAGCCAGTAGACATCAGCACCGCCAGTACCGTGGTCAGGAGACTGCCCAGGTAGACGACAAACATCACCGGATTACGAAACTGAACGCGTGGGTCGAGTTTTTTCACGGCATCGATTGCTGAAGTGCGCAAGAGCGCTGCGTCAAACACCTGTTGTTGACGACTCATGATTAATGTCCCTGAATAAGTTGCAGATGCTCGGCTACCGGACCCAGAGCCAGAGCGGGGATAAAGGTCAGTGCGCCCACCAGCAGGACGGTGCCCACCAACAACGCGATAAACAGCGGACCATGCGTTGGCAGCGTCCCGTTACCGACCGGCTGAATTTTTTTACCGGCCATAGAACCGGCAATCGCCATTACCGGCAGGATGATGCCAAAGCGCCCCAGGAACATGCAGATGGCCAGCAAAACGTTCCAGAACGGCGTGTTCGCGCTCAGACCGGCAAAGGCACTGCCGTTGTTGTTAGCGGCCGACGATACGGCGTATAACACTTCACTGAAGCCGTGGGTGCCTGGGTTAGCCATACCGGCCCGGCCAGCGTCGGTCATCATGGCGATGGCTGTACCGATCAGCACCAGCGCGGGCGTCACCAGAATGGCAAGTGCGGTCATTTTCATTTCCCAGACTTCGATTTTTTTGCCGAGAAACTCGGGAGTACGGCCAATCATCAGTCCGGCGATAAACACCGCCAGCAACACGAACAGCAACATCCCATACAAGCCCGCACCGACACCGCCGAAGATCACTTCGCCCAGTTGCATCAGCAACATAGGTACCATGCCGCCCAGGGCCGTGAACGAGTCATGCATCGCATTCACCGCACCACAGGACGCGGCGGTCGTGATAACCGCAAACAGGCTGGAATTGAGAATGCCAAAGCGCGTTTCTTTTCCTTCCATATTGATGGCGCTGTCCGCGCCCAGCGTCAGGAAGTGCGGATTCCCGTTCACTTCCGCCCACATCACGAAGGCCGCCGCCACGACAAACATCAGCGTCATTGACCACAGCAGCATGTTGCCCTGACGACGGTCTTTCACACATTCGCCAAAGGCAAAGCACAGCGCGGCCGGTATCAGGAAGATACTGAGCATCTGCACGAAGTTGGTCAGCGCGGTGGGGTTTTCAAACGGGTGAGCAGAGTTCGCGTTAAAAAAGCCGCCGCCGTTGGTGCCCAGCATTTTGATGGCTTCCTGCGAGGCCACCGGGCCCATTGCCAGCGTTTGCTGCGCCCCATCCAGGCCGGTAATCGTCTGATAAGGCAGGACGTTCTGAATGCTGCCCTGGCTGACAAAAAACAGCGCCATCAGCAGACTGACGGGCAATAACACGTAAAGCGTCACGCGCGTCAGATCGCGCCAGGCGTTACCCAGGGTTGCAATCGAGCGATTCGCAAAGCCCCGAATCAGGGCAAAGGCGACGGCGATACCGGTCGCGGCAGAGAAAAAGTTCTGCACGGTCAGGCCCACCATCTGGCTGAAATAGCTCAGGGTGCTTTCGCCTGAATAAGCTTGCCAGTTGGTGTTAGTGACGAAGCTAATCGCGGTGTTAAGCGCCAGATCCCAGCTCAAGGCCGGAAAGTGTTGTGGATTGAGCGGGAGCTTGTCCTGAAGCAGCAGTATAGCCAGCAGGAGGATCAGGCCGAACAGGTTGAACAGCACAATGGCCAGCAGGTATTGCGGCCAGCGCATATCGCCTTGCTGTACCCCGGCGACGCGCCAAAACAGCGCTTCGGCACGGGTAAAAAGGGGTTTGTCCGCCACCAGCGCTGCCAGACCACGTCCCAGCGGCTGTGCCAACACCATCAGCACCAGCAGATACACCGCGATCAGTAAAAATGCATTGGCCGCCATCAGAAGGCCTCCGCATTCAACAGGGCATACACTAAATAGCCCAGCAACAACACGACCAGCACAATGCCGGTTATCACGCCTGCACTCACAGCAACCTCCAGAGGTTTGGATTTGCTGAATAGCTTGCGCTGAGTCACATAAAGAAAGGGTTAAAAAGCACTGGCACGCTGTAAAAAAGGTATAAAAATGGCGATGTTGGCTCAGGCAACGTCCAGCAACCAGACCCGGTTGAGGTCGATCGTTGGCCAGGCCGCGAGACTCTCCGAGCAGACAATGCTGTCCGTGCAAAAACTGTCCCCCAGATCGACCACTTCTGGTCTGACGGGGCGCTTAGCGTGCAACGACCAGAAAACATGTACGCGCGGCTTCTGAAGCGATTGTTCGCCCGCCTTGACCACCAGTGCAATGCGTCCCGATGCCAGCCGCACCAGCGACCCCACCGGATACAGACCGATTGTCGTAACGAACGCATGCAGCAGCGTTGTGTCAAAATGCCCGCGCCAGGCCAGCATCGACTGTAAAGCTTGTGCGGGTGTCCAGCCCTCGCGGTAAGGACGCGTTGAGGTCAGGGCATCGTACACATCACAAATGGTGGCCATACGGGAATAGACGCTAATCTCATGGCCTTTATGGCGGTAGGGATAACCGCTGCCGTCATATTTTTCATGATGATGCAGGGCAATATCGACCAGGTCATCCCCTGCGTTCGCTTCCATCAGCATCTGTGCACCCGCTATCGGATGCTCGCACATGATGGCAAACTCGTCGTCGCTCAGCTTATCCGGTTTATTCAGGATACTGAGCGGTACGGCCGCTTTGCCAATGTCATGTAACAACCCTCCCATGCCAACGCGCTGAAGTTGATGCGCATCCAGGCCGAGCTTTTTACCCAGGGCGATCATCAAGCCGCAGACCGCCATGGAGTGCAGGTAGGTGTAATTATCGTGATCTTTCAGTTGTGCCACGCGCAGAAGTGCGCTGGGCTCGCGCTCAATCGAACCGGCTATTTTATCCACAATATCAATCATACTGCTCAGATCGAGGCCGCAACCCATTCGCGCTTCGTTAAACAGCGCCAGGACCTTGATTTTGCCTTGTTCAAACAGCTGCTGTGCCTGTTCACGTTCCTGCGTAAAGGGAGCCTGCTGGCAGGGTGCGGTATGGACTGGCTCAGGAGGTGGTGATGAAATCGATTTCTCTTCATCAATCCATAACCGCTGAATACCTTCACGACGGAACATCGCAACCTGCTGCGGATCGGTGATCAGCATCTGATTACGAATACGTTTGTCTTTAAACCACCAGACCTCAAGTTTGTGGACGAACATGCCCGTTTTCAGTTCGTCGATCGTTATTAGTTTTATCACAATCGCCCTCCAGAGCATCAGTGGGTGATACCGTCATATCGGCAGGCGATGGGTTTTATGCAGGGCATTTTGTGCGAACTGTGGCACAGAACAACGTTTAAACATGTTGCGCGACTTTTGACCTTAACGCCGCGCGCAAAAACGGGCAATGCGCGGTCGTTACGCCACGTTGAGCAGTTTGGCCATCATCACCACATCATGAAGTTTACCTTCACGTAAGGATGCCTGACGACGCACCCCTTCGCGCTCAAAACCCAGCCTTTCATACAGCGCCAGCGCCCGATGATTGTCATGAAACACCTCAAGCTCCATGCGGGTGATGCCCAGCCAGTTACGTGCATAATCCATTGCCGTGCGGATCAACAGCTCGCCAATGCCGCGCCCTGAGAACGCCGGATTGACACCGATGCCGAAGCTGATGCAGTGACGCGTACGCGGATTATGATTTGTAAACAAGGTCAGCTCACCAACCATTTCGCCGTCTACTTCGGCAACAAAATTGATGAAGCCCTCGGCATCCATTTTTGCGAATTTCTTTTCCCAGGTGGCGACGCTGGGAAACGGCAATTGCAGCGTCCAGGGGAAAACCGCCGGATGGCCGTAAAGCCGTTGGTAAGCCGCTGCATCATGTGGTTCACGGCCGCGCAGAGTGATATCCATAGAGAATCCTTTTTTTTAATCGGGCGTACACATGCACTAAGCTGTAATTCTTATCGAACGGAAAGAGTAACTGTATGTTGTATCGTCGTTTCGAACGTTTTATCAATATTTTTCAGGATGCCCCCACCGATATGCCGCCCTCACGGGTCTGGCCTTTTTATTTTTACTACCTGCGCCAGGTGTGGCCAAGCTTCGCCGCACTGCTGGTGGTGGGGTTGGTGGGCGCGCTCATTGAGGTGGCGCTGTTCAGTTATCTGAGCCGCATCATTGATCTGGTTAACCATTCCACCCCGGCTACGCTGTTTCACGATAACTGGCCAACCTTACTCTGGATGGGCTGCGTCGCCCTGATACTGCGGCCGGTGTTTATTGCGCTGCACGATATGCTGGTTCACCAGAGCATTAATCCCGGCATGACCAGCATGATTCGCTGGCAGCACCACAACTACGTTCTGCGTCAGAGCATGAATTTTTTCCAGAACGATTTTGCGGGCCGGATTGCGCAGCGCATTTTGCAAACCGGCAACTCGCTCCGCGATTCTGCGGTGCAGTTGGTCGATGCCATCTGGCATGTGCTGATCTACGCCGCGACGGCGCTGGTGCTGTTCGCCGAAGCGGACTGGCGTTTGATGATTCCGCTCATTATCTGGATTGTGCTTTACAGCGCGGCGCTGCGCTATTTTGTGCCGCGCGTAAAGGCCCGTTCCGTGGTGTCCTCAGAAGCGCGCTCGAAACTCATGGGCACGATTGTGGATGGTTACACCAATATCGCTACCATCAAGCTGTTCGCCCATAGCGACCTGGAGCGGCAGTACGCACGTGAGGCGATTCAGGAGCAGACAGACAAAACGCAGCAGGCTAACCGCATGGTAACCAGCATGGATTTGACGCTGTCGACGCTCAACGGCGTTCTGATTGTCGCCACGTCCGGCCTGGCGCTGTGGCTGTGGAGCGCATCGCTGATTAGCGTCGGTGCCATTGCCCTGGCGACCGGCCTGGTTATCCGTCTGGTTAATATGTCCGGTTGGGTGATGTGGGTGGTGAACGGCATTTTTGAAAATATCGGCATGGTGCAGGACGGACTGAACACCATTTCCCAACCGCTTAGCGTGCAGGATGCGCCCCAGGCGAAACAGCTCAGAGTGACGCAGGGGGAGATTCGCTTCGACAACATCCGTTTTAACTATGGTGGCGAGCGGCAGGTGATTAATGGCCTGAACCTGACCATTAAACCGGGGGAAAAGATTGGCCTGATTGGACCTTCCGGTGCCGGAAAATCGACGCTGGTCAATCTGCTGTTGCGTCTTTACGACCTGAACGGCGGGCGCATCCTGATTGACGGTCAGTGTATTGCCGAGGTGACGCAGGAAAGCCTGCGCAGCCAGATTGGCATGATCACCCAGGATACCTCGCTGCTGCACCGCTCTATCCGCGAAAATCTGCTCTATGGCCGGCCCCATGCCAGCGAGGAAGAACTGCAACTGGCTATCCGTCGCGCCCGCGCCGACGAATTTATCCCGCTGCTGTCGGATTCCCAGGGCCGGACGGGGCTGGATGCGCATGTCGGTGAGCGCGGCGTAAAACTGTCTGGCGGGCAGCGTCAGCGCATAGCCATTGCGCGCGTGTTGCTGAAAGACGCGCCAGTTCTGATCATGGATGAAGCCACTTCCGCTCTTGATTCAGAGGTGGAAGCGGCGATTCAGGAAAGCCTGGAGTCGCTGATGCAGGGTAAAACGGTGATTGCCATCGCTCACCGTCTGTCCACGATTGCAAAAATGGACCGGCTGGTGGTGCTGGAACACGGCCAGATTGTCGAAATCGGTAGCCACCAGGAACTGCTGGCACAAAATGGCCTGTATGCCCGGCTCTGGCAACATCAGACCGGCGGGTTTGTCGGGGCGGACTAGTCGCCGCGTCGGTAGGGCAAGGCGTCCCTGGCTTCTTCGGCCCACAGGTGAACGCCCTGCCGCTCCTGCTGCAAAAAATCGTCAACGGCGGCGCGCAGGCCGGGATGACACAGGTAGTGCCAGGAGTGGGTAATCTGCGGTTCGAAACCACGCACCAGCTTGTGTTCGCCCTGCGCGCCCGCATCGAAGCGTTGCAGGCCTTCGGCGATGGCGAAATCCATCCCCTGATAAAAACAGGTTTCGAAGTGAAGCTGGTTAAATTCCGCCAGGCAGCCCCAGTAGCGGCCATACAGGCTTTCCCCGTCTTTAAGGTAAAAAGCCATCGCTGCGGGCTGCTGCTGCAAACGGGCAATGACGACGCGAATGTTTTCCGGCAGACGCGCGGCCAGTAAGCTAAAAAAGGCACGCGTCAGATAAGGACGCTGACCACGCACCGCGTACGTGTTGGCATAGCAGGTGTACACAAAATCCCATTGATCTTCACGCAGTTGATCGCCGCGATACCAGTCAAATTCAAAGCCGTTCAGGGCGACCTGCTCCCGTTCCTTGCGCAGCTGTTTGCGCTTGCGTGACATCAACGTATCCAGAAAGTCCTGGAAGTCGCGATAGCCGCGATTGTGCCAGTGATACTGGCAGCCCAGCCGCGCCAGCCAGTCGGGTTGTTCCGCCAGCAGCGCGTTAGCGTGAGAGTCGGTGAAATTGATATGCGCGCCACTCAACGCCTGGCGCTCCAGCCAGTCTGGCAGCCTCGACAGCAGTCGGATAGCGGCATCGGATTTGCCCAGCACGCGCGCGCCCGTTACCGGGCTGAAAGGAATGGCACCGAGCCATTTCGGATAGTAAGCGATACCGGCTCGCTGACAGGCATCGGCCCAGGCGTGATCGAACACGTATTCACCCTGTGAATGGCTTTTTTGGTAGCCGGGTAGCGCGGCGCAGAGTTCACCCTGCTCACGCCAGACCAGATGGGCTGGCTGCCAGCCCCTTTCCGGCCTGACGCTGCCGCTGTCTTCAAGGCTCAGCAAAAAGGCATGGCGCAAAAAAGGCTGATCATCAGGCAGCAGCGCATCCCATTCAGCGGCGGGAATGTCGGATAACGTGCTCAGGGTAAACAACGACATGCATAACTCCAGACGGCAAGCGGTGACGTTTCAGTCAAGCAGGTTTTACGTTACAGGGAAAGGGAGACGGCACGTAATGTTTGCCTTCCCCTGTACGACAGGCGGCCTTCCCGGCGGTCAGTTTGATTTTGACGTTAACCGGTGTAACTGTTCAAATACCTGTCAGACAACATAACTTTTACAGGAACCGGCATGGCAAAAGCACTGGTGATTTTTCTGCACGGCGTAGGCAGTAACGGCGACGATCTGGCGCCTGTCGGCGACTATTGGGCAACCTTGTTACCCGATGTGGTCTTTGCCTCACCGGATGCGCCTTATGCTTTTGAACAGGGCATGGGCTATCAGTGGTTCAGTCTGGCGGGCATTACGCCGGAAAACCGTCCAGGGCGGGTTCGCGAAGCCCGTGAGGCGTTTGACCGCGTTCTGCGTGACCTGATGGCGCAACATGATATGGCAGAATGCTGGGAGAAGGTCATCCTGGTGGGCTTTTCTCAGGGCTCGATCATGGCGCTTGATCTACTGGCCTCCGGCCGTTATCCCCTGGCGGGCGTGGTGGCATTTTCCGGCCGACTGGCCTTTGACGGCCCACTGACACCACTCGCGCATACGCCAGCCCTGCTGATCCATGGCCGGGCTGATGCGGTGATCCCCGTCAGCGAAAGTGAGTCAGCCGCGGCCCGCCTGAAAGCCGCGGCGGTTCCGGTCGAGGCATTGATTGAGCCACAGACTGGCCACACGATTTCAGCCAAGGGCGCCCTGCACGCCGCCAGCTTCATCGCTCAGTGTCTGCAGGACTGATGGCATCCGGTTTCGCGGCGGCGTTAACCCAACAGGTTAATCAGCGCGAAACCGGCAAAACTCATCAGCAACGAGCCAATGACATGCACCAGCGCGCTGCTCATCGCCCAGAGATATTTTCCGGACTGCAACAGGGTCATTAATTCTGCGGTAAACGTGGAAAACGTGGTGAGCCCGCCACATAAGCCTGTAATGATCAGTAACCGCCAGGCGGGATCGAGCTGGGGATTTTTAATAAACCAGGCCATGGCCCCCCCGATCACAAAGCCGCCAATCAGATTCACCAGCAACGTACCCGGTGGAAGATTGGGGAAAAACGCATTGAAACGCATACCGAACCACCAACGCAGTACACAACCTACGCTGCCGCCCACAATCACAGCGAATAGCGGTTTTAACATCTTATACTCCCGTTAACAGGCATTGTGCAGAAGACGGTGGAGGGTCAGCAAATACCGGCACCTGACGCTCCCGCTCCCACGAAAGGATAAAGGATAGTGTCAGGCGTCATCAGCCGCAGGGGAAACCTGCTGGCGGTTGGGGAAGGTGGAACGCCATCACCTTGCGCAGGCAATCATACGATGCCTTTTTCTGACTGGCAACTCAGACCATGTGAACGCGCGCCCGTGATGTGCGGCTGACATGCTGTGTCAAAAACCCGACGCGGGTAGCCTTAAAAGGGGGGAGAATTCAGGTTTCCCCTTTTTCCGTTTTCCGCTTAAATAAATGACGGCTTTTACGCTTGCCGCGCCCACACAACGATTGTCGCCCCGGGTGAGGCGCTCACGCTTTCTGGAGAATCCTGTGCGCACTGTCATTTTTGATACTGATATCGGCGTGGATGATGCCTTTGCGCTGGCCTATGCCGCGCGGACGCAACATCTGCTGGGCATTACCACGGTATTCGGCAACGTTGCCGTGGGCCAGGCGGTGAAAAATGCGCGGCTCTTTTGCCAGAAAATGGCGATTGACGTGCCGGTGTACCGCGGCTGCGCCCGTCCGCTGGCACGGGAACCGAGCGCACCTGCCAGGCTGCATGGTGAAGACGGTTTAGGGGATACGTTTGATAATCCGTTTAGCGACGACGCGCCCGGTGCCGTGCAGTTTATTATCGACAGCGTTCGTGCTAATCCCGGCGTCATTACGCTGGTGGCAATCGGTCCCCTTACCAATATCGCCAGCGCCATCAATCAGGCACCGGATATTATCCCGCTTGTCAAAGAACTGGTCATCATGGGCGGCGCCTTTGGTACCGATGGCCACAGCGGGAATGTGACACCGTTCAGTGAATTTAATATCTGGAAGGATCCTCATGCTGCGGATCAGGTCCTGTCCTCGGCCTTGCCGGTTATTCTGATCCCGCTGGATGTTACCCATAAGGTGTTGATCAATAGCGATGAGGTGGATCAACTGCAACAGCCGATCCTGCGGGCGATCTGCCGCCCTTATCTGGCGTACAGTCTTGAGAAGGAAGGATTTGCGGGAATGGCGTTGCATGACACGCTGACGATATCCTGGCTGTGTTTGCCCGAGGCATTTACGCTGGTGGAAAGCCCACTGCGGGTGATTACCGAAGGCATCGCCTGTGGTCAGACGGTGCGCCAGATCAGCACGCTGGCTTCCCGTCACAACCCTTTTCGCGATTTGCCCCGACAACGCATCGCATTGGGCGTGGATGCCGACGCCGTGCGTCGCCACTTTTTCCAGTCGCTCTCCGGAACGGCGTAGCGCGTGCGGAGACAGCGCCCCCCGTTGTCTCCGGCTTCAGCGATCAAAATCGATAACGCCCTTAATTAACGCTCGATTGTTGATGACCTGCGCCTCAAAGTGTTCTGCCAGCGTCGAAAACGCGAAACGCCGGTTGAGCATCATATCGGCACGTAACGTCCCGGCCGCCATGAGTTCACGCACCCGATCAAAATCCTCACGGGTGGCGTTACGGCTACCCATGATCGTGCTCTCCTTCTTGTGAAACTCACTGTCAGGAATCACCAAATCCCCTTTATGCAGACCGACATACACGACTGTTCCGCCATGGCGAATCAGGCTCACGGCCGCGTTCATCGCCGCAGGATTGCCTGTGGCATCAAGCACCTTCAACGGCAGCCTGCCATCAAATTCGTTTCGCAGTGAGGTTATAAACGCCGCATCAGACGGATTGAGTGCACAGAGGCCCAACTGCTGGCTGACGTGCTGACGGCGGTAATCACTGGTATCCGCGACCACCACCTGCGCGCCGTTAGCAGCGGCAATGGCGGCAGCCCCCAGGCCGATCGGCCCCGCCCCCACGACCAGCACCTGCTCGCCCTGCGCCACCGCCGCTCGCCGCACCGCGTGGGCGCTGATGGCGAAAGGCTCAATGAGCGCTGCGGCTTCTGGCGCAAGATCGTCCACCACCAGCAGGTTAGCTGCCGGTACGCAAAGATAGTCGCTAAAGCCGCCATCCTGATGAACACCCATCACCGAAATGTTTTCGCAGCAGTTGGTTTTACCGCTGCGGCAGGCATCGCATTCAAAACAGGAGAGATAGGGAATCAGTGCCACCCGCTGTCCTGCGGCTAAATCGTGAACGGCAGCCCCTGTCTCCACCACCTCCGCACAGAGTTCATGGCCGAGGACTCGCGGATAGCTAAAAAAGGGTTGGTTTCCTGCCCAGGCATGAATGTCGGTGCCGCAAATGCCTGCGCTGACGATTTTAAGCAGCGCTTCAGTCGCGGCAGGCCGGGGTTGAGGGCGTGTAGCCCAGACCAGCGAACGCGGTTCTGCGATGACTAAGGCTTTCATAGTGGTCATGGCCCCTCTCCGGTTATCAAAAGCGCAGTTATGGCGAATCTGGCTGCGGCACCGTATTCCCCTCTTCTCACTTTGTGAACCAGAACGGCTTTTTTGGGCCTTCAATGGTTTTTAATGCATAAAAAACCGGAGCCCCCGCATGAGCCGCAGCCAAAATTTACGCCATAACGTCATCAACCATATGCTGGAAAGCATCGCCCAGGGCCACGTTCAGTCACCGCTGCCACCGCAGGCCGCCCTGGCCGAAATGTTCACGGTCAGCCGCACGACCGTGCGTCATGTGCTGAGTTATCTGCATGAGCGAGGCGTACTGGAAAAAGTCAAAGACAGCTGGGTTATTGTGCGCGCGCCGGAGGCGCAGGACAGCCTGAACGCGGTGATGCCGCCGATTGATCAACAGGCCAGTCTGGTTGAAAAGCGTTTTTTCGATCTGATCAATCAGCGACAGTTGCAGCCCGGCGATACCTTCAGCGAGCTGCAACTGGCAAAGCAGGCCAATGTCAGCCCGGTGGCCGTGCGCGAATTCTTACTGCATTTTATGCGCTACAACCTGCTGGAACCGGTCAAACGCGGCCACTGGCAGATGAAAAAGTTTTCGCAGACGTATGCGGAAAAGCTGTTTGAGCTACGTGAAATGCTGGAAACCCATGCCCTGACGCGTTTTTTAAACTTGCCCATGGACGATGAACGCTGGATTCAGGCGCGCGATCTACTGGATCGGCACCGATCGATGCGTGAGACCATTGCCAGCAACTATCGCCATTTTGCGGCGCTGGATAAGCAACTGCACTCGCTGATTCTGTCTGCCGCCAATAACCCGTTCTTTAATCAGTCGCTGGAGATTATTTCCGTTATTTTCCATTCGCACTATCAGTGGGATGAAAGCGATCTGAAGCAGCGCAACATCGTTGCCCTGGAGGAGCATATGGCGATTTTGTCTGCGTTAATCGGTCGCCGGGATGTGGATGCGCTTTGCGCCCTGCACAGTCATCTGGCCACAGCCAAGCGATCCATGATCCGCAGCATTAATCAGTACAATTAAAAACCGATTAAAAACCGCAAAGCATTAGCTCTCGCACGATTTTGAAACAACTTTACAACATCTCTGCTTTATCGCCCTTACTCTTCATCGCAACGCGCCGGCGGCCCTGTGCCGTCGGGCATCCTTAATGCTCACAATAATGATAAATCGCCTGCTCAGGGAGATTGCCATGGAAAACAGATCGGTTATTGATCGTTCAACCTCGCCCGCCGCCGCTGCACCTGATGAGGCGTTTGTGCCGTTGCGCAGTGATATCGTGCGCTCGCCGCGCATCCGTAAAGTTCAGATTACCGCCATGCTGTTGCTGCTGCTTGCCGCCATCATTAACTACCTTGATCGCAGCTCGCTGTCGGTGGCCAATATGACGATTCGTGAGGAGATGGGGCTGAGCGCGACGGAAATTGGCGTGCTGCTCTCGGCATTTTCGCTGGCTTACGGGCTGGCACAACTGCCCGCTGGCGCCCTGCTGGACCGCAAAGGCCCACGTATTATGCTGGGCGTGGGCATGTTCATCTGGTCACTTTTCCAGGCCGCGTCCGGACTGGTGCATAACTTTACTCAGTTCGTGTTGGTGCGCATTGGCCTCGGGATAGGTGAAGCGCCCATGAATCCATGCGGCGTAAAGGTCATCAATGACTGGTTCAATATTAAAGATCGCGGGATGCCGATGGGGATGTTTAACGCCGCCTCGATGATCGGATTATCGGTAGCGCCGCCGATCCTGGCGGCCATGATGCTGCTGCTGGGCTGGCGCGGCATGTTTGTGACTATCGGTATTTTAGGGATTTTCCTCGCGATCGGCTGGTACATGACTTATCGCGACCGTGATAACAACACCTTAAGTGCGGAAGAGATCCATTATCTGCAGGCGGGCAGCGTGGCATCGCGTAAAGCGCCGATCAGCTTTCGTGAATGGCGAGGCCTGTTTAAGCAGCGCACCATGTGGGGCATGATGATTGGCTTCAGCGGCATTAACTACACCGCCTGGCTGTATATTGCCTGGCTGCCGGGTTATCTGCAGTCGACCTATCACCTTGATCTTAAGAGCACAGGCTTACTGGCGGCGATTCCTTTCCTGTTTGGCGCAGCCGGCATGTTGCTCAACGGCTATGTGGTGGATGCGTTAGTGAAACGCGGCTGGGATGCGGTTAAAACCCGTAAGGTGTGCATTGTCAGCGGCATGGTTCTGTCTGCGGGTTTTACCGCCTTCGTCACGCGCGCCACTGAGACCACCAGCGCCGTCACCCTGATTGGCATGGCCCTGTTTTGTATTCACTTTGCGGGGACCTCATGCTGGGGCCTGATCCACGCTAACGTGACCGCGCGCATGACGGCCTCCGTAGGCAGCATTCAAAATTTCGCCAGCTTTATCTTCGCGTCCTTTGCTCCGGTGATTACCGGCTGGATACTGGACACCACGAAGTCCTTCAGCCTGGCGCTGATGATTTGTGCCTGCGTAACCCTGATGGGCGCACTGGCCTATCTGGTGCTGGTTCGCAAGCCCATCACCGACGGAGCCTGACTCAGGTCAGCGCCCTGATGCTCACGCCATGACGGGCGCCGTAACGCTGAATACCGGCGATCGCTGTCCCGACAGTGAGCGGCGGCGGCGCAGGCAGCAGCGGTGCCCGCTCACGGAGCGCCGCGTCAAACTGCGAAACACTGGTGACATCATGAGGAAAACGCGTTTCATCCACACCGACCAGCGCGCCTTCGTCTTTGGCGAAGGTAAGCAACTGCTGCCAGCGGGCGATGTCGGCCAGCCCGATGCTGTCGGCCCCTTGTGAGTACAACAGCATATCGATGTAGCGGAACGGCGGCTGTTTTTCCAGAAAACGCTGCAGCGCATCTGCCGAGGCGGCAGAGGGGAACATCAGCCAGAAGGGAATCGCCTGTTGCTGCATACTGCACCAGGGATCCAGCAATATAAAGCTGTCTACCGTAAGCCGGGTGGGCAGCACGCCTGCCGCCAGATACCAGTCACGGTAGATTTCCGCCACCACAAAACTCAGCGCCTCCGGTTGCTCATAACGAATTTCCATCAGCGTCCAGCGTTGAGCTTCTGCCAGTTTTTTCAGAGGAGAGATCAGGTAACCATCCAGCCCCCATTCGGCTTCAGGGACATGATCGGTGATGGCAGGCGGCGTCCAGCGCGCCCGATCAACCCCTGCCCGCGCCAGATATTCCGCAACGCGGGGGCCGCCCTGCAAATACTCGCTTTCCGTTGCCCCACCGGGTGCGCCAAACTGGAAAAACGAACGGTCGCTGGTGCGGGTGACCGGCCACTGGCGCGTGCAGTGATTGATAAACAGGGTCGCGCCTGCGGGCAATCCTCCCAGCAGAAATTCATTAAAGGCGAGTGGCATATCGCGTAATTTAAGCCGGAAAGCCTGCATATTTTCGAGCAGCAGCCGGTCCTGACTCGGATCCTGCCTGTGATGGACCGCCAGCCTTGGCCAGGTCGCCAGCAGCGCCGCGGCCACCGCTTTGCCTTGCTCAAAGCCGGCCTGGGCATCGTCCGGATCGCTGGGTTCCACGCGCACCGGGCACAGAAACGTTTGCGGTAGCCAGGGCGTTCCCATCGCCGCCGCCAGATGGACCAGCGCCCCGTTCGATGCGCCGATAAATGCCGCCGAATACTCGCGCTGCGGGTAGGCACTCACCATCCATTCGGCGATGCCTTCCACATCCAGCTCACCCGCCTGTTTCGGGCTGATTCCGTCCGCCTGGCCACTTATCGCATGGCCCCATTCACGTAACCGGCTCGGTAGTCGATCCAGTGAAGGCAGTAACCGGTCCAGCATCGATGACGAACGGGTCAGGGGCTCATCGCGCAGTGCACTTGCCAGAGCCAGCAACATGGTTGCTGCGGAATCAAAGCGGGCGATGCCCTTCGGCGGTTTACTCATCGGCGTTCTCCTGCTGAATACGGGCCAAAAAGGGTCGGATCGCATGGCAGAAGCTCCATGGATAGACATAGTGCAGCCGGTGGGTACCGCCGCGCAGGGTGATTTTTTCACACTGAGGCAACAGCCCCGCCAGCTCATCCAGCCAGCGCGCCGGACAAACCGGGTCCCGCGAACCCCGGAGCAACAATGTGGGGGCCGTCAGATACGTCAGATGGTATTCAATCGGATCGTTAAGCATGGCGCGCAGCGTGCCAAATACACGGGGGAGACCGGCTTTCGCCCAGTCGATGCGGGCCAGCGGGTCAGGTGAACGGTGGGCTTCCAGTCGGCTGTTGCGCCAGCCGCGCCAGAGCTGGCGCAACAGGCTTCGCGCATGGCGATCGGCTGTGGGTCCCTGTAGCACCAGTCCGGCCACGGCGTCCGGGTGTTTATCCGCCAGCGCCGCCAGCACCTGACAGCCAAAGGCGCTGCCGACCCAGATTGCCCGCCGGAAACCATTATGCTGGAGCCACTGCCACAGGATATCGGCCAGTTCACTGACGGAAAGCACCGGTGCCGATGCGGGCAACGCGCTACCGCCAAAGCCTGGCAGGTCGGGGACCAGCACGTGATAGTCCCGACCCAGCGCGAGGGCCAGCGCCTCCATCGAACGGCCTGACATCGCCAGACCGTGAAGCAGGACGACAGGTAAACCATGAGGTGCGTCGGGCGTCACGCGGGTGAACATGCGCCAGTCACCGATCTGTTGATAGTAACCCGCCAGTCCCGCATGGTGACTACGCGGTGAAACAGGCGGCGTTTGTTTCATTTGCTGCCAGCGCTTCGCGCCCCACAGCACTGCGCCTATACCTAAACCAACCCCTGCGGCCACGGCTATGCCCTGTCGCCTTTTAAACCGGATGGTACGCCTCATCAGCTGCTCCTGTTCCTGGGTACTTATTGAGTGTAGGACGGGATCGGCAGAGAGGCAGTGAATACGCTGCGTCAGGCGACAGGGTTACGCAGGCAACCGATTTTTTCTATCTCGACTTCCACCACGTCCCCACGGAACATGAACAGGGGCGGCGTCCGTTTTTTCCCTACGCCGCCGGGGGAGCCGGTGATAATGACATCGCCGGGTGATAGCGGACTGAAGGCAGAGATATATTCGATAATGCTGGCGACCGGATGCACCATGCTGGCGGTGGTATCGTTTTGCACTTCACGACCATTCAGTCGGGTTTTAATCGATAACTGTTGGGGATCAGGAATCTCGTCCGCAGTCGTCATCCAGGGGCCAAATCCTCCGGTCTGCGGCCAGTTTTTCCCGGCGGTAAACCAGGTAAACTGCATGTCGCGCACGGTGGCATCCATAAAGCAGCTGTAACCCGCAATGACGTCCAGCGCGTCGGCGGCCTTAACCCGATGCGCCGGTTTACCAATAATCACCGCCAGCTCACCCTCGTAATCGAATTCCTGGGTAGTCAGCGGTTTTTGCAGCGGTTGCTCATGGCCGGTCAGTGAATCAGCAAAACGGATAAATAAGGTTGGCGCGTCCAGCGTTGCGGCAAACTCCTGGCGTTTATCTGCGTAGTTCATTCCTACGCAGAAAATTTTTCCAGGCTGCTCAATAACGGGAAGAAACTGCACGGCAGAAAACGCGTGATCGACGGGCATGTTCTGAAAGGCGGCAAGATCGGCCAGAGAAGAACGTGTCAAAAAGGTTTTTAAATCCGGGCAGGCTTTGCCCAGGCGCATCCCGACATCGATCACGCCCTGTTCCCGTACGATACCCACGCTTTTTTTCCCCTGAGCGGGAAGATAAAAACTGCATAACTGCATTGCTGCCTCTTTTATTATGTCGGGCTATCCACCCGTGTTGAGAATAAATCGGCGCGCAGAGTAGCAAAAAACATGACGGAAATCGTACTGCGATTGGCACAGTGGATGTCCAGATGTATCACAGTATGTCAGGCGGAATGCAAGGCCAGTGCGGGCTGAACAGAGAGGCGGAGTCAGGTGAGAAGAACGACAAAATGAGGTGATAATCACCGGTCATTCCCTGACCGCGACTATCGAGGGTAAAACGTGGCGCTTAGTTCAGCGCACCGGGTGGTACGTGTTTAAAGGTTTCCACATACGCGTGAAACACGTACTTAAAAAAACGTTTCATACAGCATCCAGTTAAAAATTTGTTGAATAACTACAGGAAAAGTATAGCTCCTGCTGTTTTAATCAGCAATAAATTTTGAACCAGATCACAAAATACGATTTTGCGAGCGTTACTGAAACAGCCCGAGATGCTCGGTGAGGATGGTGGAGCCGATTGCGATGAGGACCAGTCCGCCCAGCACTTCGGCCCATTTGCCTAACACAGGCCCAATGAAGCGGCCGACCAGCACGCCAGTGGTAGCCATAACGGTAGTGGCGGCACCGATTGTCAGAGCCGTGGTGACGATATTAACCTGAAGGAAGGCCAGCCCCACGCCAACCGCCAGCGCATCCAGGCTGGTGGCAACGGCGGTCGCCGCCAGGACCATAAAACCATGGCTTTGCGGCGCTTCGCACGGTTCAGACGCCGTTTTACGGAAGCCTTCCATCATCATTCGGGCACCCAGGAAAGCCAGCAGGAAAAAGGCTATCCAGTGATCCCACGCGGCAACATACTGGCTGGCAGCAAGACCCAATGCCCAGCCAATCAGCGGCGTCAGGGCTTCGATACAACCGAAAATCAGACCGGTGCGCACGGCTTCTTTCAGGCCCGGGCGATGCAAGGTCGCACCCTTGCCCAGCGCAGCAGCAAATGCGTCCATCGACATTCCAAAAGCAAGAATCAGGGTGGCGATAAAGGTCATGATTTGTTCACTTGGGATGAAAAGCCAGCATTTCGGGCTGAATTCATCACACATATGGCTCGGTTATTAAAAAGTGCGCGCAGTCTATCACGCAATAATCGTTATAAAAAGACAATAAAATCAGGGATTTAAGTATAGCAAAGGCTATAACTCATAACAATCGCTATGAATGTCTCTAAGTTAATGTCATTTAAGCCTTTTCTTTGCAATGCACAGCGTGACTTCCTGCCCTGAACAGTCCGTCATTGAACCTTCCCGCGGAATGCCGGAAAATGGCGGGCTGGTAAATACGGAATTTTTGTCCATGACTAACCCCTTCGAATCCCTGATCATTCCCGGCGGCATTTTACTGTTGGGCTTTCTCTCTGCCCTTCTGCTTCCCGCTCCCGCGTTTAGCCTGGCCGTCGCGCAGCACCTGCAACAGATGTTCCATCTGCAGGACCTTAATCAGCTTTATACCGTGGTCTTTTGCCTGTGGTTTTTACTTTTGGGCGCGCTGGAGTTTTTTGTTATTCGCTTTATCTGGCGCCGCTGGTTTCGGGCGTAATCACGCCGTCAGGGCGACATCTGCCTGCTGCCCCTCTTTTTTTAAAAGACTGAATTACTGAGAGGCTGGCGGTGGTGAACCTTTGATCATGCAAAGCGTCAGCGATGCGGCGCGCTTCCTTGCCGTCGGTCAGTCACCTGGCTGGCTCTGAGGTCACAAAAATGTAACATTTGTTTTACAAGATAGCCTTCGCCGCCTTATCGATTAAAAATTCAACGCAAAGAATAAATTTCAATAATCCCTTTTTTTCATTAGGTTAGATTATTCCTTTCGCTAAGTGACATTTTCATACCGCACCATTATGGGGCAATCCCGCAACATCCTCTTTTACTTAACCCGTTGAGTTAGCTGCAAAAAAGGCTTATGGCGCGCCTGTTATTATGATTCTTTCTTATGCTGAATCATTTCTGCATTTAAAAAATAAACAAATGTTTAATTCGAACGCGAGAATGTTATATTTGGGCAACAAAGCATAACGTTCAGTTAACTCGTTATCGTCGCTTTAACCTATACCTGAGTCTTAACCCGGAAATAGCGCAACGCGCTCGACAGAAGCGTGACTATTTCACCTGCAACACTGTTGAGCTTCAGGTCAACAGAAGAGGAGATGTCGCCTCATGTGCAAATCAGCTGTAAATCTTGCGCTCACAATGAGTGTTAGCGGAAAGGACACCACCGGGGCGCAGGAGCGTAAAGACGTCGATGTGCTACTCATTGGCGCTGGCGTCATGAGCGCCACCTTAGGCACCTGGCTGCAGGATCTTGAGCCAGACTGGTCCATTGAAATGGTGGAACGGCTGCCGCATGTGGCGGAAGAGTCCTCTAATGGCTGGAACAATGCCGGTACAGGCCATGCCGCGCTGGCCGAGCTGAACTATACGCCGCAGAGAGCTGACGGCAGTATCGATATCGCGAAAGCCATTGCGATTAACGAAGCCTTCCAGATTTCTCGCCAGTTCTGGGCCTATCATGTCCAGAAAGGCAATCTGCATACGCCAAAAAGCTTTATCCACAGCACACCGCATATGAGCTTTGTCTGGGGCGATGACAACGTTAACTTCCTGCGCAAACGCTTTAACGCATTACAGAAAAGCACTTTGTTCCGTGGCATGGCTTACTCTGAAGATCCACAGCAAATTGCGAAGTGGATTCCGTTGGTGATGAAAGGCCGTCCCGCCAGTCAAAAAGTGGCCGCGACCTGGACCGATATGGGCACCGACGTCGATTTCGGTGAAGTGACGCGTCAGTTGATTGCCTCACTGGAGAAAAAAGCCAGTTTCCGTTTGCGCATGAGCCAGGAAGTTCGCGACATTACACGCCTGAACGATGGTCGCTGGCAGGTTACCCTTGTCAGCCTGACAGACGGTTCACGTCGTACGTTAACCGCCGGTAAGATTTTCATTGGCGCAGGCGGTGCGGCGTTGCCGTTGCTGCAGAAGGCTGGCGTTCCCGAAGCCAATGGCTATGCGGGCTTCCCGGTCGGCGGCTCTTTCCTGGTGACCGAAAATCCCGATGTTGTGAAACAGCATATGGCGAAGGTCTATGGTAAAGCGAGCGTCGGTGCGCCGCCAATGTCCGTGCCGCATGTGGACACGCGCGTTCTGAACGGCAAACAGGTTCTGCTGTTTGGGCCGTTCGCGACCTTCTCGACCAAGTTCCTGAAGCAGGGTTCGCTGCTGGACATGTTTGCCTCGCTGAACAGTACTAACCTTATGCCGATGATCAAAGTCGGACTGAAAAGCTTTGATCTGGTGAAGTACCTGATGGATCAGGTTCTGCAAAGCGACCGTGACCGGATGGACGCGCTGCGCGCCTATGTTCCGCAGGCGAAGCAGGAAGACTGGCGTCTGGTGACCGCAGGTCAGCGCGTGCAAATCATCAAGAAAGATGAAAAAGAAGGCGCAGTATTGCGTCTGGGCACAGAAGTGGTGTCGTCGGAAGATGGCTCGATTTCGGCACTGCTGGGTGCTTCGCCGGGCGCCTCAACAGCGGCACCGATCATGCTGGAACTGCTGCACAAGGTCTGTCCAGAGCAGATGGCGTCACCGGAATGGCAAAATAAAATTCGTGCCGTTGTGCCGTCCTGGGGCCGCAAACTTAACGGTGACGTCGCCCTGACTGAAAAAGTGCTGGCTGAAACCAGCCGCGTCCTGCAACTGCCGTATACGCCTGTAACGCCGGTGGCCGCGAATGACGAAGGCCGTGAAACTGCCTACGTCGTCGGTAAATAACCGTCTTCTACCTGTCTGAGGCCTCGCTTGCGAGGCCTTTTTGTTTGCCGCTTGCCTGGTTGACTCCCCCATTCTCTATTAGGGTTAGTGCATCGTCTGACGTAATGCAGGAGAAAATGGCATGGCTCAACCGAACACGGCACACGAACTCACGTTACTTGATCGCTACTGGCGCGCCGCTAACTATCTGTCTGTCGGGCAGATTTATTTGATGGACAATCCGCTGTTACGCGAGCCATTGAAGCCAGAGCATATTAAACCGCGCTTACTGGGCCACTGGGGCACCACGCCCGGACTGAATTTTATCTATGCCCATCTGAACCGGATTATTCGTCAGCGCGACCTCAACCTTATTTATGTCTGTGGTCCCGGCCATGGCGGGCCTGGCATGGTTGCGAATACCTGGCTTGAGGGGAGCTATAGCGAAATCTATCCGCATATCCGTCAGGATGCCGACGGCATGCAGAAGCTGTTCAAACAGTTTTCTTTTCCGGGCGGTATTCCCAGTCATGCGGCACCCGAAACCCCGGGCTCGATCAATGAAGGTGGAGAGTTAGGCTACTCACTTTCTCATGCCTTTGGCGCTGTCTTTGATAACCCCGATCTGATCGCGCCCTGCATCATTGGCGACGGCGAAGCCGAAACCGGGCCGCTGGCCTCCAGCTGGCACGGGATTAAGTTTCTTAATCCCCAGCGCGACGGTGCCGTGCTGCCCATTCTGCATCTGAATGGTTATAAGATTGCGAATCCAACGATTCTGGGCCGCGCCAGTGACGACGATCTGCGTCAGCTGTTTCGCGGTTACGGCTATGAACCGCTGTTTGTCTGCGGTCATGAACCTGAAGAGATGCATCCGTTGATGGCCGACACGCTGGATCGCGCTTTTTCAGAGATTGCCGGCTTTCAACAGGCCGCCCGGCAGGGCTCACCAATGAAGGCCATTCCCCGCTGGCCGATGATTATCCTGCGCAGCCCTAAAGGCTGGACCGGGCCGAAAACGGTAGACGGCAAGAAAGTGGAAGGTTTCTGGCGGGCGCACCAGGTGCCCGTAGCGGCCTGCCGCGAAAACGAAGACCACCGTAACATTCTGGAGAACTGGCTGCGCAGCTATCAGCCTGACGATCTGTTTGATGAACAGGGGCGGCTTAAGCCGGAACTGCAGGCGCTGGCCCCACAGGGCGACAAACGTATGGGCGCGTCCCCGTTTGCCAACGGTGGTTTACTGCGCCGTGAATTAGTTACGCCTGATATTCGCGAATTTGCTTTCGATACACAGCATCCCGGCTCGCAGGCCGGACAGGCAACTGAACAGTTTGGCCGTTATCTTAACGCCCTGTTCCAACGCAATCGGGACAATTTCCGCGTGTTTGGTCCGGATGAAACCGCCTCTAACCGTCTGACGCCGGTATTTGACACCACCAGCCGCACCTGGCTTGAAGCTATTGAGCCTTATGATGAGCAGTTGGCCCCCGATGGTCGGGTAATGGAAATTCTCAGTGAACATCAGTGTCAGGGCTGGCTGGAAGGATATCTGCTTACCGGCAGGCACGGATTATTTAACTGCTACGAAGCCTTTATTCACATCATTGACTCGATGTTCAACCAGCATGCCAAATGGTTAAAGGTGACACGCAAGCTGGGCTGGCGTCAGCCCATCTCCTCGCTTAACTATCTGCTGTCTTCTCATGTCTGGCGTCAGGATCATAACGGTTACAGTCATCAGGATCCGGGCTTTATCGATCACGTTGCCAATAAAAAAGCCGACATCGTGCGTATTTACCTGCCGCCCGATGCAAATACGTTGTTATGGGTGGGCGACCACTGTCTGCGAACATGGGACCGCATCAACGTGATTGTGGCCGGCAAACAGCCTGCGCCGCAGTGGCTGGACATGGACAGCGCCATCGCCCATTGCGAGGCCGGAATGGGTGAATGGCACTGGGCCGGCACAACCCCGCAGGGCGCAGAGCCGGATGTGGTGATGGCCTGCGCGGGTGATGTGCCCACCATGGAAACGCTGGCGGCCGTCGATCTGCTGCGAAGTTATCTGCCGGACCTGCGCATTCGGGTGGTTAACGTGGTAGACCTGCTGGCGCTGCAAACGCAGAAACAGCATCCTCACGGCAAGTCAGAAGAGGCGTTTGATGCGCTGTTTACCGCAGACAAGCCGGTGATTTTTGCCTTCCATGGTTACCCCAGTCTGATCCACCGGCTGACCTATCAACGCAATAACCATAGTAATTTCCATGTGCATGGCTTTAATGAAGAGGGCACAACTACCACGCCTTTCGACATGACGGTGCTGAACGAGCTGGATCGCTATCATCTGGCGCTGGCGGCCATCAGGCATATCCCGGGACTTGCCGATCGCCATCCTGAACTGCCTGACGATCTGCAGCAGCGCCTGGCAGAGCATCATCGCTATGTACGGGTCTATGGCGAAGATGTGCCGGAGGTGCAGAACTGGAAGTGGCCCTCCGCCAGCGCCCCCGGCGCACCGGACTAAACCGCTTTCAGGGCATCGGCCAGCATCCAGATCGTCGTTACCACCAGTGACAGCGCCATCAGGCTGTTGAACAGCTGGCGTTTCCAGGCGATTTGCAGGTGACCGCGCAGGCGGTCACCTAACGCCGCCCACAATAATATGCAGGGCAGGTTGAGCAGCATAAAACTCGCCATCACGATCAGGACGTGACTGTTGGCGCTGTACAACAGCGCCACGTTGCTGGCCATTAACCAGGCTTTAGGATTCACCGCCTGAAAGCAGGCACCGCCGAGAAACGTCATCGGCTGAGGCTTGTGCCGGGCCTCAGGTGCAGCCGCACGAAATATTTTCCAGGACAGCCACAGCAGATAGCTACATCCCACCAGCGTAAGCGGCAAGCGGATGGATGCCATCCAGTGCAGCAACAGCTCCAGTGTCATGCCCGCAATAACCGTTTGCAGGCCGCATCCAAGTAAAATGCCAAACACCATCGGCAGCGTCCGGCGCATACCAAAATTCACGCCGGAAGTGGCAAGCAACAGGTTGTTAGGACCCGGCGTAATCGACATCACGGTGACATAACTGAAAAAAGAGGGATCAAGCATCATGGTATTCCTGACAGGGAGACAGAGCACCATGCTACGTTGCGAAAAGTGATGGTAACAGGGACAGGAAATGGCTATTTTGATGGGTACAATCACGATGATGTCAAACTGTACCTGTCGTGCCAGGAGGCAATTGTGTCCCTTGAAATTCAGCCTGAACAAACGCTTTACCAGCAACTGGCCGATAGCTTCGCAGAGGCCATTCATCAGGGTACTCTCAAGCCTGGTAAGCGCTTACCGGCTATCCGTCGCGTCGCCCAGTCGCACCAGGTGAGCGTGAACACCGTGCTGAATGCCTGGCAGCTGCTGGAGAACCGTGGCCTGATTGAGGCACGACCGCAATCAGGCTATTACGTGCGCGGCGTCCTGCCTGTGGTCACCCGGCATACTCAGCACGCTGCTCGTGTGATACGCGATCCCAGCAACGAAAAGCTGGATTTGATCGATAAAGTGTTCGCCGCGCAGAATCATCCTGATTACATCAATATCTCGCTGGCCTGTCCGCAGGACAGCGAACTGTTCCCCTCGGCCCGGTTAGCCCGCATCACCGCCTCATTGCTACGACGCAATCCCAACCTTATCGGTCGCTATGCGCTTCCGCCCGGTAGTGAGCGCTTACGGGAGGAGATTGCGCGACGCGCATTACATGCGGGTCAGTCACTCACCGCCGATGATATCACCCTCACCCATGGTTGTATGGAGGCGTTGCAGCTGGCATTGCGCGCGGTGACGCAGCCCGGCGACTGCGTAGGGCTGGAATCACCTACCTACTTTTTTTTGTTCCCTTTGCTGGCTTCACTCGGCCTCAAAGCGCTGGAAATCCCCACCGATCCGCAGCGTGGTTTGTCGCTGGATGCGCTGGAAATGCTGCTGCAGGAAGAGCGACTTCAGGCGATTGTGGCGATGCCCACGGCACAAAATCCGCTGGGTTACTGTATGAGCCTGCCCGACAAGAAAAGGCTCGCAAGGTTGGTAAATACTTACAAAGTGCCGCTCATTGAAGACGGCCTTTACGATGAATTGCAGTTTGACTGGCCGCTTTCCCCTGCCGTGAAGGCCTTTGACGAGCAGGGCTGGGTTTTATACTGCACCAGCTTTACCAAAACCGTTGCGCCGGATTTCCGTGTCGGCTGGATTGCGGCCGGACGCTTCCACGATGCTATCGCACGGCTTAAAGCCGTGTCATCGATGGCGGAGTCCGCTCTGCTGTCAGAGACGCTGGCAGAGTTTCTTGCCAATGGCGGTTATGACCATCATCTGCGTAGCCTGCGGCGCTGTTATGCCAGCAATCTGGATGAGGCGCGAGGGTTAATTGCCCAGCATTTTCCCCAAGGCACGCAGGCCACGTTGCCGCGCGGCGGCTTTGTTTTTTGGGTGGAACTGCCGGGCAACGTGAACACGACCGAGATGTTCTCTCGTCTGCTGAAAGAGCAGATCTGCGTGACGCCCGGCGCGCTGTATTCGCTGAGTGAGCGCTATAACCATGCACTGCGCCTCTCGTGCTGCTATCCGTTTACCGATCGCTACATTCGCGCTATCGCCCGCGTCGGTGCCATCGCCTGTGAACTTGCGGGCCTGCCGCCGGGTCGGGCTCAGGGCGTTCCGTTCCGTCCCCAGATGGTATAACCATGACGTTCAGTCAGACGCTCGTAATAGGTCCGGACAGCCGGCAGGTCGGGATGATCCAGCGGGGTTTCAAACCAGCGGTTCACGGCAAGGCCAATCGGGATATCCGCCAGCGTGAAGTTGCGTCCGGCGACATAGCGACCGGTGTGCTCCAGCTGCTGGTTGAGAATCCCCATGGTATGGGACCAGCCTTTGCAGGCCGCAGCTAACAGGCGGGGATCCTGATGCGCGGGCGAATGGCGCACCAGCGACATAAAGGCATAGCGCCACGAGGTGTTAAGTTCGGTTGATTGCCAGTCCATCCACTGATCCACCGGCGCGCGCGCGCGCGGATTTTCCGGGTAAAGCCACTCGCCGCCATAGGCCGTGGCCAGATAGCGCAAAATAGCGTTGGATTCCCACATGACAAAGTCGTCGTCGAGTAATACCGGGATCATGGCATTGGGATTAAGCGCCATAAATTCTGGCGAGTGAGTGGATTTGAAACCTTCGCCCCACTCTTCGCGTTCGTAAAGCAGGTCCAGCTCGTCACACAGCCATAATACTTTGCGCACATTGATTGAGGAGGCGCGTCCAAGAATTTTTAACATAGCAGGCTCCATCCGGTTGCTTAACTTATTCATAGCCCTGTTAACTGACATAAGCAATTGCCCGGGCATGAAAAAACCGCTTTATCTCAATGAAAAGGAGTGACAATGAAGGTTGCGTTTAAACAAGTGGACGTTTTCACCTCGATTGCGTTCAACGGCAATCCGCTGGCCGTCATCATGGATGCGCAGGGCCTCGACGACAGCCAGATGGCGGCGATTGCACGCTGGACCAACTTATCCGAGACGACCTTTGTCCTGCCGCCAGAAGACAGCCAGGCTGACTACCGCGTGCGCATCTTCACCGTACAGGGCGAGCTACCGTTTGCAGGTCATCCCACGCTGGGTACCGCCCATGCCCTGCTTGAGGCGGGCTGGAAAACCAAAACACCAGGCAGGATGGTGCAGCAGTGCGGCGTCGGCAATGTGGTGGTGACAATCGCATCCGATGGTACGCTGGCTTTTGCCGCGCCCAGCGCCACCCTGACGCCCTACCACGATGCCCTGATCAGCACAGCATTAAACAGCGACGCGCTGGATCATTCACAGCCTGTCACCGTGGCGGATATGGGCATTCGCTGGTTGCTTATCCCGATGGTCAGTGCCGAGGCGGTGCGCGCCGTCATACCCGACGTCAACGATCTTGAGCGGTTAATTACCCACGCCAGCGTGGATGGTGTAATGCCCTTTGGCCCGCTGCCCTCGGGAGAAACAGAACAGTATGAAGTGCGGGGATTACTGGTTGAGCACGGCAGCCTGACAGAAGATCCGATTACCGGCAGCGCAAATGCCTGCCTGGCGCGCTACTTCGCGGCTCAGGGTAAACCGCACAATTACCGCGTTCGTCAGGGCACGCAGGTCAGACGTCAGGGCCGGGTGAACGTGGCTTATGAGGGCGAAACCATCTGGATTGGCGGAAAAACAGTGACGATCGTTGAGGGCACAATTGACGTTACGCCCTGAGACACGACAGGGCGACGGAGTCGCCCTTACTGTTACAGTCCCTGCCCGCCCGATGCTTCGATGCGTTGCGCGGTGATCCAGCCGGTTTCCTCGCTCAGAATGGCGCAAATGGCGTCGCCAATATCATCAGGTAATCCGACCCGCCCCAGAGCGGTCAACGCAGCGATGCTTTCATTCACGGCTTTATCGTCACGCACCCGTCCACCGCCAAAATCCGTTTCAATCGCGCCCGGCGCCAGGATATTAACGCGGATTCGACGTTCCCCCAGCTCTTTGGCCTGGTAACGGGTCAGCACTTCCATCGCCCCTTTCATCGCCGCATAGGTGCCCGAGCCAGGATAGGTCAGGCGCGTTAATCCACTGGAGATATTCAGAATGCGCCCGCCGTCGCTGATAACAGGCAGCAGTTTTTGCGTCAGGAAGTACGGCCCTTTGAAATGCACATTCATAAGCGCATCAAATTCCGCTTCCGTCGTCTCGGCAAAAGGTTTGTAGTGACCATGCCCGGCATTGTTCACTAAATAATCAAATGTCTCACGCTGCCAGTGCTGCTGTAAGGTGTTTTTGACATCAGAAATGAAGCGGTCGAACTGGCTAACATCACCCACATCCAGCTGTAGCGCTATGGCGCGGCCGCCTGCGCGCTCAACAGCGTTGACGACGTCCTGTGCTTCGTTTTGATGATTGCGGTACGTCAGGATGATATCCCGGCCTTTTGCCGCCAGTTTTAGCGCTGCATTCTTGCCTAAACCGCGATTTGCGCCCGTAATCAAGACGATTTTACGATTCATGTTGATTTCCTGTTGCAAAATTGAACACAGATTCAGGATATTCGTTAAAAATTGTTCTATAAACGCTTAAGAATGCGCAGCACTGTTCCACTTACAACAACAATCGGCAGGCTATATGGATAAAATTCATGCAATGCAGGTGTTCGTCAGAGTTGCAGAGATGGGCAGTTTTACGGCGGCGGCTGACAGCCTTGGGTTACCAAAAGGCAGCGTATCACGGCAAATTCAGGCGCTGGAGAATCTGATGGGCACACGGCTGCTGCATCGTACTACCCGCCGCGTGCAGCTTACTCAGGATGGCCTGGTATACTATGATCGCTGTCTTGATTTGCTGGCGATGATTGGCGATATGGACAGCCTGTTTCAGCACGATCCCGCGACGTTAAGTGGCAAACTGCGGGTCGACATGTCCGTGGCAATGGCGAGCGATCTTATTCTTCCGCGTCTGCCTGAATTCCTTCAGCACTATCCTGGCGTGGAAATTGAACTCAGCAGCAACGATCGCCAGGTTGACGTCATTCGCGAAGGTTTTGACTGTGTGATTCGCGTTGGCGAGCTAAAGGATTCGGGACTGATCGCTCGCCGTATAGGTACGCACACCTTGATTAACTGTGCCAGTCCTGACTATCTTGCGCGTTTTGGCAGGCCGATTCGGCTTGAAGAACTGTCGCAGCATGCAATGGTGCATTACAGCCAACCGTTAGGTCAGGCGGCGCAGGGCTTCGAATACTTCGATGGTAAGCAGTGCCACTATGTGCACACGGGCGGCGTCGTGACGGTGAACAGCACCGAAACCTACCGCGCCGCCTGCCTTGCGGGCCTGGGCATTATTCAGGTGCCGACGGTGGGCATCCAAAAATATCTGGAAAGCGGTCAACTGGTCGAGGTGCTCCATGCGTTCCCGGCCAAACCGATGCCCATTCACTTGCTCTATCCCCATCGCCGGAATGTCGCGCGTCGGGTTCGGGTGTTTATGGAGTGGTTAAGTCAGGTGCTCCAGGAGTATGTCACCTGACAGGCTATAATGTGATTTTAAGGTTCAACAGGAAAGTGAATGTCTATGACAGACGAGCAGGACAACGTAAAAGACGCCAAACCGCTGATCGATATTAAAACCGGCAACAAGTCCGTCGATCGTTCCATCGTGCGCGTATCACGCTTCGCCGCCTGGTTCCAGGCGATACCGGCGGTAGCGCACTTTATTCGCGCGCTGGATCGGTTTAACGATCGCCTCGGCAGCCAGTTTGGTGCCGCCATTACCTATTTTTCGTTTCTGTCGCTCATCCCCATTTTAATGGTGTCTTTTGCTGCCGTGGGTTTCGTGCTGGCCTCGAATCCGGACCTCCTGACCGATATCATCAACAAAATCGTCAGCAGCATCAGCGATCCGTCGCTGGCGACCACGTTAAAAAACACCGTGAACACGGCCATTCAGCAACGCGCAACCGTGGGCATCACCGGTTTGTTGCTGGCGTTGTATTCCGGTCTCAACTGGATGGGGAATTTACGCGAGGCTATTCGCGCGCAGTCACGCGACGTCTGGGAGCGTCAACCCGACGATAAAGAGAAGATCTGGAAACGCTATATTCGCGACTTCTTGTCTCTGACCGGCCTGATGCTGGCGCTGGTGATTACTTTGTCACTGACCTCCGTCGCCGGTTCCGCCCAGGCGACTATCGTTAATGCGTTAGGGCTGGATGGCATTGAATGGTTGCGCCCGGCACTGACGATCATCGCGACGTCCATCTCTGTACTGGCAAATTATCTGCTGTTTCTGTGGATTTTCTGGATTCTGCCTCGCCATAAACCGCGCAAAAAAGCCCTGCTGCGTGGCACCTTACTGGCAGCCATCGGGTTTGAAGTCATTAAGTTTGTGATGACGTTGACGCTGCCGAAACTCGCCAGCTCGCCCTCGGGTGCGGCTTTTGGCTCGGTGTTGGGGCTGATGGCGTTCTTCTATTTCTTTGCCCGCCTGACATTGTTCTGCGCGGCCTGGATTGCCACCGCCAAATACAAAGACGATCCACGCATGCCTGAAAAAGGCGCAATGGCCAGCCACGAACAGCAGTAACCAGCGAAAAATCCCTGCCCCCGGTTATTTATCAGCCACTTTACAGCATGAATAACCAGGGGGTCACTTTTCTTCAGCGCTTTCACAGAGTATCTCGCCATGTTTATCTCTGTTAACGCTGCCATTCTCCGACATTTCACATCAGGCAAAGATTTTCTACTTTTAGGCAGAGAAAGCCGCGGCTGACGCGGTTTCCAGCCATTGAATGCCGCTATACAGGTGCGTAAGATTCCTTAACGGTATTTAAAAATAAGAAACATTTATGCAAGCCTCCATCTCAGAAACTCTTGATAAACAACATGAGCCAACGCCAGTGAACTCACGCAGTAAAGTCGTTATTGCTTCACTGGTTGGCACCGCCATCGAATTTTTCGATTTCTATATTTATGCCACCGCCGCGGTCATTGTCTTTCCGCATATCTTTTTTCCTCAGGGTGATGCCACTGTCGCCACGCTACAGTCACTGGCGACCTTCGCGATTGCGTTCGTTGCGCGCCCTATCGGCTCAGCGCTGTTTGGTCACTTCGGTGACCGTGTCGGTCGTAAAGCCACCCTGGTAGCCTCGCTGCTGACCATGGGGATCTCTACCGTGGTCATCGGTTTGTTACCCAGCTATCAGAGCATTGGCGTTCTGGCCCCGCTGCTGTTAGCACTGGCCCGCTTTGGTCAGGGCCTGGGACTCGGCGGCGAATGGGGCGGTGCGGCCCTGCTGGCCACGGAAAATGCGCCAGCCAAAAAGCGTGCGCTGTACGGTTCCTTCCCGCAGTTGGGTGCGCCCATTGGATTCTTTTTTGCCAACGGCACCTTCCTGCTGCTCTCCTGGTTGCTGACCGACGAGCAGTTTATGCAGTGGGGCTGGCGCGTGCCTTTTGTACTGTCTGCCGTGCTGGTCCTGATTGGCCTGTATGTGCGCGTGTCGCTACATGAAAGTCCGGTCTTTGCCAAAGTGCAGAAAGAGAAGAAGCAGGTGCGCGTGCCGATTGCCTCACTTCTGAGCAAACATCTGACGGCGACCATTCTGGGCACCTTCATCATGCTCGCCACCTACACGCTGTTTTACATCATGACAGTTTACTCAATGAGTTACGGCACCGCCGCCGCGCCTGCGGGGCTGGGCATCTCACGTAACAGCATGCTGTGGATGTTGATGATGGCGGTCATTGGCTTCGGCGTGATGGTCCCCATCGCGGGCCTGCTGGCTGACCGCTTTGGTCGCCGGAAAACCATGATCACCATTACGCTGATGATTATTGGTTTCTCATTCCTGTTCCCTGTGATGTTGGGTTCCGGCTCTCAGGCGCTGGTGATGGCCTTCCTGCTGCTGGGATTAAGCATTATGGGCCTGACATTTGGCCCGATGGGTGCGCTGCTGCCCGAGCTGTTCCCGACAGAAGTGCGCTATACCGGCGCGTCGTTCTCATACAACCTGTCGTCGATTCTGGGGGCCTCCGTTGCGCCATATATCGCAACCTGGCTGAACGTGCACTACGGCTTATATGCCGTCGGATTGTACCTGGCCTCTATGGCCTTCCTGACGCTGATCGCCCTGATTGCCTGTAAAGAAACCCGGCATCAAACGCTGTATGAAGTGTGATCTCAGGTCACGCTCATAAAAAAACCCGGCTCAGGCCGGGTTTTTTATGCGTTTTCGCGGCGAAAGCGCGCTATTTCGACTTAAGCCAGGCCATAAAATCATCGATAAAAACCCGGGTTTTTAGCGGCAGCAGACGGTTGGGTAAGGTGATGGCCCAGGGCGTCATCGGTGTTGTGTTTTCACTGTGCCAGTCCGGCAAAACACGACGCAGTGGACCATTAAGCAGATAGCCGTTTGCGATAAATCTACACACATTGCGCAGCCAGACTCTTCCCGAAGCGCATTTGGGGAAAAGGCGGGGACTGACTGAATGCCGACCCGACCCGCAGCGCACGGCTGTCGCTTCTGTCGCCGTATGCTATGCCCTCAGACATCATCACGAGTATTTTGCTGGCAACCTTACGGCTGGCATGTTCCTTATTCTTGCCGGGTGTCAGTATGTTGGTTACAGGAGCCTTTTACCGCCTGTTATCGTGTCGCCAGGCGCATGCTAAAACAAAAAGGCGCAGCCAGATGGCTGCGCCTTTTTGTCTTACATTTGCTGAAAACGGTGGCGGTGCGACTTAGCCTGCAACCGCGATGCGTTTCATATCGGTCATGTAACCACGCAGTTTGCGGCCAACCTGCTCGATAGGATGCTGACGAATGGCTTCATTAACGTCGCGCAGTTGGGCGTTATCCACCTGCGTGCCGTCAATAGCTTTACCCAGATCGCCCGGCTGCAGTGAGGCCATAAACTCTTTCAGCAGCGGCACCGCCGCAAAAGAGAACAGGTAGTTACCGTACTCAGCGGTATCAGAAATAACCACGTTCATTTCATACAGGCGTTTACGGGCAATGGTGTTCGCGATCAGCGGCAGCTCGTGCAGTGACTCGTAGTAAGCCGACTCTTCGATGATGCCAGCATCTACCATGGTTTCAAATGCCAGCTCAACGCCCGCTTTGACCATGGCAACCATGACAACGCCTTTGTCGTAGTATTCTTGCTCTTCGATTTTGCCGTCGAACTGAGGGGCGGTTTCGAACGCGGTTTTACCGGTCTCTTCGCGCCAGGTCAGCAGCTTCTTATCGTCATTCGCCCAGTCCGCCATCATGCCAGCAGAGAAATCGCCTGAGATGATGTCATCCATGTGCTTCTGGAACAGAGGAGCCATGATGGTTTTCAGTTGCTCAGACAGTGCGTAAGCACGCAGTTTCGCCGGATTAGACAGGCGGTCCATCATCAGCGTAATGCCGCCAAATTTCAGGGATTCGGTGATGGTTTCCCAGCCAAACTGAATCAGTTTCTCGGTATACGCCGCATCGTGACCTTCAGCCACCAGCTTATCGAAGCACAGCAGAGAACCGGCCTGCAGCATGCCGCACAGAATGGTCTGCTCACCCATCAGGTCAGATTTCACTTCCGCAACGAAAGAGGATTCCAGCACGCCAGCGCGGTCGCCACCGGTGGCAGAAGCCCAGGCTTTGGCGATAGCCATACCTTCACCTTTCGGATCGTTTTCCGGGTGAACCGCGATCAGCGTCGGTACCCCGAAGCCACGCTTGTATTCTTCACGGACTTCGGTGCCCGGACACTTCGGCGCCACCATAACGACGGTGATATCTTTACGGATGGTTTCGCCCACTTCGACAATGTTGAAGCCGTGTGAATAGCCCAGCGCGGCACCGTCTTTCATCAGTGGCTGTACAGCCTGAACCACGGCGGAGTGCTGTTTGTCTGGCGTCAGGTTAACCACCAGGTCCGCCTGAGGAATCAGTTCTTCGTAAGTGCCCACTTTGAAACCGTTGTCGGTGGCTTTGCGATACGAGGCACGTTTTTCGGCGATGGCTTCTGCACGCAGGGCATAAGAAACATCCAGACCGGAATCGCGCATGTTCAGGCCCTGGTTCAGGCCCTGCGCACCACAGCCCACAATCACAATCTTTTTGCCTTTCAGGAAGCTGGCGCCATCCGCGAACTCGTCACGCCCCATAAAACGACATTTGCCCAGTTGCGCTAACTGGTTGCGCAGATTCAGTGTGTTGAAGTAATTAGCCATGGGTACTCCGGTTAAATGTTGTGTTTGCTTTTGTCTGTTGACGGCGTGAGATTCAGCACCGCGAATGACCCCATCATATGACAGGATTTCTGTTGCTTAAATTGATATATTAACAACATTACATTGCAATAATCGCAATGCATTCCTGAGGTGGAACCTGTATGGATTTACGCGATCTCAAATTGTTTTTACATCTGGCAGAAAGCTGCCATTTTGGCCGCACCGCACGGGCCATGCACGTCAGTCCGTCCACGCTGTCACGCCAGATTCAGCGGCTGGAAGAAGATGTCGGCCACGCGTTGTTTCTGCGTGATAACCGCACCGTCACGCTCACCGAAGCGGGCGAAAGACTGAAATTATTTGCACAACAAACCTTACTGCAGTATCAGCAATTGCGCCATGCCATGGATCTCAACGGTCCGTCACTCAGTGGTGAACTGCGCCTGTTTTGCTCGGTGACCGCCGCGTACAGCCATCTGCCGCCCATTCTGGATCGCTTCCGCGCCGAGCATCCTCAGGTGGAAATCAAACTGACTACCGGCGATGCGGCCGATGCGATTGAAATGGTCCAGTCGGGTAATGCCGATCTGGCGATTGCCGGTCGACCTGAATCGCTGCCTGCCAGCATTGATTTCACCACGCTGGGACTGTTGCCGCTGGGGCTGATTGCACCTGCACTGCCCTGTCCGGTGCGCAGTCAGGCGACAGAAGAGGCACCGGACTGGTCACAGATTCCGTTTATCCTGCCCGAGCAGGGACCGGTCCGGCGGGCGATCGAGCTATGGTTCCGCCGTCATCGCATCGTTAACCCATTAATTTATGCGACCGTTGCCGGTCATGAAGCAATCGTGTCGATGGTAGCGCTGGGCTGTGGGATTGCGCTGCTACCGGATGTGGTGCTGGAGAACAGCCCTGAGCCGGTACGAAACCGTGTGCTGCCGCTGGAAAGCGTGGCGTCCGTCGCACCGCTGGAGCTGGGTGTTTGTGTACAAAAAAAGCGGCTCGGAGAGCCGCTTATCAGTGCATTCTGGCACCAGCTATAGTTACTGGCCTGCCAGGAAGAAGCGGAAAGCCGGGTTATGCGTTTCGTCGTGGAAATCGTAACCCAGGTCGGCAAGGTGCTCTTCAAAACGCGGTTCGTCGTTGCCAAGCTCGAAGGCCGTGAGGACCCGGCCGTAGTCCGTGCCGTGGCTACGGTAATGGAACAGTGAGATATTCCAGTGCGTGCCCAGCGTTTGCAGAAACTTAAGCAATGCGCCGGGCGCTTCCGGAAACTCAAAGCTGAACAGGCGCTCACGCAGCGGCTTGGAAGGCCGTCCGCCCACCATGTAACGCACGTGCAGCTTCGCCATCTCATCGTCAGACAGATCCACCACCTGATAGCCGTTTTCCGTTAACTGGCTGATGATCTCTGCGCGCTCATCCATCCCGCGCGTCAGCCGCACGCCGACAAAAATGCAGGCTTTGTCGGTGTCGGCATAGCGATAGTTAAACTCGGTAATCGAGCGACCACCCAACGTCTGACAAAACTTCAGGAAGCTGCCCTGCTGTTCCGGGATCGTGACCGCCAGCAGAGCTTCGCGTTGTTCACCCAGCTCACAACGTTCAGAAACGTAGCGCAAACCATGAAAGTTAACGTTAGCCCCCGACAACACGTGCGCCAGGCGTTCGCCCTGAATATCGTGCTGCTGGACGTATTTCTTCATGCCCGCCAGCGCCAGCGCGCCTGAAGGTTCTGCCACGGCGCGCACATCTTCAAACAGATCTTTCATTGCCGCGCAGATCGCATCGCTGTCCACGGTGACGATGTCGTCGAGATATTCCTGGCACAGGCGGAAAGTTTCGTTACCGATGCGCTTCACGGCCACACCTTCGGCGAACAAGCCCACGCGCGGTAAATCCACCGGCTCACCAGCCTCCAGCGCCGCTTTCAGGCAGGCCGAGTCTTCTGACTCGACAGCGATCACTTTGATTTGCGGCATCAGCTGCTTGATGAGCACCGCCACGCCCGCGGCCAGACCGCCGCCGCCCACCGGAACAAAAACCCGATCGAGATGTGCGTCCTGCTGCAGCAGTTCCATCGCCAGCGTGCCTTGTCCGGCGATGACCGCCGGATGGTCAAACGGTGGCACAAAGGTGTAACCCTGCTGCGTCGCCAGTTCAATGGCTTTGGCTTTCGCCTCGTCAAAGTTGGCACCATACAGGAAGGCTTCACCGCCAAATGCACGCACCGCATCCACCTTGATGTCCGCTGTCGCCAGCGGCATGACGATCAGCGACTTGATGCCCAGCTTCGTCGCCGATAACGCAACGCCCTGGGCGTGGTTACCGGCCGACGCGGTGACAACACCGCGTGCTTTCTGCTCTTCATCAAGGCCGGCAATCATCGCGTAGGCACCGCGCAGTTTAAAACTGTGCACCGGCTGGCGATCTTCTCGCTTCACCAGAATGGTATTGCCCAGACGTGCAGAGATTTTTTCCATCTTCTGCAGTGGGGTAACCTGTGCCACTTCGTATACCGGTGAACGTAACACCGCACGCAGATACTCGGCACCGCAGGGCGCCTCGGGTAGCGGTTGAGCCTCAGCCATCTTAGCCTCCCAGCTTACTCTTATCGCGCACAGCACCTTTATCGGCGCTGGTCGCGAGCGATGCATAGGCGCGCAGGGCAAACGACACGTCGCGCTGACGGTTCATCGGCGTGTAAGCTGCGTCGCCACGGGCTTCCTGCTCTTCACGGCGGGCATGCAGTTCATTATCCGGTACGGCCAGTCTGATACCGCGGTTTGGGATATCGATATCGATGATATCGCCATCTTTCACCAGCGCGATGGTGCCGCCGTTAGCGGCTTCAGGTGAGGCGTGACCAATTGACAGGCCAGAGGTGCCGCCAGAGAAGCGACCGTCGGTGATCAGAGCACAACTTTTACCCAGCCCCATCGACTTCAGGTAAGTGGTGGGATACAGCATTTCCTGCATGCCCGGCCCACCTTTTGGCCCTTCGTAGCGGATCACAACCACGTCACCCGCTACCACTTTGCCACCGAGGATAGCTTCAACAGCGTCATCCTGGCTTTCATAGACTTTAGCCGGGCCGCTGAACGTCAGAATCTCTTTATCGACGCCCGCGGTTTTTACGATACAGCCATCTTCGGCAATGTTGCCGTAGAGCACGGCCAGACCACCATCCTGGGAATAGGCATGTTCGCGCGTACGGATACAGCCTTCAGCGCGGTCATCATCCAGCGTGTCCCAACGGCAACTTTGCGAAAACGCCTGAGTCGTTCGAATACCGGCTGGACCCGCACGGAACATGTCCTTCACCGCCTGATCCTGAGTCAGCATGATGTCGTACTGATCGAGCGTTTCACGCAGGCTCTGCTGCAGAATGTTACGGGCGCTGGTGTCAATCAGCCCGGCACGATCCAGCTCGCCGAGAATACCGATGACGCCACCCGCACGGTGCACATCTTCCATGTGATATTTCGGCGTGCTCGGTGCCACTTTGCACAACTGAGGAACTTTGCGTGACAGGCGATCGATATCAGAGATGTTAAAGTCCACCTCACCTTCCTGCGCGGCAGCCAGCAGGTGCAGAACGGTATTTGTAGAGCCGCCCATAGCGATATCCAGCGTCATGGCATTTTCAAACGCGGCTTTGGTGGCGATGTTGCGCGGCAGCATATTCACATCATCCTGCTCGTAATAGCGTTTGGTCAGGCTGACGATGCGCTTACCGGCGTTAATGAACAGCGCTTTACGGTCGGCATGGGTGGCCAACAGTGAACCGTTACCCGGTTGTGACAGGCCGAGGGCTTCGGTCAGGCAGTTCATTGAGTTTGCGGTGAACATGCCCGAACAGGAGCCGCAGGTTGGACAGGCGGAGCGTTCAATCTGCTCACTGTCAGCATCGCTGACGTTCGGGTTAGCCCCCTGGATCATGGCATCCACCAGATCCAGCTTGATGATCTGATCGGACAGTTTGGTTTTACCGGCTTCCATTGGGCCGCCGGAAACAAAGATCACCGGAATATTCAGGCGCAGCGCGGCCATCAACATGCCGGGGGTGATTTTGTCGCAGTTTGAAATGCAGACCATGGCATCAGCACAGTGCGCGTTCACCATGTACTCGACAGAGTCGGCAATCAGCTCACGTGAAGGCAGAGAATACAGCATGCCGCCATGGCCCATGGCAATACCGTCGTCCACCGCGATCGTGTTGAACTCTTTGGCCACGCCACCTGCCGCTTCGATTTGCTCGGCAACCAGCTTACCCAGGTCACGCAGGTGTACGTGGCCCGGCACAAACTGGGTGAATGAGTTAACGACGGCGATAATCGGTTTGCCGAAATCATCGTCGGTCATTCCTGTTGCGCGCCAGAGGGCACGGGCACCAGCCATGTTGCGGCCGTGGGTGGTGGTAGCGGAACGGTACTTAGGCATGCTCTTTACTCCAGTCAAAATAAGATCGCGGACATCCAGCGACATCCGCGCAAGGTCTGGTTATGCGTTAACCGGGTCCAGCCAGCCCCATTTGTCTTCGGTCTCGCCGGTAAACAGGCCAAAGAATGCCTGCTGAATGCGTTTGGTGACGGGCCCACATTTGCCTTCGCCAACCTGAATGCGATCCACGCTGCGTACCGGGGTGATTTCTGCCGCCGTGCCGGACATAAAGACTTCGTCAGCCAGGTACAGAGATTCACGAGACAGTGCCTGTTCACGCACTTCGATGCCCATATTACGCGCCAGCGTGATGATGGCATCGCGGGTGATGCCCGGCAGTGCAGAGGAGGTAAACGGCGGGGTAAACAGCACGCCATCTTTCACTTCAAACAGATTTTCGCCTGCGCCTTCTGAAATCAGGCCATTGGTATCCAGCGCAATGCCTTCCTGATAGCCATGGCGGCGCGCCTCACTGCCTACCAGCAGGGAAGACAGATAGTTGCCGCCCGCTTTTGCTGCGGTTGGCAATGTGTTTGGCGCAACGCGGTTCCATGAAGACACCATGGCATCAATGCCGTTTTCCAGCGCTTCAGCACCCAGGTAAGCGCCCCACGGGAACGCTGCAACAATCACATCCGTGGTGAAGCCATCCGGCGGGTTCACGCCCAGACCGACATCGCCCACGAAAGCCAGCGGACGGATGTAGGCGCTTTTCAGGTTGTTCACGCGAATCACTTCACGGCAGGCTTCCATCAGTTCATCAACGCTGTGCTTGATCGGGAAACGGTAAATTTTGGCGGAATCGTGCAGACGCTGCATGTGCTCGCGGTGACGGAAGACGACCGGGCCTTTGTGTGAGTCGTAGCAGCGCACGCCTTCAAATACCGAGGTGCCGTAATGCAGAGCGTGAGACATCACGCTGACTTTCGCCTCTTCCCACTTAACCATTTCGCCGTTGAACCAAATGAAATCTGCTTTCTTGGTGCTCATTATTATTTCCTTTCGCGACTACGCGCGGATTTGTTGTGATGTCTGTTGTTGAATCTGGACGCAGGCGACATCCATCAGTTTGCTTAACTGGGAAGACAGTAAATCGACAGAGCGCTGGCTGGCAACGGTCATTTCGATATTAATGTTTTCGGCGTTAGCCACAGTCGCCATGTTCATTGAACACACCTGAAAGCCACGATGGCGTACTACACGTAAAATGCGTTCCAATATTTCAGGTCGAAAGCGCGCTTCGATAGACAATTGATGCTGGTTCATACGGTTTTCTCCATCATGTTGGCGTTGCTGGCACCGGGCGGTACCAATGGCCAGACGTTTTCATGCTCATCAATTGACACGTGCAGGAAATAAGGACCTTCACTGTTCAGCAGAGCATCGATTGCGGCGTCGACCTGATCTTTACGGGTGATTCGCTGGCCCGGGATATCAAATGCGCTGGCCAGCGTGAGGAAGTCGGGGTTATCGGTCAGGATGGTTTCACTGTAGCGACCGTCAAAAAACAGCTGCTGCCACTGGCGAACCATGCCCAGACGCTGGTTATCCAGCAGCAGAATTTTCACAGGCAGTTTGCCACGCTTAATGGTGCCCAGTTCCTGAATATTCATCATGATCGAGCCGTCGCCCGAGACACAGATGACGGTATCGTGAGGGCGCGCAACCTGTGCGCCGATTGCCGCAGGCAGGCCAAAGCCCATGGTGCCTAAGCCACTGGAGGTGATAAAATCTTCAGGCGCGTCACAGGCTATATGCTGGGCCGCCCACATCTGATGCTGACCTACGTCGGTGGTAACAACAGTGTTTGCCGGTTTGCGATCGGACAATTGTTTCAGTAATAACGGCGCATAGATGGCTTCACCGGGATGATCGTAGCGCCACGCATGCTGTGCTTTCAGCGCCATGACTTCGTCGCGCCACGCCTGAATCTGTAAAGGCTGGCTCAGGGCCGGCAGGACATGGTTGAGATCGCCTTGCAGCGACACATGTGCACGGCGCAGCTTATTCAGTTCTGCAGGGTCCACATCCAGATGGATCACGCTGGCCAGCGGGGCGAAGGTGTCCAGTTTACCGGTGACGCGGTCGTCAAAACGGGCACCCACCGCGATTAACAGGTCGCAGGACTGGACGGCCAGATTAGCGGCCTTAGTGCCGTGCATGCCCAGCATGCCCAGATAACATTCGCTGTCGGCATCCACACTTCCCAGGCCCTTCAGCGTGGCAACAGCGGGAATGCCGGTTTCCTGCATCAACGCGCGCAGTGCCGGTACCGCTTGCGCCATGCCGACGCCACCGCCGACATACAGCATAGGTTTTTTGGCCTGCGCCATCATTGCCCGCGCGTCAATAATTGCCTGATGCGGCATCGACATCGCTTCTTCCACCGGCATCAACTGCGGTGAAGGTTCCCCTTTTGCCAGCTGAATATCCTTTGGGATATCGACTAATACCGGCCCGGGGCGACCCGACTGCGCAATGGCGAACGCCTCGGCCATCACGGAAGGCAAATCATCCAGCGATTCAACCATGAAGCTGTGTTTGGTGCAGGCTAACGACAGACCGAGAACATCGATTTCCTGAAAGGCATCCGTACCGATGAAGGCAGAAGCGACCTGACCGGTCAACGCGACAACCGGCACGGAGTCCATCATGGCATCAGCCAGGCCGGTGATCAGATTTGTTGCACCGGGGCCCGAAGTGGCAATGCAGACACCGGTTTTACCGGTTGAACGGGCATAGCCGATTGCGGCCATCACCGCGCCCTGCTCGTGACGGCACAACAGGTGTTCGACGCCGCCGTCGTATAGCGCATCGTACACTGGCATGATGGCGCCGCCAGGGTAACCAAATACGGTATCAACGCCTTGTGCGCGTAAAGCCTGAACTACCCATTGTGCACCTGTCATCGTTATTCTCCTGTCGCCTGAGGGGAACAACAGAATTTTATGCTACTGTTCATTGTTTGTTCCTTGCAGATTTACTGAATTTTGCCAGGTCAAAAAAAAACCCCCGGACCTTTCGGTGCGGGGGGTTTTTTAGAGTTCTGGCTTGATTTTTAAGCCTTTCTTGCTCCAAGCGTTGCCCCGCACAGTGGGTTAATAATCACCACCACGCTAATCACGACAAGGCTAATCACTAGTAGAAGGGCTTTCATAACGTATTCGATTCTTTAACTCGTTCGAAGTAATGCCTACAGAGTTATCATAGTTAGTAGGCTAATTACAATATTTTTTATCAGGTTTTTTATTGCGGCCCATTGCGTTCTTTCGTTATCAATTTGTAATTAAAAGATTATTTTATTGAGCCCCGACTTTGACAAAAAAACCATGCCGATGCGGTTATACCGCGTTCAAAGTCCGGTTCCACAAAAAAAGCGTGCGGATGTATAGTGCGCAAAAAAATCACGGCGCAGCTTACATTTTGTCCTTTTGGCCCTCGCCGTCATTGAAGCGCCAGGGCAGACTTGCCGCATTTGGGAGCGGCCATGTCTTTGTCAAAAGTTCTGACACGTGCAGCCATCGGGGTTGATGCGCCGCTGGTGACTATTGAAGTCCATATCAGCAACGGATTGCCTGCCCTGACGTTGGTGGGCTTACCGGAAACTACCGTCAAGGAGGCACGCGAACGTGTCCGTAGCGCCATCATTAACAGCGGCTTTGACTTCCCTGCCCGGCGAATCACCATCAATCTGGGCCCGGCCGATCTGCCTAAGGAAGGCGGGCGCTACGATTTGCCCATGGCTGTCGCCATTCTGGTCGCGTCTGAACAGCTCCCTGCAGAGAAGCTGGGCGGATATGAGTTTCTGGGCGAGCTGGCGCTAAACGGCGCTCTGTGTGGTGTACAGGCCGCCATTCCGGCTGCCCTTGCGGCGATTAAAGCTGGCAGGCAGTTGATTCTCTCAGCAGAAAACCAGACTGATGTGGGTTTAATCCGTAAAGGCTCAACGCTGGTAGCCGCCCATTTGATCGACGTTTGTGCTTTCTTACACAACAGGGGTGAACTCACGATTGCCACCGCCCACGCCGATAACACCGACGAAATCACAGACGATCTTCGCGATATTGTCGGGCAGGAACAAGGACGCCGTGCCCTGGAGATCACGGCGGCCGGTGGACATAACCTGATGCTGATCGGACCGCCAGGCACAGGCAAAACCATGCTTGCCACTCGTTTACCGGGCATCATGCCGCCATTAAGCGATCAGGAGGCCTTAGAATGCGCAGCGATAGCCAGCCTGAGTAATGCGGGCCCTGTGCATCATTCATGGCGTAAAAGGCCGTTCAGGGCCCCTCATCATAGTGCTTCACTGTATGCGCTCATTGGCGGTGGCGCATTGCCCCGTCCCGGCGAGATCTCGCTGGCCCATAATGGAGTGCTTTTTTTAGATGAATTGCCTGAATTCCAGCGCAGCGTTCTGGATGCATTGCGCGAACCCATTGAGTCCGGTGAAGTCGCGATTTCGCGAGCCAGGGCTAAGGTGGTTTACCCTGCACGTTTTCAGTTAGTCGCTGCGATGAATCCCAGTCCGACAGGACACTATCAGGGACAGCATAACCGCACCTCGCCGCAGCAGATTTTACGCTATCTCAGCAAACTTTCCGGCCCCTTTCTTGATCGCTTTGATCTGTCGCTGGAGGTGCCATTGCTACCGCCGGGACTGTTAGGCCAGCAACAGCAGACGGGAGAAAGTTCTGTGGCGGTACGCGAGCGCGTGCTTGTTGCCCGGCAAAGACAGATAGCGCGTTCAGGAAAAATCAACGCTCATTTAGCTAATGCGGAGGTATTACGGTGGTGTGCGCTTTGTTCTGCGGATGCGAAGTGGCTGGAGTCTGTTTTAAATCAGTTGGGCTTATCAGTACGGGCTTGGCAGCGGATCCTGAAAGTGGCGCGCACGGTGGCCGATTTGGCCGGTGAAGAGACGATCAGCCGTTATCATTTGCAGGAAGCCGTCAGTTACCGAAGCATTGACCGCCTCATGACCTATCTTCATAACAACCTGCAGTAAAAAGGGGCTTTCGCCCCTTTTCATTAATCGTCGCTTTCTGTGTAGTCTTCAACGGTATCCATTTGTGGCTTACCGCCTGACAGCGTGTGAAAACGCTTAGGACGCTTGATACGGGTCATGTATTTGGACCAGACACGTTCTGCTTCCGTCTGCGGCTCACGGACACCACGACATACCTCGATGAACAAACGCTCTTCTTCTGTCGCTGGTTCACGTTTGGCAAGATCCAGCTCATTAAACGCGACGCCGTGGCGTTCAAGTAGCTGTGCTTCTTTAATCGTAAAGTCCCCATGACGCGAAAATCCGCGTGGGTAATGTTTGTTATCAAAGAAACGATTTTCCGTTGAGAAGCTTTCCGCCATGTTACACGCTCCTGTTTCTCTTATGGCCGTGCTATTTATGGCGCGGAGTATTAGATACGCTTGACAGAGTGTAAAACAAAACATTTAAATCTATACGACAAACAAATTTTGGGAGAAGGCTGTGGATACGGAATTACTGAAAACTTTCCTGGAAGTGAGCAGAACTCGCCATTTCGGGCGTGCTGCAGAAGCACTTTACTTAACGCAGTCTGCTGTCAGTTTTCGCATCCGCCAGTTAGAAAACCAACTGGGAGTGAATCTTTTTACCCGACACCGCAACAACATCCGTTTGACCTCGGCAGGTGAGCGTCTTTTGCCTTACGCGGAAAGTCTGATGAACACCTGGCTTATGGCGAAGAAAGAAGTGTCTCACACGCAGCAGCATCATGAGCTGTCCATTGGTGCCAGCGCCTCACTTTGGGAAGCCTATCTGACGCCATGGCTTCAGACACTCTACGAAAACAGGGAAAGTCTGCACCTGGAAGCGCGCGTGGCGCAGCGTCATTTGTTAGTTAAACAGTTGCATGAACGCCAACTGGATTTATTGATTACGACGGAAGCACCAAAGATGGATGAATTGACCAGCCAGCAGATAGGTCATATCTCGCTGGCACTGTTTCGTTCCCGGCAGACCGAAAAGCGTGAGAAATATGACTATATTAAGCTGGAATGGGGCGCGGACTTTCATCAGCACCAAAGTTATCTTTCCGGCGGGGACGATGTTCCGGTATTAACAACGACATCAGCACAGGTGACGCGTGAATTGTTGCACACGACAGGAGCCTGCGCGTTTCTGCCCGAGTTCTGGCAAAGCTTGTACAGCGACCTGATAGTGATGCCCGATACGTCTGTGGCGGTGCGGCCTTTGTATGCGGTATGGCTGCAAAACAGTGATCAGCAGACGTATATCCGTCAGTTGCTGAAGTTTCCAGTCGTGCCGAATTAAAGAGAGGGAGGAAAGCGAGGATTAAGCCAGTCTTTGCTGGCTGGTTTTCTGTTTTGCTTTTCTTAAGGCAAAAAAAAATCCTTCGCATACGCAAAGGATTTTTCTTTTTCTGGCAGGGGCGGAGGGACTCGAACCCCCAACACCCGGTTTTGGAGACCGGTGCTCTACCAATTGAACTACGCCCCTAAAAAGGGTGGCGGAACGGACGGGGCTCGAACCCGCGACCCCCTGCGTGACAGGCAGGTATTCTAACCAACTGAACTACCGCTCCACCGATTCTGTACTGAT
>NZ_SOAJ01000006.1:0-222345 GCF_004364735.1 Pantoea sp. PNA 14-12 | reverse complement strand
AGAAGTTTTTCTCCGGCGAAAACTCCGGGGAGTTTTCTGCTGAACACCGCGTTACGTAAGCCGTTGTGCCGTGTCAGTGGAGGCGCATTATAGGGCGTTCTTTCTGGGTGACAAGCATTAATTATAAAAAAATGACTGAGCGATTCATTTTTAAACGAACGGGGTAAAAAGCGACACATCCTGCGTAAATAACGCACGGAAATCACCACATATCGGTTGAAAGAGGCGTATTGTGCATTTCTGCCAATGCTATTCTTTTTTATATTCTTTGCCGAAGACATTACGAAGGACGCTCAATGATTAAATCCGCGCGCAGTATGGCCGGTCTGCCATGGATTGCCGCTATGGCCTTCTTTATGCAGTCACTGGATGCCACGATACTCAATACCGCGCTGCCCGCGATCGCTACCAGCCTTGAACGTTCCCCGCTAGCCATGCAGTCCGCCGTTATCAGCTACACCTTAACTGTTGCCATGCTTATTCCGGTTAGTGGATGGCTTGCAGACCGCTTTGGCACACGCAAGATCTTTATTATTGCCGTTTCGCTGTTTACGCTGGGTTCACTTGCCTGTGCCTTATCGCCCTCCTTATCAATACTGGTCACATCGCGCGTTATTCAGGGCGTGGGTGGCGCGATGATGATGCCCGTCGCGCGGCTGGCCCTTCTGCGTGCCTATCCCCGTAGTGAACTCTTACCTATTCTCAACTTTGTCACCATGCCGGGATTAGTCGGACCGATACTGGGGCCGTTGCTGGGGGGAATCATGGTGACCTATGCCACCTGGCACTGGATCTTCCTGATAAACATTCCGATAGGTCTGCTCGGCATCGTCTATGCACGTAAATTCATGCCTGACTTCACGACACCAAAGCGCCGCTTCGACTTTCTGGGATTTTTATTGTTCGGCATTGGATTAGTGATGATATCTACCGGCATAGAGCTGTTTGGTGAGCGTATTGTCTCACCCTGGCTTGCGGCAGGCGTTCTGACTGGCGGCGTTGTCTTGTTGCTCCTCTATATAGCCCATGCCCGGCGTCATCCCTCGCCGTTAATCAATCTGCCCATGTTTAAGACACGCACATTCTCGGTAGGCATCATTGGTAACATCGCTTCGCGGCTGGGCACTGGCTGCGTGCCGTTTTTGATGCCGCTGATGCTTCAGGTAGGATTTGGCTATTCTGCGATTCTGGCTGGCTGCATGATGGCCCCCACAGCCATTGGCTCCATTCTGGCTAAACAAAGCGTGACGCAATTACTGCGCTGGTTTGGCTATCGCCGCCTGTTAGTCAGTATTACGATGATCATTGGCGTGATGATCGCCAGCTTCTCGCTGCAGTCACCTTCTGAGGATATTGCGTTCTTATTAATTCCACTCTTTCTGTTAGGTATGGCGATGTCCACCCAGTTTACGGCAATGAACACCATTACCCTGGCTGATTTGGATGACGACAATGCCAGTGGCGGCAACAGTGTACTCGCGGTGACACAGCAGCTCGCGATCAGCTTTGGGGTGGCCGTGAGTGCAGCTGTCCTGCGCTTTTATCAGGAATTTGATAGCACGACAGTAGAACAGTTCCATTCTACCTTCCTGACGATGGGCATCGTCACCGTCCTGTCAGCGCTGACGTTTACGATGCTGCGCAATGGCGACGGACGCAACCTGATTAAAAATCGCAATAAAAAGAAGAAAGCTTAAACCGATCCCCGCGGAACCAGTTCCGGCGTCAGTACCAGCGTCTGCTGGCTGACGTCGGGATTACTCAGACGATAAATCAACGTATCAATAGCCAGTTCACCCAGCTCATCTTTCGGTTGATGAATGGTGCTCAGCGGCGGCGACATATAGCGCGCCAGTTCCACGTCATCATATCCCATCACCGCCATATCCTGCGGAATCTGCAAGCCGGCCTGATGTAGTGCATGGTAAACCCCAACCGCCATCGCGTCGTTGCTGGTAAAAACGGCATGCGGTGGGGTATCCAGCGCCAACAGTTCGAACATGGCGTTATAACCGCCCGCAAACTCAAAGTCACCGCTCACGACATAGTCTGGCGGGACCTCCAGACCGTTTTTCTGCATTGCCTGATGAAAACCTTCAAGGCGCATGCGCGCCGGGGTTTTATCAAGCGGCCCGGAAATACAGGCGATTCGCGAATATCCGCTGTCAATCAGATGCTGTGTCGCCAGTTCACCCCCCAACAGCGCGTTATCCTGAATGATATCGCCCCGCCCTTCGAAAGGCGCCCAGTCCATCATCACCATAGGAATAGAAGGATAACGATTCAGGATTTCCGCCGACGGTAAATGGCTTTCCGTGCACATAATCAGCAAACCATCGACCCGCTTTTGCAGCAAGGTTTCCAGGCTACGATTCATACGGTCTTCGTCCCCGGCGGTATTGCACAGAATCAGGCTGTATCCACGCTCATAACAGCTGTCTTCAACACCACGTACCACTTCGGCATAAAAGGGGTTACTGCTGGCGGTCAGTAGCATGCCGATCGTATGGGTTTGGTTAAGCTTGAGGCTACGAGCCAGTGCCGACGGCGCATAGTTCAGATCGCGAATCGCCTGTTCGATTTTTTCACGCACCCCATCGCTCACAAAACGATTCTTGTTGATGACGTGTGAAACCGTTGAGGTGGAGACGCCCGCCAGCCGGGCGACATCTTTCATCGTAGCCAAGCGCTTAACCCTGTTGCTGTAAAAAGTCGTCGATCTCGGCACGCCAGGGTACAGAGGGCTGTGCTCCCGAACGGGTTACCGCAATTGCCGCAGCAGCGTGCGCAAAGCGAACGGCATCCAGCATGGCCTTGCCTTCAAGACGTGCTGTGATAAACGCGCCGTTAAACGTATCACCCGCCGCAATCGTATCTACGGCTTTCACGTCAAAGCCCGCAACACGTTGCCCCTGGCCCTTTTCACTCAGCCAGACGCCACGGCGTCCCAGGGTGATCAAGACAGTGGGGATGCCTTTATTATGTAACGCAGCCGCCGCACGCGCAGCGTCCTCATCATTTCTGACGGCGATTCCTGTCAGGATTTCAGCCTCAGTCTCGTTTGGCGTAATCACGTCAACCAGCGCTAACAGACTGTCCGGCAGAGCCGTTGCTGGCGCAGGATTCAAAATGACCTGCGTCTGATGCTGCCGGGCAAGGGTTGCCGCCGCTACCACGCTGTCCAGTGGCGATTCAAGCTGCATCAGTAATGCGTCAGCCCCGGCGATAACCTGCTGGTGACGCGCGACGTAGGCTGGCGTTAACGCGGCATTAGCACCGGAATAGATGCCTATATTATTTTCGCCTTCACCATTGACGAAGATCATCGCAACGCCCGTCGATTCACCCTCAATGACCTCTACCGGCTGGGTATCAATCTTATCCTGCGCGAGTTGCTGACAGACACGTTCACCAATGTCATCGGCACCGACACAAGCAATAAAGGCAATATCCGCGCCCGCACGGCCGGCCGCAACCGCCTGATTGGCGCCTTTACCACCAAACGCAATCTGATATTTCTGCCCGATCACCGTTTCGCCGGGGCGGGGAAAGTGTGCCAGATTAAGGATATGGTCAGCATTGATGCTGCCGAGAACGGCCAGTTTTGCGTGTTTGCTCATTGGGAGAGTCCGAAATAAGTGCGCCACCGATGGGTGGCGCAGTGCCCTGCTTTTCTTTGATTTATTTAGTAACCAGTTTCAAATCAACTGGATAAACTGCCTGCACTTTTTCGCCTTTCAGCACTTTATCAGCAGTCTGAACGCCGATCATGCCAATTTTCTCTGGCATCTGAGCAACGGTCGCCGCCAGCTTACCGCCTTCAACGGCTTTCACACCATCTGGCGTGCCGTCAAAGCCCACCACCAGCACATCGGTCTTGCCAGCAGTCTGCAGTGCACGCAGGGCACCCAGTGCCATTTCGTCGTTCTGGGCAAATACCGCCTGCACATCTGGATGCGCCTGCAACAGGTTCTGCATCACGTTCAGGCCTTTAGTACGGTCAAAGTCAGCAGGCTGGCTGGCCAGAACCTTGAACTTGTGTGCATCAACGGCTTTCTGGAAGCCTTCGCCACGTTCACGGGCTGCAGAAGTTCCCGCGATCCCTTCTAATTCGATGATTTTCGCGCCATCACCCAGTTTACGGGCAATAAAGTCACCTGCCATTTTTCCGCCGAAGCGGTTATCAGATGCAACATGGCTTACCACGGTACCCTGAGCCGCCACGCGATCCAGCGTGATAACAGGGATTTTTGCCTGGTTAGCCAGCTTGATGGCATTGCCTACAGAGTCAGAATCGGTTGGGTTGATCAGCAGTGCTTTGGTGCCGCGAACCGTCAGATCCTGCACGTTAGCCAGTTCTTTCGCAGGGTTGTTCTGTGAATCCAGCACGACCAGGTTGTAACCCAGTTTGTCCGCTTCTTTTTGCGCGCCGTCTTTCAGGGACACAAAGAACGGGTTATTCAGCGTAGAGATAACAAGGGCAATGGTATCTTTCGCCATTGCGCTGGCGCTGAGGGTTGCGCCAAGAATGACAGCGAGTGCAGTTAACTTTTTCATCATTTTATCCTGTATAAGAGTCTGAGTTATTTGCTGCTTTTATTATCCACCAGCACCGCCAGCAGAATAACGACTGCTTTGACGATCATCTGGTAGTAGGAAGATACACCCATCAGATTTAATCCATTGTTTAAAAAGCCAAGGATTAATGCGCCAATTAAGGTGCCAACGACGCGGCCTTTACCGCCTGCCAGACTCGTTCCGCCCAGCACGACAGCCGCGATAGCGTCCAGTTCATAGCCTGTACCCGCTGTTGGCTGGGCAGAAGACAGACGCGCCACTTCAATCGATCCCGCCAGCGCGGCCAGCATGCCAGACAGTGAGTAAACAATAACTTTCACACGGTTAACGTTGATGCCGGAGAGACGCGTGGCCGCCTCATTACCGCCCAACGCATAAATATAGCGACCCAGGCGCGTGTGATGCAGCATGTACCAGGCGGCGACAAACACCAGCGCCATCAGCCAGACCGGGGTTGGAATACCCAGCGGACGACCAATACCAATCCAGCCAAACAGATCGGCATTATCGTTAAAACCGGTATTGACCGGACTGCCGTTGGTATAAACCATGGTGACGCCGCGCAGCAGTAACATCATGACCAGCGTAGCGATAAACGCCTGCACCTTGCCCCGCGCCACGATGGTTCCCGTGACCGCACCAATCGCCGCGCCCAGCACCAGGGAGGCTGCAACGGCAACAAAGGCATTCACCTCCATGCCTACCAGCGAGGCGGCCACCGCGCCCGTCAGCGCCAGCAGCGAGCCGACGGAAAGATCGATGCCGGACGTTAAAATGACCAGGGTCATTCCCACAGCCATGATGGCATTGACCGATGTCTGCTGAAGAATGTTGAACAGGTTGGCCACAGTAAAGAAATTCGGGCTCTGGCTCGCCACCACAGCAATCAACACAATCAGCGCAATCAGCGATTTTTGCTCAAGTAGCCAGGCTTTGCTGAACCAGCGACGGTTAGATGGAACGGTTTGGGTGGTCATACAACTAAATCCTCACTGTGTTGCTTACCGACGGCTGCTGCCATCAGGCTTTCCTGGGTAGCTTCTTCACGGCTAAATTCGCCGCTTAAACGGCCTTCATGCATCACGACAATGCGGTCACTCATGCCCAGCACCTCTGGCATTTCTGACGACACCAGGATGATGCTCAGCCCTTCAGCTTTGAACTGATTAATCAGCTGATAGATCTCTTTTTTGGCCCCGACGTCCACGCCGCGCGTCGGTTCGTCAAGAATCAACACGTTAGGGCGCGTCATCAATCCACGGGCTATCGCCACCTTCTGCTGATTCCCGCCCGATAACAGGCCAATCGGCTGCTCCATCGACGGCGTTTTCACGTTAAATAAGCGAATGAAATCTTTTACAGCGAGCTGCTCTTCCGCATGGCGCAGTCTGCCAGCCGGGTGACTGAAATAGCGTAAGGCGGTAAGCGACATGTTTTCTTTGACTGACATGCCTAACACCAGGCCATCGCGCTTGCGATCTTCGGAGATATAAACGATGCCGTTAGCCAGGCCATCCTGAGGAGAACGGATCACGACTTCACGTCCACTCAGCCAGACCTGCCCCCCGGTACGGGGCAAGGCACCATACAAAATTTTCATTAACTCTGTCCGGCCTGCGCCCATCAGGCCCGATACGCCGAGAATTTCGCCTTTACGTAAGGTAAAGCTGACGTCATCAACGCCAGGGCCGCTGAGGTTCTGAACCTTAAGACGAATTTCGCCGGGCGCCTCATCCAGATGGGGATACTGATCTTCTAATTTGCGTCCCACCATCATTTCGATCAGGCTCTCTTCGCTCATCTCGGCGACCGGACGCTCTGCAATAAATTGCCCGTCACGGAAGACCGTCACGTCATCACAAATCTCAAAAATTTCTTTCATGCGATGAGAGATATAAACGATGCCGCATCCTTGCGCCTTCAGTTCATTGATCACCCGGAACAAGGACAATGTTTCGGTATCCGTCAGCGCATCCGTGGGCTCATCCATAATGATGACTTTCGATTCAAAGCTCAGAACCTTGGCAATTTCGACCATTTGTTGATCGCCGATGGATAAATCGCCCACCAGCTTGTGACTGCTAAAACGCAGATTCAGGCGTTTCAGGAGCGCATCCGCCTCGGCATACATCCGCTTCCAGTTAATGCGACCAAAACCATTAACGAATTCACGCCCAAGAAAGATGTTTTCTGCCACAGTCAACTGCGGGATCAGGTTGAGCTCCTGATGGATAATGCCGATACCGGCTTCCTGCGAGGCTTTCGGTCCACTGAAGGTGGTTTCTTCGCCCAGCCACTGCAGTGATCCGGCATCACGGGTATAAATCCCGGTCAGCACCTTCATCATGGTGGACTTGCCGGCGCCATTCTCACCGACTAATGCCATAACGCGTCCTGCCCAGACGGACAGCGACGCGCCATTTAATGCTTTCACGCCCGGAAACGCTTTTTCGATGCCTTTGAGCTGCAGTAACGGTTGCATAACGGCCTCAGAAGGTCACACCGGCACTCAGGATGACATTCGCATACGGAGAGCACTCTCCGCTGCGAATGACCGCCTGGCTACGTTGTGTTTGTTGTTTAAACTGTTCATGACTGATGTAGCGGATGGTAATGCGATTTCCCTGGTGCTGTTGCAATGCGTCGAGCACGGCGATCAGTTCGCTATGGAGCTGCGGATTGTGTTGCTTAATTTCTTCCGCGATAAAGGCGCTTTCCACCTGCATCTCATGCGTTACCGCTTCCACCACCTGCATGAAGCCTGGCGTACCCGGTATCAGTGCCAGATCGATACGCTGCGTTTCTGCCGGAATGGGCAACCCCGCATCAGCGATCGTCAACGTATCTGTATGGCCCAGGCGGGCGATAACGTAAGAAAGTTCAGCGTTTAACAGGCGACCTTTTTTCATTTTTCCACTCCAGAGCGAAACGTTTCGCTTTCTGGAGTGTATAAAAAGAAGGTTACAATTCAACCACTGGAGAAGAAATTTGTGATCGCTATCGAAACGTTTCGATACTGCCGGAGGGAATTTGAGTTAGGGACTGTTCTGAAAGGAAAACCGGACCGTCAATACGGTCCGGTCACGGGAGATTAAGGAAGCTTCTTAACCTGTTTCACATCCAGTTCAATGCTGTTGAAATCTTTATCCAGTTCACCTGTCAGCTCAACCCGATCTTTCGGCGAAACCGTGACGCCATTCCAGCGCTTATGGTCGATCTCGACCGTCATTGTGCCGCTTTCATCACGGAACAGATAATCTTCGTTACCCGTTTGTTTTTCAAGCTGACCCCTTACGGTAATCCAGCTGTCATCTTTCATCGCTTCAGCCTGCTTCACCGTCACGACGCTGGTGTGATCGGCGTGAAAACCACCCTGCTGCGTGTGTGCTGCCGGTGCAGGCGCATTCGGGTCAACAAAACCGCCTTGTTGTGCCGCCAGTACAGGCGCAGACGCTAACATTGTTACAGCGATAAGTGCAGCATACTTTTTCATTTCGTCACCTCTTGTCTGTGAATCCGTTCTTTCAGTGAGAGCAGTAAACCACACAGTTCTTAACAGGATCTTAAGGGGAAAATATCCTCTTTTTTTAGCCAGACTCGCTGTACAACCGCCATTTCGCTTCGTATAAATCGCTTATCAAAAGGGAGATACGATGCGCATTTTACTGATTGAGGACGATCGCCTGATCGGCGACGGCATTAAGGCTGGACTCAGCAAGCTGGGGTTTAGCGTCGACTGGTTTGTCTCAGGCGAGGCCGGATTTCAGGCTCTGAATGCCGCCCCGTGGGATGCGGTTGTGCTTGATTTGTCCCTGCCGGAGCGTGACGGGCTGGACATTCTGCGTCAGTGGCGTCAGCAGGGCTACGATGTCCCGGTACTCATTCTGACGGCGCGCGATGCACTCGACCAACGGGTTGAAGGATTACAGATGGGCGCGGACGATTATCTGTGCAAACCCTTTGCGCTGACCGAAGTCGCCGCGCGTTTACAGGCACTGATTCGACGACGCCACGGGCAACTGCAACCCGAACTGCGTCACGGCGATGTCGTATTGATCCCCGGTAACCTCAGCGTGGTACAAAACGGGGCCAGCGTTGAACTAAAAAGCCGCGAGATGGCGCTGCTGGAACTGTTTATGCGTAACCCGGGGCGCGTGCTGACGCGCAGCCAGTTAGAAGAAAAACTTTACACCTGGGATACCGAGGTTTCGAGTAATGCGGTTGAGGTGCATATTCATCATCTGCGCAGGAAATTAGGCCAACGCTTTATTCGCACGATCCACGGCGTGGGCTATACGCTGGGGGAAAGCGAATGCGAACGATGAGCTTATTCCTGCGTCTGGGCATTGGACTGATGTTGATACTCGGCATCTGCTGGGGAGCGGCCACGCTGAGCGCTCGCTACCAGACGCGCGAAACGATCAATGAGCTGTTTGATACGCAGCAACTGTTACTTGCAAAGCGCCTGCTGACGCTGAATTTCACCTCAGTGAACGAAACCTCGCTTCCCAGGAGTAAAAAAATACTGCCCCATAACCGGGGCGAACAGGATGATGATGCGCTGGCCTTTGCCGTCTTTACGCGTGATGGAAAACCGGTCCTCAACGATGGCGATAACGGCAAAGATCTTCTCTTTAATGCCGATCATCAGGGCTTTCTGAATGGTCAGCTCAGGGATGATGACGATCCCTGGCGGTTAGTCTGGCTGACCACGCCCGATCAACGCTACCGCGTAGTGGTGGGTCAGGAATGGGAATACCGGGATGACATGGCCAACGATATCGTGAAGACCAGCACGCTGCCCTGGCTGATTTCACTCCCCTTTATGCTGCTGATGTTAACGGGCCTGGTCTGGTATGAACTCCGCCCGCTAAAAAAGCTCAGCCAGCAACTGGCTCAACGCGCACCTGATGATGATGCGCCTTTACAGGCTGACCGCGTGCCGAAAGAGGTGCGCCCGGTCATTGACGCGCTGAATGGGCTGTTTGGTCGAATTCATACGATGGTGCAGCGGGAACGCCGCTTCACGTCCGATGCGGCGCACGAATTACGCAGTCCGCTGGCGGCCCTGCAGGTACAAAGCGAGGTCATCCAACTGGCCGCCGATGACGAGGCAATGCGCACGCATGCACTTCAGCAGTTGGATGCGGGCATTGTCCGGGCGACACGTCTGGTGGATCAGTTACTGACGCTGTCGCGTATTGAAGCAGAGGATGCCCGTAACGCGTTCCAGCCCGTAATGCTGAAAAAAGTGGCGCAGGAAACCCTGGCCTCACAGCTGCCGCTGGCAGAGAAAAGTGATATCCGGTTGCGCTTCAATGCTGAAGCCGATCCGGTCATTTCGGGACATCCCTTGCTGCTGTCTTTGCTGATAAGGAATCTGCTTGATAACGCCATTCGTTATACACCGCCAGGCAGCAACGTGGATCTGATTCTTCAGTCTGGAAGATTGCGAGTGGAAGATAACGGCAACCGTTTATCACCCGACGCGCTACAACGACTGGGTGAGCGTTTCTGGCGTCCGCCAGGGCAGGAGAAAAGCGGCAGTGGATTAGGTTTATCCATTGTGCGCAATATTGCCCAGTTACATGGCATGACGCTGCACTTCAGTCAGCTTCCGGAAGGCGGGCTGTGCGTCAGCCTGAGCTGGTAAAAAAAGCGCCTGACAGGCAGGCGCACGCTGTTAAATCTCGACCTGGGTACCCAGTTCAATCACCCGGTTGGGCGGAATCTCAAACTGATCGGGCGCACGTAGCGCATTGCGCTGTAGCGTCATGAACAGCTTGCCGCGCAGTCGCAGATACCATGGCCGTTTGCCGATAATCAGCGACTCATGAGACATAAAGAATGAGGTCTCCATCATGCGGCAGTTCAGTCCCTCCAGCCCACAACGATGGAAAATCTCCTCTACGTTTGGCGTTTCACGCCAGCCGTAACTGGCTACCACACGCCAGAAGGTCGGCGACAACTGTTCGATAGTCACGCGTCTGACGTTATGCACATAGGGCGCGTCTTCTGTGCGCAGTGTTAATAACACCACGCGTTCGTGCAGCACCTTATTGTGCTTAAGGTTATGCAGCATGGCAAAAGGGATCACATTTAGTGCGCGTGACATATAAACCGCCGTTCCGGGCACGCGCACAGGCGGCGATTTTTCCAGAGAAGCAATCATTGCCTCCAGAGAGTTGCCGTGTTCATGCATACGACGCAGCAAACGGAAGCGTTCACTCTTCCATGTCGTCATCACGATAAACATCATCAATGCCAGAGTCAGCGGCAGCCAGCCACCGGAGAAAATCTTGATCAGGTTGGCCGAGAACAGGGATACGTCAATGCACAGCATGGCAATCAAAATCAGTCCAACCAGATAGCGATTCCAGTGCCAGTTCATTATCGCGACGGTCGCGCAAAGCACAGAGGTCAGCACCATTGTGCCCGTGACCGCAATCCCGTACGCCGCAGCAAGATTACTCGAATGCTCAAAACCAATAATCACAATCACCACAGAGAAATAGAGCAGCCAGTTAATGATTGGGATATAGATCTGGCCTGACTCTTTTTCTGAGGTATGAACAATGCGCATGGGCGGCAGATAGCCGAGACGCACGGCCTGTCGGGTTAACGAGAATACGCCGGAAATAACCGCCTGCGAGGCGATGACGGTGGCTAACGTTGCCAGAATCAACATGGGGACAAGCGCCCAGTCGGGTGCCAGCAGGAAAAACGGGTTTTTGATCGCTTCCGGGTGTTTCAGCAACAGCGCACCCTGACCAAAATAGTTGAGCACCAGCGACGGCAGCACCACCACAAACCACGCCAGACGAATAGGAAACTTACCGAAGTGCCCCATGTCTGCATACAGCGCTTCAACGCCCGTAATCGCCAGCACAACGGCGCCAAGCGCAAAGAAGGACACCGATTTATATTCCACAAAGAAGTGCAGCGCCCAGTAAGGATTCAGCGCCTGGAGTACCTCAGGATTGTTGGCAATGCTTCGTGCGCCCAGTATTGCCAGCACGATAAACCACAGCAGCATGACCGGCGCAAACAGTTTACCGACAATCCCTGTACCGTGTTTCTGGATAATAAACAGCAGCGTAAGCACGGTGATTGCCAGCGGAACAATATAGCTGTCCAGGTTGGGCGCGGCGATTTCCAGCCCTTCAATCGCTGACAGGACGGAGACGGCTGGCGTAATCACCACTTCGCCATAGAAGAAGCTGCCGCCAATCAGTCCCATAATTACCAGCGTTGCCGTTATGCGCCCGCCCGTATGTCGGCCCGCCAACGACATCAGCGTCAGAATACCGCCTTCTCCGGCATTATCAGCACGCATAACGTAGCTGATGTATTTCAACGAGACCACCAGCACCAGCAGCCAGAAAATCAGCGAAAGAAAGCCAAAGACGGCATCCCGTTCAACGCCAAAACCAAACTGTCCCGAAAGACATTCGCGTAAGGTATAAAGCGGGCTGGTACCGATATCGCCATAGACGACCCCAATAGCCGCCAGCGTTAATCCGCCTAGTGAGTGCTTATTATCAGAGCTCATAAAATGATCTTTTGTTAGATTCTGAGAGGCGCTCAAGCCATCAAAAAGCGCACAGTATGCACGTATTCACGAAAATTTATACTCCGCCGTCAGGGTTACAGGCGGTCATCCCCTGATTTCTTGCGTTCTTATTAACATTAAAAGCCGCGCTATCGAACCTTATGAAACAAAAAAGCTGACATCGATTAACGCTTTCGCGCATCATACCCTATAGAGTATTGCGTTCGCTAAAACGCTGCGGCTCGACGATCGTAAGGACATAGATGTGATTATGGCTCAACCCCATCTTTTGGCAGAAAGAATTTCTCGGCTCAGCAATGCGTTAGAAAAAGGTTTGTATGAGCGACATCATGCCATTCGCCTTTGCCTGCTGGCCGCACTTAGCGGCGAAAGCGTTTTTTTACTTGGCCCGCCAGGTATTGCAAAAAGCCTGATTGCCCGCCGACTGAAATGCGCCTTTCAACATGCCCGTGCCTTTGAATATTTGATGACCCGCTTCTCCACACCGGAAGAAGTCTTTGGTCCCCTTTCCATCCAGGCATTGAAAGATGAAGGCCGCTATCAGAGGCTGACCAAAGGTTATTTACCGGACGCTGAAATCGTTTTTCTGGATGAGATCTGGAAAGCCGGCCCGGCCATCCTGAATACGCTGCTCACCGCCATCAACGAACGCCGCTTTCGCAATGGCGATAGCGAAGAAAAAATTCCGATGCGCCTGCTGGTCACCGCCTCGAATGAGTTACCGGAAGCCGACAGCGGACTGGAAGCCCTGTATGACCGTATGTTGATCCGCCTGTGGCTGGACAACGTGCATGAAAAACAAAACTTCCGCAGCATGCTGACCCACCAGCAGGATGAAAATGACAATCCGGTAGCCGAGTCGCTGCGCATCAGTGACGAAGAATATGTGCAATGGCAGCAAGGCATCAGTCAGGTTGCGTTGCCGGATAATGTCTTTGAACTGATTTACCAGCTACGTCAGCACCTGGAGAAGCTACCAGAGGCACCCTACATTTCCGATCGCCGCTGGAAAAAAGCCATTCACCTGTTGCAGGCCAGCGCTTTTTACAGTGGCCGCAATGCGATAGCGCCCCTCGATCTGATCCTGCTTAAGGACTGCCTGTGGCACGACGTCGCATCGATGAAAATTCTGGACAGTGAAATCGATCAGTTGATGACGCAGCACGCCTGGCAACAGCAAACGATCCTGCTGAAACTCCAGCAGCTCAAAGCGCGTCGGCTGGCGTTGCAACAGCAGCAAAGCGTCGCTGCTGCAATTACGCTGGAAAAACACAGCGGTATGTTTAGCCGTAAACCCCATTACGATTTGCCCGAAAGCTTTACCGAGGCACAGTTAACCCTGATGTTGCAGAAACCCCTTGTGCTGCACGACATGCAGGTGACGCATTTGGTGATCGAGCGCGAAGCGCTGGATCACTGGCTGCAAAAAGGTGGTGATGTGCGCGGTAAATTAAATGGCATCGGTTTTGCGCAGACGCTGGATTTGCTGGTGGATGCGCAGCACTGCCTGGCGATACGCGACGTCAGTTTGCAAACCGCCAGGCTGACATTGCCGGGTGCCAGCAGCGCCGATGCCTTGCCGCAGGAAATCAGCGACGCGCTGGATGAACTTGACGGCCAGTTGCGTCAACAGCGTCACCTTTTCAGCCAGCAGCAACGTTGCCTGTTTATCAGCGATGACTGGCTGGCACGCGTCGAAACCAGCCTGCAGGATGTGGCGGAACAGCTCAAACAGGCGCGTAAATGATCTCACTGGAGACGCTGAGTACATTGCTGTCAATCGGCGAAACGGACCTGATTGAAGAGCTTATTCTGGCCTTACTCGCGTCTCCACAGCTGGCGCTTTTCTTTGAAAAATTCCCCGGTATGAAGAAGGCGCTGCTACGTGACGTCCCTCGCTGGAAAGCCGAGATTGACGCCGAACTCAAAGCCACGCCCGTTCCCGACATGCTGGCGGAAGAATTTCAGCTGTTTCAGCGTATTCAGTTACTCAGCGATCGTGAATTTAGCCAGCAGCTTGATGAAACGCTTGCTCACCTCGAACGCCTGACATCCCCTTTCTTAGAGGAAGCTCGACGGCTGCTGCTGCATAACGATCCCGGTAATCTCAGCACCGCACAACATACCTTATTCCTGCAACGCTGGCGGCTCAGCCTCACACTGCAAACGCTCACGCTGAATGAACAACTCCTTGAGCAGCAGCGTGAACGTCTGATGGCAGAGTTGCAGCAACGTATGGCACTGAGCGGGCAGCTGGCGCCGGTACTGGCGGATGATGACGAAGCCGCAGCCGGACGCTTGTGGGATATGGGCAAAGCCCCGCTCCAGCACGGCGATTACCAGTTGATGCTGCAATATGGGGATTTTCTTGCGCAGCAGCCTGAATTAATGAAGCTGGCTCAGCAACTGGGCCGCAGCCGGGAAGCAAAGTCGGTGCCTTCACAGGATGCCCCGCTGGAAACATTCCATCATCTGGTACGCGAACCGGATGCCGTGCCGGAAGAAGTCAGCGGCATTCATCAGAGCGATGATGTGCTGCGTTTATTACCGCCTGAGCTTGCGGCATTAAGCGTCAGTGAACTGGAACTTGAGTTTTACCGCCGCCTGGTAGAGAAGCGATTACTTACTTACAAACTTCAGGGTGACGCCTGGCACGAAAAGATCACTCAGCGTCCGGTCAGCCACCAGCAGCATGAAGAACAGCCACGTGGCCCCTTTATCGTTTGTGTCGATACGTCCGGCTCGATGGGCGGTTTCAATGAGCGATGTGCAAAAGCCTTTTGCCTGGCCCTTCTCAAGATTGCGCTGGCCGATCGGCGGCGCTGTTACATCATGTTATTCGCGCATGACGTAATTGGTTACGAATTAACGGGCGATGACGGACTGGAGCAGGCCATTCGTTTTCTCAGCCAGCGTTTTCGCGGTGGCACCGACCTGGCAGCCTGCCTTTCCGCCGTCATTGCCCGCATGGAAGGGCCGCAATGGCAGGATGCGGATGCCGTCATCGTGTCTGATTTTATCGCGCAACGCCTGCCAGATGAGGTTGTGCGCAGCGTTAAACATCGCCAGCAACAGCAGCAGCAACGCTTTCACGCTGTCGCCATGTCTGCGCACGGAAAACCCGGCATCATGCGTATCTTTGACCATATCTGGCGTTTTGATACCGGCATAAAAAGCCGTTTATTGCGTCACTGGCGCCGTTAAGCCCTACGGCAGAAATTCCATTTTGCTTTATAGTAAATATCTGCAATTACTTATTCAGCAATCTGGAGTGTCCTGTGAACGCTGTTCAACACCATCATGATTTGCCAGCCCCAACCCGAACATTGCTGCTCTCTGGCCAAAACGTCGAACAAAAACGTGCCGAGCTCCTGGCTTATTTCAACCAGACCTGGGCGCTGTACGAGGATCTGTTTACCTGCCTCAACGATCAACGCGCCTGGTTTACAAAAGCGATACCGCTGCGTCATCCGCTGATCTTCTATTTCGGCCACACCGCCACCTTTTATATAAACAAGCTCATGGCAGGCCGCTACATCGACTCACGTATTGACGATCGCATCGAAGCGATGCTGGCAATAGGCGTCGATGAAATGAGCTGGGATGATCTTAATGACAGTCACTATGACTGGCCTTCAGTGGAAGCTGTACGCGATTATCGCGGCAGTGTGAAAGCACTGGTGACGCAGTTTATTGAAACGATGCCGCTGGAATTGCCTGTTAGCTGGGACAGTCCGGCCTGGGTTATTTTGATGGGCATTGAGCATGAACGTATTCATCTTGAAACATCCAGCGTACTGATTCGGCAGTTACCGGTTGAATGGGTAAAACCGCAACCACAATGGCCGGTCTGCAGCGAAGCGCGTCACGATCGCCAGTCCGTCCCGACAAACAGCCTGGTTTCTCAGCCAGGCGGACTGATTACGCTGGGTAAAACCGATGACACCTACGGCTGGGACAACGAATACGGCACGCAGCAGACCGAGCTGAAACCGTTTAAAGCCAGCAAAATGCTGGTCAGTAATGCCGAGTTTTATACCTTTATCGAAGCGGGCGGTTACCAGAACGATCGCTGGTGGGATGAAGAAGGGCTGGGCTGGCGTAAATTTGCCAGCGCGACAATGCCGACCTTCTGGGTCGGCAACGCAGCGATGCCCGATCAGCTAAAACTGCGTTTGATGTGCGAAGAAGTGGCAATGCCATGGGACTGGCCTGCTGAGGTGAATCAGTTGGAAGCGGCCGCGTTTTGCCGCTGGAAAGCCGAGGAAACCGGAAAATCTGTGCAGTTGCCTTGCGAAGCAGAATGGTACCAGTTGCGTGAACAGGTTGAAGGCGACCAGCCAGACTGGGATCAGGCGCCGGGCAACATAAACCTGGCCTACTGGGCTTCATCCTGTCCGGTTGATCGCTTCCCACAGGGTGAGTTCTTTGACATCGTGGGGAACGTCTGGCAGTGGACGACTACGCCAACCAATGGCTTTGAAGGCTTCAAAGTTCATCCCCTTTACGATGATTTCTCGACACCTACCTTTGATGGTAAGCATTCACTTATTAAAGGTGGCAGTTGGATATCGACTGGCAATGAAGCCATTAAATCGTCACGTTATGCCTTCCGTCGCCACTTTTTCCAGCATGCCGGCTTCCGCTATGTCGTTTCTTCCCATCAGGAAACCATGGCGCTGAACCCTTATGAAACCGACAGCATGGTTTCACAATATCTCGATTTCCAGTACGGCCCACGGTATTTCGGCGTTGATAACTATGCAGAAGCGCTGGTCACACTGGCGCTGCCGCACTGTAAGAACCGCGGAGAGGCACTGGATATCGGCTGCGCGACGGGCCGCGCGAGCTTTGAGCTGGCTCGTCACTTTGCGCATGTGACCGGCATGGATTACTCGGCACGCTTTATTGATGTCGCGTTACAGCTGACCACGGGTGAGGATTTCCGTTATGTCGTGCCGGAAGAAGGCGAGTTGGTTGAGTATCGTCAGGTAAGGCTTAAGGACTTTTCTGTTACCAGCGAACAGGCAAAGCGTATTCAGTTTATCCAGGGTGATGCCTGTAATATGAAACCCCAGCCTACACGTTACGATCTGGTCCTGGCATCAAATCTGATTGATCGCCTGCGCCAGCCGGCCCGGTTCCTTCATGATGTCACCCCCATGATCCGCTCGGGTGGCCTTCTGGTTCTGTCATCGCCATACACCTGGCTTGAAGAGTTTACGCCGAAGGAAAACTGGTTGGGCGGGGTAAGGGAAAATGGCGAAGCGCTGACGACCTTACAGGCGCTACAACGCCTGCTGGCGGCAGACTTTGAGCAAATCGGTTCGCCACAGGACGTGCCGTTTGTGATTCGTGAAACCGCCCGTAAGTTCCAGCACACGCTTGCCCAGGTCACGCTCTGGCGTAAGCGTTAACCCGTGGGCAGCGGCACGTGCCGCTGTCCGTTGGTTGCCAGGGCCGTTATTTTGCTGCACATTCTCCTCAGTTCATTGAAGAAAAACGATAACGAGGATGACAATGCCTGACCATCTGCAGCTGGATAATCTGGACCGGGGCATTCTGAATGCCCTGCTGGAAAATGCGCGAACCGCCTACGCCGAGCTGGCCAAACAGTTCAATGTCAGTCCGGGAACGATTCATGTACGCGTCGAAAAGATGAAGCAGGCGGGCATCATTCTGGGCACGCGGGTCGAGATCGACCCGCGTCAGCTGGGTTTTGATGTCTGCTGTTTTATCGGCATTATCCTGAAAAGCGCCCGTGATTACCCGGCAGCCCTCAGCAAGCTTGAAGCCCTGGATGAGGTCGTGGAAGCCTGGTACACCACCGGGCACTACAGTATTTTCATTAAAGTCATGTGTCGTTCTATCGATGCCCTGCAGCAGGTATTAATCAATAAGATCCAGACCATCGACGAAATCCAGTCCACTGAGACACTGATCTCACTGCAAAATCCAATTATGCGAACCATCAAGCCCTGATCTTTCCACTGGCTTGTGCACAATCTTATCCTTTGACGATCAGCCGTCTGACAACGGCTGTATCGGGTTTATCTAAACTAATAACCTTGTTTTCCACAGGTGGATCACTGCTTGATCACAGCGTACAATACCGGCTTCACCTCAGGAGAGCACGATGGCCGACATTACGTTAATCAGTGGCAGCACCTTAGGCAGCGCCGAATATGTTGCCGAACATCTCGAAGAAAAACTGCAGGAAGCGGGCTTCTCTACGCAGATGCTGCATGGCCCTGAGCTGGAAGAGGTGCCGCAGGAAGGCATCTGGCTGGTGGTAAGTTCAACCCACGGCGCCGGTGAGTTACCTGACAATCTGCAACCTTTTTATGATGCTATTAATGAAAGCCGTCCCGATCTGTCTGCCGTCCGTTTTGGGGCTGTTGGCATTGGCAATCATGAGTACGATCTGTTTTGTGGCGCCATCCGCAATATTGATGCTCTGCTGATTGCCTGCGGCGCGCAGCGTATCGGTGAACGACTGGAAATCGACATTCTCGAACATGAGATCCCTGAAGATCCGGCTGAAGAATGGGTGATGACCTGGAAATCCGCGATCTGAGCGGGTGTGGGATCGTGAAATAATGACGATCCCCAGCAGATAATATTGTTTTTCGTCGGATCCTGCTGTTTGTTTTGTGGATAACTACCCTGCTTTTCTGCGTATAACCGGTAGTTATCCAAAGAACAACCGTAGTTTACTTTCTGAGCTGTGGATAAGGACCTGTTTTGATCCCAGCTTATACGGATCGGGATCACCGATCATTCACAGGTATCGATCCTCGCTACCAACTTGTTTCCTTTGAGGTTTCCGCAGATATCCACAAGGCATGGCGATCCTAATAAGAGATCTAACAGAGAGATCATATAAAGAATAAAGATCTTATCTTTTAAACCTGACGATCCCGCTGCTTTCGCCTCAGCCATAATTTCAGTAGAATCCACCGCCCAGAGAGAACGATCTCTGACTATTCATCAACGAGGTACCACTTCATGTTTTATCAAGATCCTTTTGACGTCATCGTTATTGGTGGTGGTCATGCGGGCACGGAAGCTGCCATGGCAGCAGCCCGAATGGGTCAGCAAACCCTGTTACTGACCCATAACATTGATACGCTGGGACAAATGTCCTGCAATCCGGCGATCGGTGGTATCGGCAAAGGACATTTGGTAAAGGAAGTGGATGCCTTAGGCGGTTTGATGGCCAGCGCGATCGACCAGGCCGGCATTCAGTTTAGGATACTAAACGCCAGTAAAGGCCCTGCTGTTCGGGCAACGCGTGCGCAGGCCGACCGCGTGCTTTACCGTCAGGCTGTGCGTACAGCACTGGAGAATCAGCCCAACCTGATGATCTTCCAGCAGGCCGTCGATGATCTCATCGTTGAAAACGATCGTGTCGTCGGTGCTGTGACGCAAATGGGCCTGAAGTTCCGTGCCAAAACCGTTGTGTTAACCGTGGGCACCTTCCTTGACGGGAAAATTCATATCGGGCTGGATAACTACAGCGGTGGACGCGCGGGTGATCCCCCTTCTATCCCGCTGGCGAAACGTCTGCGTGCGTTACCCTTACGTGTTAATCGTCTGAAAACCGGCACTCCGCCGCGTATTGACGCACGTAGCATCGACTTCAGCGTGTTATCGCCGCAGCATGGCGACAACCCCATGCCTGTGTTTTCGTTCATGGGAAGCGCGTCACAGCATCCTCAGCAGGTTCCGTGCTGGATCACCTATACCAATGAAAAAACGCATGATGTGATCCGCAATAACCTCGATCGTAGCCCCATGTATGCCGGGATCATCGAAGGGATCGGCCCACGCTATTGCCCTTCGATTGAAGACAAAGTCATGCGCTTTGCCGATCGCAATTCGCATCAGATTTTCCTTGAGCCTGAAGGGCTGACCAGCAACGAGATCTACCCGAACGGTATCTCCACCAGCCTGCCATTCGATGTGCAGATGCAGATCGTACGTTCTATGCAGGGTATGGAAAATGCAAAAATCGTGCGCCCGGGCTATGCCATTGAGTATGATTTTTTCGACCCACGTGATCTGAAACCCACGCTGGAAAGCAAATTTATTGCCGGTCTGTTCTTTGCTGGCCAGATCAACGGCACCACCGGTTACGAAGAAGCGGCGGCCCAGGGCTTGCTGGCAGGCCTGAATGCGGCAAGACAGTCTGCTGATAAGGAAAGCTGGGCGCCACGTCGTGACCAGGCCTATCTGGGCGTACTGGTGGACGATCTTTGTACGCTCGGCACCAAAGAACCGTATCGCATGTTTACCTCCCGTGCTGAATACCGTTTGATGCTGCGCGAAGACAACGCCGATTTGCGTCTGACGGAAACGGGTCGCGAACTCGGTCTGGTGGACGATGCGCGCTGGGCGCGCTTTAACCAGAAGCTGGAAGCGATCGAGCAGGAGCGTCAGCGACTGCGTGATATTTGGGTCCATCCTAAATCCGCAAACATCGCCGACGTGAATACCGTAACCAGCGCACCGTTGACGAAAGAAGCGAGCGGTGAAGATTTGCTCCGTCGTCCTGAAATGACCTACCTGAAACTGATGACGCTGGAAGCATTTGGCCCGGCGTTAACCGATGAGCAGGCTGCTGAGCAGGTCGAAATCCAGGTGAAATACGAAGGTTATATTGCGCGCCAGCAGGAAGAGATTGAACGTCAGCTGCGAAACGAAAATACATTACTGCCTGCGACGCTGGATTATCGTCAGGTCAGCGGTCTGTCCAATGAAGTTATCGCCAAGCTGAACGATCATAAACCCACGTCAATTGGTCAGGCGTCACGCATTTCAGGCATTACGCCTGCGGCAATTTCGATTTTACTTATTTACCTGAAAAAACAAGGTCTGTTGCGCAAAAGCGCCTGATCTGAACCGGGGCGGGCTTACCCGCCCCCGCTGACTGGACTGATGCTGTGATCAACAAACTCACTTCGCTGCTGCAAGCGGCAAACATTTCTCTTACCGATCAACAAAAACAGCAACTGGTAGCCTATGTCGGGCTGCTGGATAAATGGAATAAAGCCTATAATCTGACGTCCGTACGGGATCCGCAGCAGATGCTGGTGCGCCATATTCTGGACAGCATTGTGGTTGCGCCGCATCTTAAAGGTGCCCGCTTTATCGATGTCGGGACAGGGCCGGGCTTACCAGGTATTCCTCTGTCCATCGTCATGCCTGATGCGCATTTCACTTTACTGGACAGCCTCGGTAAGCGTGTGCGTTTTTTACGGCAGGTCCAGCATGAACTCGGTTTGACCAATATCACGCCAGTGCAGAGCAGGGTAGAGGACTTTCCTGCAGAGCCGCCATTTGACGGCGTCATCAGCCGTGCTTTTGCCTCCCTGGACGATATGGTGAGCTGGTGCAACCACTTACCGGCGGAAGACGGCCACTTTTATGCTCTTAAAGGCGTACGGCCTGATGATGAAATTGCCAACCTGCCTGCGGGCTATGCGCTTGATAGCGTGGTTGCATTGCGGGTACCTCAGCTTGAGGGTGAACGTCACCTGGTCATTATCGGACGTGAATAGCTGAAGTTTGCACCGTGCGCGACGACGAGGCACGGTGCATGTGTTACCAAAGATGCGGTAGGGCGACATTTGTCTCATCGGTTATTTCACCTCGCAATGTTAAATACCCACGCGGAAATTATCTGAAAAACTTTTTCACATTTAACTTTTACTTCACAACTTTTTATCAAAATAATCACGCATTCCTGGAATTTTCCAGGTGTGAATCACCCATTATCCGGTTAAACGGCAATGAAATGTGGTCACGGGGAATAAGCATTTTACGATTCTGAACCCGTCTTCGATGTCAATAGACCCTTTTTATCGCCATTACGAAAAAATGAGGCGGTAATTCTTTTTAAGTGGCTGTCCATAAAGGGTTTATTTATTGATTCTTAGCTCAGGTAATTACAGGACGATAAAACCTGCTACGGTGCGAATGCTTATTATGTGATCTAAAGCACGCTTTAAAACAGCATGACGACCGAACTTTTCGGCGTGTAATTCGTAACGACCTGCTCTCTATCTTTGGAAAAATAGTCCTTCGGAAAGAAATTTAGATAATTGTTCACCTTTTCGTTACTTAACGATTGAAATCACAGGTGCGGCCCGTATAATTTGCACGGCTTTTGCTACTTGACTCAAATGCACAAAGGCAGTCTTATACGACACGCGACATACCCCTAAAGGGGCAGGAGAGTATCAGCGTCATGTCAGTGTCTCTTTACAGTGTAAAATACGCCCGAACGGTGCTGATGATTCAGTTAGTGACCATTGTCATCGTCGGTGTTCTCTTTTTTGCCCTGAAAGATATGACCTGGGGCGCCTCTGCACTTGCTGGCGGCGTGGCAGCCTGGCTGCCGAACGTGTTGTTCTTGTTTATAGCCTGGCGCCTGCAAGGGCAAACCCCGGCATCGGGGCGCGTCGCATGGAGCTTTGCTTTGGGTGAAATAGCCAAAGTGTTCGCGACCATTATTTTGCTCATTGTGGCGTTGGGTGTATTCGATGCGGTCTTTTGGCCGGTCGGAGTAGCCTGGTTATCGGTGCTGGTCGTACAGATGTTGGCACCGGCGGTAATTAACAACAAAGGGTAAGAGGCATCATGGCTGCAGGAGAAATCTCTACTCCGCAAGAGTACATTGGTCACCACCTGACTCATCTTCAGTTGGACCTGCGTACCTTCGAGTTAGTGAATGCTCACGACGCTCCCGCGACGTTCTGGGTATTAAATATCGATTCCATGTTTTTCTCTCTGGTGCTGGGAGTTATCTTCCTGGTGTTGTTCCGTAGCGTGGCGAAAAGCGTCACCAGCGGTGTGCCAGGGAAAATGCAGGCGGCTATCGAGCTGGTTGTCGGTTTCGTTGATAGCAACGTGCGCGACATGTATCACGGTAAAAGTAAACTTATCGCCCCGCTGGCTCTGACAATTTTTGTCTGGGTCTTCCTGATGAACTTCATGGATCTGCTGCCAATCGATCTGCTGCCGTATATCGGTGAGCATTGGTTAGGCCTGCCAGCGCTTCGCGTTGTGCCGTCCGCAGACGTGAACATCACGTTATCTATGGCGTTGGGCGTCTTTATTTTGATTCTGTTCTACAGCATCAAAATGAAAGGCATTGGCGGCTTCACGAAAGAGCTGACGCTGCAGCCTTTTAATCACCCGATCTTTATCCCCATCAACCTGATTCTGGAAGGTGTTAGCCTGCTGTCCAAACCGGTTTCTCTCGGTCTGCGACTGTTCGGTAACATGTATGCGGGTGAACTGATCTTTATCCTTATTGCCGGTCTGTTGCCGTGGTGGTCACAGTGGGTTCTGAATGTGCCGTGGGCCATTTTCCACATCCTGATCATTTCGCTACAGGCTTTCATCTTCATGGTCCTCACGATTGTCTATCTGTCGATGGCATCTGAAGAACATTGATTTTTTTCTCAACAATACGCGTTTAACTGAAACAAACTGGAGACTGTCATGGAAAACCTGAATATGGATCTGCTGTACATGGCTGCCGCTGTGATGATGGGACTGGCGGCAATCGGTGCTGCGATCGGTATCGGCATCCTCGGAGGAAAATTCCTGGAAGGCGCTGCTCGTCAGCCTGACCTGATTCCTCTGCTGCGCACGCAGTTCTTTGTTGTAATGGGTCTGGTGGATGCAATCCCAATGATCGCTGTTGGTCTGGGCCTCTACGTGATGTTTGCTGTCGCCTAAAGCCCTGTGTTCACTCTGCGCCCGGCGCAGGCGTGAACGGATTCTGCCGTTTATCACTGATAGCGGCAGAAAAGTTTACTACTTAATTAGAGGCATTGTGCTGTGAACATTAATGCAACAATCCTCGGCCAGGCCATCGCGTTCATCCTGTTTGTCGCGTTCTGCATGAAGTACGTATGGCCGCCGATTATGGCTGCCATCGAAAAGCGCCAGAAAGAAATTGCTGAAGGCCTTGCTTCTGCTGAACGCGCGAAGAAAGATTTGGATCTCGCGCAGGCTAATGCGACCGACCAGCTGAAAAAAGCGAAAGAGGAAGCTCAGGTCATTATCGAGCAGGCGAACAAGCGTCGCACGCAGATTCTGGACGAAGCCAAGACTGAAGCTGATAACGAACGTACTCGCATCGTGGCACAAGCGCAGGCTGAAATTGACGCCGAGCGTAAACGTGCACGTGAAGAACTGCGTAAGCAAGTCGCGTTGCTGGCAATGGCTGGCGCCGAGAAGATCATCGAACGTTCCGTGGATGAAGCTGCTAACAGCGACATCGTTGATAAACTGGTCGCTGAACTGTAAGGAGGGAGGGGCTGATGTCTGATCTGATTACTGTAGCTCGCCCCTACGCCAAAGCAGCTTTTGACTTTGCTGTTGAGCATCAAAGTATTGAACGCTGGCAAAAGATGCTGGCGTTTGCCGCAGAAGTGGCTGCCAATGAACAGATGGCTGACCTGCTTTCCGGTGCGTTAGCACCTGAAGCGTTGGCTGCCTCGTTTAACGCAGTCTGTGGTGATCAACTGGATGAACCCGCGCAGAACCTGATTAAGGTGATGGCGGAAAACGGACGTTTGACAGCGCTTCCAGCTGTACTGGCGCAATTCATTCAACTTCGGGACGCGTATGAAGCGACGGCCGAAGTGGATGTCATTTCTGCCAGCACGCTGAGTGACGACCAGCTGACTAAAATCAGCGCCGCGATGGAAAAACGTCTGTCACGCAAAGTTAAGCTGAATTGCAAAATTGATAAGTCTGTGATGGCAGGCGTGATCATCCGTTCGGGTGATCTGGTGATTGATGGCAGCGTACGCGGCCGTCTTGACCGTCTGGCAAACGTCTTGCAGTCTTAAGGGGACTGGAGCATATGCAACTGAATTCCACCGAAATCAGCGAACTGATCAAGCAGCGCATTGCTCAGTTCAATGTCGTGAGCGAAGCTCACAATGAAGGTACTATTGTTTCTGTAAGTGACGGTATCATCCGCGTACACGGCCTGGCCGATGTAATGCAGGGTGAGATGATTTCCCTGCCGGGAAACCGTTACGCTATCGCCCTGAACCTCGAGCGTGACTCTGTAGGTGCCGTGGTGATGGGTCCGTATGCTGACCTGGCCGAAGGCATGAAGGTCAAGTGTACTGGCCGTATTCTGGAAGTACCGGTTGGCCGTGGCCTGCTGGGCCGCGTGGTGAACACCCTGGGTGCACCTATCGACGGTAAAGGCGCAATCGACAACGACGGCTTCTCGCCAGTCGAAGTGATTGCACCCGGTGTTATCGATCGTCAGTCCGTAGACCAGCCTGTTCAGACGGGTTACAAATCTGTCGATGCGATGATTCCAATCGGCCGTGGCCAGCGTGAGCTGATCATCGGTGACCGTCAGACCGGTAAAACCGCGATGGCAATCGACGCCATCATCAACCAGCGTGATTCAGGCATCAAGTGTGTCTACGTTGCGATTGGTCAGAAAGCGTCAACCATTTCTAACGTGGTACGTAAACTGGAAGAACACGGTGCGCTGTCTAACACCATCGTTGTTGTGGCTTCTGCATCTGAGTCTGCTGCACTGCAGTACCTGGCTCCGTATGCGGGTTGCGCCATGGGCGAATACTTCCGTGACCGCGGTGAAGATGCGCTGATCGTATACGATGATCTGTCTAAGCAGGCTGTTGCATACCGTCAGATTTCTCTGCTGCTGCGCCGTCCACCAGGTCGTGAAGCATTCCCGGGCGACGTGTTCTATCTCCACTCTCGCCTGCTGGAGCGTGCATCACGCGTTAGCGCTGACTACGTTGAGCGCTTCACCAATGGTGAAGTAAAAGGCCAGACCGGTTCTCTGACCGCACTGCCTATCATCGAAACTCAGGCGGGTGACGTTTCTGCGTTCGTTCCGACCAACGTAATCTCGATTACTGATGGTCAGATCTTCCTGGAATCTAACCTGTTCAACTCCGGTATCCGTCCGGCTGTTAACCCGGGTATCTCTGTATCCCGTGTAGGTGGTGCTGCTCAGACCAAGATCATCAAGAAACTGTCCGGTGGTATTCGTACCGCGCTGGCACAGTACCGTGAACTGGCTGCATTCTCCCAGTTTGCGTCTGATCTGGACGATGCAACCCGTAAACAGCTGAGCCACGGTCAGAAAGTGACCGAGCTGCTGAAGCAGAAACAGTATGCGCCGATGTCTGTCGCGCAACAGGGTCTGGTTCTTTTCGCAGCGGAACGCGGCTATCTGAACGACGTTGAGCTGGCAAAAATTGGTAGCTTCGAAGCGGCTCTGCTGGCGTTCGCAGATCGCGATCACGCCGAGCTGATGGCTGAAATCAACCAGTCTGGTAACTTCAATAACGACATCGAAGAGAAGCTGAAAGGCCTCCTTGAGACGTTTAAAGCAACCCAGTCCTGGTAATGTCTGGCGGCTTGTCTGAAAAGGCAGGCCGCAAGGCTTTGAGGAGAAGCTAATGGCCGGCGCAAAAGAAATACGTACCAAGATTGGAAGCGTAAAAAATACGCAGAAGATCACCAAAGCGATGGAAATGGTCGCCGCCTCCAAAATGCGTAAAACGCAGGAACGCATGGCGGCCAGCCGTCCGTATGCAGATACCATGCGCAAAGTGATTGGTCACCTTGCGTTAGGCAATCTGGAATACAAGCACCCTTACCTGGATGAGCGCGACGTTAAGCGCGTCGGCTACCTGGTCGTTTCGACTGACCGCGGGCTTTGTGGTGGTTTGAACGTTAACCTGTTCAAAAAATTGCTGGCAGAGATGAAGGCCTGGTCCGACAAAGGCGTACAGAGCGATCTGGCCATTGTGGGATCGAAAGGCGTGTCATTCTTCGGCGCTGTTGGTGGCAATGTAGTGGCACAGGTCACTGGCATGGGCGATAAGCCTGCGCTGTCTGATCTTATTGGCCCGGTAAAAGTGATGTTGCAGGCCTACGATGAAGGCCGTATCGACAAGCTGTACATTGTTAACAACAAGTTCAACAACACCATGTCTCAGACTCCGACCATTACCCAACTGCTGCCGTTACCGCCAGCGGAAGGTGAAGAAGAGATGAAGGCGAAGACCTGGGATTACCTGTACGAGCCCGATCCGAAAGCGCTGCTGGATACGCTGCTGCGTCGCTATGTCGAATCGCAGGTTTATCAGGGTGTGGTGGAAAACCTGGCCAGTGAGCAGGCCGCACGTATGGTGGCAATGAAAGCTGCAACCGATAACGGCGGAAATCTGATCAAAGAGCTGCAGTTGGTTTACAACAAAGCTCGTCAGGCCAGCATCACCCAGGAACTTACCGAGATCGTCTCGGGAGCCTCCGCGGTTTAACCAGGTTTGGAATTAGGTAGAGGATTCAAGATGGCAGCTGGAAAGATTGTCCAGATTATCGGCGCCGTAGTTGACGTCGAATTCCCTCAGGATGCAGTACCGCAAGTGTACAGCGCTCTTGAGGTTAAGAATGGTGATGCTCGTCTGGTGCTGGAAGTTCAGCAGCAGCTGGGTGGTGGCGTAGTGCGTACTATCGCCATGGGTACTTCTGACGGCCTGAAGCGCGGTCTGGAAGTTGCCGACCTGAAAAAACCGATCCAGGTACCGGTTGGTAAAGCAACCCTCGGCCGTATCATGAACGTGCTGGGCGAGCCTATCGACATGAAAGGCGACCTGAAAGAAGAAGATGGCAGTGCAGTAGAGGTTTCCTCTATTCACCGCCCTGCGCCTTCTTATGAAGAGCAGTCTAACTCGCAGGAACTGCTGGAAACCGGCATCAAGGTTATCGACCTGATGTGTCCGTTCGCGAAGGGCGGTAAAGTCGGTCTGTTCGGTGGTGCGGGTGTGGGTAAAACCGTAAACATGATGGAGCTGATCCGTAACATTGCGGCTGAGCACTCAGGTTACTCGGTATTTGCCGGCGTAGGTGAGCGTACTCGTGAGGGTAACGACTTCTACCACGAAATGACTGACTCCAACGTTATCGACAAAGTTGCGCTGGTGTATGGCCAGATGAACGAGCCGCCGGGTAACCGTCTGCGCGTTGCACTGACCGGTCTGACCATGGCGGAGAAATTCCGTGATGAAGGCCGTGACGTTCTGCTGTTCATCGACAACATCTACCGTTATACCCTGGCCGGTACAGAAGTCTCTGCACTGCTGGGTCGTATGCCATCTGCGGTAGGTTATCAGCCAACGCTGGCAGAAGAGATGGGTGTGTTGCAGGAGCGTATTACCTCCACCAAAACCGGTTCAATCACCTCCGTACAGGCCGTTTACGTCCCTGCGGATGACCTGACTGACCCGTCACCGGCAACCACCTTTGCTCACTTAGACTCAACAGTCACCCTGAGCCGTCAGATCGCCTCTCTGGGTATCTACCCAGCCGTTGATCCGCTGGACTCAACCAGCCGTCAGCTGGATCCACTGGTTGTGGGTCAGGAGCACTACGATGTTGCACGTGGCGTACAGTCACTGCTGCAGCGTTATCAGGAACTGAAAGACATTATCGCCATCCTGGGTATGGACGAACTGTCTGAAGAAGACAAACTGCTGGTGGCACGTGCGCGTAAGATTCAGCGCTTCCTGTCTCAGCCGTTCTTCGTAGCAGAAGTGTTCACCGGTTCTCCAGGTAAATACGTGACGCTGAAAGACACCATCCGTGGCTTTAAAGGCATCATGGAAGGTGAATTTGACCACCTGCCAGAGCAGGCCTTCTACATGGTTGGTGCCATCGAAGAAGCGGTCGAAAAAGCGAAGAAACTGTAATAACGGTTTCCCAGGAGGAAAATTATGGCTATGACTTATCACCTGGATGTTGTCAGTGCAGAGAGCCAACTGTTCTCTGGTCTGGTACAGAAAATTCAGGTGTCAGGTAGCGAAGGTGAACTGGGGATTTTCCCTGGCCACGCCCCGCTGCTGACTGCCATTAAGCCTGGAATGATCCGTATCGTGAAACAGCACGGCGAAGAGGAGTTTATTTACCTCTCTGGCGGCGTGCTGGAAGTGCAGCCTGGCAGCACTACCGTTCTGGCCGATACCGCTATTCGCGGTACCGATCTGGACGAAGCGCGTGCCCTGGAAGCAAAACGTAAAGCAGAAGAGCATATGAACAGCAGCCACGGCGACGTGGACTATGCTCAGGCTTCTGCGGAACTGGCGAAAGCCATTGCCAAACTGCGCGTGATCGAGCTGACCAAAAAAGCGATGTAATCCGGCTTTATGCGTCACGAAATGCCAGCCCATTGGGCTGGCATTTTTTTTATCTGAAGCCCGGATAGCGGGATAATAGCTAATTTCGGAACGAGAAAAATGTAGTAATCTCAGTGCTAAATCGTTTAACGTTCCTCAGTCAAAAATCAGTCAGGATAGATATGTCTAACAGTGCGATGAGTGTGGTGATTCTTGCGGCTGGCAAGGGCACCCGTATGTATTCCGATCTGCCAAAAGTCTTGCATACGCTGGCAGGTAAACCGATGGTTCAGCACGTCATTGATGCCGCAAAAGGGCTGGGTGCGCAACAGGTTCATCTGGTTTACGGACACGGCGGTGACCAGCTCAAAGCCACGTTAACCGACAGTGCCGTTAACTGGGTGTTGCAGGCAGAACAACTCGGTACCGGGCATGCCATGCAGCAGGCAGCTCCGCACTTTGCAGACGACGAAGACATCATGATGCTTTATGGTGATGTTCCGCTGATTTCTGAAGAGACATTACAACGTCTGCGCGACGCGAAGCCGGAAGGCGGGATTGGACTGTTAACCGTCGTACTGGATAACCCTACGGGCTACGGCCGCATCGTGCGTGAAAATGGCACCATCGTCGGCATTATTGAGCAGAAAGATGCCAGCCCTGCGCAACTGGCCATTAATGAAATCAATACTGGCATCCTGATCGCTAACGGTGGTGATCTAAAACGCTGGCTGGCAAAACTTACCAATAATAATGCTCAGGGTGAATATTACATCACCGACATCATTGCCCTGGCGCATCAGGAAGGTCGGGTCATCAATGCGGTACACCCGGCACGCAATAGCGAAACTGATGGCGTAAATAACCGTCTGCAACTGGCAACTCTCGAGCGCACTTACCAGCAGGAGCAGGCAGAAAAACTGCTGCTTGCGGGCGTTATGCTACGCGATCCGGCACGCTTCGACCTGCGCGGCACGCTGCAGCATGGTCGGGACGTTGAGATCGACGTCAACGTCATTATTGAAGGCCAGGTAACGTTGGGCAACCGGGTCAAAATTGGTGCGGGCTGCGTCATTAAAAACAGCGTCATCAGCGATGATTGCGAGATTAGCCCCTATTCGGTGATCGAGGATGCGAATCTGGCCACTGACTGTACGGTCGGCCCGTTCGCGCGTTTACGTCCCGGCAGTGAACTGGCCCAGGCCGCCCACGTCGGCAATTTTGTTGAAATGAAAAAAGCCCGACTCGGGAAAGGCTCTAAAGCAGGTCACCTGTCTTATCTGGGTGATGCGGAGATCGGTGCCAATGTGAATATCGGTGCAGGGACGATTACCTGCAATTACGATGGCGCAAACAAATTCAAAACCGTTATTGGTGACAATGTATTTGTTGGCTCGGATACGCAGCTGGTCGCACCGGTGAGTGTGGCGGCAGGCGCAACGATTGCCGCCGGAACAACGGTGATGAAAGACATTTCCACTGCCGATCTGGTCTATAACCGTAAAGAGCAGAATCACAAAGCCGGCTGGCAGCGCCCGCAGAAGAAAAAATAATTTTTACGGCCCGGGCTAAACGGGCCGCTTGCAGTACCAAAACTATAATCCCCACTCTCTACAAGGCTCGGGGAACCGGCAATGCCGGACTATCAGGTCATATGACAACGCAATGGCAAACAGCCATGAAGTCAGGAAATAACTTATGTGTGGAATTGTTGGTGCAGTAGCACAACGTGATATCGCAGAAATTTTGTTAGAAGGTTTACGCCGCCTGGAATACCGCGGTTATGACTCAGCTGGTCTGGCCGTCGTCGATCAGCAAGGTCATGTTACCCGTCTGCGTCGCTTGGGCAAAGTTCAGATGCTGGCTGCCGCAGCGGAAGAACAACCTCTGAACGGCGGAACCGGTATCGCGCATACGCGCTGGGCAACCCATGGCGAACCCTCAGAGGCCAATGCGCATCCGCACGTTTCTGAGCACATCGTTATAGTGCACAACGGTATTATCGAAAACCATGAGCCGCTTCGTGAAGCGCTGATTGCGCAGGGTTACCATTTCAGCTCAGAAACCGATACCGAAGTGGTAGCGCATCTGGTTCATCTGGAGCAGAAAAAGGGCGGTTCGCTGCGTGAAGTCGTGCAGCGTGTGATTCCCCAACTACGCGGTGCCTATGGCATGGTGATCATGGACAGTCGCGATCCATCGTGTCTGGTGGCCGCCCGTTCAGGCAGCCCACTGGTGATCGGTCGTGGTGTGGGTGAAAACTTCATTGCTTCTGACCAGCTGGCACTGTTGCCGGTCACTCGCCGCTTTATTTATCTGGAAGAGGGCGATATCGCTGAAATCAGCCGTCGCGATGTTACGATCGTCGATCGTGCGGGTAATACCGTGCGCCGCGATGAGATCGAATCCAGCGTACAGTACGATGCCGGCGATAAAGGTATCTATCGCCATTACATGCAAAAAGAGATCTATGAGCAGCCAAATGCGATTAAAAACACCTTAACGGGGCGTTTTAATCACGGTGCAGTCGATCTCAGCGAACTGGGGCCAAATGCAGAAGCGCTGCTCAGCAAGGTTGAGCACATCCAGATCATCGCCTGTGGCACTTCTTACAACTCTGGCATGGTCTCGCGTTACTGGTTCGAGGCGCTGGCAAACCTCCCTTGTGATGTCGAGATTGCGTCCGAATTCCGCTACCGTAAATCGGCGGTACGTAAAAACAGCCTGCTGATTACCCTGTCTCAGTCGGGGGAAACGGCGGATACGCTGGCCGCGCTGCGCCTGTCGAAAGAGCTGGGGTACCTGGGATCGCTGGCTATCTGTAACGTCGCGGGTTCGTCGCTGGTACGTGAATCCGATCTGGCGCTGATGACCAAAGCGGGTACGGAGATTGGTGTAGCCTCTACAAAGGCCTTTACCACTCAACTGACCGTACTGCTGATGCTGGTGGCAAAACTCGGTCGCCTGAACGGCATGTCCGCAGAAAAAGAGCACGAAATTGTGCATGGTCTGCAGGCTCTGCCAAGCCGCATTGAGCAAATGCTGGCGCAGGACAAGCTGATTGAAAACCTGGCCGAAGATTTCTCTGATAAGCACCATGCCCTGTTCCTTGGTCGTGGCGATCAGTACCCTATCGCGATGGAAGGGGCGCTCAAGCTGAAGGAGATCTCGTATATTCATGCGGAAGCCTATGCGGCAGGGGAACTCAAGCACGGTCCGCTGGCGTTGATCGATGCCGATATGCCGGTCATTGTGGTGGCACCGAACAATGAACTGTTAGAGAAGCTGAAATCGAATATCGAAGAAGTACGCGCGCGTGGCGGTCTGCTGTACGTGTTTGCCGATCAGGATGCCGGTTTCAGTGACAGCGAAGGAATGAAAATCATTCCTCTGCCGCACGTCGAAGAGGCCATTGCGCCTATCTTCTATACCGTGCCGCTCCAGCTGCTCTCCTATCATGTGGCCCTGATCAAAGGCACCGATGTGGATCAGCCGCGTAACCTGGCGAAATCGGTAACGGTCGAGTAATGCATCTTATGCGTGAATCCCCGACGGGATTCACGCGTTTCATTTATTTGATCTTGCTACTGCATTGCTCCAGTGCACGCTGTTGATCGCTGATTTTGCGGTTAGCCTCATCGAGTGAACGCTGCAGGTTATTGATCGTATCCTCATTGTTGCTTAGCTTTTGGCGAGTTGACTGAGGATATTTGCCTGATTTTATAGCGTTTTTGTTAAGTCTTTAATCTTATCTTTCATTGCAATAACACCTTCAACATCGACGGATGATTGTTTAACGGCGCCGTAATAACCCAATATAGCCAGAGCGCCTCTGTTATTAGCTGCGGTATAAAATTTATCTAAATGAATCGTGGGTGTCGTATCATCCGCCTTTAAGCCTGCCAGCGTACAGAGCAGGACGACATTGCACACCAGAAGCTTCTTCATAAATCTCATCGAACATGTCCTTTTCGAGAGGAGTCTTATGAAATGAGCAATAATTGTGCCTGTCATATAACTGTAATATTAACTACATTTTTCTGTCACTAAACTGTCCTATTTTCCCTCCTGCAGCAATCACTGACTCTTACTAAAAAGGCACTTAGCCTGACTTTTCTCCCCTGGAGGGAACATGACACTGATGCGTAGCACCGTAGCCCGAATCCTCGCCGCCTCTCTTGCCGTTAGTGCGGTTTCTGCATTTGCAGCCACCGATCTGACCGGTGCTGGCGGTACATTCCCGGCGCCGGTTTATGCCAAGTGGGCAGCAGAGTATCAGCAAGCCACCGGTAGCAAAATCAACTATCAGGGCATTGGTTCATCTGGCGGTGTAAAACAAATTATCGCCAAAACCGTTGATTTCGGTGCCTCCGATGCGCCTATGAAAGACGAAGATCTGCAGAAATATGGTCTGTTCCAGTTCCCTACCGTAATCGGTGGCGTGGTGCTGGCGGTTAACCTGCCAGGCATCAAATCTGGTCAGCTGACGCTGGACGGTAAAACCGTTGGCGACATCTATCTGGGTAACATCAAAAAGTGGAACGATCCTGCGATTGTTAAACTGAACCCAGGCGTGAAACTGCCCGATACCAACATCAACGTGGTGCGTCGCGCGGATGGCTCAGGTACCTCTTTCGTTTTCACCAGCTACCTGGCGAAAGTGAACGAAGAGTGGAACAGCAAAATTGGTAAAGGCAACACCGTTAACTGGCCAACCGGTCTGGGCGGTAAAGGTAACGATGGCGTAGCAGCGTTTGTACAGCGTCTGCCAGGTTCTATTGGTTACGTTGAGTACGCGTATGCCAAACAGAATAACCTGACCTATACCAAACTGATGGATGCGGACGGCAAAGCGGTTGCGCCAAGCGAAACCAGCTTCTCTAATGCCGCGAAAGGCGCAGACTGGAGCAAATCGTTTGCTCAGGATCTGACCTTCCAGAAAGGCAATGATGCATGGCCGATCACCTCAACCACCTTTATCCTGATTTACAAAGATCAGACTAATGCGGCGAAAGGTGCCGAAGTCCTGAAGTTCTTTGACTGGGCCTACAAAGATGGCGGTAAAACGGCCAATGCGCTGGATTATGCCACCCTGCCGGAGAGCGTGGTTCAGCAGATCCGTGCTGCCTGGAAAGCCAATATCAAAGACAGTTCTGGTAAAGCGCTTTATAAGTAAGTGAATGACCCTGACCAGCCTGCGTGCTGGTCAGCCTTCAAGGGCGGCGTCTGCCGCCCTGATAACTTCTGAGGACGAAGACTTCTATGGCTGCAACGAAGTCGGCATTCAAAGCCCCAGGTAAGCAAGGTGACCGAATTTTTGGCGCGCTGGTAAAACTCTCTGCGCTGATTGTTCTGTTGCTTATGGGCGGCATTATCGTCTCCCTGATCTTCTCTTCCTGGCCAAGCATACAGAAATTTGGTTTCGCGTTTTTGTGGACCAAAACCTGGGACGCCCCTAACGAACAATTCGGTGCACTGGTGCCGATTTACGGCACACTTGTCACCTCAATCATTGCGTTGATTATTGCGGTACCGGTCAGTTTCGGTATTGCTCTTTTTCTGACCGAACTCTCACCAGGCTGGTTACGACGTCCACTGGGAACCGCAATTGAGCTGCTCGCTGCGATTCCGAGTATTGTTTATGGTATGTGGGGCTTATTTATTTTTGCTCCGCTGTTCGCAGAATATTTCCAGACGCCCGTTGGTGATGTCCTCTCGGGCATTCCGATTATTGGCGCTCTGTTCTCCGGTCCGGCGTTTGGTATCGGTATTCTGGCCGCAGGTGTGATTCTGGCCATCATGATCATTCCCTATATTGCTTCAGTCATGCGCGACGTGTTTGAGCAGACGCCGGTGATGATGAAAGAGTCAGCCTATGGGATTGGCTGCACCACGTGGGAAGTGATCTGGCGCATCGTGTTGCCGTTTACTAAAAACGGCGTCATCGGCGGCATCATGCTGGGCCTGGGACGTGCGCTGGGCGAAACCATGGCGGTCACCTTTATTATCGGTAACACCTACCAGCTCGACAGTGCCTCACTGTTTATGCCAGGCAACAGTATCACCTCGGCACTGGCGAATGAGTTTGCTGAAGCCGAATCGGGTGTGCACGTAGCGGCACTGATGGAACTGGGCCTGATTCTGTTTGTTATCACCTTTATTGTGCTGGCGATTTCCAAGTTAATGATTATGCGTCTGGCAAAAAGTGAAGGAGCGCGATCATGACAACAATGGAAGTACAGGCTCGGGCCGAACTGGAAGCGTCACGTCGCAAAATGCAGTCGTGGCGTAGCACCAAGAACAAAATCGCCTTAACGCTGTCCTTGCTGACGATGGCATTTGGCTTATTCTGGCTGGTCTGGATTTTGTTTACCACCGTGAGCCGCGGCATTGACGGGCTTTCATGGTCGCTGTTTACCGAGTCCACACCGCCGCCAAACACGGCGGGAGGCGGATTAGCCAATGCGCTGGTAGGTAGCGGTTTACTGATTTTATGGTCGACATTCATTGGCACGCCACTGGGCATTCTGGCGGGTGTGTATCTGGCAGAATATGGTCGTAAGTCTTTACTGGCGGAAGTGATTCGTTTCATTAACGACATCCTGCTGTCTGCCCCATCGATTGTTGTGGGCCTGTTTGTCTACACCATTGTCGTGGCGCAGATGCACCACTTCTCAGGCTGGGCAGGTGTGATAGCGCTGGCGTTGTTACAGATTCCAATAGTGATTCGCACGACGGAAAACATGTTACGACTGGTACCTGACAGCATGCGCGAAGCAGCCTATGCGCTGGGTACGCCGAAATGGAAGATGATTTCCGCCATTACGCTGAAAGCGTCCGTATCCGGGATTATTACGGGTGTGCTGCTGGCGGTAGCGCGCATCGCGGGCGAAACCGCGCCGCTGCTGTTTACTGCGCTGTCGAACCAGTTCTGGAGCACCGACATGATGCAGCCGCTGGCAAACCTGCCGGTCACCATCTTTAAATTTGCGATGAGTCCGTTCGCCGAGTGGCAAAGTCTGGCCTGGGCGGGCGTACTGATTATTACCCTCTGTGTGTTGCTGTTAAATATCGTAGCACGCGTGGTATTCGCCAAGGGTAAACACGGTTAACGACTGACACGGCCCTGTGCGGTGTCGTATAAGAGAGAAAAGCAATGAGTACTGCGACTGCATCAGCGGGTAAGATTCAGGTCCGTAATCTGAATTTTTACTACGGCAAGTTTCACGCTCTGAAGAACATCAACCTGGATATTGCGAAGAATCAGGTGACGGCCTTTATCGGCCCTTCAGGCTGTGGTAAATCCACTTTGCTGCGAACCTTCAATAAAATGTATTCGCTCTATCCCGAGCAGCGCGCGGAAGGGGATATTCTGCTGGACGGCGACAACATTCTGGCGTCCAACCAGGATATCGCTCTGCTGCGCGCCCGGGTTGGCATGGTGTTCCAGAAGCCGACGCCTTTCCCGATGTCGATTTATGACAATATCGCCTTTGGCGTGCGCTTGTTTGAAAAGCTGTCTCGTGCCGATATGGACGAGCGTGTGCAGTGGGCGCTTACCAAGGCGGCCCTGTGGACTGAAACCAAAGACAAGCTGCATCAGAGTGGCTACAGTCTGTCAGGCGGCCAGCAGCAGCGTCTGTGTATTGCGCGCGGTATCGCCATTCGTCCGGAAGTCCTGCTGCTGGATGAGCCCTGTTCAGCGCTGGATCCCATTTCTACCGGCCGTATCGAAGAACTCATTACTGAACTGAAGCAGGATTACACCGTCGTGATCGTGACACACAACATGCAGCAGGCGGCACGTTGTTCCGACCACACGGCGTTTATGTATCTGGGCGAACTGATTGAGTTCAGCGACACCGACACGCTGTTCACCAAGCCGGCACAGAAACAAACGGAAGACTACATTACAGGTCGCTACGGCTGATTAGACAGGAGATCGCCATGGACAGTTTAAATCTGAATAAACACATCTCCGGTCAGTTTAACGCTGAGCTGGAGCACATCCGAACGCAGGTGATGATCATGGGCGGCATGGTTGAGCAGCAGCTGACCGATGCCATTACCGCCATGCATAATCTGGACGGCGAACTGGCCCAGCGCGTCATTGATGGCGACCAGAAGGTCAACATGATGGAAGTGGAGATTGATGAAGCCTGTGTGCGCATCATCGCCAAACGTCAGCCGACCGCTATCGATTTACGTCTGGTCATGGCGATTATCAAAACCATCTCCGAACTGGAACGCATCGGCGATGTTGCCGAGAAAATCAGCCGCACTGCGCTGGAGAAGTTTGGCCAGCAACATCTGCCGCTGCTGGTCAGCCTGGAGTCGCTGGGCCGTCATACTGTGCAGATGCTGCATGATGTGCTGGATGCCTTTGCGCGCATGGATCTTAACGAAGCCGTGCAGATCTACCGTGAAGACAAGAAAGTGGATAAAGAGTACGAAGGCATTGTGCGTCAGCTGATGACCTACATGATGGAAGATCCGCGGACGATTCCCAGCGTTCTGACGGCGCTGTTTTGCGCCCGCGCCATCGAACGTATCGGTGACCGCTGCCAGAATATCTGCGAAATCATTTTCTACTTCGTGAAAGGTCAGGATTTCCGTCACGTGGGCGGCGACAGGCTGGACGCGCTGTTATCCGGTGACGACGACGGTAGCAACAAGCCGTCTTGATCTCGCGCAACCGTGCGCCATAAGGCGCACGGCTCCGGCTATTCTGCATAGACCCCATCCTCTTAGCTCTTTATACTTGCGCCAGTTTTTTAACCAACGGGTGCGCACTCATGTCCTCTTCTTCCCCTGTTAAGCAGAGCATTACGCCTGCGAAAGCGATGCTGGCTGCCGTCAGCGGTTATGCCATGGACGGATTCGATCTGCTGATTCTCGGGTTTATGCTGCCCGCTATCAGCCTGTCGCTGGCACTGGATCCGTCACAGGCTGGTTCACTGGTGACCTGGACGCTGATCGGCGCGGTCATCGGCGGCATTGTGTTTGGCCACCTCAGCGATCGCTATGGGCGCATTCGTGTGTTAACCATCACGATACTGATGTTCTCTGTCTTTACCGGATTGTGTGCAGTGGCGCAGGGTTACTGGGATCTGCTGGCGTACCGTACGCTGGCGGGCATGGGACTGGGCGGTGAGTTTGGCATCGGCATGGCGCTGATTGCAGAAGCCTGGCCGGCAGAAAAGCGCAACCGCGCCTCGGCCTGGGTCGGCATCGGCTGGCAACTCGGCGTACTGCTGGCGGCATTTATCACCCCGCCTTTACTGAGTGTGATTGGCTGGCGCGGCATGTTCCTGGTGGGATTACTGCCCGCGCTGGTGTCATTTGTTATTCGCCGCAGCATGGGCGAACCCGAGAGCTTCACCCGTCAAATTAAACATGTTCCCTCGCTGTCCTTTCCCGCCCGACTGAAACTGCTGTTTAAAGACCGTGCCACCAGCAAAGCCAGCCTGGGGATCTTTATTCTCTGTTCCGTTCAGAACTTCGGTTATTACGGCCTGATGATCTGGATGCCCAGTTACCTGTCCTCTAACTTCGGTTTCAGTCTGACCAAATCCGGCGTCTGGACGGCGGTAACCGTGGTGGGCATGACCTTTGGCATCTGGCTGTTTGGCGTGCTGGCCGATCGCTTTGCGCGCTGGAAAATCTTCCTGCTTTACCAGTTCGGTGCGGTCGTGATGGTTGTGGTTTATGCGCAACTGCGCGATCCGACCGTGATGTTGTTTACCGGTGCGCTGATGGGCCTGTTCGTCAACGGTATGATTGGCGGCTATGGCGCATTGATCTCAGATACCTTTCCGCCGCAGGTTCGTGCGACCGCGCAGAACGTATTGTTTAATCTGGGGCGCGGCGTCGGTGGATTGGGACCGTTGGTGATCGGGCTACTGGCGGGTAAATTCTCCTTCGTGGCTGCTATCACGCTACTGGCCCTGATCTACCTGCTGGATATTGCAGCAACGCTGTTCCTGCTGCCGAAAAAGCAAAGCCAGGACGATGCGCTGGGGGCGATTGGTTAAGTAACCCGGCTGATGTCACTTAACCGGCTTTATAATGAAGCCGGTTTAAGTTGGCTGGGGATGCCCGGATCGTTTGCTGAACTGAATTCGTCCATTGCGCATGGTTACACTGGCTGTTTGCGTATTCATTCCAGGCCGATGTTGGTGGAAAGACGCAATGCGGAACTTCGCCGCGCGAAAACAGGCAATGATTTCATCGTATTCATCAGGGTTCGCACCATGCTGGCCAGTTTACTCGATTACTACAAAAGTCTTCCTTTGACAGAAGAAGCCTTAAGGTTTCAGTTGGAAAAATGGCTTAGCATGCAACGCTCATGGTGTTGCGATATGTCATTTGCCACACAGTTTCCGTGGAAGGAAACGGGACTCCCTGCGCATTATTTTCTTCAGCGTCAGGTCGATGTGGATGGCGGGCATTACCTGACGGGCCCACGTTACATGGCAGGCGATCTGGCCCGTCCTTTTGTCGATATCGTGGCATTTGATGCCCCCATTACTTCGCATGTCATAACGAAAATTTGCAGGGAATGGTCAGAAATTAAGCCTCAGCGTGTTCGCATTCTCGTGCCTGGCGACATTCCTGTATGCGGAGAAACGGATCAACTCATCTATGCCTCAGCCCTCACCAGCAAGGGAAACGAGGCTGAAGAACATCATTTGACACTAATTCGCGCTGACGCAAGAAGTTTGAGCTGGTGCATGCAAGGGTTGACTGACGCTTATCAACGGGCATGGGAAGCCATGCCTGCTTTGAAAGAAAGTTTACTGCCGACGAATGAAAGGACACTGATGGAAAAAATTTCTGATGGCAGTGTTTTTATTCTTTATGAAGAAGCACAACGTGTCGGGTTTATTGTTTGTGAGGAAGGTACGGTAGGGTTTCTTCAGGCATTCCAGATAACTGAGGAAGTGATATTGCCTGAATATCAAGGGCGATCGCTGGCATCCCTTGCTCAGCAGGTTTTAAGAAAACAGCTGTGTCTTTCGGGTAAACGAAATTCCCTGTTAGCGGGCACGATTGTTCCGGGGAATCGTCCCTCAATCCGCGTAGCCGAAAAAGCAGGCCGTCGATGCGTGCTCAGATATGAATTTCTTCCAGCAGGACAGCCTTGATCGGCGACGATGAAAACCCTGCGCAGCCAGAGGGCAACACCGTTGCCCTCTGGCTGAATTACAGATTCATCAGCGGCAGCAACTGCTGATACAACCGACTGAACGTCTCACGTCTCGGCTGATAATGTGCATGACGAGCCGGATCTGGCTCATGGCGCTGCACCTGCTTCAGGGCCGGAATGGTCAGATTGTTATCTATTGCCATCTGCGCCAGTCGGGCGGCACCCAGCGCTGGGCCGACATCGCCACCTTCGCAGTAGTCCAGTGTTTGTCCGCTGATATCTGCCAGCATCTGCCGCCAGTAGCGACTTCGTGCTCCACCGCCAATCAGCATGATGCTTTCGGGTGTTACGCCGCAGTCGTGAACCACATCCATGCCATCCGCCAGCGCAAAACCGACGCCTTCCAGCACGGCGCGCGCCAGCTCGGGTCGCCCATGCTGGTGGGTAAACCCAAAGAAGCTGCCGCAGGCATGCGGATTATTATGCGGTGTGCGTTCACCGGAAAGATAAGGCAAAAAACACAAGGGGGGCGCATCGTCTTTTGCACGTTCCGCTTCGGCTAACAGGTGCGGGACATCATCGCAGCCCGTCAGTGACGCTGCCCAGTCCAGGCAGGAAGCGGCGCTCAGCATTACCGACATCAGGTGCCAGCGCTGCGGCAGCGCATGACAAAAGCTGTGTACCGCCTGCTCGGGATTGCTGAGATAGCCTTCGCTGACCACGAAGTACACGCCGGAGGTACCGAGTGACAACATCCCTTGCCCCGGCGCGACCATGCCGACGCCGACCGCGCCTGCCGCGTTATCGCCACCGCCCGCCACGATCGGCACCTGCGGCAGCGACCAGCGCTGCGCGATCGCGGCTGATAAAGTACCGGTAATCTGGTTGCCTTCGAACAGGGCTGGCATCTGGCTGTGATCCAGCCCGCAGGCCGCGAGCATCTGCTCACTCCAGTCACGCTTTTCCACATCCAGCCACATGGTTCCGGCTGCATCAGACATGTCGCTGGCAAACTCGCCGCTCAGGCGCCAGCGCAGGTAATCTTTAGGCAGCAGCACCCTGGCAATCCGGGCAAAAATGTCTGGTTCGTGCTGTTGCACCCATAATAGTTTGGGCGCGGTAAAGCCTGGCATCATCAGGTTACCGGTGATGCGCCGTGAGTCAGGTACCCGCTGCTCCAGTTCACGGCACTGATCGCCGCTGCGTCCGTCGTTCCAGAGAATGGCGGGACGCAGCACCCGATGCTGCGCGTCCAGCAAGGTCGCGCCGTGCATCTGTCCTGTCAGGCCCACAGCTTTCACCGTGCTCAGGTCGTGCCGTTGTGCCAGTGCCTGCATTGCCTTATCCGTGGCCTGCCACCAGCTTTCGGGATCTTGCTCGCTCCATAACGGATGCGGGCGGGAAACCGTTAGTGGGGCCGTTTCCACCGCCGCCACCTGCCCTTGCACATCCAGCAACACGACTTTTACGCCGGATGTGCCGATATCGATCCCGATTACCATGTCGCGCTCCTTACGGATTAGAAGTCATAGAGGTAATGATTCACCAGGTTTTCCAGTTGCTCCTGGCGACCGCTGCGATGTTGCGGATTGAACTGCTGCTGGTGCGCATGGGCCGCGAGCGTTTCCAGTGAAAACTCACCTTTCAAAATCTGCTGACCAAACTCCCCGTTCCAGCCGCTGTAGCGCTGTGCCACGCGCTGATCAAGCTCACCGTCAGACAGCATACGCGCCGCCACTTTCAACGCCAGCGCCATCGTGTCCATGGCACCGATGTGTCCATAGAACAGATCGTACTTGTCGGTGCTCTGCCGACGTACTTTGGCATCAAAGTTTAAGCCGCCTGTGGTAAAGCCGCCTGCTTTGATAATTTCATACATCACCAGCGCGTTCTCTTCCACGCTGACCGGGAACTGATCGGTGTCCCAGCCGCACTGGGCATCACCCCTATTGGCATCGACCGAACCAAATACACCCAGCGCAATCGCCGTCGCTATTTCGTGATGGAATGAGTGACCCGCCAGCGTGGCATGGTTGGCTTCCACGTTTACCTTAATCTCTTTTTCCAGGCCAAACTGCTTCAGGAAGCCATAAACCGTCGCGACGTCATAATCGTACTGATGTTTGGTCGGCTCTTGCGGTTTGGGTTCAATCAGGAGCGTGCCCTGGAAGCCGATTTTGTGCTTATGTTCAACGACCATCTGCATAAAGCGGCCAATCTGCTCGCGCTCCTGGCGCAGGTCGGTATTTAACAGCGTTTCATAGCCTTCGCGTCCGCCCCACAGTACGTAGTTTTCGCCCCCCAGCGTTTGGGTCGCTTTCATTGCACTGCACACCTGACTGGCGGCCCAGGAAAATACTTCCGGATCCGGATTGGTGGCGGCACCCGCACCGTAACGCGGATGCGTAAAGCAGTTAGCGGTGCCCCAGAGCAGTTTTAAGCCCGTTTCCTGCTGTTTCGCCTGCAACGTATCGGTCATTACCGCCAGGTTTTCGCGATAGCTTTTTAAGGAGTCACCTTCAGGTGAGACGTCCACATCGTGGAAGCAGTAGTAAGGCACGTTCAGCTTGTGGAAAAACTCAAAGGCAACGTCCGCTTTCAGTTTGGCCAGCGCCAGCGCATCGCCCGCTTTTTGCCATGGACGATCAAAAGCGCCGACACCAAACATGTCCGCGCCATTCCAGCAGAAGGTGTGCCAGTAACAGGCGGCGAAGCGCAGATGCTCAGCCATGGTTTTCCCCAGGATGACTTCGTCAGGGTTGTAGTGGCGGAAGGCCAGAGGATTACTGGTTTTTGCGCCTTCGTAGCGAACGCGATCAAGCTGGTCAAAATAAGCGTGCATGGTTTGCTCCTTAACAGTGGTCCCGAATGGGTTACCCAGAAGCCATATTGTGCGTATCCGCTTTCTGACCACTCAATTACGATATTTCACACAGGCAGTAAGAGAATTATTTATTGTGCGCTTGCTCGCAAAAAAATATGACGATGAGATGACCTCATGCTGTGCAGTTTGCGGTAACGGCGAGTCTGAAAATGTTAAAATTTGGATCGCGCTCAAAAATTCAGAAATAAACCAAAAAACGTAATAGCCGGATAAAAATCAGTAATTGCTGGCAGGTAAAAATAAGGTGAACAATTCATCCGCCTGGTTCATAGCCTTACAACGACAATAACCGTTCCCTACAGGATGACCATGATGAAAATGAAACCCGCATTACTCGCTGCGCTAGCGGCGCTTACGCTGTTCAGTCAGGCCAGTCTGGCAAAAGAAGTCAAAATCGGCATGGCCATTGACGATTTACGTCTGGAACGCTGGCAAAAAGACCGCGATATCTTCGTTAAACAGGCGGAAGCAAAGGGCGCGAAAGTCTTCGTGCAGTCTGCCAATGGCAACGAAGAAACGCAAATGTCGCAAATCGAAAATATGATCAACCGCGGCGTGGATGTGCTGGTTATTATTCCCTACAACGGTCAGGTATTAAGTAACGTCGTGGCAGAAGCGAAACGCGAAGGCATTAAAGTTCTGGCCTATGATCGCATGATTAATAATGCCGATATCGATTTCTATATTTCGTTTGATAATGAAAAAGTCGGCGAAATGCAGGCCGAAAGCCTGGTGAAAAAAGTGCCCAAAGGCAATTACTTCCTGATGGGCGGATCGCCTGTCGATAATAACGCCCGCCTGTTCCGCGAAGGGCAGATGAAGGTGTTAAAACCCTCTATTGATAATGGCAGCATAAAAGTTGTCGGTGATCAGTGGGTTGATGCCTGGCTGCCGGAAAATGCACTGAAAATCATGGAAAACGCCCTGACCGCCAATAAAAACCACATCGATGCCGTTGTAGCCTCAAACGATGCTACCGCGGGGGGAGCGATCCAGGCGCTCAGCGCGCAGGGGCTGGCCGGTAAGGTCGCCATCTCCGGGCAGGATGCCGATCTGGCCGCCATCAAACGTATCATGAATGGCACGCAAACCATGACGGTGTACAAACCGATTAAAGAACTGGCGACTGAAGCAGCTAATGTCGCCGTCGAGCTGGGCAACGGTCAGACGCCAGCCAGCAATGCCAAACTCAACAACGGCCTGAAAGACGTGCCGTCGCGCCTGCTGACGCCCATCGAGGTCAACAAAGACAATATCGACAGTACCGTGGTGAAAGACGGTTTCCACAAGAAGAGTGAACTCTGATCGCCATCCTGCGAAGGAGAAGACCGATGTTGCTGGAAATGAAAAATATCACCAAGCGTTTCGGCGCGGTGAAGGCGCTGGACAACGTCAGCCTGCAACTGGATGCCGGTGAAGTGCTGTCGTTGTGTGGTGAAAACGGCTCTGGCAAATCGACCCTGATGAAAATCCTGTGCGGACTGTATCCGCACGGGGAGTTTGAGGGGCAGATTCAGTTTTCCGGGGACCCGATCCAGGCACAGACTATTCGCGATACCGAACGCAAAGGGATTGTCATTATCCATCAGGAGCTGGCGCTGGTACGGCAACTGACCGTGATGGAGAACATCTTCCTGGGCGCAGAGCTGGGGCGCTTTGGCATGGTGGACGATGAAACCATGACGCTGCGCTGCCAGCAGTTGCTGGAACGGGTCAAACTTAACGTCTCGCCCGACACGCGCGTGGGTGAGCTGGGCCTGGGGCAGCAGCAGCTGGTGGAGATTGCGCGGGCGCTCAACAAACAGGTGCGGCTGCTTATCCTCGATGAGCCGACGTCCTCGCTGACCGAGCAGGAAACCACGGTACTGCTCAGTATTATCCACAACCTGCGCGAGCACGGTATCGCCTGTATTTATATCTCGCACAAACTGAACGAGGTGCGGGCGATTTCGGACACCATCTGCGTGATTCGCGATGGTCAGCATATTGCCACTCGTCCGGCGGCGGGCCTGAGTGAGGACGATATCATCACCATGATGGTCGGACGTGAACTCACGGCGCTCTATCCACATTCACCTCACGAGATTGGCGACACGGTGCTGCAGGTCAGCAACCTGACGGCCTGGCACCCGGTCAACCGCCACATCAAGCGCGTGAATAACCTGTCCTTTACCCTGCGTAAGGGAGAGATCCTTGGTATCGCCGGATTAGTCGGTGCTGGCCGAACGGAAACCGTTCAGTGTCTGTTTGGCGTCTGGCCTGGTCGCTGGCAGGGTGAGATCCGGATTAACGGCAACAAAGTGACTATCCGCGACTGTCAGGAGGCGATCGCGCACGGCATTGCCATGGTACCGGAGGATCGCAAAAAAGATGGCATTGTGCCGCTGATGGGCGTGGGCAAAAACATCACTCTGGCGGCGCTGGATCAGTTCAGCCAGCGCCTGTCCACAATTGACGAAGCCAGCGAGCTGCACGCCATTAATGCCGCTATCGCCCGCCTGCGGGTCAAAACCTCGTCACCTGAACTGCCGATTGGCCGCCTCAGCGGCGGCAACCAGCAAAAAGCGATTCTGGCGAAATGCCTGCTGCTCAATCCAAAAATTCTGATTCTGGATGAGCCCACGCGCGGTATTGATGTGGGTGCGCGGCAGGAAATTTATGTGCTTATCAATGCGCTGGTACAGCAGGGCATCTCCGTCATTGTGATCTCGTCTGAGTTGCCCGAAGTGCTGGGCCTCAGCGACCGCATTCTGGTGATGCATGAAGGGCAAATCAAAGCCGATCTGATTAACGACAATCTGACTCAGGAGCAGGTGATGGAAGCCGCTCTGCGGAGTGAACATTATGCTTAACAGCGAAACCAAGCCCGCCGTATCGACGCCGGCCAACAAGCCCGTCTCCAGCAAGCTCGGCCTACGTAATTTGCAGGTGCTGGTCATGCTGGGGGCGATTGTGTTGATTGCCCTGTTTTTTACCTGGACTACTGACGGTGCCTGGCTCAGCCCGCGCAACGTCTCTAACCTGCTGCGCCAGACGGCGATAACCGGCATCCTGGCGGTGGGCATGGTGTTTGTCATTATCTCCGCTGAGATCGACCTCTCAGTTGGCTCTATGATGGGGCTGCTGGGCGGCGCGGCGGCGATCTTTGACGTCTGGCTGGGCTGGCCGCTGCCACTGACCATTGTGGTCACGCTGGTGCTTGGCCTGCTGCTGGGCACCTGGAATGGCTGGTGGGTGGCCTACCGCAAGGTGCCTTCGTTTATCGTAACGCTGGCCGGTATGCTGGCGTTTCGCGGCATCCTGGTCGGTATCACCGACGGAACTACCGTTGCCCCGACCAGTCCGGCGATGTCCCAGATTGGGCAAAGCTATTTGCCAGGCGGCTTCGGTTTTGGTTTTGGCTTTATCGGCCTGGCACTGTTTATTCTGTGGCAGTGGCGCTTACGGCTGCGTCGTCAGCAGTTGGGGCTGGCTCAACCGGCGGCAACCGGCACCGTGGCACGCCAGGCGATCACCGCCGTGCTGGTGCTGGGGGCGATCTGGCTGCTGAATGATTACCGTGGCGTACCTACTCCGGTACTGCTGCTGGCATTGCTGCTGCTGGCGGGAATGTTTATGGCCACCCGCACGGCTTTTGGCCGCCGCATTTACGCCATCGGCGGCAATATTGATGCCGCCCGGCTTTCCGGTATCAATGTGGCGCGCACCAAGCTGGCGGTGTTTGCCATCAATGGCCTGATGGTGGCGATCGCGGGGCTGATCCTCAGCTCACGTCTGGGCGCGGGATCGCCTTCTGCCGGGAACATCGCCGAACTGGATGCGATTGCAGCCTGTGTTATCGGCGGCACCAGCCTGGCTGGCGGCGTCGGATCCGTCGCCGGGGCGGTGATGGGCGCGTTTATCATGGCCTCGCTGGATAACGGCATGAGCATGATGGATGTGCCGACCTTCTGGCAGTATATCGTTAAAGGGGCGATTTTGCTGCTGGCGGTCTGGATGGACACCGCAACGCGCCGCCGTATGTAATCGTGTGAACGATCACACTGTGGCGCAAACCATTTCTGTGATGCATCCAGCTGTGCTATGCAATTCGCTGGGAGTTAACGGGACGCTGCCACTATGCATGAGAAACGATACCGCATTACCCTGCTGTTTAACGCCAACAAGGTTTACGATCGTCAGGTGGTTGAAGGCGTTGGCGAGTATTTACAGGCTTCACAGACAAACTGGGATATTTTCATTGAGGAGGATTTCCGCTGCCGCATTGACAATATCCATGAGTGGCTGGGCGACGGCGTGATTGCGGATTATGACGACAGCGCCATTCAGCGTTCGCTGGCAGACGTGGCGGTGCCGGTCGTCGGTGTGGGTGGCTCCTATCATCGTGAAGAGGATTACCCGCCGGTACACTACATTGCCACCGACAACAGCGCGCTGGTGGAAAGTGCCTTCCTGCACCTGAAAGCGCGCGGTATCAACCGTTTTGCATTTTACGGTTTGCCGGCTTCCAGTGGTAAACGCTGGGCACAGGAACGCGAACTGGCGTTTCGCCAACGCGTCATGCGTGAGCGCTATATGGGCGTAGTTTATCAGGGCATGGAAACCGCCTCTGAGAACTGGCAGCACGCGCAAAACCGCCTGGCCGACTGGCTGCAAACCCTTCCCCCGCATACCGGCATTATTGCTGTCACTGATGCGCGTGCGCGTCATCTGCTGCAGGCCTGCGAGCACCTGAAGATTCCGGTGCCTGAGAAGCTGTGCGTAATTGGCATCGACAACGAAGAACTGACCCGTTATCTCTCTCGCGTCGCGCTTTCCTCGGTAGTTCAGGGTTCACGACAGATGGGTTATCAGGCCGCTAAGCTGTTACACCGCCTGCTGGATAAGCAGGTTCTGCCGCTCCAGCGCATTCTGGTACCGCCAGTGAAAGTGATTGCCCGCCGCTCAACCGATTTCCGCTCGCTGCACGATCCTGCAGTGATTCAGGCGATGCATTTTATCCGTTTTAACGCCTGTAAGGGCATTAAGGTGGAGCAGGTACTGGATGCCATTGGCCTGTCGCGTTCTAACCTGGAGAAGCGTTTCCGTGACGAAACCGGCGATACGATTCACGCCATGATCCATCGCGAAAAGCTGGAAAAGGCAAAGGAACTGCTGGCGGGCTCGTCACTCAGTATCAATGAGATCTCGCAGATGTGTGGTTATCCCTCATTGCAGTATTTCTATTCGGTGTTCAAGAAGAGCTATGCGACGACACCGAAAGAGTACAGGCAGGAAAATGGAGAAGTGGCGTAAGAAGGCGACGTTGGCATTTCTGTGAGTGCATGAATGAACCGACGACCTGTCGCCATCATCTATAAGGAAGCTGGTCCGAATGGCCTGGGCTGGCTTTCCACTTATATTTTCTCTGAAAGACAAGACGAGAATGTCAGAATGAATATATTCAACTGAGTAACACCGTAAGGCATATTAAAGTAGCTATAAAAGAGTTAATTTTTTGATTTATATAATGAATTATTCAAAATTTTCTGAGGTTATGTTCTGTTAAACAGTGTGGCAGAGCTTGCTGTCACTCTGTTTAACAATCACCATGATCCATGGTCACCCTTTTTTTGAGGGACTGTGTAGTTCAGTGCTTTTCTGACAGACTGTCGAAAATATACTTCTTTATATTATGGTTTTCTTTGAGAAAGGGCTGGGCCGCTGCCTCGCTTAAGTAGGAATCGCAAAATTCCACAGCCATTCGTAATACCCTGGTTGAATGCGCCTGCGCTGTCATCGTTATTATGGTCATCAGCCACGATTTTACAGACTCCATCGCATTAAGATAGCTTCTGAGGGAGACAGCTGCTTTACTGATTGAGCAGGCTCCAACAAGCCGTCAGTCGCTGTTTTCGTATCCGCGATGTGTAGCGTCGTCATGGCATTACAGCGGCGAGTTATCTGGCCCATTGACTAAAAGGAACGTCAATGCTTAACGTTCGTAATGCCCTGCCGGATGATTACGCAGCCTGGCTGGGGCTCTGGAAAGATTACCTGCTGTTTTATGGTCATCACCTGGATGAGAGCGTCACGCTATCTACCTGGCAGAGAATCCATTCACCTGACTCCGCGCTCATATGTCGACTCGCCGAACACAACGGCAGCGTGATCGGTTTCGCGATATGCGTGATACACGAAGGGACCTGGGTCATCCAGCCCGTATGCTATCTGGAAGATCTTTTTGTTAAGGAAAACAAGCGCGGCGTAGGTGCGGGAAAAGCCCTAATCGTGGCAGTCTGCGATGAAGCCCGTGAACTGGGTTGGGCGAAAGTATATTGGGTGACAAATGAAAACAATCCTGCCCGCAGATTGTACGATAAGCTGGCACAGGTGGATGATATTGTCCGTTATAACATCAGGCTCTGAGCATCAATCCGCTGGGCTACAGGCCTGAAATCACGATGGGCACTGTCTCCAGAATCACCTTCAGCCTTTAAAAGGATGCAAGATGGCTAATCGGGAACATCATTACCATATTCACATTCGCTGGACCGGTAACCGTGGCAGCGGTACAGATTCCTACACCGCGTACGATCGCAATGGTGAGCTTGCCGCTGAGGGGAAAGCGACCATCGCACTGAGTGCCGATCCGGCCTTTCGGGGCGATGCCACGCGCTGGAATCCCGAAGAACTGTTGCTGGCCTCGGCGTCCGCCTGCCATAAATTATGGTATCTGCATCTGTGCGCTGATGCCGGTATCATCGTCGAGGCTTATGAGGATGCGGCGGAGGGCACAATGGTCGAGGGTGAGCGGGGGCATTTCACGCAAATCACGCTGAAGCCGTTGGTCACATTGCGCGATCCGGCGGACGCTGCGCGCGCAGAAGCGCTGCACCACGATGCTCACGATGCGTGTTTTATCGCCAATTCGCTGAATTTTCCGGTGAGTTTTGTGCCGCGGTTTGTTTGAAACTGCAATCATATATAGCAGTTGTTATTACCAAATCAGAATAACTTTCTGGGAATATTTAAATTTAAAGGCGAAACTATGTTTCGCCTTAATTATTAACGTCTAATTAGAAGCGATATTGCAATCCTGCTGTAACCGTATAATTGTGGTTTGCTATGCCTGCTGCGTCACCATCAATATTCCCGGACTGGCCACTTACGTTATCAAAAATTTGTGTGCCACCTTTACCTTCTTCGTATTTACTGTAAGTAAATTCAGCGAAGACTTTTGCGTTAGGTGTAACGTAATAACCGGCATCAACAGATGCACCGTAGTAGCGTGAACTGGATGTTTTTTCGCGAAAGGTTAACTGGCGCACATAGTGCTCGTCATTATCGTGAGCATTCACCCAGTCGCTGAATTTAAGTAAAGCACCAAATTCGAAATCATTGATGCGATAGCGTCCTGTCAATCCTACATATGGCATTGAAAAACGCTGACTGTAACCGATACCTGTTTGATCTCTGGGGAAATCTCCTACCAGCGTACCATTGTCGTAATTGAAAGAACCGCCAATTGCAGTCCAGCTGAATCGGGTTTCCTGATAGCCTGCTACAGCGCCTACTCGGTAGTTATCTCCCTGCAGGAACCAGCCTTTCAGATTGAGATCGTATTCATTTGCGTAGTTCATACGCGTATAAGGATGCGAGGAATGATCGGTCCAGTTACCTTGATTGCTATCCTGCCAGTCATAATCATCCAGATGGCCGGAACCACTGGCCAGAGAAGTCCACCCACGCGCGTTAAGCGTCAGAAATGGGTAGGCATCCCATGAAATGTCACCTTTCAGAATGGCAACGTTTTTTATCTTCCAGTCAAGCTGACTGATTTTCCGTCCAGTATCAGGGTCGTAAACAAGTTCTCCTGATTTACCGCCCAGCATACCTGTTGAAGCAGATACACTGAAACTATCAGCTGATAAATCGGGTGTATAAGATGTTTTCTCAGCATGAACACTTGCTGAAGCCCCTGCCATCATCATCATTACAAAAATGCTTTTTTTCATTTTTATCATCCTGTTTTTTGTTAAGGAACTCCTAAGAGCAGGGCCAGAATAAAATAGAGTGGCGTTGTTAAACAAGTTAAACAATTATGAAATTTAAAAATCCTAAAAAAATTGTAAGTATTACCCTGGAGGCTGGAGTATGTTGTTACGAATAAGTCGTGTATCGTGTGATTCTTCTGGATTAATAAATTTTTCCAATATTTAACTGGCACTAAAGTTTTAATACTCAGAGCCGATACTTTATGCGCCACTGGCGAAATCCGTCGCCAGTATTATGTGACCCCCGTTTGGGGCTCAGTCAACATAAGGAGCAACTGCATGGATATTCAGCAACTCACAACGCTGTCTGCAGGGTTAGATCAATGGCAGGCACGTGGTGAAGCCAATGCGACGCTGTTAAAGAAAACCCTGAACCAACAGGCAGATACCATCACTACACTGGTGGAAGGCGTTACTGCCCTTCCCGCGAACCCGGCTGTAGGGCGGAATATTAATACCACCGCCTGATTATTCTGCTCCAGGTTCCCCGGGCGGATCATGTCGTACCGCCCGCTTTATTCCCTTTCCCCGTCGGCTGACTTTCCCTTCATCCCTTCGCTGCAATTTTTTCCAATACCTGAGCTGAGTAAAAGAATGAAATAAGGTATCACTCACGTTCAGGCAGGGAACTCAATGATGCCGCTTCAGTTTACGCTTCGCTCTCCGGAATGGGCTCTTTTTACAGAATTTACAGGCACATATCAGGTGGCGCAGCGCGAGGTTCTTTCGTGCAGGAGTGCAATGCGATGATGTCCTTTTCAACGGGGTTTTTCTTAAGTCTGTCACTGTGTCTGGATATCGGCATTGCCAACATCGCTATGATTACGCTGGCAATGCAGCGGGGGTATTTTCAGGGATTTTCGCTGGGCATCGGCACCTGTATAGGCGATCTTTTTTATGCCGTGCTGGCGCTGGCGGGCATGGCGGTGTTGCTGCAATTCGAGATAGTGCGATGGATAATCTGGGCGGGTGGAGGGCTTCTGCTGACAGGGTTCACCGTTAAAATGCTGATGGCTGCCTTCAGTACAGTTAACGATATCGACACATCACAGGTGACTGTCAGGCTGTCGCTGTTCCGTGAGTTCCGTCGCGGAATTGTACTGGCCCTGTCCTCACCCACCGCCATTCTGTGGTTTGCGACGGTGGGTGGCGCGCTCATTTCCCGTTTCGGGGAGCAAAACCTTACCGGAACCACGCTATTTCTGAGCGGTTTTTTTCTGGCCGGGGTGATATGGACGGGTGTGCTCTGTCTGGTTGGCAGCGTGGGCGGCAGGCTATTAGGACAAAAGTTGTTGAGATATTCCTACATGCTTTCTGCCCTTATCTTTGCCTGTTTTGCTTTTTACGTCATCGTTTCAGGTTATAAAGAATTTTTGCTTTCCTGAACCTACTTGTGAAGCATAGTGTTTGGGCGTGGTGCCCATTACTTTGCGAAACGCATTGATAAAATGGCTTTGATCGTAAAATCCCAGGCGATGCGCGGCGTCCAGAGGATGCTGATTCTGTCGCAGAAGCGCCCGCGCTGCACACAGGCGAAGCTGCATGTGATACTGCAAAGGTGGAAGCCCGGTATAAGCAGTAAAACGCCTCACCAGCGCGTATTTGCTTATTCCCGCTACCTGCACCAATGCATTCAGCGTAAGCTTCATGTTCACATGCTGGCGCATAAAAGCAATGATGCGGTCCAGGTCTTTATCGACCACGGCATCTCGCGTGACTTTCTCAGAGAACAGTTCTGCGCACAACAGCAAAAGTGCCTGCTCTTCCTCTTCGCTGTCATGGTGTTGTGTCAGTTGGGCATAGCGACATATAGCGTTAAATAACCCCTGATGCGTGAAAACGCCTTCAGCTAAAACGGGTGCCTCACGGTGACTGCTGAGATTTTGGCTGAGATTGAATGTTTTTAATAGCGTCTGCGGAATATGGATGCTGAGGAATTCAGCGCCGTGCTGATCGAAACGTGAAGACTGGATGCTGGCCGGATTATACAGAGTGATCTGGCCCGCATTGACCTGCAGTGTCTGGCCATTAAGTGTGATTTCCTCAATGCCCGACAGGTTGGCGCTAAGCACATATTCATCGTGCGTGTGTTTTGGAAAGGTTGCGTTATGCGCTTTAACGCGCGAGCACTCCATACCATTGCGACTAAACCAGTCCAGAGCGTACAGCGCCATTAAAGCTCTCCTCCACAAAATATCAGCGCGCAGATGGCGCTGATAAAGCCTCTCAGCAGACTATATCACCCCGATGAAAAGACGCACATTAACGCGTAATATTCCAGTCGCTTTTGCCACAGGAAAAAACAGGTAGTTAAAGAAAAGAGCGGAGGAGGGCGAAAAGGCATGATTTTTTAGGATTACTGGCAAATTTTAGTGCGCTTTGTTTACCTGGAAAGCCGAAAGCCGAAAGCCGAAAGCCGAAAGCCGAAAGCCGAAAGCCGTGACAAACAAACCCATCCGCTCTCTGGAATCTAAGCCATGGGTCAACACGTAAGAAACCAACAGGGGAAAAGGGCGCGCTACGTACTAACGTGCGCAAGCAGCAATAAAGCATTATCCTGTTTGTCGTCTGGCAGCAGTCATCCAGATGTGTGTGCTTAAAAGCGCACAAGCTTCGCAGTTAACCACTCTTAGTGCGCAGATAAGATCTGCCAGACAGGTGAGATATCCTTAATCCCTGGCATAGCAAAACGTGAAATATAGCTGCAGATCGCGCTGATCCTCTGCTTTTCCTGCCTCAGTCACCCTTACCAAAAACGTTATATGTCAATTCCGCAACGTCGGCATGAGGTTTTAGCTATCAGCGTGATAGATAGCATGATCACAATTGCGGCACTTATTGTTAACTTTGTATTAATAACTATGGTTATCATTACTCCCATCGAAAGCACACTGCTTTCCCGCTTACATGATAAGGAACCGGATTATGAAAACCATGAAAACACTTTCCCTTGCTGCCGTTGCTGCGCTTTCACTGATGTCAGCCTCTGCTTTTGCGCAAACTGTCACCGCAACGGGTTCAACCCTTGATGGTACCGAAGCGAAAATTGCAGCCCAGGCTGAACAGCAGGGTGCGCAGTACAGAATCATCGAAGCCAACACGAACGACCGTGTCCACATGACCGCCGAGCTGTATAAATAACCGCGTCGTATTGAAAGATGCGCAAAGAGCTGCCTGATGGCAGCTTTTTTTTGGTCGCTGCAGAGCGTGAAAAGGACGGTTTATGTCGACAGTGACGTAAACCTGGTGTGCAAATAATTTTCCACTTAATGTCAGGCATTACGTTTTAACGCGGCCAAAAATAAAGGGCGCTGTATTCATCCTTTAATTAACGTTATTAGCCCGGTCACAATCTGTTGCCTGTTTATTCTCCATTGTCTCAAGCCTGCTCTTTCTTCTGCCGATAAACTCTCCAGACCACTCAACATGGCAGTATAAAAATGACAATTCTAAAAAAATTATTTTCCCTTTTCTCAAAACACCAGCATAAACACGCCGCCGATTCGCTCAAAGCACTGAATGATGCCATTCCGATCATCGAGTTTACGCCAGAAGGCACGATCCTTCGGGCAAATGATCTTTTTCTCAACAAGATGGGCTATGAGATAAAAGAAATCGTGGGGCGTCATCACAGCATGTTTTGCTCGCCCTCGCTGGTCAACTCAGCCGAGTATCGCCAGTTCTGGCTACGGCTGGCCAGCGGCAAGAGCTTCAGCGGTAAATACCTGCGTTTAGGCAAAGATAATCATCCCGTCTGGCTGGAAGCCAGCTATGTGCCAGTAAAAGATCGGCAGGGTCGGGTCATTAAGGTCATCAAGCTGGCGGCTGATATTTCCGAGCGTATCAGCGAAGCGCAGCAGCAGGATGCCATGGTACAGGCGATCAGCCGCTCAATGGCCGTCATTGCATTTAATAAGGCCGGGGAAGTACTGGAGGTGAATGAAAACTTCCTGAAAGCGACCGGCTACAAAGCCGATGAGATCCTCGGGCGGCATCACCGTATGTTTTGCTCTGAGGAACTGCGTAACAGCCAGGAATATCAGCAGTTCTGGCAACGCCTGAACCAGGGCGAATTTTTTTCCGGCCAGTATCCGCGCCTTAACCGCCAGGGTAAAACCATCTGGCTGCGTGCAACCTATAACCCGGTTTTTGATACCGAAGGCCGGTTATATAAGATCGTGAAATTCGCGACGGATGTGACGGAGCAGGTGTTGCAAAACCAGCAGGAAAACGAAGCCGCTCAGCACGCATGGAAGATGGCGCAACAGACACGTGAAAGCTCGGTAACGGGTGCCGATGTCATCGAAGACAGCGTCAGAACGATGGCGGAAATCGCCAATGAGATGAACAGCGTTTCGGCGGATGTCTTTGGCCTGAACGGCCAGTCTGACCGGATTGCCGATATGGTGCATTCCATTCGCAATATCGCCGAGCAGACGCGCTTTATTGCGCTGAATGCAGCCATTGAGGCTGCCCGCGCCGGCACGTCTGGGCGCAGTTTTGCCATCGTAGCCGCCGAGGTACGCACGCTGGCGGCACGTATTAACGAAGCGACAGAAGAAATAGGACGCGTGGTGTCCAGTAATAATCAGCTGGCGAAAAAGGTGCTGGAAGACATCGAAAATAACCTGAAAAACACGGCGCGTGGAGTCAATCTTATGCGTCAGGCGGGTGAGGTAATCGCCAGTATTCAGAGCAATTCTGAGCGCGTCGAGGAAGCGGTCAGAAACGTTTCCCGTTCATCCACGCCACATCCTGTCTGAGTATTTTTTCCGGTCGCCTGCCTTTACGGGTGACCGGTTTCCCCGCTTAACACCCGCCGTTTCGCGCATATTTCACTTTGTTTGCTGTTAAGCGATAAGGCACTATGGTTCCAGCCTTTTCAACATCACGGGAATGTCTGTCGCCATGCCGGTTAATTTCGATCTTAACGATCTGTACGCGTTTCGCGCCCTGGTCGAATATGGCAATTTCCGCATTGCAGCGGAGTCCATTTGCCTGTCCCAGTCGGCCCTGAGCCGCAGGATTGAAAAGCTGGAAACGGCACTGGGGATTAAGCTGTTCGACAGAACCACGCGCCGGGTTACGCTTACGCTTTATGGTCAGACATTTGCCGCACGTTCGGAGCAGCTGCTCGCTAATTTTGAAGAGGTTATGGCCGATATCAGTAAAGTCAGCCAGGATCGGACCGGACTGGTGACGGTGGCGACGGTGCCCTCTGCGGCCTACTATTTTATGCCGGATGTCATTCGCCGCTTTCAGGCCCGCTATCCTCGCGTACGCGTCAAAATCATTGATAGCAGCGCAGGCAACGTGATCGAGGCGGTAACCAGTGGTCAGGCAGATTTTGGCATTTGCTTCTCCGGCAATCCACCGCCTGGCACCGAATTTTTACCCCTGGTTGAGGATGTTTATGTTGTCGCCTGCCGACACGACCATCCGCTTGCCAGCCGTAAAGGGCTGACATGGCAGGAATTTTATCAGCAGGATTATGTGGGGCTGGATAAGACGTCGGGTAATCGCAACCTGCTGGATTCTGCCCTGGGTCATGTTGTTCCGGCGCGTCCCAGTATCTGTGAAACCCGACATGTGACCACGATGCTCGGTATGGTTGAAGCGGGAATCGGCATTGCTGCCGTGCCCGCCATGTCGATGCCGTCATCCGGCCATTCGGTGCTGGTGCAGTTACCCCTCACCGATCCGGTGGTGAAACGTACTGTAGGGCTGCTCAGACGCAGCGGACGTATTCAGTCGTATATTGCAGCAGAACTGGAAAAGCTCATTACTGAACAGTATCACGCTGCGTAACAGGCTGCTGCGTTTTCACCGAGTGCAAACCGGTTGCGTGAACGACAGCCTGCGCCTGAGCTGAGGCCAGGAAATCAAGTAGCGCTTTACCTGCTTCCGGATGCGCGGCTTTCGCCGGGACAGCGCCCGCGAAGCGGGTAATGTACTGGACATCGTCAGGCAACTCGCCAACAAAAGTCACGCCCTTGACGGGCAGCAGTTCGCTGACCTGCTGCAGTCCCAGTGCATAGTGGCCTTTTGCCACTTCCGAGGCGACAGGAATACGTTCGACCTGATGTGCTTTGTCTTTGACTTTGTCTTCAATGCCTAACTTCTTAAACAACTCGCTGCTGACATACTGACCGCTGGCGCTATCGGAATACGCAATAGACTTCGCGCTCAGTAAGGTTTGACGTAATTCGTCATCCGTCTTAATTGCGGGCTTAGCGTCGCCTTGCTTCACGACAATACCAATCGGCGAGTCAGCCAGCTCCACGCGTGAGCCGGGTTTTATCCACTTGTCTTTTTCCAGCTGAGTCAGCGCATTGCCTACCATAATGACCGCATCGGCCTTTTCACCACGTGCCAGGCGGTTAGGGATTGCCTGCGGGGTTTTACCCATTGAAGGGCCGGATACCAGGATAATTTTGTCACCGCTTTGGGCTTCAAACTGAGGCGTGAGTTTCTCCAGGGCGGCTTTAAAGCCACCAGAGATCATCACGGTCACGTCCTTTGCCAGTACCGTCGTGCTGACGGTTGAAAGCACGAGGGTGGCAAGGAGTGATCGGTATAGTCGTTTCATAATGGAGTCCCTGACTTAATGTTTAACGGCGGGTTGTAAATTGACAGCGCTGCGGCGGTAAAGATACAGCGTCGCCAGTAGGGCACAGACGGCAGCAAAGCTCATCCAGTAACCGGGTGACGCTTTATCGCCGGTGTACTCTATCAATGCGGTTGAAATCACCGGGGTAAATCCGCCAAAGACAGCCGTTGCGAGGCTGTAAGCGAGTGAAAAGCCCGCCACCCGAACTTCGGTTGGCATAATCTCGGTCAGGGCAGGAATCATCGCACCGTTATACAGGCCGTAGATAAATGACAGCCACAGCAGTACGGTCAGCATCATCGTAAAACTCGGTGCTTCGGCCAGCAGCGTCAGGGCCGGATAAGCCGTTGCCAGGGCCAGCAACGTCATGGCAATCAGAACCGGCTTACGTCCAAAGCGGTCCGACAGGGCACCCCCGACCGGCAGCCAGAGGAAATTGGAAATGGCCACCAGCAGCGTAACCAGCAGGCTGTCAGACGCACTGAGCATCAGCACCTTCTTGCCGAAGGTGGGGGCATAAACGGTAATCAGATAGAACGCTGTTGTGGTCATCGCCACCATCAACATGCCCGCAACCACCACCTGCCAGTTAGCTAACAGGGTTTTAAAGACCTCGCGCATCGCCAGATGCTTACGGCGAGCATTAAATTCCTGCGTTTCTTCCAGCTTACGACGCAGAAAGAAAATGAAAGGCACAATCAGGCAGCCAAACAGGAACGGAATACGCCAGCCCCATTCACGAATCGCGCTCTCTTCCAGGGCGGCATTCAGGGCAAAGCCCATGGCAGCGGCAACCATAATGGCGACCTGCTGGCTGCCCGACTGCCAACTGGTATAGAAGCCTTTACGGCCTGGCGTAGCGATTTCGGCCAGGTAAACCGACACGCCGCCCAGTTCGGCACCGGCAGAGAAGCCCTGCAACAGGCGACCGATAAGTACCAGCATCGGAGCCCAAAGGCCAATGCTCTGATAAGACGGAATTAATACGATCAGAAAGGTGCCCGTAGCCATAATGGACAGGGTTACGATCAATCCTTTGCGTCTGCCGACTTTATCAATATAAGCGCCCAGCACCACGGCGCCGATCGGGCGCATCAGGAAACCTGCGCCGAAGACGGCAAAGGTCATCATCAGTGAGGCAAACTCACTGCTCGCCGGAAAGAAAGTATGCGCGATGTAGGTGGCATAAAAACCAAACAGAAAGAAGTCAAACTGTTCCAGAAAGTTGCCCGAGGTAACGCGCAAGATGGCGCCGATTCTGGCGCGAGTGGTCATAGGTGAAGTCGAGGAATGCATCGGTATCTCCAGTTTATCATTGACGCTTTTTGCTGCGCCTGTTGCTGAAGACTGGATCAGGAAAATAAAGTAAATAAGCGCAATAAACTCATCGACTGATGCGCTATGCGCATTAATGGCCGTTAACAATTACATTGGGCTATGTGCAACAAGGCTTTAACAAGTTTGCCGGGCGGGTGGACGTTTAACCAGCCCGAAAAACCGAATGCGCGTTTTGTGACAGGGTTCATATGGGTATTTAAAGGAAAAGGGGTAGCGTAAAGCCTTTGTCAGGTTCTATCAGGCGACGCGCGCGTTCGCCCCGTCGCGAGTGAAATCATTCCAGACAGGAGGCGGGTTAGCGGCCGGGCTGAAAAAGCTCGACGAGCATCTTCTCGTTATCATGAATGAAAGCGAAACGATCACCATCGCCGTTGGGTACGGCACGGGGCGGGGAAACGATCTCGACACCTTTTGCCTGCAGTTCCGCAACCGCCTCATCGAGATCGTCGACCTGAAGCGCGAAATGGTTGATACCGCCGATTTTCAGATTGGTTTCTGCGCGTTGCCGCTGTGGATCCATCGGGGTGGCCTGCGCATGTTGAAACAGTTCCACTTTCACATTGCCCCGCGCAATAAAAACAACCTGTACGCCCGGCCAGCCATAATCATACAGACGCGTAAATCCCAGCATCTGGCTATACCAGGCTTCACTGGCTTCAATATCCTGAACCACAATACCGATGTGATGAAATGTATTACCGATTGCCGACATGGTGCTTTTCCTTATCAGGTCGCTGAGGTGAATGTCGCGTTAACACGGCAAGGCGGTGTAGCGCGCCCTTCGTACAGCTTACCACCCAATCGGGCATACGGCAGAAATGCCCGAGGGGCGAGGGTTGCTTATCGTTGCAGGTAAATCCGTACACCGCCTCACACTGGCCGTAGATGACCCGTGTATCGTCTTAAAACCAGGCTTCCCACATCGCACCCAGATTGAAGTCGTCCAGAATATCGTTTTCCCGGCCATTCACGCGTGCGGTGCGCGCATCATCGACCTTGCCGCCCGTCACATAGAAGCGCAGCATGGGACGGAACTCCGGGCCCATCGCGATAGCGATATTCTGCGACAGCGTCAGCTTCCAGCCGTTGTTGCTACCGCCTTCATCATAGTTGACCCGTTGATAACCGGCTTCGAGCCAGGTGGAGTGCACGTCATTCCAGAAATACATCGGGCGCACAATGGCAGCGTAGTTTTTCCGGTTGTCGCTTTTCAGTCGACTGTTGTCATAATCGTGATAGGCCAGCAGATACTCCACCTGCGCCTGCTGAGTAAACAGGTGCTTACCTTCAAAGCTGGTGTAAAGCGTGCTGAGGCCATGGGTTTTGCTGTAAACGCTGTTATCCGCATTGTCTGAGTAGCGTGCAATCACTTTATTGACGCCATGATCGGTGGTGTGGCTTACGACAAACGCACCCTGCCAGGCGTTGAGGCGATCCTCGCTTTCCACGGCCTTAGAGTCGAAACCGTAATTGGCATACATCTCCAGATCCAGCGGCCCCAGTTTCATGCCGTGGATTTTAGATGTGGCGGCATAGTTTCCTTTATCGCCGGTGCCCGATCCGCCCGTACAGGTAATGCGTGACGGATTGGATTCATCGCTAAGCACTTCAGGATTACAGGATTCCACCGCCGCGACGGCAGCAAGGTCAAATTTTATCCCGCCTACGTCAAAGTCTTTTACGCCCGCGCCCTGACCATCGTGGTTCATCCAGAAATAGTCATTGATGTTCTGTTGCGGGCGCTGATGAAAGTCCCGTCCGGCCCAAAGATAGGCATTGGGATTCGAGGCCAGCACGTTGGTCACGCCAGCGTAAGCTTTTTTCAGGTTCACTTCATCGCCCCAGTGATCGATCATCACGTTCACGTCCCAGATGGCACCGTTCGTGCTTTTAAACGCTTTAGAGAGCTGGAATTCGCCGCCGTTACCTTCGTTCCCCAGGCGACCAATACCGGAGGCGCCGTTGTAAGAGCCATCAACATTGACATACTTTTGGTCACCACTTTGGTAATGCGCGCCATAACGGGCGTAGCCGCTAAACTTCACGCCAAAAGGAATGGCCATATCCGGTGACTGTGCAGGACTCTGCGGTTCTGTTATCACATCCGTTTTTTTCGCGACGGCGGCATCCATCTTAGCCTGACGCTCTGCTAAAGCTTTATCGACTGCTTTGGCGACGATAGCGTCGATTTGTTCCTGCGTGAATTCCTGTGCGAGGCCGGCAATCGGGCACAGCGCGGCGCTCACCGCCAGAGGAAGTGAAAATGTTTTTATCATGTTCATGGTTATCTCGTTTACACCTCATCCTTCGGGTTAACACGAATTAACCCGAAAGACGCGTGCTGTTGTTTTCAGATAATAACCCGCCCGTTTCGGCTTATTGACTGTCACCAAAACAAGTTGATTTGTAGAGTATGTTTTCTTTCCAGAGGGATGTTTTTTGTCAGGCGTTCTCCTGTATTAAGCGATCAAATTACCGTTGATAGAGATGAATTATTTCTTCTGATAATTCACGGGCTAATAGCGACGTCATTAAATGATCCTGAGCATGGACCATAATTAACGTCATCGGCTGTCGGGCCTCGCCAGCATCCTGTTCAATTAACCGGGTTTGCATCTGATGGGCCTTGCGGGAATAGTCGTCGGCCTCTTTGAGGCGCGCATGGGCCTCCTCAAACTCGCCTTGCCGCGCCGCCTGCAGGGCTTCAAAGCACAGGCTGCGGGCGTGTCCTGAATTGACGATAATCGTCATTACAGCGTCTTCAAGTTCAATCATTATTATCGCTCTCAGTCAAAACCGTTATTTTCGGCAACGTTAGCAAACCAGTTTCCGCTCTTTTTTATCGTACGTTGTTGTGTTTCCAGATCGAGCTGCACTAAGCCATAGCGATTTTTATAGCCATTCAGCCAGGACCAGTTGTCGATAAAGGTCCACATATGGTAACCCAGACAATGACAGCCCTCGCGAATGCCTTTATGCAGCCATTTAAGATGTTCGGAAACAAATTCGATACGGTAATCATCCTGAACTTTACCGTCTTGAATAAAACGCTGTTCATTTTCGACGCCCATTCCATTTTCAGAAATAAAGCAGCGAGGGTTGCCGTAATTATCGCGCAGGTTGATCAGAATATCGTAAATACCCGGCGCATAGATTTCCCATCCGCGGTATGGGTTCATTTGTCGGCCAGGCATGTCGTAATGATCGAATAATGCCTCCGGCATAAACGGTGCGTCAGGGTTGACGGCGCTGTCCCGGCACTTCACCCGGCGCGGTTGATAATAATTGACACCCAGCAGGTCGATGATGCCGTCGGCAAGCAAGGCGCTGTCGCCAGGCAGGCAGTGTGGCAACTGGTCATGCTGTTTTAATAAGTCCAGCAGCGCAGACGGATATTCGCCCTTGAGAACCGGATCGAGAAAGCTGCGGTTAAACAGCAGATCGGCATGCTGTGCTGCGTTGACATCTGCCGGATTCGTTGAGCGCGGATAGGACGGTGTGAGATTCAGTACCACGCCTATTTCGCCATCATAGCCGCCGTTACGCCAGGCTCGTACCGCCAGGGAATGTGCCAGTACGGTATGAAAGGCCACGGTAGCGGCGCGTTTAAAATCCACCACGTTGGGATAATGAAAATCATACAGATAGCCGCCTTCAACCGGCACAATGGGCTCATTAAAAGTAAACCAGTGCTTCACTTTGTGACCGAACAGCGTGAAACAGCGCTGCGCGTAGCGGCCAAACGCCTGCACCACTTCGCGGTTTTCCCAGCCCCCTTTCTCCTGCAGGGCCAGCGGCATATCGAAATGAAACAGTGTGATAAACGGCGTAATCCCCTGCGCCAGTAATTCATCAATGACCCGGTGATAGAAATCGACGGCCTCGGGATTGATCTCATCCGCTCCGTCCGGCATGAGCCGCGCCCAGCTCAGCGAGGTGCGAAAGCTGTTGTGCTTTAACGCTTTTAGCAGCGCGATATCCTGCCGCCAGTGTTGATAAAAGCCGGAGGTATCGGCCGGGCCAATACCGTGATGGAAACGATGCGGCTGGTGTGCGAACCAGTGATCCCAGGTGGTGGCGCTTTTACCGCCCTGAAGGCTACAGCCTTCGGTTTGCAACGCCGAGCTGGCGCTGCCCCACCAGAAATTGTCGGGAAAACGGTAGTGCATGTGACTGACTCCTTAAGCCTGGGGATGACCGTGCACGGTATTGCCTGCGGGCACGGTATCCTGAATTTTTTTCTCTTCTGCTTTGATCAGGCTGCGTTCGTAAGCGCGCAGAAAAGGTAAGTACATCAGTGCCGACATCACCATGCAGATCAGGCACATGACCAGTGGACTGAGCGCCCAGTTGGCCGCCCAGGAAGCACCAATCGGCGCGGGCGTCGTCCAGGGCGTCAGCGAAACGACCTGCGCAACCCAGCCCAGCTTTGTGGCGGTATAAGCCAGAACGGCATTAATCATCGGGACGCAGACGAAGGGAATAAACAGCAGGGGATTCATGATGATGGGCGCACCAAATAAGATCGGCTCATTGATATTAAAGAAGCTGGGAACCACGCCCATTTTGCCGATGGTACGCAGATGCAGCACCCGGCTGCGCAGCAGTAAAAAGGCCAGCGGCAAAGTGGAACCGACGCCGCCGATAAGCAGATAGTGATCCCAAAAGCCCTGCAGATAGACATGGGGCAGCGCCGCACCGGCTGCCAGAGCGGCCTGATTGGCGGAGAGATTAGCCATCCAGAAGGGATTCATGATGCCGGTGACGATGAGTGCGCCATGAATACCGGCGAACCAAAAAATCTGGCACAGCAGCACCGAAAGCAAGATGGCTGGCAGGGAATCCGAGGCGGATACCAGCGGTTCCAGCAGATGCATAATCGCCTGAGGAATAATCATGCCCGTTTTGGCTTCAATAAACAGATTAAGCGGATGCAGGGTGCCAATGATCACCAATACCGGAATTAAAATCTCAAAAGAACGGGCGACGCCAGTGGGGACTTCTTTGGGCAGGCGAATCGTGACGTTATGCTGTTTGAGCCAGGCATAAACACGGGTGGCATAAATCGCGGTAATCAGGGCCGTAAAAATTCCCTGACCGGACAGGTACTGCGTAGAGATCTTTTCATCAGCATAGGGCGCTGCCACCAGTAAAAAGGCCATAAAAGCCAGTAAACCTGACATGATGGGATCAAGGTTGAACTGTCGGCCCAGACTGGCACCGATGCCGACTGAGATAAAGAAGGTCATGACGCCCATGCTGAGATTAAACGGCAGCATCAGTTGCTGGCGATAAGTGACCGAAAAGTCGAGCCAGGCCCGGGCAAAGCTGTTGGTGGTATCCGCTGAAAAGGGCGGGAAAATAAATACCAGCATGAACGAGCCAATAATCATAAACGGCAGGGCCGCCGTAAAACCATCACGAATAGCGATAACGTACTTTTGCTGACCCAATTTTCCGGCGAGGGGCGTAATAGCCTGTTCAATCACCGTCACCATTGACTGATATAACGAACCCATAAATGACACCTTTTAGTGTGTCGCTTCAATAAGCGACAGAGCGTAATCCAGCACGTTGTCACCGCGTTGCATACCGTAGTCCGTCATATCAATAGCCCGGACAGGAATACCGTGGGTGGCAGCTTTTTCTGAAAGCGTGTTTAACATGTACTTCACTTGCGGGCCGAGCAGCACAACCTGATACGTTGGAAACTGCGTATCAAACTCGGCAATGCCCCAGGCATCAATCTGCACAGCGAGGCCACGCTGATCCGCCACCTCTACCATTTTGCGCACCAGCATGCTGGTGGACATACCTGCCGAACAGCACAACATAATCCTGATCATGAGAACGCTCCTTTACGTGTAAAACTTGTTACGGCGATGATTTGATACGATATGGAAACCGGTTTCCATTTGTCGCAAAAGAAAGTGTGACAGGCATCATGCTCTGGCTGATAACGGGTGTTTAATTACGATTCAGATCACTAAATTAAGCGGTAAAAATCATTATTGAGTAGAAATGGAAAATCGGTTTCCATGAAAAAACGAAAACGCTATACTGCCTGTGGCGAAAAATTAAGCCGCCGTTTCGGTCAGTTTTCAGGGAGCCGTTTGGTTCTGTTAGGGGAAAATGATGTCTACTATCAACGATGTATCGCGACTGGCTGGCGTGTCTAAAGCCACCGTATCGCGCGTGTTGAGTGGGTCACGTGGGGTGAAAGAGGCCAGTCGGGTTGCGGTGTTAAAAGCGGTGGATGAACTGAATTATCGTCCAAACGTCATCGCCCAGTCACTACTGAGTCAGTCTACGGGCTGTATCGGTGTTATTTGTGCGCAGGAAAATATCAATCAGACGACGGGTTACCTTTATGCGCTGGAGAAACATTTCAGTCAGCATCAAAAACACCTGTTACTTCGTTTCGCCAACACGAAAGCGGACGTGATGACCTGCCTCAGTGAGTTGACCTGTGGGTTATGTGATGATGTCTTAATTATCGGCGCGCGCTTTCCGTTAAACCTGCGTCAGCCAAACGTGATGCTGGTGGATTGTCTGGAATCCGGCGAAGAAGTGAACAGCATCCAGCGTGATCATGCTTTTGCAGCGGAAACGGCCTGTAACTATCTTATCAGTCAAAATCGTCGTCAAATTGCTCTGATTCATCCCGAGGGCATGGGCTTTGCCGATCAGGTTCTGCTGGGCTATAAACATGCCCTGGAAAAAAATTTCCTGCCTTTTAACCGCAATCTGGTCTTTATGGACACGTCATCTTCTTCAGTGGCGTTGCAGGAACTTCTGAACAATGCCTCCACGCTCAATTTCAATGCATTGCTGGTGGCCGATGAACAGCAGGCACAAAAAGTGATTCCTCAGTTGCAGGCGTTCAATAAGCAGGTGCCAAAAGACATTATGGTCTTTAGTCTGGCCGGCACGCTGGATCTGCCCGGTATCCCGACGATTCCGGCTATCTCATATTCAATGGATGCCATGGCCGCGCGTATTGTGAAGGCACTGAATCAACAGACGCAGAGCGTGTTACATTCCTCAGTAATGCGTGGCGATCTGGTTATTCCCGATTTTCGCCAGCGCTAAGCCACCGGGCCACGCTCAGTGGCCTGTTACTCGAGGCGCTGCTCCATCTGTTCGATAATGGCCAGCGCCAGCCCGGTTGCCGGGGCCAGATGCGATTGCAGAAAATGTACCTGCGTATGGGCCGCAATAAACGCCAGTTTGTTGGCCTGCGTCTGATTGAGCACGGCCTGGCAAAAGGTCGGGCTGATGCTCCAGGGACAGTCAATGATGATCGTGGCAGGATTCAGTAATAACATGATTTGGCTGAGCGCGATGCCCAGATAGTTGCCTGCCAGCTGCATCACTTCATTTACGACATTCGGTGCGCTGTCACGACTGTGCCAGGTTAATCCCGGCTGACGCTGGGCAAGCTGTTGGTTAATGGCAGGTTTGCTGATCATCGCCTCCAGACAACCCTGCCGATTACAGCTACAGCGAGGGCCATTTGGCTGGACGGTAAGATGTCCTGCTTCACCAGCGGTCCAGCTGTTGCCAGTAAAAACCACGCCATGCTGCACCAGCGCGCCGCCAATGCCTTCCGCAATGCGCAAATAAAAATGCCCGCTTTCGGCGGGCAGATTGAGCTGTTGCACAGACAGCAGCGCAGCGGCCCTGACGTTATTCATAATCCGAATCGGCAAGGCGATCTGTTTGCGCAGATCACTGGCCAGGTCAACATTCTGCCAGCCCAGGTGGGTCGATAAATGCATCCAGCCTCGCCGTGAATCGACGACACCGGGAAACCCCAGCCCAATTCCCAGCAGCCCTGGCCAGGCTTCCATCAGTTTTTCGCACAGGGCGCCGATTTCAGCCAGTATCGGGTCAGGTTTACTGGTGTCCGTCCGTATTGTCTGTTCGGCAAGCGGTTGTGAAAAGTAATCGCAGATCTGCCAGTGAATCAGGTTTTTTTCCACCATGATACCGGCACTGACCAGCTTTTCCGGGCGCAGGGTAATGTGAATTTTAGGACGGCCAGCCGAAGAAACGCTGGCTTTACCTAGTTCCTGAACCCAACCGTTTTCCAGCAAATCATCAATAATTTGCGAAACGGTGTTTTTGCTGAGTGCCAGTACCTGCGCCAGATCCTGGCGCGATGTGATGCGCAGCTGACGCAGTTGAGCCATTACGCGCTTTTGATTATTCAGCCGCATCAATGCAGGCCCTTTGCCAGTTGCTTTCATGACGGCTTACCCCAGAGGTGCACAGCGGCGAGGGAGCGCCCACCGCCAACGAAGTCTTATTAGTTTGATGTCTAATGAAAACTTAGCATTGGGCAGAGAGGGCTGCCAAATAGCAATGTCCTCTGAATAAGGGGATTACGTCAGAAATGGGGGCCAGGCCACAGGATAATGCAACTGGAGAGTAACCCTACCGCCCGCTTCAGCGGGCAGCAACATCAGTATTCGTCACCCCGGACGCGGCTGCGATAGCTTTCCCAGTCGAAGCGCACCCACAGGCTGTTACCTAAACGCATACGATCCATCACGCGTTCACCTAACAGGGCGTTCATGCCGGTGGGATCGAGATTGGTGAGCATCCCCGTCGGACGTTTAGATGACGAGCGGCGGTCAACAATCTGGTTAATAATCACTTTTTCGTAGCGCGATTCACTCTGCATACCAATCTCATCAATGACCAGCAAATCCACGCTGCTCAGATCCTGAATCAGTCGCTCTTCGGTGATATCACTGCTGCCGCTGAACGTTCCTTTCATGCTGGACATCAGATCCGCGACAGTCACGATAAGCACGCTCTTGCCACGCAAAATCAGATCGTTACCGATGGCGGCAGCCAGATGATTTTTCCCTGTGCCCGGCCGACCTGCAAAGACAAAACTGGCGATGTTTCCTTCAAAATTAGCAGCATACTGGCGCGCCTGCTCCAGGGCTTTGCGCTGACCTTCATTCTCGACACGGTAGTTGTCGAATGAGCAGTTAATATGCAAATCACGAATCCCAGAACGCCCCATGATACGCTGCATTTTCATCGCGCGGTTTTCTCGCACAATCGCTTCTGAACGCAACCGACCCTGTTCCTGGTTCCAGGCCAGCAACTCTTCACCATTGGTGAATTTAGGACGGGTTCCTGCTGGCATCATTCTTTTCAGACGGTTAAACAGATCGTTGGGCGTTTTCATTACTCACCTCGGAAACCATCGGGAATATCGTAGTCAGTACTGCTGATCTGCGTAATATCGCGACGCGGCTGTCCGCCATTGGCGGCGCGGTTCATCTGCAGGCTACGCGCCAGCTTCTGTTGCCACTGTACATGATGAAAAAGGCGGCCTTCGGCCTGCCAGTAAGCCACAAAGGCGGCCAGCTCTGCCGCCGTCACCGGCTCGCTGAGCGCGACGCCCCAGATTGCTGCCTGGCGGGTAAAGTCGGCGTCAGGCTGCCAGCCGTCATACATGGCAAACTTGCCGACGGGTTTATGCAGCGTAGCAGAAACATCGTCATACAGACTGTCATCCAGCGCCACATCACTGGGTTGCTGAGCGGCGGCTTCAAGGGCTAATAACTGTGCAAGACGCGCGGGAGTGAGGGCATACATCACCGGCGTGTAATTATCCAGCACCGCCAGCATGCCGTCTTCAGCCTGCTGTAAGGCGCTCTGCGGGTCCTGACGGAAAGCCTCCAGACCGATTAGCGTTGACGTTAAGATTTTGACTGACATGAAAAGACCTGCGGTTAACTTACACCCAACACCGGATCACCTGTCGCGGTGCAGAAGGGCATATTGTACCTTTTTTAAGGCGCGGGATCGCTGAAAAAGCGTTGCCGGCGAGCGCCTGTTATGCAACCGTGGGGGGACAGAGACTTGCGCGTTCACGGCCGGGTTTGCCACAGATAGCGCAGACCGGCCAGCCAACACAGGCTGTATCCCAGCAGCTCTACCCCTTCTTCGGCCATGTTTTTTACCCCGCGGTTGTAATGATCGGGCATCAGGTGTTGCCAGAGGATGTTCATGCCAAACAGACGTGAGAAAACCAGCACAATCATCAGTCCGGTCGCCATCACGGGCCAACGGTTATGGTGCAGCAGGTTCGCCAGCGTACGGAGCGTCTGCCTGGGAGTACGCATGGCGACGGCGAAACTCGCCAGTGCGGCCGCCAGTGCAAACCACACCCAACTGCCGTGACGAACAAGATCGAAGAAGAAATCCAGTTCGCGGATAAGCATACAGCTGTAAAAACCGGCTATTAAGGTTAATCCACCGCACTGATCGGGACGATGTCGTGCGGCAATATAAAATGCGCCCGCGAGACTAACTAACAACAGTTCCTGTGTGGTTTCAGTAAAAGAGGCTTCGTGCAGCGCGTTATCCATCCACACCACATCCATATAGAGGGGGACAAGCATGAAGGTGATAAACAGGGAGGCAAAAAGGAATACCGTGATTTCACGGCCGATAAGAATGACTTCGTTACGCATGGAATGACCTGAAAATGACTATCGTTATCATTGTATTCGCCTGGCGTGGGGCTGCCTTCGCTTTCAATGCTTTACGGATGTGGTGGTGACTATGGAAGCCGCCTCGCATTTTGTCATGTGGCGGGTTCAAATGGTGGCAGTTTCCCTCTACCATCGGTCAACAAACTGGCGCTTTATAAAGGAATACCATGATGCAACGATGCGGCTGGGTTACGCAGGATCCCCTCTATCTGGCTTACCATGACAATGAGTGGGGCCGTGCGCAGAGAGACAAACTGGCGCTGTTTGAAATGCTGTGTCTGGAAGGTCAACAGGCCGGGTTATCCTGGATTACGGTGCTGAAAAAGCGCGAGAATTACCGCGCGGCCTTTCACCAGTTTGATCCGCAGGCGGTGGCATTGATGAACGATCAGGACGTTGTCCAACTTATGCAAAACAGCGGCATCATTCGTCACCCGGGTAAAATTGCGGCGATTATAGCCAACGCCAGAGCGATGCTGGCGATGGAGGCGGAAGGGGAAGATTTTGCCCATTTCGTCTGGCAGTTCGTCGATAACCAGCCAATTGTTCACCACTATGCGGATTACAAACAGAGCCCGACCACCTCTCCGCAGGCTATAGCACTCTCTAAGGCATTAAAGACGCGTGGTTTTAAATTCATCGGTCCGACAATTTGCTACTCCTTTATGCAAGCCTGCGGCCTGATTAACGATCACCAAACCAACTGCTTTTGCCATCCTGATAACATTTAACACCGCTCCTTTACAAAATAAGACATTGTCTCAGGATTTCCCTCACTTTTACGCGGCATAATCAGGGCCAGTAAGGGGCCGGGGCGCCCCGATTAGAGAAACCCAAGGGACACATAATGCAGAAAAAATTGATTGCCATCTCGTTATTAATCAGCGGTAGCCTGGTGATATCCGGTTGTACCACGAATCCCTATACCGGCGAGTCGCAGGCCGGAAAATCCGGCGTGGGGGCGGGTCTTGGTGCATTAGTCGGCGCCGGTGTGGGCGTGCTTTCATCCTCGAAGAAAGATCGGGGTAAAGGGGCACTCATCGGTGCCGCCAGCGGCGCAGCCTTAGGCGGCGGTGTGGGGTATTACATGGATGTTCAGGAAGCAAAACTGCGCGATAAAATGAAGGGTACGGGCGTCAGTGTGACGCGCCAGGGCGACAATATTGTGTTGAATATGCCAAACAATGTGACCTTCGATTCCAGCAGCAGCAGTCTGAAGCCAGCCGGTGCCAATACCCTGACCGGCGTCGCAATGGTACTAAAAGAGTATCCGAAAACGGCCGTAAACGTGGTGGGGCATACGGATAGTACGGGGTCGCGCGCATTGAATATGCGCCTGTCACAGCAGCGCGCAGAAAGCGTGGCCAGCGCCTTGATCGTACAGGGCGTGGCGGCTGACCGTCTGCATACGCAGGGTGTCGGCCCCGACAGCCCCATTGCGACCAACAGTACTGAAGCAGGCAAAGCCCAAAACCGCCGGGTTGAAATTACGCTGAGCCCGTTAAATTGATCATTTCGCCCCCTGTCACTGGGGGCGAAAGACATGCTACTGTCAGTTATTCGACAATTTTTAGACAATAAACTCGGTAAGGTTTCCAGTTGGTGCCTGTACACAGTGCCAGTTAACGCTTTATGCCAGCATGGTTCAAATTGAACAATGGATAACGCATCATGTCACTTAAAGCCATTGCGTCAGTCCTGGGGCTCTCCGTAACCACCGTGAGTCGCGCCCTGAATGGGTATGAGGATGTAGCAAAACACACGCGTCAGCGCGTGGAAGAAGAAGCCCAGCGACGTGGCTACCGTCCTAATGTAGCTGCCCGGCGTTTAAAAACCGGACGCGCTAACGCGGTCGGCGTCGTCTACCCGATGAGCGCCCCGCCCCTCAGCGATATCCATTTCAATAAGATATTACTGGCGCTGGACCAGCGTCTTTCCCACTATGATATCGACCTGCTGTTGCTGACGGACAAACCCTGTGACGGACAGCGTTCACTGATGCGTATGCTACGCAGTCGCGTGGTCGATGCGCTAATCATCACGCACACCTTGCCGCAGGACGAACGCCTGCGCTGCTTACAGCAGAAGGGCTTTAATTTTCTCTCTCTGGGGCGCACTGATGCACAGCAAAATCATGCCTGGTTTGATGTCGATAACGCCGCAGGTTCCGCGCTGGCGGTAAAACACTGCCTGACCCAGGGCATGCAGCGCATCGCCTTTCTCGGGGGAAACGAACGCTGTACGTTTGTTCGCGATCGCCGTCAGGGCTACCTGAACGCCCTGGATTCCGTACCACCTTATGCCACTGCGGCGGTTGCTCCCTCGCGCCGCGCAGGGTATCAACAAGTCTCCGCCTGGCTGGCTGAAGGGCTACAACCTCAGGCCATTATTACCGATAGCAGTACGCTGGCCGAAGGCGCGTTAATGGCGCTTCAGCAGGCAGGACGACTGCAGGGTGAGGATGCCGTCACTTTGATAGCCTGGGATGGACTCCCGGTTGACGCCATCATTGATTTTCCGGTTATTGCGATTCGTCAGGCCAGTGAGCAGGAGAGAGGCGAACAGCTTGCGACCATGGTGATGCAGTTACTGGACGGCGCACCGCTGGCCCGGCTACAGGTCTTGTGGCAACCCAGTCTGCAACTGCCCGCACAGCGCTAACGTGTTTGTCATGCCGGACGCCTGTGGTAGTCTCGCGGCATGCGTAATTTGCGGAATATTCTATGAAAATCAGGCCTTCTCGCGCCACTATTAGCGATGTTGCCCGCGCGGCAAAAACCGGGAAAACCAGCGTCTCGCGTTATCTTAACGGCGAACAGCATCTGCTTTCTCCCGACTTAAAAGCGCGCATTGAACAGGCAATTAGCGATCTTAACTATCGGCCAAGCCAGATGGCGCGCGGGCTTAAACGGGGGCGAACCCGGCTAATCGGGTTAATCATTGCCGATATCACCAATCCCTATTCCGTGGACGTTATGTGCGGCATTGAAGCGGCCTGTCGTGCCTGCGGCTTTACATTGCTTATGTGTAACACCAACAATGAAGTCGATCTTGAACAGCATTATTTGCAGTTGCTGAGTAGCTATCAGGTTGAAGGCATTGTCGTTAACGCGGTAGGTATGCATGAAAAGGTACTGAGCCGGCTGCAGCAATCTTTGCTGCCGATGGTGCTGATTGACCGAAAAATCCCCGATTTTCCCTGTGATGTGGTGGGCCTGAATAATGCTGAAGCGGCAGAAACGGCCACCGATCACTTAATTGATAACGGTTATGAGGCGCTGCTGTTTTTGAGTGAACCCTTAGGCAGCGTGAATACCCGTCGTGAGCGCCTGCAGGCGTTTCGCCAGCGTCTGGCTGCGCATCCGGCCATCCTCCATGAAAATGCAGAAGTCTCGCTGCATCAGCCCGATGTGATGGATACCGTCTTGCATGACTTCTGTCAGCGTCATGCAGACAGGCGTTGCGCAGTTATGGTGGCAAACGGTGCGCTGACCTTACAGGTGGCCCGTTCCCTTCAGCGTCTAAATTTGCACTGGGGAAGCGACATGGGTTTATTGGGGTTTGATGAGCTGGAGTGGGCGGCGCTGGCAGGTGTCGGGATTACCACGCTTAAACAGCCCACCTGGCAGATTGGCTACCATGCGCTGGAGCGCCTGATTTCGCGTATCGAAGGCCACGATCATCCTCCCTGTGAGCAGGTTTTCTCGGGTGAGCTGATTGTCCGGGGATCAAGCCAGCGTCTCCGCTAATTTTCAGATTGTTCCCTTCACTTACGTGCTCGCTTCGTGAGCACGATCATAATTCCGCATTTTGCTACTTTGCTTTGGAACCGGTTCCATTTAACGTTTTTATAACGTTAATACCGATTTTCCCCTCAGGAGTCCGCAATGGAGCCCGAAATTATCGTCGTCACGGCGGCTTATGGACATCAACAGATTGCTGCGCTGGGCGGACAAAGGGCGCTCTTACCGATCATTCAGCAGGCTGGTGCGGACGGTGTGGAAATCCGTCGCGAATTGTTCGATGACACGACTTTCGATGACCTGCCCGCGCTGGCGCTGGCCATTGATCAGCACCGGCTGCGCGCCAGCTATTCTGTACCCGATACCTTGTTCAGTGAGGACGGTAAGCTGAACCCTTTGCTGACGCGTTATTTTACCGAAGCTCGTCAACTAAACGCGCAGAGACTAAAGGTGGCGCTGGGCAATTTTACGGGGGCTCTGTACAGCGAAACACTGCGCATGCTGATTGCGGAATATGGCGTGCCGCTGACCGTGGAAAATGACCAGACAGTGCACGGCAAACTGCAACCGATGCTGCGCTTTTTTAACGCTGCCCGTGAGGCGGCATTGCCGATTGGCATGACTTTCGATATGGGGAACTGGCACTGGACAGGCGAAAACCCGGAGCAGGCTGCAGTCCTGTTGACCGACCAGGTGGGTTACGTGCACGTCAAAGCAGCGGTGCCGCAGGGGAAAAGCTATCGCGCTATTGCGCTCGACGATGCCGGACCGGGCTGGCAAGACCTGTTGCATCGGCTACCGGCGAGAGCCCCTCGCGGTATTGAATTTCCGCTGGAAGGCGACAATCTGATTGCGGTTACGCGCCATTATGTGACGCTGCTGCGTAATGTCTGAGGAGTAAAAATGACGACTCATCCTAACGGTACGCTTGATGTCATCACGATCGGCGAAGCCATGGCCATGTTTGTCGCCCGCGAAACGGGTGATTTGGCTGCAGTAGAAACATTTATCAAACGCGCCGCAGGTGCAGAACTGAATGTCGCCATCGGTCTGGCACGCCTCGGGCTGAAAGTGGGCTGGGTGAGTCGTATTGGACAGGACGCGTTTGGTCGTTTTATTTGTCAGGTGCTGGATAAAGAAAATATCGACCATCGTCAGGTGACCGTCGATCCGCACTATCCCACGGGCTTTCAGCTTAAATCTAAAGTGGATGATGGTTCCGATCCGCTCGTGGAATATTTCCGCAAAGGCTCCGCTGCCAGTCATCTGTCACCCGAGGATTTTGACCACGATTATTTTGGCTCTGCACGCCATTTGCATCTGAGCGGCGTGGCGGCAGCAATATCAGACAGTTCGCTTGAGCTGACCAGGCATGCTGCGAAAGAGATGCGGGCGCGGGGTAAAACAATTTCCTTTGATCCTAATCTGCGTCCGGTGCTGTGGCGCAGCGAAGATGAAATGCGTAAGCAGCTCAATCTGTTAGCGGAATACGCAGACTGGGTACTGCCCGGTGAAAAAGAGGGTTACATCTTAACCGGCTATCGCCAACCGCAGGATATTGCCGATTTTTATCTCGATAAAGGGGTAAAAGCGGTGGTGATTAAAACCGGCGGCGAGGGCGCCTGGTATAAGACAGCCGGGGGGGAGCAGGGCCAGGTGGCGGCAATCAAAGTTGATCAGGTTGTGGACACGGTCGGGGCCGGAGATGGGTTTGCCGTGGGAGTCATAAGTGCATTGCTGGAAGGGAAACCACTGGTAGAGGCGATTCGCCGGGGGAACAAAATTGGTTCACTGGCGATTCAGGTGAGTGGTGACAGCGAAGGTTTGCCGACGCGTCAGCAGTTAGGTGATGTGTAGCCCGGCCCGCAAACAGAAACAGAGGAGTTCCCGATGAAAACGCAGATTATCGCGCCTAAACGCTGGTGGTTCATTATGCCCATCGTGTTTATCACCTACAGTCTTGCCTATCTGGATCGGGCAAATTTTAGCTTCGCATCCGCCGCTGGCATCAATGACGATCTGGGCATTACCAAAGGAATGTCTTCCCTGCTGGGTGCGTTGTTCTTTCTGGGGTATTTCTTTTTTCAAATCCCTGGGGCGATCTATGCGGAGCGCCGCAGTGTAAAAAAACTGATCTTCTGGTGCCTGCTGTTGTGGGGCGGCTGTGCTTCACTCACCGGCGTTGTCAGCAACATCCCTGTGCTGGCGGCGATTCGCTTTGTGCTGGGGGTTGTCGAGGCTGCGGTAATGCCTGCTATGCTGATTTACATCAGTAACTGGTTTACAAAATCTGAGCGCTCGCGGGCAAACACCTTTTTAATTCTCGGTAATCCCGTCACGGTCCTGTGGATGTCCGTGGTTTCAGGGTATCTGATAGAGGCGTTTGGCTGGCGGGAAATGTTTATCTTCGAAGGCATTCCTGCGGTGATCTGGGCCATTGCCTGGTGGTTTATGGTACAGGATAAGCCTGCGCAAGCGCGCTGGATGAGCAATGCAGAAAAAGCCGCGCTACAGGCCGCGCTGCAAAAAGAGCAAGAAAGCATCAAAGCGGTGCGCAACTACGGCGAAGCCTTTCGCAATCGTAACGTGATCATTCTCTGTATGCAGTACTTTGCCTGGAGTATTGGCGTTTACGGTTTTGTCCTGTGGCTGCCTTCAATTTTGCGCAACGGTACACAAATGGACATGGTGGAAGCGGGCTGGTTATCGGCTGTGCCTTATCTGGCAGCCACGATTGCGATGGTGGTGGTGTCCTGGGCATCGGACAAAACGCAAAACCGTAAACTGTTTGTCTGGCCACTGTTGCTGGTGGGTGCCTTCGCCTTCCTCGGTTCGTATATGGTGGGTTCGGGCAATTTTTGGCTGTCTTATACCTTGTTAGTCGTCGCCGGTGCTGCGATGTACGCGCCTTATGGCCCGTTCTTTGCCATTATTCCGGAAATGCTGCCCCGCAATGTTTCCGGCGGCGCAATGGCGTTTATCAACAGTATGGGGGCGTTGGGCTCGTTTATCGGCTCCTGGATTGTGGGTTATCTGAACGGGGCAACCGGCAGTCCTTCGGCCTCCTATATTTTTATGGGTGGCGCACTACTGCTGTCCGTGGTCCTGACGCTTATCGTCAAACCCGCACAAAATAAGGCGCCTCCGCTACAAGGCGCGAAACCGGCCTGAAAGCGTAAGCGTTAGCATCTTCTCCGGGCGACCTTTGTGTTGCCCGTCATTTATTTACAGGAAGCTATCTGATGAAACCCGCCGTCATTCTTTATAAAAAATTGCCTGACGATCTCCGTGCGCGTCTCGCAGACTATGCCACGATCACCGAAATCAACGATTTATCACCCGAAAGCCAGCAGCAACATGCGCAGGCACTGCAACAGGCCGAAGGAATGCTGGGATCGGGCGGAAAAGTCAACGGCGAGTTGCTGGCCAAAATGCCCGCACTGCGCGCCTGTTCCAGCGTTTCTGTCGGCTATGACAACTTTGATGTGGATGCCCTGAATCAGCGAGGGGTAGTGCTGATGCACACGCCAACGGTACTGACGGAAACGGTGGCCGACACCATCATGGCGCTGGTTCTCAGTACGGCAAGACGTATACCGGAGCTGGATGCCTGGGTGAAAGCTGGCAACTGGCAAAAAAGTATTGGTCCGGACCGGTTTGGCATGGATGTGCACCATAAGACGATGGGAATTCTTGGTATGGGACGCATCGGTATGGCGCTGGCCCAGCGTGCGCACTTCGGATTCGGCATGAACATTCTCTACAATGCGCGCCGTCAGCACGACCAGGCCGAATCGCAGTTTGCAGCCCGCCGGTGTGAGCTGGAAACGCTGCTCAAAGAAAGCGATTTCGTTTGCATCAGCCTGCCGCTTACCGAAGAAACGCATCATTTAATTGGCGCAGAACAGCTGGCGATGATGAAGCCCAGTGCGGTGCTGATCAACGCGGGCCGTGGGCCAGTGGTAGATGAAAATGCCCTGATTACCGCGCTACAAGAGGGCACGATCCACGCCGCCGGGCTGGATGTTTTCGAAAAAGAGCCGCTGCCGACTGACTCGCCGCTGCTGTCGTTACCGAATGTTGTTACGTTGCCGCACATTGGCTCTGCAACCCACGAAACCCGCTATGGGATGATGCAGGACGCGGTAGAAAATCTCATTGCCGCCCTGAGCGGCAAGGTTGAAAAGAACTGCGTGAATCCTCAGGTGCTGAAGTAATCCTGCGGCTGCCCATTGCGCCCGCCGGGAGCGGGCGTTATGGTGTTTATCCCATTCTTTATTACAAATTTTTAACCGCTATGGCTTTTTCTCAGTTCGGCGACAAGTTTACTCAACATTCCGGCATCTCACGTCTGATGGAAGACATGGGCGCAGGCCTGCGTACGCCCGGCACGATCATGCTTGGCGGCGGCAACCCCGCACAGATCCCGGCAATGAACGATTATTTTCAGCAGTTGCTGCAGCAGATGCACGACGAGGGCAAACTGAGTGAGGCCTTATGCAATTACGATGGTCCACGCGGTAAAGCCGTGCTGCTGGATGCCCTGGCGGCAATGCTACGTGAGCAGTGCGGTTGGTCTGTCACTGCGCAAAATATCGCGCTGACTAACGGCAGTCAGAGCGCATTTTTTTATCTCTTCAACCTGTTCGCGGGGCGGCGCAGTGACGGCAGTAAAAAACAGGTGCTGTTTCCTCTGGCTCCAGAGTACCTGGGGTACGCTGATGCGGGCCTGGATGAAGACCTCTTTATTTCTGCCAGGCCCAACATAGAGTTATTACCGGAAGGGCAGTTCAAGTATCACGTCGATTTTGAACATCTCCCCATGAATGACGATGTGGGGCTGATTTGCGTATCGCGCCCGACCAATCCAACCGGCAATGTCATTACGGATGACGAACTTCTGCAACTGGATGCGCTGGCGCAGCAGCATGAGGTGCCGTTACTTATCGACAACGCTTATGGTGTGCCATTTCCCGGCATTATTTTTAGTGATGTGCGGCCGCTGTGGAACCCCAATATCATTCTCTGCATGAGTTTATCCAAACTCGGTCTGCCTGGCGCACGTTGCGGGATTATCATCGCCGATGAGAGCACGATTACCGCGATCGGTAACATGAACGGCATCATCAGCCTGGCACCGGGCAGTATTGGCCCGGCCATTGCCAGCGAAATGATTCAACGTGGCGATCTGCTGCGCTTGTCTGAAGAAGTGATTAAACCTTTTTATCAGCACAAGGTGATGCAAACGATCACCCTTATTCGCCGCTACTTATCGGCGGAGCGCTGTCTGATCCATAAACCGGAGGGGGCAATTTTTCTCTGGCTGTGGTTCCGGGATTTACCGATCAGTACGGAGTTGCTGTACCAGCGGCTTAAAGCTCGGGGCGTGCTGATGGTGCCGGGCCACTTTTTCTTTCCGGGTCTGGAGCATGACTGGCCGCACATGCACCAGTGCATGCGCATGAATTATGTACCGGATGCGGAAAACATTGAGCGCGCCATACAGATTCTGGCTGAAGAAGTGGAGATCGCCTGGCGCGACAGTTAAATCTACAGACCCGATCGGGCAACAAGGCGTCGTCTCTATCCGGCCGGCCTTGATGAAGCGCAACGCTGCCTTAATCCGATCGCAAAGGCATTTTGCATTATTAACAGACGTGATGCGCATATGGCCGTGCGGGCCAGCGCGGGCAAAAGGAGAGTGCGGTGTCGGGAAAAGACTGGCTGTTAGCCCTGTGTGTAGTGATTGCGTGGGGCGTGAACTTCGTTGTCATAAAACTGGGTCTGCATAACATGCCTCCCTTTTTGCTGGCGGGATTGCGTTTTGCACTGGTTGCCTTTCCTGCCCTTTTACTGGTGCGCCGTCCTGCTGTGCCAGTAAAGTGGCTTTTACTTTACGGCATGACCATCAGTTTTGGGCAGTTTGCGTTTCTGTTTTTGGCCATCAAACTGGGTATGCCTGCAGGCCTTGCTTCGCTGATATTACAGGCGCAGGCGTTCTTTACGCTGCTGCTTGGGGCGCTGTTTCTGGCCGAAAAGCTGCGCTGGAATCACATTGCGGGCATGCTGATTGCCACCTCAGGCATTTTTTTATTAGCCACCTCCGGCATGGCTGGCCAGAGCGCCGCCGGCATAACACTGACCACTATGATGCTTATGCTGGCGGCGGCGTTTTCCTGGGGACTGGGGAATATCACCAATAAAATCATCACCCGGCATTATCCCGTACCGGTTATGTCGCTGGTGGTCTGGAGCGCGCTGGTGCCCGTCGTTCCTTTCTTTGCCTGTTCGCTGCTGTTTGAAGGCCGGTCGGCAATCATTACCAGTCTGACGCACATTGATCTACAGACGGTGATGGCGCTGATTTACCTGGCCTTTGTGGCGACCATTATGGGTTACGGCATCTGGAGTACGTTGCTTAGCCGTTATGAAACCTGGCGTGTAGCACCGCTTTCCCTGCTGGTGCCTGTTGTTGGGATTGTTTCGGCAGCCCTGGTGCTGGGGGAAACCTTATCACGCCAGCAGATTGTGGGTGCTGTAATCATCATTGTCGGGCTGCTGGTCAATATGTTTGGTGGCGTGATTGGTCAGCGCTGGCTCAGGCAGCCGCAACATTAGCGCTTACCACTCGTCAAACTGACGTGCCCGACGTAACTACCCTTTCGTAAATGCCTGTGCATGCGCGCGTTTTCGGGCTGGCTTTGGCAGCCCGCTCGCAGAATAAAACCTCCGCCTGGACAGCAATGCGGATGCATGGAAGTATCCGCATTGCCAGGGCGGCCAGACATCTCTTTTCACTCATCACGACTTTCGCCCGTGTGCTTTATAACCGGGCCAGCAATGATGAAGAAGAAAAACGCAACGCCAACACCACACGATGCAACCTTTCGTCAGTTTCTCACCCAACCTGACATTGCCCGCGATTTCATGGAAATTCATCTTCCCGCCGATCTGCGCGCGATTTGCGACTTACGGACGTTAAAACTGGCGTCCGGTTCCTTTGTTGAAGCGGATCTCCGGCAGTATTTCAGTGATGTGCTGTATAGTCTCAAAACGACAGCGGGTGAGGGCTATATGTACGTCCTGATCGAACATCAGTCTTCACCTGACAGGCATATGGCGTTCAGGCTTCTTCGCTACGCGGTCGCGGCCATGCAGCGCCACCTGGATGCCGGCTATAAAAACGCTGCCGCTGGTGATACCGGTGCTGTTTTATATGGGTAAACGCAGACCCTATCCTTATTCCACCTGCTGGCTGGATGATTTTACGCATCCGGCACTGGCTCGCAGGCTCTACAGTACTTGCTTCCCTCTGGTTGATATTACGGTAATGCCTGACGATGAGATTGTGGAACATCGCAGTATGGCGGCACTGACTCTGCTGCAAAAGCACATCCATCAGCGCGATCTCGCAAATCTGATGGACAGACTTGTCCCTGCGCTGCTGTCCGGTTATCTTTCGTCATCACAGATTGTATCGTTGGTGCACTACATTGTGCAGGCGGGTGAAACCCCAGACGTCGAGGCTTTTATTCAGGAACTGGCCCTGCGGGTGCCGCAACACGGAGACACGCTTATGACCATTGCACAGCAGCTTGAACAAAAAGGTATGCAGAAGGGCTTTGATAAGGGAATTAAGCAGGGAATTCAGACCGGTTTACGTGAAGGCCGCAATGAAGGTAAACGCGAGGTTGCGCGCACTATGCTGCAGCATGGCCTGGACAGAACAACCGTGATGAAAATGACCGGGTTGAGTGAAGCAGATCTGGCACAGATTCAGCATTGATCTGAACCTGCAAAAGAAGGCGCGGGACAGGTGAAGCCTGCGTTTGTCAACGCGACCTGATGCTTTTCGTTTTCTTACCATCAGGCCATCACTGATCGCTTCGCCGCATCCGCATCAATCTGCTTGTCGCGGTCATAAAAAAACGGCCACAACCTGTATGCTGTGACCGTTCTCATGTTTACTCAGCCGTCACGGCCGCTTTATTTTAAAATTTCAATCCGGCGTGGTTTCGCTTCTTCAGGAATCAAACGCTCAAGATCGATGCTCAGCAGACCATTTTCCAGGCGCGCGTCGCGCACGACGATATGGTCAGCCAGCTGGAATTTACGCTCGAAATTACGCTCGGCGATGCCCTGATAGAGATATTTACGTTCTGTCTGCTCTTCCGGATGCGCACCACGCACGATGAGCACGTTGTCGTGGGCCGTAATATCCAGTTCACTCTGAGCAAAACCGGCTACCGCGATAGTGATGCGGTAATGGTTCTCATCAACCAGTTCAACATTGTAAGGGGGATAACCACCGTTGCTCTGATTTTGATTGGACTCAAGCAGGTTGAACAGGCGATCAAATCCGATGGCAGAGCGATAAAGGGGAGACAGATCAAAGTTACGCATAAAAAGACTCCTGAATGTCAGCAAGTTTTGGCAACCTTCCACTATTGGACAGGTTGTGCAGGACCGCATTGCCCCTTTCGGCGGCAGCCTTAACGACCCTGTTTAGAAAATGGGTGCAGACGCCAGGCTTTCAAGACCCGATGCGTGATTTTTTTCGCCAAACTGGCGAAATGGCATACACTCAAGGGTAAATTGCCGGACCAGAACGGACTTCATGACTGAGAGGGTACGCTGGTGCGCTCACGCAATCAGGTGCCAGAATCGAAGGGACGACATATGAAAATGATGAAAAGGTTACCGTTGGCTGGCGTGATGTGTTGCGCAGTCGCTTCCGGTGGATGTTCCAGCGTCATGACGCATACCGGTGCAAGTCAGGGCTACTATCCGGGCACACGTGCCAGTGCTGACATTCTGACGGACAGTCAGGCCAGCTGGGCGCTAAAGCCCCTGGCGCTGGTTGATCTGCCTTTTTCTGCCGTCATGGATACGCTGTTACTGCCCTGGGATTACTATCGCAGCGACAAGGATAAAGCCCTGGATTCGCCGCGCGCCCGCGTGCTTCAGAGTGAAAAACTGGCCCACACCGAGGAAAATCTGGCGCATGCTCAGCCCATGCCCGCTATGCAACCGTCACAGTAAACAGGTGCTGCCAGCCCTCTTTTTCCCGCATAAAAGCGATCTTTTTTCCATCCGGTGACCAGACCACCGCATCCCCGGACGGTGCCGACCCGGTGCGGGCGGTTAAGCGTTCGCACTCTCCCGTTTGCCAGTGACACAGCATCACGCTGTTGTCGCAAATAAAGGCAATGGCTTCACCACGAGGATGCCAGCTAAATGCAGACTGAATGCTGTGGTTCAGCCGCGTTACCTGACGCGGTTCACCGCCGTTAGGCGATACCCACCATAATTGAATCACCTGCTGGCTGTCCGCCATCAAAAAGGCGATAGCGCTGCCATCGGGTGAGCTACGTAACCAGTGGCGAGGTTGCTGCGCCAGTCCCTTGCTATAGGTTAACCGTCGCTGTTGAACCCCCGCTGGTGGCGCAGGTAGATGGTGGCTGTCCCCTTCCAGCGGTGAGCGGCCGGGTTTGGCATAGGCTTCCAGTGCCTCTGGCAAATCGACGACAAATACCTCGGGATGCTTGTCTCCTGCCGCGGAAAGCGTGTCGCCAATAAAGGCGATGGCCCAGCGTTGACGGCTGCCGTCCGGCTTTTCATAGCCCTGATGACCAATCCAGCACTCTTCATAGGCCCGATTGATTTGATCGCTGCCCGGCTGTGGGTGCGCTGTCGTTTCACTGACTACTACACAAAAATGGCTGCCATCATATTCGCGCGGATGCTGTTTTTCTGGTTTCACTGCTTTTAACGGGACGGCAATGCCGACATTGCGCAGATCAAGACTGATATCCAGCTCGTGCATCACGTGATCGTTATAGGTGAAGCTGAGGCGCGAGCCATCCGGACTAAAAACATGGACGTGAGAACCGCCGCGCAAAGCACCTGGCGTAAAGGGCGGCGTGATATCGCATGCATCCAGACTGGCGGCCTGACCCGCTTCAATGATCACGCCGCGGCGATGATGAAAGTCATAATGCCAGTTGTCGTCAGGATGCTCTGGCCCATGAATACAGACATAGCGCTCGGGTAAGGTGGGACAAACCGTCACCACGCCAACATGGGCGCCCGCCGTTGCCTCATACAGCACTTCCACTTCGCCGGTATTCACATTAACGCGTTCAATTGTCTTACCGGTGAACGACGCGCCGGAAGGCCGCACATCAAAGGCCAGCCACTGGCTGTCGGGCGTCCAGACGTTGATGTTGGTCAGTTGATGATGACGAGGAGCAAAAGTAATCTGTTTTTCAGGCATGAAAGCACTCGTGAGCAGGCGCGTTATTTGACAGTTGCAGTGATGTTATGGGTAAAACCGTGCAGATGACTGACCTGACTGCGCGGTTTTACCCATAAAAGAAACCGATTAAAGCACCCATTTTTCAATGGCGTGCGCAACCCCATCTTCCATATTGGTTTTGGTCACAAACTGGGCTATTTTTTTCACAGAATCAATCGCATTGCCCATCGCGACGCCGGTCCCTGCGTATTCAATCATCGCCAGATCATTTTCCTGATCGCCTATCGCCATAACCTCTTCCGCTTGCAAACCCAGCTTCTCTGCCAGCATTTTTACGCCATAACCTTTGTTTACCCGACGGTCGAGAATTTCCAGATAGTATGGCGCGCTTTTCAAAATGGTATACGTCTGGTGCGCATGCTCAGGCAGTCTGGCGATGGCCGCATCAAGCAGAGCGGGTTTATCAATCATCATGAGTTTTGGAAAACGCGTTGCCGGATCCATTTCTTCAACGGCCCGATAACGTACCGGGATGCCGGTCAGGCTGGCTTCATGAATTGTAAATTCGCTGATATCTTTATTTGGCGTATACAGGTGTGATTTATCAAACGCCTGAAAATGCACGCCCAGTTCTCTGGCCAGCTTCTCAACATACATGTAATCGTCAAAGCCCAGCGTCACATCGGCGACGACTTCACCATCTTCAGCCCGATGAACAAGCGCGCCATTATTACTGATGCAGTACTGACCTGGCGTGTGGAGATCAAGTTCCATTAAATAACGTTCAATACCAACATAAGGTCGGCCGGTCGCCAACACGATGGAAACCCCTTTTTCCCGGGCGCGGTTCAGTGCCGATTTTACGCCTGCGGTGATCTCGTGCTGCGGATTCAGCAGCGTGCCATCCATATCAATTGCGATCAGTTTAATAGCCATAGCATCCTCATTGTGTCGGGTTTACAGCAATGCTAGCGCGATTCAGCTCACATTGACCAGTTTATCGGCGCTTTTCAGCACGCGTGAACCATAACGCGTCACGTTTCGGTTCACGATGATCTGGCAAAAAAAAACCCTTCACGAGGAAGGGTTTTACATCTTTTGGCGCGATTAGATATCGATGTTTGCGGCTTTCAACGCATTCTCTTCGATGAAGGCGCGGCGTGGTTCAACGGCATCCCCCATCAGGGTTGTAAACAGCTGGTCGGCGGCGATCGCATCTTTAATGGTGACACGCAGCATGCGACGGCTGTCTGGATCCATTGTCGTTTCCCACAACTGATCCGGGTTCATCTCACCCAGACCTTTATAGCGCTGTACAGACAGACCACGACGGGATTCTTTCACCAGCCACTCAATCGCCTGTTCGAAGCTGGATACCGGTTGACGGCGCTCACCGCGCTCAATGTAAGCATCCTCTTCCAGCAGGCCGCGCAGTTTGCCACCCAGGGCGCAAATTTTGCGGTATTCCGGCCCCATAATAAACTCGCTGTCCAGAGGATAATCCGTGTCCACGCCATGGGTCCGTACGCGTAAAACAGGCTCAAACTGATTCAGCTCACGATTTTCACGTACGTGTGCCACATAGGTGCTGCCGTGCGCTTCACGTTCAGTCAGATAGCTCACCAGTCCGTTAATCCAGGCGTTAACGGCCGCTTCATTACTCAGATCGCTCAGCGTGTCGTGATAGACCAGCGCACGTAACATCGCCAGTGGAAAACGGCGCTCCATACGTTTGATCATCTTCTGCGTGCTGTTAAAGTCCGCGACCAGAGATTCAAGCGGCTCACCACCTAATGCCGGTGCGCTGGCATTGGTGTGCAGCGTCGTTCCGTCGAGGGCGATAGCGATCTGATACTGATCCATCGCCTCATCGTCTTTAATATACTGTTCCTGCTTGCCTTTTTTCACTTTATACAGCGGCGGCTGAGCAATGTAGACGTGACCACGCTCAATAATTTCTGGCATCTGACGATAGAAAAAGGTCAACAGCAGTGTACGAATGTGCGAGCCGTCGACGTCCGCATCGGTCATGATGATGATGCTGTGATAGCGCAGTTTATCCGGGTTATATTCGTCGCGGCCAATGCCGCAGCCCAGCGCGGTAATCAGCGTAGCCACTTCCTGAGACGCCAGCATCTTATCGAAACGCGCCTTCTCAACGTTCAGAATTTTCCCTTTCAGCGGCAGAATAGCCTGGTTTTTACGGTTACGGCCTTGCTTGGCAGAACCGCCCGCGGAGTCACCCTCCACCAGGTAGATTTCAGACAGAGCCGGATCGCGCTCCTGACAATCCGCCAGCTTGCCCGGCAGGCCAGCCAGATCCAGCGCACCTTTGCGGCGTGTCATTTCACGGGCACGGCGCGCGGCTTCACGGGCGCGGGCGGCATCAATGATTTTGCCGACAACGATTTTTGCATCGCCCGGATTTTCCAGCAGATATTCCGCCAGCAGTTCATTCATCTGCTGCTCAACGGCCGATTTCACTTCAGAAGACACCAGCTTGTCTTTGGTCTGTGAAGAGAATTTTGGATCCGGCACTTTCACCGACACCACGGCAATCAGGCCCTCACGCGCGTCATCACCGGTGGCGCTGACTTTGGCCTTCTTGCTGTATCCCTCTTTATCCATGTAGGCATTCAGGGTACGCGTCATCGCGGCGCGGAAACCGGCAAGGTGCGTACCGCCGTCGCGTTGAGGAATGTTGTTAGTGAAGCAGTAGATGTTCTCCTGGAAGCCGTCGTTCCACTGCAGGGCTACTTCCACGCCAATGCCGTCTTTTTCGGTTGAGAAATAGAATACGGTCGGATGGATAGGCGTTTTGTTCTTGTTCAGGTACTCAACAAACGCTTTAATCCCACCTTCATAGTGGAAATGGTCGTTTTTGCCGTCACGTTTGTCTTCCAGACGAATGGAAACACCGGAGTTCAGGAAAGAGAGCTCACGCAGGCGCTTCGCCAGAATGTCGTATTCGAAGTCGGTCACGTTGGTGAACGTGTCATGGCTTGGCCAGAAACGGATACGGGTACCGGTCGCGTCGGTATCGCCTGTCACCGCCAGCGGCGCCTCGGGCACGCCATGCAGATAAATCTGCTGGTGCACTTTGCCTTCGCGACGAATGGTCAGCTCCAGCTTCTGTGACAGGGCGTTAACCACAGACACGCCCACGCCGTGCAGGCCGCCCGAGACTTTATACGAGTTATCGTCGAACTTACCGCCAGCGTGCAGCACCGTCATGATCACTTCTGCCGCGGACACGCCTTCTTCTTCGTGGATACCGGTTGGAATACCGCGTCCGTCATCCTGTACGGAAACCGAGTTGTCCGCATGGATGGTGACAACGATATCTTTACAGTGACCGGCGAGCGCTTCGTCGATTGCGTTATCCACGACCTCGAATACCATGTGATGCAGACCGGTTCCGTCATCGGTATCGCCGATGTACATGCCCGGGCGTTTGCGTACCGCATCAAGTCCTTTCAGAACTTTGATACTTGAAGAGTCATAAGAATTCGACATCAACGTTTCTCGCTCATTTAATCTTTAGGTTGAACCGCTATTTTACCCTGTTCCACGCGGAACATCTTGCCCTTTTCGTCAGTCATGTCGATTACATGCTCGGACGAGATGGCGCTGACAAAGACCTGAGCCTGAGTCGCCTTCAGTCGTTCCGCCAGCAGGCGGCGGCGACTGTCGTCCAGTTCAGAGGCAAAGTCATCAATGAGGTAAACACAACGGCGTCCGCTCTGGTTAGTCAGGAACTCGCCCTGCGCCAGACGCAATGCACACATCAGCAGTTTAAGCTGCCCGCGTGAGAGTAAATCTTCCACCGGCGTACCTTCGGCACGAATACGAAAGTCCGCTTTATGCGGGCCGCTGGCGGTGTAGGTTAAGGCCCGATCGCGTTCAAAGTTGCGTTCAAGCAGTTCGGCATAATCGCTCTCTTTGTCCCAGCCGCGCTGGAACGAAAAACGCAGATCAAATTCGGGTAAAAACTGCCCGCAGGTGGTTACGATCTCGGCTGAGATCGCGTCACTGTACTCGGCGCGCCACTGGCTAATCTGTTCGGCCAGCGGCACCAGTTCTTGATCCCAGGGACGAACCTGACTGTAGCGCGTGACCTGACGCAATGCCGCATTGCGCTGTTTGAGCAGGCGCCGCAGGTTGCTCCAGGCATTAAAAAAACCCGGCGTATTGTGAAAGCAGCCCCAGTCGACATAGGCTCTGCGATATTTAGGACCGCCATTAAGTAGGGTAAAACCCTCTGGCGTGATCAACTGCATCGGCAGTAACTGCGCCAGCTCGGCCACTTTATGTCCGTCGCTGCCGTCAATGCGGACTTTGCTCTCCCCGGCGCGATTTTTACTGAGCCCGACGGAGAACTCGCGCTCCTGGCCTTCCAGCCGGCCATGCAGCACAAAGGCGGCCTGATCGTGCCGAATTACCCGTCCCGCCTGCAAACTGCGAAACGCACGTCCGTGGCCCAGCGTATAGATCGCCTCAAGCACGCTGGTTTTGCCGCTACCGTTCGCGCCCACCAGAAAATTAAATCCCGGCGCTAACGCCAGGTCAGCCTGTTCAATATTGCGAAAATCTTTTATTAGCAGGCGGGTTAAAGCCATGAATCAATCCAGCGTGAAGGGCAAAAGTCAGAATGAAAGGGATTGTGCCTTTGAAAAACAAGCCGCTCGGGTCACGGACAATACCGTCCGAAACCCGAATGGCGAGCAGGCCAGCGTACGATGGCCTACAGGCGCATAGGCATGACGACATAGGCCGCCGCCGGGCTGACGACATCTTCAATCTGCACACTCGACACAGAATCCGTCAGCAGCAAACGGACGTTCTCGCACTTCAGCGCATTCAGCACGTCCAGCACGTAACTCACGTTGAACCCAATTTCCAGCTCGCTGCCGTTATAGCTGACATCCAGCATCTCTTCCGCTTCTTCCTGTTCAGGGTTATTCGCGGTAATTTTTAGCTGATTTTCGGTGATATGCAGACGAACGCCACGGAATTTCTCATTCGACAGAATCGCAGCACGGGCAAACGCCTGTTTCAGCAGATCGCAACCGGCTTCCAGCACCTTATCCGGATTCTTGGGCAACACACGACGATAATCCGGGAAGCGACCATCCACCAGCTTAGAGGTGAAGATATAGTCGCCCACATGTGCACGGATATTACTGCTGCCAATCTGTACCTGAAGCGGCGTATCGCCGCCATCCAGCAGACGCAACAGCTCGATAACCCCTTTACGCGGCACGATGACCGAATGGCTGGGCAGCGCCTGGCCAACGGGCATGGAACAGACGGCCAGACGGTGACCATCGGTGGCGACCGTACGCAGTTCTTCGCCTTCGGTCTCAAACATCATGCCGTTCAGGTAGTAACGCACGTCCTGATGCGCCATGGAAAACTGCGTGGCTTCAATAAGCCGTTTCAGCGTTGCCTGCGGCAGCGTGAATTCCACCTCGCTCTGCCAGTCATCCAGGTTGGGGAAGTCGCTGGCGGGCAAGGTCGAAAGCGAGAAACGGCTGCGGCCAGAGCGCACCAACATCCGTTCGCCTTCCAGTGTGACGTTGATCTCTGCGCCTTCCGGCAGGCCGCGACAAATATCGAGAAATTTGCGTGCCGGCACGGTGGTTGCGCCAGGCTCGTGCGCCTGAGTAAGCGCCACGCGCGCCACCATTTCCATTTCCAAATCGGTGCCGGTCAGCAACAGCGATCCGTCATTCACCTGCATCAGCAGGTTGCCAAGGATCGGCAGCGTCGGACGACCACCAAGGGGGCCGCTGACTTGCTGCAGCGGCTTTAGCAACTGTTCACGTTCAACAATAAATTTCATAGCGTCACGAAGATAATGTTCTGATGAGATTAGAGAAATCTTCTTTGATGTCGTGGCTTTCTTCACGCAACTGCTCAATCTTGCGGCAGGCATGAAGCACCGTGGTATGGTCGCGACCGCCAAAAGCATCGCCAATTTCCGGCAAACTGTGGTTGGTCAGCTCTTTCGCCATCGCCATCGCCATTTGACGCGGACGCGCGACTGAGCGCGAACGGCGCTTAGAGAGCAAATCCGCGACTTTAATTTTGTAGTACTCCGCAACGGTCTTCTGAATATTATCAATAGTGACCAGTTTTTCCTGCAGGGCCAGCAGATCCCGCAATGCTTCGCGGACGAAATCGATCGTAATCGCCCGACCGGTAAAGTTAGCGTTCGCAATCACCCGGTTCAGTGCCCCTTCCAGCTCACGCACGTTCGAACGTAAACGCTTGGCAATAAAGAAGGCCACTTCGCCCGGCAAACGAATGTCGTTTTCGTCCGCCTTTTTCATCAGGATCGCAACGCGGGTTTCCAGTTCAGGCGGTTCGATCGCCACGGTCAGGCCCCAGCCAAACCGTGACTTCAGTCGATCTTCAACCCCGTTGATCTCTTTGGGGTAACGATCCGACGTCAAAATGATCTGTTGATTGCCTTCCAGCAGGGCATTGAAGGTGTGAAAAAATTCTTCCTGCGAACGCTCTTTATTGGCAAAAAACTGAATGTCATCGATCAACAGCGCATCAACCGAGCGGTAGTAACGCTTAAACTCTTCAATCGCGTTATTTTGCAGCGCTTTTACCATGTCCTGCACAAAGCGCTCGGAATGCATGTAAACCACTTTCGCATTTGGCTTACGCGCAATGATGCCATTACCCACGGCGTGCAGCAGGTGAGTTTTGCCGAGGCCAGTACCGCCATAAAGGAACAACGGATTGTAGGCACCGCCAGGGTTATCGGCCACCTGGCGTGCCGCCGCGCGCGCCAGTTGGTTAGATTTACCTTCAACAAAGTTGTCGAAGTTATGGCGATTGTTAACATTGGACCGATAGGTCACATCCGCAGGAGCAGGCACGTTGTCCCAGCTCGGACGTAAAATCTGTGTCGGTGCCGGACGGCTTGGCACAGGCTCCGCCGGCGCACTGACGCTGGCCATCGCGGGCTGGCTGACCGCTGCGGCGTGTTGAACCGGACGCGTGCCCACCTCAAAACGCAACAGCGGGACATTGGCACCGCAGAATTCGTTCAGCAATGCGTTAATGCTGTTTAGGTATTTATCCCGAACCCAGTCGAGTACGAAGCGGTTAGGAGCATACAAGGCAAGCGTATTGTCGTTTAATTCAGCCTGTAGTGGACGGATCCACATGCTGAATTCGGTGGCAGGAAGCTCATCCTGCAAACGGGCAAGACACTGTTGCCAAAGCGTAAGTGACACGGCGGACTCCACTCGTACAAATTCGATAAGAAAAAGTAGGCACTAATCTAAGAAACGTTCATTTTTGACACAGACGAAAGAAAGCGCCTGCGACCGCTATCAGCGGTTTTCCACCCCGCAACCATCGGAGGATCGCCAGAGGAAGGGCGGATCATAGCGCAAAGCGCGACAGAGATCTTCCCTTTCTACACAGTTTTTCTCCTTTTTATCCACAGGGCATGAACGCGGGTAAAAGTCTACGCCTGCGGCAGAAAAAACCACCTGGGATCGTGCTGAATGATCCAAATTTTCGGACGGCTTCTCGTTTTTGACGTGTGGCAGGCGAATTTGATCGCAATAAGATCCTGCGCGATCCTTGCGCTTTAACGCAGACCCCGTATAATTCTCCCCCCGGCGTTGTCGCGTAAAGCTCAATGCCCGGACTCAGCGGGCTGTATCCGGGTTTTCTGGCGCCGCGACAAGCGAAGTAAATTGACTCGGGACTGTACAATTATTACAATCCCGCCTCTTTATTAAAGACACATTGAGGCGTCGGTCTGTTTGTTGGCCCGAAAACGCGTCACCCAGTGAAAATTTTCAAGTTTAGGTAGAAATCGCCATGAAACGCACTTTTCAACCGTCCGTACTGAAGCGCAACCGTTCACACGGCTTCCGTGCTCGTATGGCTACTAAAAATGGTCGTCAGGTTCTGGCACGTCGTCGTGCTAAAGGCCGCGCTCGTCTGACCGTTTCTAAGTAATAAAGCTAACCCTGATGGGTAAGCTCGCATTTCCCAGGGAGTTACGTTTGTTAACTCCCACTCATTTCACTTTCGTCTTTCAGCAGCCACAACGGGCTGGCACGCCGCAAATTACTATTCTCGGCCGCCTTAACGCGCTGGGGTATCCCCGCATCGGTCTTACCGTCGCGAAAAAACATGTGAAACGCGCTCACGAACGTAACCGGATCAAGCGATTGACCCGCGAAAGCTTTCGTCTGCGTCAACATGAATTGCCGTCGATGGACTTTGTGGTGGTCGCGAAAAAGGGTGTTGCCGATCTCGATAACCGTATGTTGGCGGAAGCGTTGGAGAAATTATGGCGTCGTCACTGTCGCCTGGCGCGCGGTTCCTGATCGTCCTGATACGCGTATATCAACGCGGTATCAGTCCATTGCTGGGGCCACACTGTCGGTTTCATCCGACCTGCTCTCAATACGGAATTGAGGCCTTACGCAGGTTTGGCGTGATAAAAGGCAGTTGGTTGACTTTAAAACGCGTATTAAAATGCCACCCTTTGAACCCGGGTGGTGACGATCCTGTGCCGCCAAAAACCTTTGATACCAGAGAACATTAACGATGGATTCGCAACGCAATCTCTTTCTCATCGCTTTTCTGTTCGTGTCTTTCATGATCTGGCAAGCCTGGCAGACGGACCACGCTCCGAAGCCATTGCAGACCCAGACCACGCAAAACACCAACAGCGCTGCCGGTGATGCTACCGGTGTTCCCGCCAGTGGCCAGGGTAAAACGATCACCGTTAAGACCGATGTCCTGTCATTAACCATCAACACTCGCGGTGGCGATGTTGATCAGGCGCTGCTGCTGACTTACCCGGATAAGCTGGGTTCTGACAAGCCGTTTGAGCTGCTTGAAACCACACCATCGTTTGTCTACCAGGCGCAGAGCGGTCTGACTGGCCGTAATGGTCCGGACAACCCGAACAACGGTGCGCGTCCGCTGTATACCACGGCACAGGATCACTTCGAACTGGCTGACGGTCAGAGCGAGCTGCGTGTTCCGATGACGTTCACGGCTGAAAACGGCGTTGTCTATACCAAAACGTTTGTGTTCAAGCGTGGCGACTATGCAGTTAACGTTGATTACAACATTAACAACACCAGTCAGCAGCCGCTGGAAGTGTCAATGTTTGGTCAGTTAAAACAGACCATCGATTTGCCTAAGCACCGCGATACCGGCAGCAATAACTTTGCGCTGCATACCTTCCGCGGTACGGCTTACTCCACCAGCGAATCGAAATACGAAAAGATTAAGTTCGATACTATCGCCGATAACGAAAACCTCAACACCACCACCACCAATGGCTGGGTGGCGATGTTGCAGCAGTATTTCGCTACCGCCTGGGTGCCGCGCACGCAGGGAACCAACACGCTTTACACCAGCAATCTGGGAAATGGCGTGGCGGCTATCGGCTATAAATCTGCGCCGGTCACCGTTGCACCGAGTGCACAGCAGACACTGGATGCCACACTGTGGGTAGGTCCGGAAATTCAGGATAAAATGGCCGCGATTGCGCCGCATCTTGACCTGACTGTGGACTATGGCTGGTTATGGTTCATCTCTCAGCCGCTGTTTAAACTGTTGAAGTTCATTCACAGCTTTATCGGTAACTGGGGCTTCTCCATCATCATCATCACGTTCATCGTGCGTGGCATCATGTACCCGCTGACGAAAGCGCAGTACACCTCGATGGCGAAAATGCGCATGCTGCAGCCGAAGATTCAGGCGATGCGTGAGCGTTTAGGGGATGATAAGCAGAAGCAGAGCCAGGAAATGATGGCGCTGTATAAGGCTGAAAAAGTGAATCCGCTGGGTGGCTGTCTGCCGCTGGTGATTCAGATGCCTATCTTCCTGGCCTTGTACTACATGCTGTCTGGCTCGGTTGAACTGCGTCATGCGCCGTTTATTTTATGGATTCATGACCTGTCAGCGCAGGATCCGTACTATATTCTGCCGATCCTGATGGGCATCACCATGTTCTTCATTCAGAAGATGTCACCGACGACGGTGACCGATCCGATGCAGCAGAAGATCATGACGTATATGCCTGTAATTTTCACCGTGTTCTTCCTGTGGTTCCCGTCAGGTCTGGTGTTGTACTACATCGTCAGTAACCTGGTGACCATTCTCCAGCAGCAGCTGATCTATCGCGGGCTGGAAAAACGTGGCTTACACAGCCGCGACAAGAAGAAAGCGTAAAACCGTCGCGGGAGGTCTCCCGCGATAAAACAGGTTATGCTCAGGCGGTCAAAGCGACCGCCTTTGTTTTTTGTAGTGAGAGAAAATGTATGAGCCATAGCGATACCATTGTTGCTCAGGCCACGCCGCCCGGACGCGGCGGCGTTGGCATTTTGCGTGTTTCCGGTCCGCAGGCCGCAGAGGTTGCCCGCCAGGTGCTGGGTAAACTCCCTAAACCACGTTATGCCGACTACTTATCGTTTAACGACAGTGATGGCAGCGTGCTGGATCAGGGCATCGCGCTATGGTTTCCTGGCCCTAACTCCTTTACCGGCGAGGATGTGCTGGAGCTGCAAGGTCACGGCGGCCCGGTGATTCTGGATCTGCTGCTGAAACGGATTGTGGCCCTGCCCGGATTACGTATCGCGCAGCCTGGGGAGTTTTCTGAACGCGCGTTTCTGAACGACAAACTCGATCTGGCCCAGGCGGAAGCCATTGCCGATCTGATTGACGCCAGCTCAGAACAGGCCGCGCGTTCGGCGGTAAATTCCCTGCAAGGCGCATTCTCTGTCCGTGTTAACCAGCTTGTGGAAGCCCTGACTCACCTGCGTATCTACGTGGAAGCGGCCATTGACTTTCCAGATGAAGAGATCGATTTCCTGTCTGACGGCAAAATCGAAGGGCAGCTTAATGCTGTCATTCGCGATCTCGATGCGGTGCGCGCGGAAGCCAGACAGGGCAGCCTGCTGCGCGAAGGGATGAAAGTCGTCATTGCCGGTCGGCCAAATGCCGGAAAATCGAGCCTGCTTAATGCACTTGCCGGGCGTGAAGCGGCTATCGTCACGGATATCGCCGGCACCACGCGCGATGTGCTGCGTGAACACATCCATATTGATGGTATGCCACTGCATATCATTGATACCGCCGGTTTACGCGAAGCCAGTGATGAGGTGGAACGTATCGGCATCGAGCGCGCCTGGCATGAAATAGAACAGGCGGACCGCGTGCTGTTTATGGTTGATGGCACCACCACGCAGGCGACCGAACCGGCGGAAATCTGGCCCGATTTTGTCGCTCGCCTGCCGTCTCAACTGCCGATCACCGTGGTGCGGAATAAAGCGGACATCACCGGTGAAACGCTCGGCCTGACGGACGTCAATGGTCATGCCCTGATCAGACTGTCTGCCCGCACCAGCGAAGGGATTGATACCTTACGTGATCACCTCAAACAGACCATGGGGTTTGCCGACAATATGGAAGGCGGCTTCCTGGCGCGCCGTCGTCATTTGCAGGCACTGGAATTAGCCGCAACCCACCTGGAGCAGGGAAAACATCAACTGCTGGGCGCATGGGCAGGGGAATTACTGGCAGAAGAGTTGCGTCTGGCGCAGCAGGCACTGAGTGAAATTACGGGTGAATTTACCTCGGACGATCTGTTAGGCCGGATTTTCTCCAGTTTCTGTATTGGTAAGTAGCTCAGCGGGCAGACGGCGGTGGAAATGTGCATCCAGAAACGCAATCCGCCGTACGTTGCGCATCGGTTGCCGTAACGCAAGGTATGATAACGAGGGATAAGATTGCTCACGTTTTGCGGCGTGCCAGGTCATTCACACTAAACCGGGCGAATAGGCATCCAAAAGCGTGAACGCAACGTACAGGTTAAATACTGGATGTTTTCCTGGAGAGTTATATGACGATACCGCTCGATGATGCCGCGCTGAATACGTTGTTTTACAGGGCCCGTACGCACAGTCACTGGCAGCCTGAACCGGTGCAGCAGTCGCTGCTGGAGAAGCTCTATCAGATGGTTGCCCTGGCACCGACCTCGGCCAACTGCTCACCCGGTCGCTTTGTTTTTGTCACCTCTGCGGAGGGAAAAGAAAAGCTGAAGCCGGCCCTGGCCTCCGGCAACCTTGAGAAAACCCTGCGCGCCCCTGTCACCGTGATTATTGCCTGGGACAGCGAGTTTTATCAGCATCTGACCATGTTGTTTCAACATGCCGATGCGCGAAACTGGTTTACCAACACACCCGATCTGGTTAAAGAAACCGCATTTCGTAACAGTAGCCTGCAGGCAGGCTATCTGATCATGGCCGCGCGTGCGCTGGGGCTGGATGCAGGCCCGATGTCAGGATTCGATCCGCTTAAAGTGAACGCGGCCTTTTTTGCCGGTACCACCTGGCAGGCCAACCTGCTCATTAACCTGGGCTATGGCTTACCCGACAAGCTCCCGCCCCGATTACCCCGGCTGAGCCTGGAGCAGGCCTGCCAGTTCGTCTGAGTTACTGGAGCGTTACGTGCTTACCGTAACGCTCACTGCTTTCCCGCCCTTTGCGTACGGTTTTAATGCGCGTCGATAAAGGCGATTTTCAATACAAACAGCAAGGCGACAATGACGACGCAGGGGCTGATTTCTCGCCAGCGACCGGTGCCCAGCTTCATCACACAGTACGCAATAAAGCCCAGTGCGATGCCTTCTGTAATCGAAAAACTAAAGGGCATCATGGCGGCAGTTACAAATGCCGGGACGGCTTCGGTCAGGTCATCCCATTTGACGCGGGACAGGCTGGCCGTCATCAGCACGCCAACATAGATTAACGCGCCTGCCGCAGCATAGGCCGGTACCATGGCCGCCAGGGGCGATAAAAACGTGACGAGCAGGAACAGAAGGCCTGTGACCACGGCCATCAATCCGGTACGGCCGCCGACAGCTACGCCGGAGGTACTTTCAATATAGGCGGTCACCGATGACGTTCCTGCCAGCGCGCCCGTTACCGAACTGATGCTGTCGACATACAACGCCTGTTTCATGCGCGGGAACGTGCCTTTTTCATCAGCCAGTCCGGCTTTGTCGGTCACGCCAATCAAGGTGCCGGACGAGTCAAACAGATTGACCAGCATAAAGGAGAATATGACGCCTGCCATGCCGATGTTGAACGCGCCTTTAATATCAACCTGACCGACAATCGCGGTGACAGATGGCGGCGCAGAAACTACGCCCGTAAACGTCACGTCGCCCAGCAGCCAACCCAACGCCGTGGTGACGATCATCGAAATGAGCACGGCGGCGTGAATGTTGCGTGAGGCCAGAATGGCGATAATAAAGAATCCCAGCGCACCCAGCAGCACATTGTGTGAGCTGAGGTTACCCACGCTGACCAGCGTATCCGGGTTGGCCACAATGATACCGGCGTTTTTCAGGCCCATCATGGCAATGAACAGGCCAATGCCAGCGGTGATGCCTACGCGCAGGCTAAGCGGAATATTGGCGATCATCCAGTAACGTACCCGCAACAGAGTCAGGATGAGCAGACCCAGTGCGCCCCAGAAGATGGCACCCATGCCGACCTGCCATGAGTAACCCATCGCGCCGACGACCACAAAGGCAAAAAAGGCATTGAGGCCCATCGCCGGGGCCAGGGCGACAGGAAGATTGGCAAACAGCCCCATCAGGATGCTGCCGAACGCGGCAATCAAACAGGTCGTTACGAACACTGCCCGGGTATCCATGCCTGCGACACCTAAAATCTGCGGGTTCACAAAAACAATGTATACCATGGTCAAAAACGTGGTAATGCCTGCGATCACTTCGGTACGAACCGTTGTACCATGCTCCTGCAGTTTGAATACGCGCTGAAAAAGGCCTTGTTTATTCATGCCATTTATCCAGAAGAAAATTTCACCGGCGCGTATCCTGGCGATTTTGCCCCGGCAATACAATGATTTTTCGCAACCGATTGCCATATCCCGGCCCCTCAGGGACACGCTGACGTGTTAAGGTACCCCGAACAAAAGGAGGAGTCAGATGTCTGTTGAATGCGTCTTTTTCGATTGTGACGGTACCCTGGTTGACAGTGAAGTCCTGTGCACCCGCGCGTATGTCACCACCTTTGCCCAGTACGGGATTACGCTCTCTCTGCAGGAGATGTTCGAAAAGTACAAAGGGGTAAAGCTGTATGACATCATCCGCGACGTCAGTGAAACGCATCGGGTCGCTCTGCCTCTGGAGGACGTTGAACCGGCTTACCGGCGCGAAGTGGCCCGTTTGTTTGACCGTGAACTGAAGCCGATAGCCGGTGCGAAGGCACTGGTCGGGCAAATGGCAGTACCGATATGCGTGGTGTCAAACGGCACGGTGAAAAAGATGCAGCACTCGCTGGGCCTCACCGGCATGCTGAGTCATTTCGCTGACCGTCTTTACAGCGGTTACGATATTGGCCACTGGAAGCCCGAACCCGAGCTGATGTTTCACGCAGCCCAACAAATGCAGGTACCCGTCGAGCGCTGTATTTTGGTGGATGACTCCGAAGCGGGGGCGCGTGCCGGTATCGCAGCAGGCATGCCGGTGTTTTATTACTGTGCCGACGCTCATAATCCCGAACTCCATCATCCGCTGGTGACCGTGTTCACCGATATGGCCGCGTTACCCGCGCTGTGGCGCGCCAGAGGCTGGAACCTGACGCGCTGACTCAGGTCACCCAATGTCGTTTATCCACCCGACTGAGCAGCATTCCCAGTAATAAGCTGCCCACCAGCGTGACGGTAAAAACGGCAGGCAGGTCGAGCCAGGGACGCGCCATATCGTCATAGTGATGGGTGCGAATAAAATGGATGAACAGGGCGTGAAAGCCGTAGATGGGCAGAGAGTAGCGCGAAATGATGGCCAGACCGGGCAGCGTACGTTGATTAAAGGCATTTTTGAACACCACCAGCGCGCTTATTGCGGCAATGAATACCAGCGGTCCGCAATAGAGATACCACGTATCGTTAAAGGCACCATTAACGATTAACGCGCGCTTCGTACCCAGCATAATGCCGGTCACGCAGGCCACAAAGGTCACGGCAGCCAACGGTGTGATAGCGCGTCTTTCTGTGTCCATGGTACCGATCGCCCGGCCTAATAAGGCGTAGAGCAGGTAATAGATACTGTCGCCGCTCAGGTAAAGGTTAATGGGCAACCAGTGAAAGCGCCCCCACGACTGGTCCATGGTATTGGGATTCGCGAGGACCACCACAATCAGCACCAGTAGCGCCACGTAGCGCGGCCGCACGCTTTTTACCTGAATCAGGGGCGACAAGAGGTAAATCCCCATGAGCGCGAAGAAAAACCACAGATGGTAGAACACCGGCTTCTGCAGCATTTTTAAAATTGAACGGCCTTCGCCAATTGGCGTCAGCAGGCTGATATAAACCAGTGACACGGCACTGTAAAAAACCAGACATCCCAGCAGTCGCCACAGGTGGCGCGGCTGCGTACTGCGTTCACCAAAGAACAGATAGCCTGAAATCATAAAAAACAGCGGCACACAGATGCGTGACGCTGAATTGAACAGGTTAGCAATATCCCACCAGTGACCTTTTATGGCCATCGGCCCGGTCAGATACCACGTTGTGGTGTGAATGACGATGACCATCAGGCAGGCAATCGCCCGCAAATTATCAATCCAGTAAATCTTTTGCGACATGGTGTCCTCTGGCGCAGTGCGTCCCGGTGCAAAGCGTAGCCAGTCGCGTCGACGTCAACAAGCGCAATAGCGGGGATTCAGAACCCTCTGTGCACAGGATCGCATGAAAACGCATAACCGTATCGGTTAATCAGGCGATGACAGGCCGCCAGCAGGCTAAATCTGACACCAAAAATCCACTCTCGCGGCTGCGCCGCCGGATTTCCGGCTGCATATCACGCGGTCAAAGGGTATACTGTCGCACTCTTTTTTTATCTAGCCGAACCGCGTGCGAACTCATCATGCAAAAGTTTGATACCAAGACCTTTCAGGGCCTGATCCTGACATTGCAGGATTACTGGGCGCGCCAGGGCTGCACCATTGTTCAACCACTGGACATGGAAGTGGGCGCTGGTACTTCACACCCAATGACCTGCCTGCGCGCACTTGGCCCGGAGCCGATTGCTGCGGCCTATGTGCAGCCATCCCGTCGTCCTACCGACGGCCGCTATGGCGAAAACCCGAACCGCTTGCAGCACTACTATCAGTTCCAGGTGATCATCAAGCCGTCGCCGGACAATATTCAGGAGCTGTACCTCGGGTCGCTGAAAGCGCTGGGTATGGATCCTACCGTACACGACATTCGCTTTGTTGAAGATAACTGGGAAAACCCGACGCTGGGTGCCTGGGGACTGGGCTGGGAAGTCTGGCTTAACGGTATGGAAGTGACGCAGTTTACCTATTTCCAGCAGGTCGGTGGCCTGGAGTGTAAACCGGTTACCGGCGAGATCACCTATGGTCTGGAACGTCTGGCCATGTATATCCAGGGCGTGGACAGCGTTTACGATCTGGTCTGGAGCGACGGTCCGTTAGGCAAAACCACCTACGGTGATGTGTTCCATCAGAATGAAGTGGAGCAGTCGACGTATAACTTCGAATATGCCGACGTCGATTTTCTTTTCACCTGTTTCGAACAGTATGAGAAGGAAGCGCAGAAGTTGCTGGCGCTGGAAAAACCGCTGCCTTTGCCCGCTTACGAGCGCATTCTGAAAGCCGCACACAGTTTTAACCTGCTGGACGCGCGCAAGGCGATCTCGGTGACCGAACGTCAGCGTTATATTCTGCGTATTCGCACCCTGACCAAAGCCGTGGCTGAAGCCTATTACGCTTCTCGTGAAGCGCTGGGCTTCCCGATGTGCAATAACAAAAAGTAAGAGGCAGCCATGACTGAGAAAACCTTCCTGGTGGAGATCGGCACCGAAGAGCTGCCACCGAAAGCATTACGTAGCCTGGCAGAAGCCTTTGCTGCCCAGGTGACGGCCGAGCTGGATGCCGCGAATCTGAACCATGGCGAAGTGAGCTGGTTTGCTGCACCGCGTCGCCTGGCGCTGAAAGTCGCCCATTTGAGCGCCTCCCAGCCCGATCGTGAAGTAGAAAAGCGTGGACCTGCCGTTGCCGCCGCCTTTGATGCAGCGGGCAATGCTACCAAAGCGGCAGAAGGCTGGGCACGGGGTAACGGTATCACGGTCGATCAGGCTGAACGTCTGAGCACCGATAAAGGCGAATGGCTGGTCTATCGCGCTCAGGTGAAAGGCGAAGCGGCGCAGGCATTGCTGCCGGGCATGATTGCCACGGCGCTGAGCAAACTGCCGGTACCGAAACTGATGCGCTGGGGCGACAGCGACGTGCAGTTTGTGCGTCCGGTGCACACCGTTACGATGCTGCTGGGCGATGAACTGATCCCCGGCACGATTCTTGGCATCAAGTCCGATCGCGTTATCCGTGGTCACCGCTTCATGGGCGAAAGTGAAATCACGCTTGAGAACGCCGATCAGTATCCGGATGTGCTGGAAAAGCGCGGTCAGGTGATTGCCGACTATCAGGTCCGCAAAGCCATGATCAAAGCCGATGCGGAAGCCGCAGCACGGCGTTTAGGTGGCGTAGCCGACCTGAGTGACAGCCTGCTGGAAGAGGTAACATCGCTGGTGGAATGGCCGGTGGTATTGACCGCCACCTTCGAGGAAAAATTCCTTAAGGTGCCGGCTGAAGCGCTGGTTTACACCATGAAAGGCGATCAGAAGTATTTCCCGGTTTATGACGCGGAAGGCAAACTGCTGCCAAACTTTATTTTCGTCACCAATATTGAGTCGAGCGAGCCGCAGCAGATTATTTCTGGTAATGAGAAGGTGGTGCGCCCGCGTCTGGCGGATGCTGAATTCTTCTTTAATACCGATCGTAAAAAACGTCTTGAAGATCATCTGCCGCGTCTTGAAACCGTATTGTTCCAGAAGGAACTCGGTTCGCTGCGTGATAAAACGGATCGTATTCAGGCGCTGGCGGGCTGGATTGCGGCACAAACGGGCGCAGATGTGAATCACGCTACGCGCGCAGGCCTGCTGTCAAAATGCGATCTGATGACTAACATGGTGTTTGAGTTTACCGACACCCAGGGCGTTATGGGCATGCACTATGCGCGTCATGACGGTGAAGCCGAAGATGTCGCTGTGGCGCTGAACGAGCAATATCAGCCGCGTTTCGCAGGTGATGATTTGCCGTCCAGCCCGGTAGCCTGTGCGCTGGCCATTGCTGATAAGATGGATACGCTGGCCGGTATTTTCGGCATCGGTCAACATCCTAAAGGCGATAAAGATCCCTTTGCTCTGCGTCGTGCCGCGCTGGGCGTTTTGCGCATCATCGTGGAAAAAAATCTGCCGCTTGATCTGCAAACGCTCACCGAAGAGGCCGTACGTCTGTATGGCAGCAAGCTGAGCAATGCGAACGTGGTTGATGACGTCATCGACTTTATGCTGGGCCGTTTCCGTACCTGGTATCAGGAAGAAGGCCACAGCATCGATACCTTGCAGGCGGTGCTGGCACGTCGTCCAACCCGTCCGGCGGACTTTGATGCACGTATGAAGGCGGTTTCGCATTTCCGTACGCTTGATGAAGCGGCCGCGCTGGCGGCGGCCAACAAGCGTGTCTCGAATATTCTGGCAAAATCAACAGAACCGCTGAATGACAGCGTTCAGGCATCACTGTTGAAAGAAAATGAAGAGATCCAACTGGCCACGTTTGTGACCGCCCTGAGCAGCAAACTGCAGCCTTACTTTGCAGAAGGACGTTATCAGGATGCGTTAATTGAACTGGCGCAGCTGCGTGAAGCGGTAGACAACTTCTTCGATAAAGTGATGGTGAATGCAGAAGACCCGGCGGTGCGAATTAACCGACTGACGCTGCTGTCGAAACTGCGTGAGCTGTTCCTGCAGGTGGCCGATATCTCGCTGCTGCAGTAATCGGTTCTGATACAGATAAAAGGGACGAGATATCGTCCCTTTTTTTATGCCGCCACCCGACCTGCTGGTGGCACTTTATCTTTTTGCGGACGCAATAAAAGAACTGACAACACCTGTGGTTGCGAAGGCATCCTGGCAGCGCAGGAAGCCGGACGGCAACGAACCCTGTAAATGGACTGCGGCACTGCGCGGCGTGCAGCTTCAGAATGTCCAGGTCACGCCTGAAGACAGCGTCCAGAAATACTGTTGATCCGTCATCGGGCTGTCGCGGAGGGCCCCTGTAAGGAAGGTGACTTTGGGTTGCAGGTAGACATGGAAGGATTTTACAGGGTGCCAGTCAAACGCCACGGCAAGCCATGGCGTTACGCCCTGATGGTTCCAGGTCGGTAAACCACTGCGGGCAGATTCCTCTTCGCTTACCCCGTAGTAATAGCTTGCCTGCTGTTTACTGAGCCAGTCCACACCGGCCTGAGGATAAACGTCCAGTTGCATCAGAGAGACCTGGCCTGCCCAGGCAACCGTACCCAGCCATCCCCGGCTTTCGTTCAGCGTATCGCCAGACAATTCGGTTCGAAACGCACCAAGGGGCGTGATCTTCTGGTAGCTCATGCCGCCCATCATGGTGCTGTGGCGGATGCGTAACTGGCGGAGTGCCGAATCAGAAGTCTGGTCCGGATCAAATTCGTTATCCAGATACCACCAGCGCGCTTTCAGTTGTGTGGTGTCATCTTTGATAAAATAGGCGCCCACTTCTGTGCCATCAATATAGACATGATCATTGTCATAGCCCACATAGGGCAGGCCAGAAAACTGAGTTTTATACGCGCGATAGGGCGTAAAGTTCGCTTCCCCCTGCGCACCCAGGGTCAGCCCCTCAGCCCAGGCATGCGTAATATTACCGAGCAGGAGGCAACACAATGCCGTTCTGAAGCGTAATGGGATGGTCGTCATTTTGTCCGGTTATCGTCTGGCTGAGGCAGTGAGCTGTCAGGCCTCACAGCCCGAAACGGGGCGTGAGCATACATAAATATTTGTGCCGCCTTTTCATCCTGAGCGCGCGGGTTGTCTCAGAACAGGGCTGCCCGAAAGGTATATCGGAGCCGCTGCAGCAATGCAAGAGATGGCTACGCTTATTCTCACGGAGTTCATCCCCTGTTTATACTGGTCACGACGGACAGGTTCAGGCTACTGCGCGAATGTGCCATTCCGTGGTGATGGGTAAGGGGAATAACGGAGACGTCGACAGCCCTTTACGTGGGAAAGCAAGGGTTGCAGACTGAAATGCGCTAAGGAAACAGGCTGTCAGCACCGCTACCGGCATCAGCGCTGACAGCCTCGCCGATCAGGATGCCGGCGGCGTGGTTCGGGCAAAACTTTCCCGTTGAAAGAGTGTTTCGGCCAGCCTGACCAGTGCGGGCCGCTGAACGCACCAGTTAGGGACAACGCGACGGAAATTCAGGTAGCCAATCATGCAGCCTGTGGCAATGTCGGCCAGATTCAGTTCGCCATTATCGATCCACTTTCCTTCACTCACTTCTTTTTCCAGGCTGTCCAGCCCGCGCTGAATCTTGTCGCGATGGCGTAACAGCACTTCTTCTGACTGGGCGTTACCCGGCCGCATTTGCTCACGTACGATCACCAGTGCCGCATCGCTGATGCCATCGGCCAGCTTTTCAAGCTGACGAACCTTTAAAGACGCCAGCGGATCAGCGGGCAATAAAGCCGGTGCCTGACCACGCAGTTCGAGGTACTCCGCAATGATGCTGGAATCGAACCAGACCTGCTGATCCTCCGCGACCAGCGCGGGCACTTTCCCCAGCGGGTTATATTGCGGAACATGGCTGTCTTCGCTGTAGGGCGACGCATTAACAAATTCGAACATCATGCCTTTTTCCAGCATGATGACAGAAATCTTGCGGACAAAGGGGCTGGTATAGCTGCCAATCAGTTTCATTGCGTTACTCCCGTTTAGCGAGGTTTCATCAGCAAAAAACTATTCACCGGGAAACATAAAAGGATTCAGGCCACTGCGTACAAAACCTTCCTGCTCCATACGTGCATCCAGCACTAAAGAGGCGAGATCGTCGGCGACCGGTTCAATGGCCGGATTTTTTTCTTGATAAAGCATTTTCATGTAGCTGCCACAGTCGCCGCAGCTTTCTGCTTTGACGGCCGCGTGCTCGCTGTCCAGTGACCAGTAATGCAGATCGCGGTTTTGGTCGCAATGAGAGCAGGTGTTCTGCACGACGTGCCATTCACTTTCGCACAGGTTGCAGTGCAGGTAGCGCGCACTTTCATGCGAACCCATATGTACGATGCTGGCGACCGGCAGGCTGTGACATACCGGGCAGTGCTGGCGTTGTGCGCCCATCTCCGCCTGAGCCGTACCGGGAATCAATGCCGCCATTTGTGCCCAGTAGATCGACAGCGCAGCCCAGATAAAAGGGGCTTTATCACTGCTCACCTGCGCGTACTCACCCGCAAACAGGGCACTGGCCAGCGTTTCCAGCTCGGTCGCTGACGCTTTCTCCAGGTTCTCTAACACCGCCAGCGCCTGACCGCTCATTTCGGGCTTTAGCTCCGCAACTAACGAGTGCAGCAGGCGATGCCAGTGTGGATCGCGCGAAAGAGTATGAATATCCAGCGGCGCTTTATCTTCCTGAGCGCTCCTGAGCAGATGTGCGTGAAGGTTCATCTGCAGAGGATGATCGTACAGAACGATTTCCTGCGCCTGGGCGATGACGGCGGCAAAGCGTAAATAGTCACCCAAAGGATTTTTTGCCGCCAGATCACGCAAACGCGCCGCCCGACGGCTGTATAAATTTTTCAGCCGGGGGAAGAGTAACGGCGGGATCATTTCCGCTGGGTTTTTTTCGCTCTTCTCCAACGGGTCTTTCGGGATAATGCGGATGCGCATAAAAGGCATTTTCCTGTTTGTTGGCTGATTACGCTACTCACGACACCAGCAAAAATGAGGTTGTCTGTATCGGCTACGAGTAGCCGTTATGGGCCGGATCTCTCGCCATTTTCCCTCGTGAGCGGTTCTCAGCGAGCAAAGCAGGCGGAAAACCGCGTCAGGAAACCGCAGTGCAAAACAGCTCCCAACAGGCTGAGCATAGCAGTCCAGCCCTTTATCTTCAGTATGAAATACATTTTTCGCCGGCGACAACAGGCATAACGCATTGTGAATAACGGCAAATCGGTGGGCCTTTCACGCTTTATGCTGTCTGCCACCCACAGACTTGTTGCAGCACGGCGCAGGGTACAGAATAGAAGCTATTCAGCATGGCGCAACAGGGTTACCTTTACGCCATCCGCAACAGCTCAGGGTCAGAACAACGTGAAGAACAACGAAGTGAAAGAGGAAACCGGTGCGAGTGAGCGAGCAGGCTTGCGTGAAATCCATGTCTGGCAACGTGACGACCTGCACCATGCTCAGGCCGACTGGTTAGCCGAAGAAGTGCCCGTGGCGTTGGTGTATAACGGTATTTCTCACGTTGTGATGATGACAACGCCCAAGGACCTGGAGGCGTTTGCTGTCGGTTTTTCACTCTCAGAAGGCATCATCGATTCTCCGGCCGATATTTTCGGAATGGATGTGGTGACCGGTTGTCACGGCATTGAGGTGCAGATTGAATTATCCAGCCGACGTTTTATGGCGCTGAAAGCCCAACGGCGAGCGCTGGCCGGCCGGACGGGTTGCGGCGTATGTGGCGTGGAGCAACTGGAGCAGATCGGAAAGCCGCTGACGCCGTTGCCGTTTACGCAGACTTTTCCCCTGGCGCAGCTGGACAGCGCGCTGGCGCAGCTCAAGGACGTCCAGCCCGTCGGGCAAAAAACAGGCTGCACGCACGCGGCCGCCTGGATACATCCTGAGGGTGGACTGATTCATGGCTGTGAGGATGTCGGCCGCCATGTGGCACTGGACAAACTGCTGGGCTATCGCAGTCAGGCCGAATGGGGCAATGGTGCCGTACTGGTCTCCAGCCGGGCCAGCTATGAAATGGTGCAGAAATCGGCAATGTGCGGCGTTGAAATTCTGTTTGCCGTGTCTGCCGCAACCCAGTTAGCGGTGGAGGTGGCCGAACGCTGTCATCTTACCCTGGTAGGATTCAGTAAACCGGGCCGTGCCACCATCTATAGTCATCCGCAGCGGCTGAGATAACGTCTGCGTGTTCGGGGCGCTTTGCAGGTAATCCTCTTTACGCACCCAGGCTTTCCGCCACCGAAAAATCTGGCTGCTTTGCATGCTTTTTCAAAACCTTATGTTTAATAGGGCATTGATTACGCTTTTACCGATCATGAATTTAACTATAATGATACGACTGCTTACGCGGCACGTGCCGACATTGTCGTGCTGCTCAAACACTAAATGGAGAGGAAGAACATGAGTTATTCACTGCCATCCCTGCCTTACGCTTACGACGCACTGGAACCGCATTTTGACAAGCAGACGATGGAAATCCATCACACCAAACACCACCAGACTTATGTCAACAACGCCAATGCGGCGCTGGAAGGGACTGAATTTGCCGATCTGCCTGTCGATGAACTGATCACCAAACTGGATCAGCTGCCAGCAGATAAAAAAGGCCCGCTGCGCAATAACGCGGGTGGTCACGCTAACCACAGCCTGTTCTGGAAAGGCCTGAAAACCGGCACCACGCTGCAGGGCGAGCTGAAAGCTGCGATTGAAAAAGATTTCGGCAGCGTAGAAAAATTCCAGGAAGAGTTTGAAAAAGCGGCAGCGACCCGTTTCGGCTCCGGTTGGGCCTGGCTGGTTAAGAAAGGTGACAAACTGGCCGTGGTTTCAACCGCTAACCAGGACAACCCTCTGATGGGCGAAGCGATCGCTGGCGTATCGGGTTACCCTATCATCGGTCTGGATGTGTGGGAACACGCCTACTACCTGAAGTATCAAAACAAACGTCCGGATTACATCAAAGCTTTCTGGAACGTGGTTAACTGGGACGAGGCGGCAGCGCGCTTCGCATCCGCTAAGTAAGCGCCAAGCGCCACAGGTACTTTCAACCGGCAGAATGGCTCTGCCGGTTTTTTTACGCCCGCAGGATGCTGTTCTTCCACCCTGCAACTTCTCAATGGTGCCTGCTCTGGCATTTTATTACCTTCAAACTACCTGCACACATGCAGTCGGGCTTAAGGGCCTAAACGAAAATTAAACGAAGCGTCAGTTTACCCCGCTAAATTTTTAACAATTTGAGTCATTAACCTGCCGTTGATGCCGGTCGTTTTATCATCAGTGTCATTATCAGACCAATAAGAATGTCGGCTATGTCTATTTATACTACACACGATGTGATGGCGGATTCATACGCCAGTTTATTTTTTCAATTACTTAGCGGAAAGTACGTCCCCAACAAAATCTGGCGGAGCCGGCGATTCCGGCTTAAATTTGCTTTAAGAACCCTTATTGCACCTGTTACGACTTTGCGTTATTTACAGCAACTTTCTGCGTTACCAAGAATCACCCAGTTAATGCACGTACAGGGGCTGTTACCTGCAAAACTTCATCGCCCCTATCTGCGTGCGGGGATGAGCGTCGCGCAACGGGCGCAGGCGATTCTTGATCATTATGCGTTGATGGGAAGTCTGGAGAACAGTCAGCTTCGCCAGATTCTGCAAAGCGGAGAGGAGACAGTCCTTGCCAGGTTTGAAGGTAAAAATAATGAAGCGTTCAATATTACTTGTCGCTCCGGATATTTCGATCGTGAAGGGGAAGTCACGGTTGTTTTACGTTATGAAAATGAGGCGCTGGCTTCTCTGTCATTTACCATTATGAATGACGAAAAACAGCGAACTTTGCTGATTGGTGGTTTGCAGGGACCACGTAAACATATCTCAAATGATGTTATTCGTGATGCAACGAAAGCCGCACACGGCTTATTTCCTAAACGCCTGTTAATGGAAGTTGTATTTATTTTGGCTCAGCAATGCGGCGTTAAGAAAATTGCGGCGGTTGGCGACGAAACCCATGTTTTTCGTAGCCTGCGTTATCGTCATAGCAAAGGTGATAAGTTTTTCGCCAGCTACAGTGAATTCTGGCTGACGCTGAATGGTCAGGCCCGCGCTGACGGCATGTTTGCGCTGCCGCTGATGTTGCCACGAAAAGCGCTTGAGGACATTGCCAGCAAGAAGCGGGCCGAATACCGCCGTCGTTATACGCTGCTGGATACGCTGGCAGAGCAGGTGAATACGGCTACTGGCCAGCATGCGGTGGATCAGGCAGCTGCCTGATCGCACACATCAAAAGGCGCTTTTGGCAAAGCCTGTCATGACCTGCAGGTTCATTTCTCGTCCCAGCGCGGTCATAGGGTGCACGACAACCAGGCCGCGTACACTTTTCTTTAAGGCACCCAGATTGGCCTGTTCTTTTTTGGTAATTTCGCGGCTGAACGGCAGTTTCTGCAGCTTTTGCGCTTCCTGGCTCAATTTGGCGTCGCGCTGATTGCGCAGACGTTCAATTTCCGTCACCAGCGTTTCTTTCTCTTTTAAAAGCGCGCCCAGCTTTTCAGCATCACCCGCTTCCAGTAGCTGAGGCTCTTTACGGTTCAGCGCGTCCAGTTGATCGCTGAGGCGTTTAATTTCGTTCTTTTCTTGCTCTTTCATGACAACAACTCGTTGAGGAAAACAGGCTAAGGATACACCAAATTCACGACAGATTCTCGGGAGAAGGGTGAAAGAGGGAGCGGTTCAGGCTCCCCGCAGGATTTAGCTGGATGCCTTCTTAAACGCCTGTTTCAGGCTGATACGGGAAATGAGTTCTGTCAGAGACAGTAACATCGTGGAGCGCACCATTTGCAGGTAGCGTTGCTGCTGCATCGCCTGTAAGGCGGGATCGTCTGCCTGTAAGGTGGGAACCGGTGGCCAGGCTGAGACGCAGTGCAATTCACCGAAAGGACCCAGAATTTCATCATCGGTAAAACGATAATCGCCCGCGTCGTGATTCAGCTCTTCGCGCAGGGCCAGCAGCAGTTCACAATCTTCATATTCATGACGACTAATCACCCCAAGGCCATAAATCAGCTTAAGCCTGACCGACAGCTCGCCGAGCGGGCCGTCGCCCAGCAACAGGGGCTCCACGGCGTATTTCACGGCGTAGTCATCTTTACGGAATACTTGTAACACCAGCACATTAACGGCTTCGGCCAGCAGTTCAACTGCGGCGAACAGAAAGCTCCGCACCGATCGCCCCGCGTTCAGACGTTCAAGCACACGATTTTCAAAAGCCTGCTTTTCTTCCATTATGGCCTGCGTCAATGTCGTACTGCTGTCGGAGGCGACGTCATCGCCCCCGATCTGGATTGCTAACATGGCGTTATTATGCCATGGCGTGCCAGGCGCTAACGGCTTCTTTTACAATCTCACTGTCAGCCTCCAGGCCAGATACCTGAGCCAGGGTTGCCTGTGGCCCTTTTTCCGCCAGCAGTGCAGCCAGCTCTTGCGCCTGCGGATCCTGGTCGCTGTGGTAGTGCATGGCGGCCGCAATCCCTTTCACCAAATTGGCATGCGGCAACCCGTATTCCAGAGTGCCCAGCGTTGGTTTAATCAGGCGATCGCCCGCACTTAACTTACGAAGTGGCTGCCGACCCACGCGTTCAACATCATCTTTTAAGTAAGGATTTTCAAAGCGGCCCAGGATTTTCTGGATATAGGCAGCATGTTTATCGGCGTCGAACCCATAACGTTTGATGAGCACCGCGCCACTCTCTTCCATGGCGCCCTGAACGACGGCGCGAATACCCTCATCAAGAATGGCATTGCGGATGGTCTGGTGGCCAGCCCGTTGTCCCAGGTAGGCCGTAATCGCGTGGCCGGTGTTGAGTGTAAAAAGCTTACGCTCAACAAAGGCCATCAGGTTGTCAGTCAGTTCCATGCCCGGAATGGTGGGCAGATCGCCCTTAAACTGGGTCTTATCCACAATCCATTCGCTGAAGGTTTCCACGGTGACTTCCAGCGGATCCTCACTGCCGGCTTCAGAAGGCGGTACAATACGATCAACCGCAGAATCGACAAAGCCAACATGCGCCTCAAGCCAGGCGTGATACTGGGACGGTAGTGCCTGCAGCACATGCTGTTTGAGTTGACTGGTACCACGAACCATATTTTCACAGGCGATAATATTTAGCGGTTGAACATTGCCGTTATCACTGCGTTTGGCCAGACCTTTGGCGACGCTGGTGGCGATGCGTTCCAGGATTTGCGGGCCAACCGCAGTGGTAACGAGATCAACTTCAGCGATCAGAGGGATAATATCGTCGCTGGTACTGTTAACGGCGCTGACGCCTGTAACGATGTCGACGTTGGCCTGTTCACCGACGACATGCACAGGATATTCATGACGTGCATTCAGGGCATCCAGTACCGTCTGATTCACATCTGCGAAAACCAGCTCAATACCTGCGTCTGCCAGCAGTTTACCAATAAAACCGCGACCAATATTACCCGCTCCAAAATGTAACGCTTTCATAATTTTGACCCATATCAAATGACAACGGGGCGGGCATGTCCGCCCCAACAAAGTGGGACGGGCATAACCGCCCCAGGGAAAATGTCGGACCGAATCAGGCTAACGCTGGCTTGCCTGATAACAGATCCAGCACATCTTGAACGCTGTTAGTATGAGCCAGTTTTTCAATGACCTGCTCATCGTCAAGTGCGTTGGTCAGGCTGGTGATCACCTGAATATGCTCGTTATTGCGGGCGGCGATACCAATGACCAGGCGCGCCACCTCATCGGGTTCATCACCAAACTGCACGCCAGCAGGGTACTGGCAGAAAACCACACCGGTTTTCAGCACCCGGTCTTTAGCCTCAACCGTGCCGTGCGGGACCGCGATCGATTCGCCAAGGTATGTCGGCGTCAGCTTTTCCCGCTCCAGCATCGCATCAACGTACTCGGGCTGAACATAACCCCCTTTCACCAACTGCTCACCCGCAAAGCGGATGGCCTGCTCTTTATTACTGGCATTCAGTCCCAGGAACACGTTGCTCGCCCCCAGTTTAAACAGGTTGGCACTGCCGTCATCATAGCTGTCACCCAATGTTTTCTGTACGACTTCCCGGTTCGCTTCACTCCGGTTTGCCGCCGCCAGGCGCTGGGTCAGCGTGCTGTACAGAGCACTGTCCAGAAAGTTATTCAGTGAAATGTGTTGGGCATGAGGAGCCTGACGAATGGCGCGTTCGGTCAAATCGCGATGCGTAATGACTAAGTCAACATCACCCGGCAGCGCGTTAATGGCGCTGTTGGTTACCGACACATGCGTTAAGCCTGCATCCTGAACTTTCTTACGCAGTACGCCTGCCCCCATAGCGCTTGACCCCATGCCGGCATCACAAGCCACGATGATTTTACGCACATGGTTCAGGTCAACGCTCATCGCATCGCTGGCAACCGCGGCACCTGACACCGCCTGTCCTTTTGACTCGGCTTTCATATCATGCATGCGCTGCGTAGCCGCTTCGATATCATCGTCTTCTTTCACTTTGCTGGTTTTGAGCAAAATAGCAGAGACCACGAAGGAAACAGCAAAAGCAGCGAAGACGGCGGCAATATTCGCAAAATAAGCGCCTTTTGGCGTCATGGCTAATACCGCCAGGATAGATCCCGGTGAGGCAGGGGAAACCAGGCCGCCATGCAGAACCGTCAGAGTAAACACGCCGGTCATACCGCCGAGGATCACGGCCAGCAGCAGGCGTGGTGCCATCAGGACATAAGGGAAGTAGATTTCGTGAATACCGCCCAGGAAGTGGATGATAGCCGCACCGCCGGCAGACTGCTTCGCACTACCACGACCAAAGAACATATAGGCCATCAGTACGCCCATACCCGGGCCTGGGTTGGCTTCAATCAGGAAGAAGATTGACTTACCGGCTTCGCTTGCCTGTTGAATCCCCAGCGGTGAGAAGATGCCGTGGTTAATAGCATTATTAAGAAACAGGATTTTCGCCGGTTCGACAAAGACAGAGGTCAATGGCAGCAGGTTATTTTGCACCATCAAATTGACGCCAGCGGACAGGATATGTGACAAACCTTCGACAAGGGGACCAATCGCCAGGAAGGCCAGCAACGCCAACAACATGCCGATGATCCCGGCAGAGAAGTTGTTAACCAGCATTTCGAAGCCGCTTTTGATTTTGCCGTCAACCATGCGGTCAAATGACTTAATTGCCCAGCCACCAAGCGGGCCTGCGATCATCGAGCCGAGGAACATCGGCATATCAGCACCGACAATCACGCCCATTGTCGTGATGGCACCCACCACACCGCCGCGATCGCCTCCCACCAGACGTCCACCTGTAAAGCCAATTAGCAATGGCAGCAGGTAAGTGATCATCGGGGCGACAAGTTTCGCCAGTGTTGCGTTTGGAATCCAGCCCGTTGGAATAAACAGCGCGGTGATAATACCCCAGGCGATAAACGCGCCGATGTTAGGCATCACCATATTACTCAAAAAGCGACCAAAGCTTTGAACTTTGACCTTTACTGATGAGGACATAAGCCCACCCCTTGTTGAGACGCGCTGCAACAGGAGCGCGCGTTTGTTTTTGTTTAGCCACTACGGCGATGCGCCGTCAGTATTACTGTATGCAGGCGGACTTTATCACGCGAATATTGGCCTGCGTAGTGGGTGGCCTCATGAGTGATGCAGGTCACATTTGTGACGGGGTGACAGGGGCGTTTTAAGTGATTTAGATCACAAAATAAGGGTCATACGGGAAAGTTATGACCAAATTTTGACCATTTCTTTTTACTTTAAGTGATATTTATCACACTTTTATCATGCTGCTTTGTTTATAAAATGTGATTAAAGTCACAACTTAATTTAATAAAAAACGGGCCAGATCACATTTTGATCTGGCCCGTTTTTATGAAGCGTAAGCGCGTGGTGAAGTGATTATGAGGTGGACAGTCGCTAATCTGTCCGTGTGAAATTTATTGTCCCGTGCCCTGAACGGCATTCTTGGCCTGAGTCAGTGCCTGGACATTCGCTGATAAACTGGTCATCAGGCTGTTGTACTGGGTAGCCTGTTCCTGAGTAGGGAACTGGACTCCGCCATTATTAAAACTGACGCGTGTCCCCTGTGCCTGAAGAAATTCACCAGTTTTAACCGCATCCTGACTAAGCGCCTGGAGTTTAGGTAACAATGGGATCAACTGAGCGGCAGGCTGAGTGACGACCTTGTCATAGGCGGTATCGAAAACCTTTTTCAGATCGTCAGACTGTTTCAGACCGGCTTTGCTCTTATCCGCCTGCATTTTGGCGCTTTCGAGTTGTTGGGTGGCGACGGTCAGGGCGCTGGTGGCCTGAGCCAGAGAATCCCGGCGACTCAGGTAGTCCTGCGGCACGCGAATAGCAGAAAGCTCATCCACGACCGGGCGCATGCCCTGATCGACCGTCTTATTCACCTGTTGTGAGAAACCATACAAAATCGCGTAATCCCCAGCAAAGGGACCAAAACTCTGTTTCTGGTTTTCACTCAGACTCGGCAGATGTTCACCGCTACGCATAACGGTATTTTGCATGAAATCGATAAACGCTTTGCGTTGTTCGCCTTCTTTATCACCACACGCGGTGAGTTGCAGAACGATAAGCACGCCAGCCAGCATAATGCCGCTGCGTGCCAGGACGCGGGAAATTCCTGAAGCCATGGGTTCAACTCCTGTCAGTAAAACTGGCTGATGTCCGGGTAAGCAGTGGCCTAAAGAATAGAACAAACGTTAATGGCCACACAATGTGAAAGCGCGCTGTCAGGCCATTATGGGTAAGAAAAAAGAGGTTAAACGTAAAATCAGGGCCTCATTCGTTTACAAAGCCTGTTAAAGAGCAGTGAAAAGGCGTTTTTCCATACCCGATAAGGGGCGGCTCGTGCTGTAAAGGCAGTAAGAATAAACCCGGATCGGGGCCTGTTCAGACGCCCTTTGTTAAGCCCGCCCGGAACCGCGCTCACTGCCTGAGCATCCCGTACCGGGTGCAGGCTGTATTAACAGCTATCTTTTAAATGCCCTCTCATTGTTCAGTTGCCTTAAAGTAGTGCAACCTGTCGCTCTGGCTCGCTATGCGAAGGGCCTGTCCAGATGACAGAGCAGGATTAATCGTACTGGTCATTGCCTGATAACCGTTATGTCTTTGGGCGCTGGCGGCACGACAGCCACGGCATCGCCAGTGCGTAGCTTGATAAATTGCTGGTACTGACCGTTTTGTTGTAGAAAATCGAAAGATCTGGCGCATATTTTGCAAATTCTTTTGTTGTAAGCGCGTGCGGGGTTCTGACGATTTATTCACCGAAGAGGGTGAAGAAAAAAAGATCGGAACGCGAAGTGGATGCCGTATCAACAAAATCAATTGCATCAAACGGTTAGGGTTTTTAGCCTTTTTTCAGAATTGTAAAGTTAAAAAAAATGTTTAATTTGCACTGCAAATTGTCAGGTCTCTATCCATACTTAGTCTCCCGGCATATGTTGCATTGCGTTGTCATGTTTAAGCAGCGGTGCAGTACAGGCTGTGTCCCATAAGATTTTCATCATAAATACAAACTCTTATGGGATGCAGCTTGCTTAGTCCGGTTTCTGAACCTGATTTCAGGTTCGTGTACCTTCTTTCACGTGATTCATAGTGAGTTTTAAGGAGTTCTCTATGGAGTTAAAAGATCCTATGTTTGAATTGCTCAGCAGCCTTGAGCAGATTGTTTTGACACGTGATAACAGCCCTGTTGCGCTGCAAACTCAGCGTCAACCTGCAATGCCAGAGCCGCAACGTCTGCGCGAAATGGCGGGAATGCAGGTCGATGAGTTTGCAAAAATCATGGGTGTTAGCGTTTCTTCGGTTAAAAGTTGGGAAGCACAGCGTACGCGCCCTTCAGCAACGGCACAGAAATTGATGAAATTACTTCACGCCAATCCGTATCTTGGACGTCAGCTGCTTGATTAAGTTTTAAAACCCACTCGTTTACAGGTGAGGCCGGTCACAAGGGTGGCCGGCTGTTTAGCCTCCAGCACACAACGCCATCCGTATTTCCTGCCAGCGTCTTATCAGGCAAGCTTCGGTAACACGTCCAGTACGTTACCTACCCAGCAGACAATCACAACGACACCAAAAATGATGACCATGGCGGGAATGATTCTGCCACCCCACACGGTAAAAATTTGGTCGGGAAAGCGTCTCCGGGACTGCATTGCCAGTAGGGCAGGCACGATGACGGCCCACACCGTTGCGCATAAGCCTGCGCCGCCAATGCCATAGAGAAAGCCATTTGGAAAGATCAGGTACAAAAGGCTGGGGGGAAGAAAGGTGAGCAGCACCGTTTTGCCTCGCCCAACGGCGGTATTTTCTATGTTAAACAAGTCCGCCAGATAATCGAATAACCCCAACGTGACGCCAAAAAAAGAGCTGGCAACGGCAAGATTAGAAAAAACCAGCAGGAAAAAGGCAATAACTCTGTCGGGATGGGTGCCCATAAACGACTTCACCAGGGCGTCAACATTGCCCCCCGACGCAATAATGCCTTTAAAACTTTCGCGCGGGATATTGCCCATAGTGCAATACAACCAGAAAAGATAGACAAACAGCGCCAGTAAGGAGCCCAGAACCAGGCTTTTCACCAGCTTGTCTTTCTGCTTGCCATAACAAATTATCAGGCTGGGAATATTGCCATGAAAACCAAATGAAGCAAGGCAGACAGGGATAGCCATAAAGATACAGGCGAAGTAAGAATGCGTGTCACTGAGGCTGCTGGCATCGCTGAGAATGGCATAGTCAACGTCAAAAAATAATGAACCGAAAACAATGATAAAGGCGAGGATTTTAACGCCGAGAAAGAGGGATGTAATCCGGCTTGTTGCCAGTGAGCTTATCCACAGCACGCCAGCAACACCTGCCGCGGTGCCGATGCCGACGACGCGGGCAGGCAAAGTCAGGCCCGTGTGAGCGGACAGCGTTTCGCTGATAATCGCACCATTGGCTGAGATATAGGCGTACGTCAGAATATACAGCACAAACGCAACGGTAATGCCGCTAACTACATTCCATTTTTGACCCAGCAGATCTTTGGTTAATGTATTAAAGCTTGAGCCTGGTGGGTAATTTAAATTGGCCTCCAGCAATAACAGACCGGAATGCAGCATGGAAAACCAGGCGATCACCAGGATAAAAGTGCCCCAGAAAAACCAGGCGCCGGCCAGATCGACGGGCAGTGCAAACATGCCGCCACCGATGACCGTGCCGGCAATAACCATCACGCCCCAAAAGGCGGAATGTTTTTGATGTGGATGATCGTCCATGGTGTCCTCTCAATACGGTATCTCATGTTTATCATTTTTATTGTTGTGAGGTTAACAGAGCGATGCGGCAGAGCGGCTGTCGCTGACAGCCGCTCACTTTACAGGTATGACAGTTAAATCTCTTTAAGTTTTGCAGTGAAGTGGCGCAATACCTCAGGCTCATAGATGAAGGTTAAGCCTTTTATGTTGGCCGCATTCTCTTTCACATGTCCGAATGCTTCAATGATGAAATCCATGTGCGTTTGCGTGTAGGTGGCCCTGGGAAGGGTCAGACGCAGCAATTCAGCCGGGCAGGGCAACTGTTTACCCGTTTTCGGATCGCGACCTAACAAAAATGATCCAATCTCTACCGCCCGAATGCCTGCCACCTTATACAGCTCACAGGCCAGGGCCTGAGCCGGAAACTGATCGGCGGGAATATGAGGCAATAATTTACCGGCGTCGACAAAAGCAGCATGCCCTCCAGCCTGCTGACAGGTCACGCCTGTGGATTCCAGCCCGTCTACCAGGTACTGAATCTGGCTGATGCGATAGGCCAGCCAGTCCTGACGCATCCCGTCGTAAAGCCCTACTGACAGCCGTTCCATCGCACCGCCTTCTAAGCCGCCATAGGTGGGAAAACCTTCCTGCACGACGCACAGTGTTCGGCAATCTGTATAGACGTCAAAGACGCGGTCGTCCTTGAAGGAGAGCAAGCCGCCCATTGGCACCATGGCATCTTTTTTGGCCGACATCGCCAGCATGTCGGCATATTGATAGCTTTCCCGGGTAATCGCGTCGATTGTCCAGCCCTGGTACTCTTTTTCACGTTGCTGGATAAAGTAGGCATTTTCAGCGAAACGGGCTGAATCCATGACCACAGGAATGTCATATTGCTTTGCGATTTGGTACATGGCTTTTAAGTTGGCCAGGGAGACAGGTTGTCCTCCAGCCGAGTTGCAGGTGATCGTCGCCACAATGTAAGGCACGTGACGGGCACCCACTTCCTTTATACCGTCTTCAAGACGTTGCAGGTCGAAATTGCCTTTAAAATCATGACGTACTGCGGTATCGAAAGCCTCTTTGATATAAACGTTTCGGACAGTGCAGCCGTTAATCTGGCTATGTCCTTGCGTGGTGTCGAAGAAGTAGTTAGAAAAAGCCACCATTTTGGTTCTGTCGAGGCCTTTTTCCTTTTCACGTTTTTTAATTAATACCGGGATATAAATTTGCTCTGCACCCCGGCCCTGATGAGTCGGAATGGTATATTCATACCCAAAGATGGCTTTCACGGCATCGGCTAATGCATAGTAACTGCGGCTTCCACTGTATGATTCGTCGCCCCGCATCATGGCTGCCTGCATGTTTTGTGTCACTGCGCCGGTGCCGCTGTCCGTGAGGAGATCAATAAAAACGTCTTCACTGTCCAGTAAAAAAGGATTCATACCCGCTTTTATTATCGCCGCCTCGCGATATTCGCGGGTCGTCCGTTTAACGGGTTCAATAACACGAATGCGAAAAGGTTCCGGTAAATGTTTAAAGTTATTCATTGCTCTTCCTTTTATTCAGGCATGCCGGTGCCGTGACTTTTGCAAATAAATAAAAATCAGGCGTGGCCATTCTTTTAAATTTAAATGTCCATGAATTTCGCTGAGACGGCAGGGTACGTAGCCTGTAAAAAGAGCGAGAAAAGCGATGCAACAGGACGACACTATTTATGCAGTCTTAATGAAATCAGGATGCGCGTGCGTGCACCCGCGACACCGGAGGTATAAGCCAGCGAGTGCTCAGAACGGTAAAAGGAAAGGATTAAGGGCGATGATTGACGATAATATTGTCAAGGTTAAACCATTTAGATAACAGGGCAGGATTGTTTAAGATAATCATAATGTTTCAACTCTCATTAAACATCATATTACCCTATTCTATTATCTTTATAAGTCCATCGTTTTTGTAGGCTATCGTGATTATTATCACAGTAATAAAAGTGTGCTCGTTAAAGGTAAATTATTACTGATTTAACCTGGATTTGGATCTCTTTCAAAAGCCTATTGCTGGCCCTGTCGTCGTTATTATTACACCGTTACGTTTCCACGGCGTCTGCCATCAGGAAAAAACAACGGCGTACTCGCAGCACAGGGATTCGGACGACAGGCCCGGTGACGCATTTCGGGAACCGGAACAGCCAGCGCTGCGTTCAGATTCGACTATGGCTGGCGTTTACCTGCTGTGAGAAAGATACTCAGTCAGCGTCAACGTAACCCGCCGTACCGCGCTGCCTGCTTTATAAACCAGTTCTCGGGCACGCTGTACGGTGCCTGACTTAGCTGTGCAATGCCCTTTTCAATATTTGTCGAGGCCTGATGCCAGAGTACTTCACTGCCTTCTTTGAGCAGGCCAATCTGAATTTTCTTTTCAATCAGGTAAACGCGGGCGAAGTGCGGATCGAAGCGGACGATGGCCCGTGTGTTATCAATAATATCGGCCAGCTTAATAGTTTGCGCTTCAGGACTGGCCTGGGCAGTATGACGGAAATGCGCCATTTTTCTGGCAGCCCGATTTTTTGCCTGCGTGGGCGCGGTATCGGTCAGCATTTCAACCAGTCGGGCCACTTCCGGGCCGAAATGATTTTCAATATCGTTGAGTGTCGTCGCCGTATCTTCTACAGTATCGTGCAGCCAGGCAGCGGCCAGCATAACCGGGTCATCGGTTACGCTTCTGACCAACTCCACCACGGCTGTCGGATGAACAATATAGGGCTCATCGGTATATTTACGCCGCTGTCCTGATTCAGCATGGACCTGCGTGGCATAGCGTCGTGCCTGTTCTTCCAAAGAATCCTGCATGCACTACCCCCGGCTGTCATAAATTGCTTGCAATTAACTAGTGTGCTATCTATATTACTTCCATGAACAGTTATCAAGATGACAAAAAAGTGAAAGCAGCGCCACTGTTGCTCGATCAGCAACTTTGCTTCGCACTTTATTCCGCCAATCTGGCGATGCATAAAGTCTATCGCAAGTTACTTAGCCAGATGGATATTACCTATCCGCAATATCTGGTCATGCTGGTGCTGTGGCAACAGGATTCACTCACGGTGTCAGAAATAGGCGAACGGCTTTTTCTGGATTCAGCGACGCTGACGCCGCTGTTGAAACGTCTGGAAAATGCGGGCTTAATCAACCGTCAGCGTTCCCGTCAGGATGAACGTCAGGTGGTGGTCAGCTTAACGGATGCCGGGTGGGCTTTACGTCAGCAGGCTGAAAGTATTCCTGATGACATTCAGTGTGCGTCAGACTGTAGCGAGGACGAGATGTATGCGCTTAAGCTACAGCTCAACCAGTTACGTGACAAACTGATGGCTCCGCGCTAAATTTTCTAATGAGTACAGGCAGTAAATTAACCTTCACTGTTCGACTACGTTGTGATGAGTAGCGAGCGATTAAATAGTGCAATGGAGAAAAGCGATGTCTTTAGAACAAGTGGTTTACCGTGCAAAAGCTAAAGCTACCGGTGGTCGTGATGGCCGCGCAACGTCTTCTGACGGCGTGCTGGATGTCAAACTGGGTGTGCCAAAAGAGATGGGCGGCGCAGGTGGCGAAGTCACTAACCCAGAGCAGCTTTTTGCAGCGGGATACTCAGCTTGCTTCCTGGGTGCGATGAAATTTGTTGCTGGCCGCGACAAGATTGCGATGCCAAAAGATGCATGGATTGAAGGTGAAGTCGGAATTGGTCCAATCCCAAATGGTTTTGGTATCGAAGCGACGCTGAATATCCACTTGCCTGACATGGATGAAGCAGAAGCACAGAAGCTGGTTGACGCCGCGCACATCGTGTGTCCTTACTCAAATGCCACACGTAACAATATTGACGTAACACTGAACATTATTCGCTAAGCGATCAAGGGCCTGGTTCCGGGCCCTTCCTTACTTTCTCTTCTGGCCCACTTCCCGGATCGTGCTGAACAGGATTATTTTCTGGTTTATAGCGTGGCCGCGTGCTTAACTGTGCCGCTTTATATCAGGGCATGTCAAAACGCTCAGAATTCTCTTCTTATTTAACCGGCTTGCTTAATTCGCGAACTCTGCAGAAATATGGCAGTCAGATTAACGTTTGGTTAAGCGCTTAGTCCGGGGAAACTCCATTTTTCATGAATTATATAAAATCATTAACACAGCAAAAGCTGTCGCTCTTGCTGGCTTTGTATCTCGGTATACTGCTGAATTTGCCGATTTTTTATCGCCGCTTTGCGGGACTGTTGACAACCTCAACCGTGACAGCCTGGCTCACCGCGCTTACAGAGGTTGTGGCTATCGTACTGTTAACGTTTTTCCTGATGCGGCTGTTATCGCTGGGTGGAAGAGTGTTTTACCGTATTCTGGCCACGTTGATCGTGCTGATTTCTGTCGCCGCCGCCTATTACATGGCCTTTTTTAATGTGGTTATCGGCTATGGCATTGTTGCATCCGTGATGACAACCGATACCGATCTGTCTAAAGAGGTCGTGGGCTATCACTTCATTTTGTGGATGGTCCTGGCCAGTGCGCTGCCGTTGTTCTTCATCTGGCGTAACAGTCTTAGCATGACGCTCAATGAGCAACTGCGCACACCAGGACAGCGTCTTAAGCCGACGCTTATCCTGCTGGCTTGCGTCGCCCTCGTCTGGCTGCCCATCCGCTACCTTGATAAGTTGCAAAAAAACAATGAGGAAGTGACCAATATCGATCTGCCCAGTTATGGCGGCGTAGTTGCGCACTCCTATTTACCCTCTAACTGGCTGGCCGCGCTGGGCCTGTTTACCTGGACGAAAGTCGACGAAACGCTGGAAAACCATGAACTGCTGGATCCTGCCCAAAAGTTTACCTATGTTGCGCCGCCGGGCTTAGATGATACTTACGTTGTATTTGTTATCGGCGAAACCACGCGCTGGGACCATATGGGATTGCTGGGCTACGAGCGTAATACCACGCCGAAGCTTTCTCAGGAGAAAAATCTGGTCGCATTCCGCGGTGAATCCTGTGATACCGCGACCAAGCTGTCTTTACGTTGTATGTTTGTACGTGAAGGCGGCACCATGGATAATCCTGGCCGGACGTTAAAAGAGCAAAATGTTTTCGCGGTAATGAAAGAGCTAGGCTTCACCTCAGAGCTGTTTGCGATGCAGAGTGAAGTCTGGTTCTACGATAACATCAACGCTAATAACTTCTCTTTCCGTGAGCAGATCGGTTCAGAACCACGCAATCAGGGCAAGTCAGTGGATGATATGCTGCTTGTACCTGAGCTGCAGGCATCATTGCAGCGTTATCCAAAAGGTAAGCATCTGGTTGTGTTGCATACCAAAGGTTCCCATTACCTCTATTCGCAACGGTATCCGCGCAGTTTTGCGCGTTACCAGCCTGAATGCATGGGCGTGGATGAAACCTGTAGCAAAGCGCAGTTGATTAATGCCTATGATAATTCGGTACTCTACGTCGACAGCATGCTGGACAGCGTATTGGATCAGCTGCGTGATAAGAAAGCGATTGTTTTCTATGCCTCTGATCATGGTGAATCGATTAGCGACAATATGCATTTGCACGGCACGCCGCGTGAGATGGCACCACCAGAGCAGTTCCGCGTGCCGATGATGGTCTGGGCATCGGACAAATACCTGGCGGACTCTACGAATCGCGAAAACTTTGAACGACTGCAGGCGCAACAGCGTACGGGCAAAACCCATCGTCATGTTGAGCTGTTTGATACGATTCTGGGCTGCCTGGGTTATACCTCGCCCGATGGTGGAATTAAGCAGGCGAACAACTGGTGTCAGGCGCCAGCCAGAACGGCGACTAAAGCGCTGTAATCACACAGGGATTTTGGATTGATAACGCCGAGAAGCCGCTGATCGCCTGCTTTCCAGGCGATTGGCCTTAAAAGCGCAAAAAGCGGTTGACGCTTATCAGGGGGAGCAGTAACATGCGCCCCCATCGGCGAGTAGCGCAGCTTGGTAGCGCAACTGGTTTGGGACCAGTGGGTCGGAGGTTCGAATCCTCTCTCGCCGACCATATTTAAGAAACCTGTCTGCAAAGACAGGTTTTTTTTCGCCTGAATAAAAGAGGATGAGAACCTCCGGAGGCGGTTTGCGCCGGGCGAAGCGAGACAACATTGCGAACGCAACGGCCCGAAGGGGGCTTACGCAGTAAGCCTAATCCTCTCTCGCCGACCCTGTTTAAGAAACCTGTCTGTAAAGACAGGTTTTTTTTCGCCTGAATAAAAGAGGATGAGAACCTCCGGAGGAGGTTTGCGCCGGGCGAAGCGAGACAACGTTGCGAACGCAACGGCCCGAAGGGGGCCTTACGCAGTAAGCCTAATCCTCTCTCGCCGACCCTGTTTAAGAAACCTTTCTGCAAAGACAGGTTTTTTTTCGCCTGAATAAAAGCGGGTGAGAACTGCCGAAGGCAGCTTGCGCCGTGTATGCGTAGGGTTTCGTTAATAAAGGGTGCCTTCTTTACTCTTTCTGTTTAGTTTTTAACCCAATGATAAAACAGCTTTTTTGCTGCGGCCTGACATAGTCATCGTCACCTGTGTTTGTGACGGAGCTTATGACGTGTTGTGAAAATTACGTCCTCACAGCAAGCCTTTATGGGTTTGTTATTAGAAAATCTCATGTCAGTAATTTTGTGAAAAACCAATAACACATCCTTGCAGCGCAATTTCATGGCAGACCGCTATTTTGCCGTCTCAAGGCGATGCAGGCCTTGTTGTCTGAGGGATGCTGGCAGGCGAAATATAAGTTTTGGTTATGCTGTAAAAAAGCAAAATGTTAAATTTTTGCGAGAAAATATCAGCATTTTCCGCTGTATGAACGTCATAACGCACAGGGAATCGTTCAGATATCCAACATTTGGCGCTAAATGATGTACGATTTTATTTAGTGGTAATGACTGCTTAACGATGACTGTGGTAGCAGAATGCGCGGAAATAAAGCCACGCCACTGTGCAATATAGGGCGTTAGCGCGCGCAGGGTTTTTTTTATCGTTGCTTGCTATTCCTCACACTCTGTGTAAATAACTAACCGTTGTATTGACGTTCTTTGCAACTGTTGACAAATTGATGCGTCAATAACGGTGCAGATACAGATTTTTCTGATGGGTACTTATCAATCAGCATTATCAAAACAAAAATATCTCACTCTTATCACCCGCTCAGGGTGGACCGCCTGAACCGCATAAAAAAACCAGAGGTCGGGCAATGCACACAACAACACATCACAATGGAGCAAAAGCATGATCAACTCCCTGGCCAAATCCAGGATGCTGAAGGTCGGTCTGAGCCTCGTCGCCATGACCGTAGCCGCAGGTGTTCAGGCGAAAACCCTGGTTTATTGTTCTGAAGGTTCTCCGGAAGGGTTTAACCCGCAACTCTTTACGTCGGGTACGACGTACGATGCCAGCTCTGTTCCAATCTATAACCGTCTGGTTGAATTCAAAACGGGTACGACCGAACTGGTACCTGGACTGGCTGAAAAGTGGGACGTCAGTGCTGACGGTAAAACGTATACCTTCCATTTGCGCAACGGCGTAAAATGGCAAACGACTAAAGATTTCAAACCTACGCGTGAATTTAACGCGGATGACGTCGTGTTTTCTTTTGAGCGTCAGTTAGACAAAAACAACAAATACCACAACGTCTCTGGCGGCAGCTACGAGTACTTTGAAGGTATGGATATGCCAAAGCTGATCAGCAAAATCGAAAAAGTAGACGATCATACCGTTCGCTTTGTGCTGACGCGTCCTGAAGCGCCTTTCCTGGCTGATCTGGGCATGGATTTCGCCTCCATCATGTCCAAAGAATACGCTGACAACATGCTGAAAGCCGGCACGCCTGAAAAAATTGACCTGAATCCAGTGGGCACCGGGCCGTTTGTGCTTCAGCAGTACCAGAAAGACTCACGTATCCTGTACAAAGCCAACCCGGATTACTGGGGAACCAAGCCAAAAATCGATCGTCTGGTTTTCTCGATTACCCCCGATGCGTCAGTACGTTACGCCAAGCTGCAGAAAGGCGAATGTCAGATCATGCCGTATCCGAATCCGGCTGATATCGCCAGCATGAAGAAAGACAGCAAAATTAACCTGATGGAGCAGCCAGGTCTGAACGTCGGTTACCTGTCATTCAACACCGAGAAAAAACCGCTGGATAACGTGAAAGTGCGTCAGGCACTGACCATGGCGGTAAACAAGAAAGCCATCATTGATGCGGTTTATCAGGGCGCCGGCCAGCCAGCGAAAAACCTGATTCCACCGACAATGTGGAGCTATAACAACGATGTTAAAGACTATGCCTACGATCCAGAGAAAGCCAAAGCGTTGCTGAAAGAAGCCGGTATGCCGGATGGTTTCTCTATCGATCTGTGGGCAATGCCGGTTCAGCGTCCTTATAACCCGAACGCGCGCCGTATGGCAGAGATGATTCAGGCTGACTGGGCGAAAATTGGCGTGAAAGCCAAGATTGTCACCTATGAATGGGGCGAGTACCTGAAACGTGCCAAAGCGGGTGAGCACCAGACGGTCATGATGGGCTGGACTGGCGATAATGGGGATCCCGATAACTTCTTCGCAACGCTGTTCAGCTGTGCGGCGGCGAAAGACGGCTCTAACTATTCGCGCTGGTGCTACAAGCCGTTTGAAGATTTGATTCAGCCAGCACGTGCGGAATCCGATCACAACAAACGTATTGAGTACTACAAGCAGGCTCAGGTTGTCATGCATGACCAGGCGCCTGCGCTGATCATCGCTCACTCAACCGTTTATGAGCCTGTAAGCAAGAAAGTTACTGGTTATGTCGTTGATCCATTAGGTAAACATCACTTCGATACCGTCGATATTCAGGAATAACCTTTCGGATTACTGCAGTCAGGGCCGGTTTTAACGGCCCTCAGGCGACCGTGTCAGGTCGCCTGTTATCTGCTCTTTTTTTTCCGGCTAATTACTTTTACAAAAAGAAGCGCTTCCTGCGTCGCGTTCTGCTGTCGCGGGATGCGGTTAATGAGCAATGTTATCTCTGGCCAGGGCCAGAGGAAAACGACTGAGAATTACGCCTATGCTGCAGTTCATACTCCGGCGTCTGGGGCTTGTCATCCCAACGTTCATCGGTATTACATTATTGACCTTCGCGTTTGTGCATATGATCCCGGGCGATCCGGTGCTGATCATGGCAGGTGAGCGCGGTATCTCCCCCGAGCGCCATGCTGAGTTAATGGCGATGATGGGGCTCGATCAGCCGCTGTGGAAACAGTATCTGCACTATATCAACGGTGTGCTGCACGGTGATTTAGGTATTTCACTGAAGAGCCGCATTCCTGTATGGACTGAATTCGTCCCGCGCTTTAAAGCCACCCTGGAACTGGGGATCTGCGCCATGATGTTTGCCGTCGCCGTGGGGATTCCGGTTGGCGTTCTGGCCGCAGTAAAACGTGGTTCTGTATTCGATCACACCGCGGTCGGGATTTCCCTGACCGGCTACTCGATGCCGATTTTCTGGTGGGGCATCATGTTGATTATGCTGGTGTCGGTCCAGCTCAATCTCACACCGGTTTCAGGTCGCGTGGCAGATACGGTGTTTCTGGACGACAGCCATCCGTTGACCGGTTTTATGCTGATTGACACGTTCATCTGGGGCGAGCCTGGCGACTTCAAAGATGCCGTCATGCATATGATTCTGCCCGCGATTGTGCTGGGCACCATTCCGCTGGCCGTCATCGTGCGCATGACGCGCTCCTCTATGCTGGAAGTGCTGGGTGAAGACTATATCCGCACCGCCCGGGCGAAAGGCCTGACGCGTATGCGCGTTATCGTCGTTCACGCTCTGCGTAATGCGATGTTGCCGGTTGTGACGGTCATCGGTTTGCAGGTGGGCACCTTGCTGGCAGGGGCCATCCTGACCGAAACCATCTTCTCCTGGCCGGGTTTGGGGCGCTGGCTGATCGAAGCGCTGCAACGCCGTGATTATCCGGTCGTGCAGGGCGGTGTGCTGCTGACGGCCATCCTGATTATCCTGGTCAACCTGTTGGTTGATCTGCTGTATGGCGTGGTGAACCCGCGCATACGTCATAAGAAATAAGGGGGCATCATGTCTGTCGTTGATCCCGCGAGTGTGAATGTCGCACCTAAGCCGATGACCCCGATTCAGGAGTTCTGGCACTACTTTAAACGTAACAAAGGTGCGGTTATCGGGCTGGTTTACATCATTCTGATGCTGTTGATTGCCATTTTTGCCGAGGTGCTGGCACCGCACGGCCCGGCGGAGCAGTTCCGTGATGCCCTGCTGCATCCACCTGTGTGGCAGGAGGGAGGAAGCTGGAGCTATATCCTGGGCACCGACGATGTGGGACGCGATATCCTCTCGCGTTTGATGTACGGCGCGCGCCTTTCCTTGCTGGTGGGCTGCATGGTCGTTGTGTTGTCGCTGATTTTTGGCGTGATTTTCGGCCTGCTGGCGGGCTATATCGGTGGAGCGGTTGATGCCACGATTATGCGTCTGGTCGACATTATGCTGGCGCTGCCTAGCCTGCTGTTAGCCCTTGTTCTGGTCGCCATTTTTGGTCCGTCGATCGTCAATGCTTCTATTGCTCTGACCTTTGTCGCGCTGCCGCACTATATCCGTCTGACACGCGCGGCGGTACTGGTTGAGGTCAATCGTGACTATGTGACGGCCTCAGGTGTCGCCGGTGCCGGTATGCTGCGTCAGATGTTTGTGAACATTCTGCCTAACTGCCTGGCCCCGTTAATTGTTCAGGCCTCGTTAGGGTTTTCCAACGCCATTCTTGATATGGCGGCGTTGGGCTTTCTCGGTATGGGTGCGCAACCGCCAACGCCGGAGTGGGGCACTATGCTCTCCGACGTATTGCAGTACGCGCAAAGTGCCTGGTGGGTGGTGACGTTCCCCGGATTAGTCATTCTGCTGACCGTGCTGGCATTTAACCTGATGGGCGATGGTTTGCGTGATGCACTCGACCCGAAACTCAAGCAGTAAAGAGGCACCGAGATGGCGTTATTAAATGTAGATAAGTTATCGGTGCATTTCGGCGACGATAAGGCACCGTTCCGCGCAGTAGACCGCATCAGTTATCAGGTTGAACAGGGCCAGGTGGTGGGCATTGTCGGTGAGTCGGGTTCGGGTAAATCCGTCAGTTCTCTGGCTATCATGGGGTTGATCGATTTCCCCGGTAAGGTGATGGCGGAAAAGCTCGAATTCAACCAACGCGATCTAAAGCGTATCTCTGAAAAAGAGCGCCGTCAGCTGGTGGGCGCCGAAGTGGCCATGATTTTTCAGGACCCGATGACCAGCCTGAACCCCTGCTATACCGTGGGTTACCAAATCATGGAAGCCATTAAGGTCCATCAGGGCGGTAATAAAAGTACCCGCCGCCAGCGGGCGATTGATCTACTGAATCAGGTGGGGATTCCCGATCCGGCCTCGCGGCTGGATGTGTATCCGCATCAACTGTCTGGTGGGATGAGCCAGCGCGTGATGATCGCGATGGCGATCGCCTGTCGTCCAAAGCTGCTGATTGCCGATGAACCGACGACCGCGCTGGACGTAACGATTCAGGCGCAGATCATTGAACTGCTGCTGGACCTGCAAAAGCAGGAAAACATGGCGCTGATCCTGATCACACACGACCTGGCACTGGTGGCAGAAGCGGCCCACCATATCATTGTGATGTATGCCGGCCAGGTAGTAGAGAGCGGCAAAGCGTCCGATATCTTTAAAGCCCCCCGTCATCCTTACACGCAGGCGTTATTGCGTGCGCTGCCAGAATTCGCGGCCGATAAAGCACGCCTGGCCTCATTGCCGGGGGTGGTGCCAGGCAAATACGATCGTCCAATGGGCTGTCTGCTGAATCCACGCTGCCCTTATGCTAACGATCGCTGCCGTAAAGAAGAACCTGAACTGCGGACGATTCCGGGACGTCAGTCCAAATGTCACTATCCGCTGGACGATGCCGGGAGACCAACCTATGAGTCCTGAGAAAACGAAGCACGACTATCTGCTGCAGGCTATTGACCTGAAAAAACACTATCCGGTGAAAAAAGGCTTATTTGGTCAGGAGCGGCTGGTCAAAGCGCTGGATGGTGTCTCTTTTAACCTGGAGCGCGGAAAAACACTGGCCGTGGTGGGGGAGTCAGGCTGCGGCAAATCCACGTTAGGCCGTTTACTGACTATGATTGAAACGCCGACGGAAGGGCAGCTTTACTGGCATGGTCAGGATTTATTAAAACACGATCCGCAGGCGCAAAAGCTGCGTCGACAGAAAATTCAGATCGTGTTTCAAAATCCCTATGGTTCGCTAAACCCGCGTAAAAAAGTCAGCCAGATTCTGGAAGAGCCGCTGATCATTAACACTTCGCTCACTAAAGCCGAGCGGCGTGAAAAAACGCTGGAAATGATGGCCAAAGTCGGTCTGAAAACCGAGCACTATGACCGTTATCCCCATATGTTTTCCGGAGGACAACGTCAGCGTATTGCGATTGCGCGTGGCCTGATGCTCGATCCGGATGTCTTAATCGCAGATGAACCGGTTTCGGCGTTGGACGTGTCAGTGCGTGCGCAGGTGCTTAACCTGATGATGGATCTGCAGCAAGACATGGGGCTGTCTTATGTCTTCATCTCTCACGATCTGTCGGTGGTTGAACACATTGCAGATGACGTGATGGTGATGTACCTGGGACGCTGCGTTGAAAAGGGCAGTAAAGAGGCGATTTTTGCTCATCCCCGCCATCCTTACACCCAGGCGCTTCTGTCGGCCACGCCACGTCTGAATCCTGACGATCGTCGTGAACGTATCAAGCTGACCGGTGAACTCCCCAGCCCGCTCAATCCGCCTCCGGGTTGCGCGTTCAATGCGCGCTGCCGTCGCCGTTTTGGCACCTGTGTTCAGTTGCAGCCGAAACTGAAGCAGTACGGTGAGCAGCAGATAGCCTGTTTTGCGGTTGATCAGGATGAAAACCAACTGATTGCGTCAGGTGATGTGACGCGCTAGAGATGTCCTGTCAGGCGGAATCCTTGTAGGTAAACGACAGGTGATTCCGCTTGACTGTAGAAGCCCGCAACGCTGTCGTTACCTTCCTGGCGTCACTCATCGCCAAAATGCACCGCTGGTTAGTGGCATGTTCTTCCTCTGCCCGTTCGCGGCATTCATAAATCCTGGGATGTGACGTGCCGCCGGATTTGAAGAATACAGGTTTTGTTGGCCACGCATTCGCGTAGTAATACTTTACCAACCATAATTCAATATTCTCACAACCCTTAAGCACCAACGTCTGAATGCTGTAAAAACGACAGTACACGAGACAGCTTTTTTTTTGCTTTCCAATACAAGGAGTTGTGTTAGCCATGCTCCCCGGGTTAGTAGATACTTAGATGTTAATCATTGAGGCTGATATTTTACTTAAGGCTGTCTCAATAATTTTACGAAATATATGTGAGTTAGTGCTCATTTTTTGCTAAACACAACTAATTAGCATTAAGCTTTCTTATTGAATCTGTTGGTTTTGTAATCAGAATTATCTCACTGTGTTCAAATTATTATGATATATTCCTGGAAAAATCCTCCCTATGTTTTAGGTTGTGGTGTATGAAGAATTACGACGACTTACAGCGTTTTAAGGAAAAGACAAAAACGCTCGATATCGCCTTTCAGGATATGTCAGGCCAATCGCAGGAAGCGGCGGAGAAAAGTAAATGGTCTCTCATTCGTCAACTGGCGAGTGACGATCAGCAAATGCCGTTTAGTGGTGGCCAGCGTATTGATTTACCCCAGCCACAACCGATTCAGGGTGATGAGTTTAGTCTGGACATGGGTTCAGCGTTAACTCAGAGCGCGCAGGTGTCGACGCCTGCATCTGCCTCTTCCCGTTCCCTCATAAACAGCCTGTCAGCCAGCGAGCCGCTTCCTGACGTGACTGAGCCTGCTTCACACGCTTCCTCTTCCCTGTTCCCGACATCCTCAGCAACGCCTCAGGCCGGGGTCGCTGTACAGAAGACGCATGCGCCGGTAACGGCACCTGACACTGCCCCCTCAATCCCGGCACGTCCTGAAGCAGAGAACGGTCGCTTCAGCGATCTGTTCCGTGCGCGTAACAGCGCGTCAGAGAATTTACCTAAAGAAACGTTATTAAAACCGTTACTGGAGAAGATTGCCTTATGCCGTTAGTTTGTGTGTGCTCGCCCAAAGGTGGGGTGGGAAAAACTACGTTGGCAGCCAATCTGGCCTGGAGTCTGGCCCGATCGGGTAGCAAGGTATTGGCAATTGATTTTGATGTACAGAATGCATTGCGTCTTCATTTCGGCGTTCCCCTGAATGACGGACGGGGTTTCGTTGCTCGCTCAGAAGAGCAGGCTGACTGGAGCCAGTCTATTTTGACGACCGGAGGGAACATTTTTGTTCTGCCTTACGGCAATGTTACCGAAGCCCAGCGTGAGCGGTTCGAAGAGAATCTGACTAAAGACCCGCATTTTCTCAAGCGAGGCCTTGATACGTTACTGAACTATCCCGGCCTGGTGATGGTAGCGGACTTTCCTCCCGGACCCGGACCTGCGCTTAAAGCCATCAGGGCATTAGCCGATATGCATTTGGTCGTTATGTTGGCGGATACCGCCTCCGTGTCACTGTTACCCCATATTGAAGAAAACCGCCTGATTGGGCAGCCGCTGAACAGCCGGCACGGTCACTATTTTGTCCTCAACCAGTGCGACAATCGCCGGAATATCAATCGCGATGTGACCGCTTTTCTTCAGCAACGGCTGGGCGATACGCTCCTGGGGCAGATTCATCGTGATGAAAGTGTGGGTGAGGCCAACGCCTCGCAGCAATCCGTTTATGATTTCAGCCCTGCCTCTGCTGCTGCCTTTGATATCGAACTGATCACCAAGCGTGTCGCCAGTATTCTGAATATCACGGTGGGGAATGGCGAAGTTCAGGCGCAAATTAACACCGGTAACTACTAAATGTAATGACCTGCTCCGGCAGGTTAAAAAAAACAGCTCTTTCAGGGTGGGTCATGGGTAAACTTGGGTTTTACCTGCTGCTGCTGGTGCTTGCACCTGTTGCTGCGGTGATTATTATCACGCCGATGGATAGTCAAAAACAGTATATTTTTGGCTTGATTAGCATTGGTATGGTGTTTTTATTGGGGTTCAGTAAAAGCCGTAAAATAACGGTAGTGTTGGTTATTCTTTCTGCCCTGATGTCATCCCGCTATATATGGTGGCGGACGACGGAAACACTGTATTTTAATTCTGAAATCGAAGCGATTCTTGGCATTGGCTTATATATTGCGGAACTGTATGTCTGGCTGATCCTTATACTCGGCTTCCTGCAAACCACATGGCCATTAAAGCGAACGATTGAACCCCTGCCGGAGGACACCAGCCTGTGGCCAACGGTTGATGTCTATATCCCCACGTATAATGAAAGTCTTGATGTCGTACGTGACACTGTTCTGGCCGCACAGTGTATTGACTATCCGCGTGACAAGATAAAGGTTTACCTGCTTGACGATGGAAAACGCCGGGAGTTTGCTGTATTCGCGGCCGACGTGGGTGTGGGCTACATCACGCGCGACGATAACAGCCATGCCAAAGCCGGTAATCTTAATCACGCAATGAAGATCACAAAAGGTGAACTGATTTGCGTGTTTGACTGCGACCACGTAGCGACCCGCACATTTTTACAGGCAACGGTGGGCCCGTTCCTGAAAGATCCTAAGCTGGCGCTGTTACAGACGCCGCACTATTTTTATTCGCCCGATCCGTTTGAACGCAATCTGCGCGCAGCGCGCAGTATTCCTAATGAGGGTGCGCTGTTCTATGGTCCGGTGCAGCAGGGTAATGACAACTGGAACGCGACTTTCTTCTGCGGTTCCTGTGCCGTCATTCGTCGTTCTGCGCTGGAAGAGATTGGCGGTTTCGCCGTCGAAACGGTGACCGAAGATGCCCATACGGCGTTGAAAATGCAGCGTCGTGGGTGGGGATCGGCCTTTCTGGCCATTCCTCTGGCTGCAGGTCTGGCGACTGAACGTCTGGGCCTGCACGTAATACAACGTACCCGCTGGGCCCGCGGAATGACGCAGATTTTCCGCGTCGATAACCCACTTTTGGGTCGTGGCTTAAAGTGGCAACAGCGGCTTTGCTATCTCAATGCCATGCTGCATTTCCAGTTTGGTCTGCCGCGCGTCATCTTCCTGACCGCGCCGCTGGCTTATCTGTTGTTCAATCTGAATATTATCCATTCGTCAGCATCGCTTATTTTTGCTTATGTCCTGCCTCATCTGGTGCTGTCGTTGTCGGTAAACTCGCGTATGAATGGCCGTTTCCGCTACACCTTCTGGGGGGAAATTTATGAAACCGTCATGTGTTTCCACCTGGTGATTCCGACGATTTTGACATTGCTGTCACCTAAGCATGGCAAATTTAACGTAACGGACAAAGGCGGCGTACTGGATCAGGGCTTCTTCGATTTCCATATTGTTCGCCCGCACGTCATCGTTGCGCTATTGCTCAGCATTGGCATCGTAGCGGGTATCGTGCGTGCGACGATGCATGACTATTTTGGTGTCGATCCTTACGTGATTGCCCTTAACGTAGGCTGGGCGATCTTCAGCTTAATTATTTTAATGGCCGCGATTGCGGTCGCGCGTGAAACCAAGCAGGTACGAAAAACGATTCGTATCGAGGTGCAAATTCCGGCCATTATTCATTACGCCAGCGGTATTTCCTCGCGCACTATGACCAGCGATCTCTCAATGGGAGGCGCGCATCTGGACGCACCGGATAACCGTCATGAGCATGACACGATTGAAGAGATCGATCTGTTGCTGAAATCCGGCACGATTACTATCCCGGCAAGCAAAATTTCCGGCGATGAAGAGAGCATTCGTCTCAGCTTTGGCGCAATGCCGCTGTCGCGTCGTCGCGAACTGGTGCGTGTGGTACTGGCGCGAGCGGATGCATGGATTCAGCCTGAATATAAGCAAGATAATCCCCTTACTTCTTTGGGTACCATTATTCGTACTGTTTTCGAACTGTTCTGGCTGACCTGGTTAGATCGCCGTGAGAAACGTAAAGGCGGAGCGCAAAACGTGGCGGTGAAAGAGGACAGTGCAGTATGAGAATGTTGATACAGTCGATGCTTGCAGGGTCGCTTTCGGCTGCATTGTGGGCTCTGCCGGCGTCGGCAGAGGCGCCCGTTGCCGGTAATAACGCCAGCCTTACTGCGGTAAATAACGGCCAGACCACGGACAGCAATGCGGTGTTAAACAACAGCGCGGCACCGGAAAGTGGCGCGGTGCCGAATAACAGCGCAGTAATCAACAACAGCCCTGCGACAGGTAGCAGTGCTGCCCCGATCATGAGGACTGCAGCGGATGGTAATACCACCCTCAACAACAGCGCCGCACCTGGCAGCAACGCAGTAATCAACAACAGCCCTGCGACAGGTAGCAGTGCTGCCCCGATCATGAGGACTGCAACGGATGGCGATACCACCCTCAACAACAGCGCCGCACCTGGCAGCAACGCAGTAATCAACAACAGCTCTGTGCCAGATAGCAGTGCTGCCCCGATCATGAGGACTGCACCGGATAGCAATACCACACCAAACAACAGCCCAGCGTCAGACAGCAATGCTGGGCTGAATAACAGCGCAGCCCCAGCAGCCAGCACCGGGGCAGAGAACCCTGCGGTATCAACCTCAACTCATGAGGCGGCTTCCGGATCGGCGATGCCGAATGGCGGGACAGCCGCTGCGCCGTCTGCCAGCAGCCCTGCTACCGTCACCCATGACAGCAGCGCGCTGTCGAGCGTACCGCCACCGGCGGGGCTTGATAACGCAGAACCGGCCCTGGAAGCGGCGGCGGGTGCAACCCCTTATGCACCGGGTCAGGCTACGGCGACCGCGATGGCCAGCAGCATGCTCAATCAGCCCGTCAGCAGCACGCTGAGCGTGGCGCAAATGGGGCAGCGACAGGGGATTACGCTGACCGGTGGTCAACTGCAATCGGGTATCCTGTTTACGTTGCCAGGCGATGAGGTAGTGACCAACGCACGCCTTAACCTGTCGCTGCGCGTTTCCCAGGCGCTGGCGGCACGTAATACCTCTCTGCAGTTAATGTTAAACGGCCAACCGCTCGGTACGCTGCCGTTAGGTTCGGGCGACAGTGATGAAAGCGATTACCAGCTGGACATTCCGGCGGCCATGATCGTGTCCAACAACAACCTGAGTTTTAAAATTAACGACGCCGATAAGCTGTTGTGCGAAAAAGACAGTGCGGAACAGTATCAGGTGACTATTCTGCCCAAAACGATGTTGAGCCTTGAAGGCCAGCAGTTAAATATTGGTACCAGCCTGCGTAACTTCCCGCGGCCATTTATTGACCCGCAACGTATGACCGCAGCGGATGTCACGTTCGCCTTTACCAACAGCGTCTCACCCGACACGGTCACTGCGGCAGTGCTGGTGGCATCCTGGTTGGGCATTCAAAGTGATTACCGCGGCATCAGCTTCCCGGTCGTCCGCGGTACGCTGCCGGAAAAAAACGGCATCTTGTTTGGTCATCCCGGTGACAAGATTGGCACACTGACCTTTCCTGCCGGTTCAGGGCCCACCCTGCAAATGGTCGATAATCCAGGCAATCCGGTGTATAAGCTGCTGCTGGTGAGTGGCGCAGACGAAAATCAGTTGCGCCAGGCCGCGAATCGTCTGACAACCCAGCCCCTGACTACCGATGGCAGCATGTTACAGGTTAAGCCGCAATCCATTGCCAGTCGCAGTCCTTACGATGCGCCTCGCTGGATCAATACGCTCCATCCTGTCCGTCTGGGTCAGCTGTTGCGCAAAGATCAAAGCCTTACCGCGACCGGTATCTGGCACGATGCGATGCGGGTTAATTTCCGCGCAGCGCCCGATCTGTTTTTGTGGGATGGGGATACGGTTCCGCTCCATTTGCATTACCGCTTTCCGTCAGAGACCTGGATTGATGAGAAAAACTCACTGCTCAATGTCACCCTGAACGGAACTTTCCTGCGTAATCTGACCGTCAATAAAGAGGGGCTTCTGGAAAGCGTCTGGCACCGCCTGGGTGGCGATGCGCGTCAGGAGCATTACCAGATTAACCTCGATCCCTATCTGATTTACGGCGATAACCAGCTGGCGCTCTATTTTAATATTAAGCCCAAGGCCGATGCGCCCTGCGGCGTGTTACTCAACAACAATATTAAGAGCCGAATTGAAGAGGACTCCTGGATCGATCTGAGTCACACGCGGCACTTTAGCATGTTGCCTAACCTGTCCTATTTTGTGGGCGCTTCGTTTCCGTTTTCCCGTCTGGCGGACTTTTCACAAACCACACTACTGCTGCCCGGGCAGCCCAGCGATGCGGAAATTTCCACGCTGTTAAATCTGTCCGCTCGCGCGGGAAATGCGACGGGTGTTGTCCTGGCACAGAATCAGGTGTTGTTTGGTCTGCCAAACGGCGGCAATAACCTGGCACGGGTTCAGCAAACGGATTTACTGGCCGTGAGCACGACCGGAAACAGCGCATTCAATCAGGCAATGCTCGAAAACTCGCCTTATGACGCTAACGGCAGCGCGCTGGGTGTGAAAGAACCGACCACGCTTGAAAAACTGCGCAGCTGGCTGATGGGTGACTGGTATCGTCAACCACTGGATGCCGATCGCTATTTCTCTTCGAATGAGTCCTGGCGTGGTTTTCTGAGTTACCGCTCGACATGGAACCCGGATCGTCTGGTCGTGATGGCGGTTGCTACCAGTGACGACCAGTTGCTGAGATTACATGGTGACCTCAGCTCTGCCCGCATTAATGCGGCGGTAAGAGGCGATACTGCCATTATTACCGATGAGAATGGCATCCGAAGCTTCCGGGTTGGGCCGCAGTTTCCCAGTGGGGAAATGCCGTGGTACATGATGGTGGTATGGTATGCCAACCAGCACTCGGTATTAATGGCGCTGGCTGCGCTGCTGTTTTCCGCCGTGGTGGGCAGTGCCGCGTGGGCCATGTTGAAACGACATGCCTCGCGTCGACTGCAGGCAAATGATAATCGCGATGCCGGTAAGAAGTAAGGGCCATAATAATGAATAAAAACCAAATCAGTGCCGGGATCTGTCGCGCGTTAGTGCTGGGCGGGACAATCGCCTTATCTCTGCCGCTTCAGGCAGCGGAGAGCAGCAATCCTGCGCTGCAGGCGTTATTTGATCAGGCAACCTACTGGCATCAAAAAGCGCACGATGATCTGGCGAAGGCGTCCCTGCAGAAAGTGTTAATGGTGGAGCCTGATAACACCCAGGCACTTTACCTGCTGGCGCTCTATTCTCAGCAAAGTGGCGATAATGCGGGCGCGATGCAGTACCGTGCGCGCCTCAGCCAGGTTTCGCCCAACGATCCGCACCTGGCTGAACTGGATAACGCTCGCCAGCTGCAAAGCATTCCTCAGGCACAGCTCTCCCTGGCTCGCCAGCAGGCGCGGAGTGGCAATATCGCGGCGGCCTTGCAAACCTGGCGCAATACCTTTAGCGGCAATGAGCCGCCCCCCAGCGTTGCTGCGGAATATTACCTGACCATGGCGGGTGACCGTGCCCTGCTGCCGCAGGCGATTGAAGCATTGCGCCAGTTTTCGGCTCAGCATCCGCAGGATATGGGGGCCAGACTGGCGCTGGGAAAAGCACTGACATATCAGGATTCAACCCGACGTGAAGGGATTGAGCTGCTCAGTACACTGGCCAGCGGCAATCAGGATGCCGATCGCTCTCTTCGCCAGGCACTTTTATGGCTGGGGCCCCAGGCTTCAGATGCGCCGCTTTACCAAACCTGGCAGCAGCGTCATCCCCAGGATACTGCGGTGATGGACTATTACCGTAAAAATGTCGGCGGCGCGGAGAAGGGGGCAGGTTTTAGCGCGCTGAACAGCGGTGATGTGAACAGCGCAGAAACCAGTTTTGGCAAAGTGCTGCAGGCGAACCCCCAGGATGCGGATGCGCTGGCTGGCATGGGTTATGTGGCTCAACGAGAAGGCCGTTATCAGGAGGCGGCGGACTACTTGCAGCGCGCGGCACAACTGGGCGGCGATCAGAGCGCCGATCGGCAGAAGCAGGCTGCTGATGCGCGTTTTTATGCCCAGTTAGCCAACGCCCAACAGGCATTTAAAAACGGTGACAGTGCGCAGGCACTGGCAATCAGCGCCCCCCTTACTCAGGCGGAAGGCGAAAAAGGCGTGGCAGCAGGCTTATTCCGCGCTGATGTGTTACGTCGAAGCAATCAACCTGAGCAGGCTGAGCAGGCTTATCGCACGATCTTAAAAAACGATCCGGATAACCGCAATGCGCGCGAAGGGCTGTTCTATGTGTTACGCCAGCAGAATCGCACTGCGGAGGCCAATACATTACTGGCTTCGCTGCCAGAAAGCGTCAGACAAAGTGTGGCGCCGCGTGGCAGCAGCGTCGATCCTGTTCGCCAGTTGGCGAAGCGGCAGGTGGCAGCGGGCAACATCAGTGCGGCTATCGCCACCTTGCAGCAGGGCATTCAGCGCTATCCGCAGGATGGCTGGTTACGCCTTGATCTGGCGCGACTTTATCGGCAGCAAGGTGATTCAATCCAGGCAGCGAGCGTGATGCAGCCAGTGATGCGCGACGGCGCCAGCACGGCTGAGCTTTATGCCGGTGCGTTAAACGCCAGCGAAAGTGGTGCCTGGCAGCAGGCAAGCGCATTGCTGGCCCGTATTCCCGCCAGTGCACAAACGCGTGATATGCGGGAACTGGCACAGCGGGTAAATTTTAATCTGCAAATGGCCACGGCCGATCAGTATCTGGCTCAAGGATCTGATGCGGCAGCGGCGAATACGTTAAAAGCCCTTGCCGTCAACCCGCCGGATAATCCGGTTGATGCGGGAAATCTGGCACAGAAACTGGCAAAAGCAGGCGATCTTGCCGGTGCCGTAGCGGTCGTGCGTGGCAATATGCAACGGGGTGTTCAGGGCAATGCCGGTGACTATGCTGCACAGGTGGCCGTGCTGAACCAGGCCGGACTTGAGAGTGAAGCACAACGTTTTCTGAGCACGCCTGCGCTGCAGGCACGCAGTACGCCTAAGCAACTGGCCGACTTGCGTGAAGGCTATTTGATTAACGAGGTGGATCGTCTGCGTCAGCAGAAACAGTACGCCGCCGCGTACGATAAGTTAATTGGCGCGCTGCAGCGCGATCCACAAAACCGCGATTTAATGTTTGCCATGGCCCGTCTCTATCAGGACGGCAAAATGAATAAAGACGCGGGCGTCGTCTATGACTACTTAATGACGCAGGATACGCCGTCGCAGGACGCGCGCGTTGGCGCGATCAATGTTGCCCTGGCGCAAAACGATGTGCAGCGTGCCAATGAACTGGCCCGTGGCCTGACGCCCGACCCGACGCCGCAACGTCAGTTGCTCCTCGCGCAGGTGGCAGAAGCCAATGGCGACCATAGCCAGGCCATGCGTTATCTGCGAACGGCGCGGGGACAAATTATCGGTCTGCAAGGTGCGCAGCCCGGCACCACGCCAACCATCGGCGGACTGGCACTCGCCGACAACCCATTTGTGAACCGCAGCACCTCGCCTGTTGGGCGCACGCCGTCGACGTATGGCACGGTATTGCCCTGGCAGGTTGCGCCGGCCTCATCAGGCACATCGCCGGATGCCACCGTGGCCAGTACGACGAATGTTCCCTCTCAGCAGGCTCAGACGTTACATGATATTGATGCCATGATGGAAACCCTCCAGGAAAAAACGGGCACCTGGGCACAGGGCACGGTACAGGTACGCGGACGTGACGGTGAGTCGGGCCTGAGTCAGCTGACGGAAGCGAAAGCTCCACTCACTTTCTCAACTGTGCCGTTCGGCGACGCACGGTTCGACTTTACCATGACGCCAGTGTCACTGACGGCGGGCAGCGCTGCGGGCGATGCATGGCGGCGTTTCGGCACCAACGCGCTGGAACAAGGCAAAGTGGTGGCGGCCAATGGCGCAAAAGTGGACGACGTGCCGACGGCCTCGACCAATTCGCAAACGGCCTCAGGGGTTGAGCTAAGCCTGGCGCTTAAGGGCGACAGCTACAAAGTGGATTTAGGCAGTACGCCGCTGGGCCAGGACCTGAATACGCTGGTCGGTGGTGTGCAGTGGTCGCCCAAAATCACGGACTTCCTGACGCTTATCCTGACCGGGGAACGGCGTGCGATTACTGACAGTCTGCTGTCCTATGTCGGGACTGAAGATAAATCCAGCGGCAAGCGTTGGGGGAACGTCACCAAAAACGGCGGTAATGCCTTACTGAGCTACGATAATGGCGACGCCGGCATGTATGTCGGGGCTGGCGCTTACAGCTATGTAGGTGAAAACGTAGCCAGTAACAACAACCTGCAAGCCAATGCGGGCGTCTATGTTCGTCCATTCCATGCTGACGATCGTGAACTTAAAGTCGGTATGAGTTTATCGTGGATGGATTTCTCAAAAAATCTCAGCTACTTCAGCTACGGACAGGGTGGCTATTTTAGCCCGCAGGATTATGCGTCCATCTCCTTCCCGATCGACTTCACGCGCACCTTCGATGACCTGAAGGTGAATATTGGCGGCGCGTTGGGTTACCAGAGTTACAGCCAGGATAAGAGTGCGTACTTCCCGAACGATCCGTCCCGTCAGGCACAGCTGGAAGCGCTGGCCGCCAACGGGCATGTCAAAAGCGCCTTCTACGAGGGCAACAGTAAAAACGGTGTAGGTTACAACCTGCATGCAGGTGCCGATTATAAAATCGATAAAGATGTCACGATTGGCGGGCAACTGGGTTATGACACCTTTGGTGATTATAACGAAAGCAGCGCGCAGCTCTATTTCCGCTACCTGTTCGGAGACAACTAATGAGTGAAGCTTTGAGTGGGCCGAGCCACCCACATCAGCCTGGCTGGTTTGATCTGGTCAGCGTTCTGGTCGAAGGCATGATTGCCAACGCGGGCCAGGAGCAGGCCACGGCTTTTTTATATAACATGGGTGAATCACTTGCGGCACGTTATGCGTTGCCCGCAGCCCGTACCGTGCAGGATCTGGAGCGTGAATGTAACCTGCAACTGGCCCGCTTCAACTGGGGGTTTGTTCAGTTACAGCCACAGGATAATGCCATCTTAATTAAGCACCACGCTGCACCCGCAGGCGACAGTTATCAGCCTGTCGCCGACTGGCAGACGGCATTTGCTGCCATTCTCGCGGGGCTTTTCTCCGGCTGGCTTCAGGGACAGGGCGGCAGTAAAGCCGTACCGGTGACGCTGGAGCTTAATGACGGCAATACGTTGCATTTCCGATATCAATAAGGTGCTCTGATGAGACTTAAGTCAGTGTGGTCAGGAATTCTGGTCTGTTTTATGGTGATGTTTTTTAGTGCTCAGGCGATGGCCAACGGGTGGGATACCTACAAAAGCCGCTTCCTGCAGTCAGACGGGCGCATTATTGATACGGGAAATAATAATGTCAGCCATACCGAAGGGCAGGGTTACGGCATGTTGCTGGCGGTCGCTTACGATGACCGCGCGGCTTTTGACCGGCTCTGGAAATGGACGCGCACCACGTTGCGAAATCCGCAAAACGATCTGTTCTACTGGCGCTATATTCCCGGAGCACAGGATCCGGTAGCGGATAAAAACAATGCTTCTGATGGCGATGTGTTAATTGCCTGGGCGTTACAGCGTGCGGCGCAAAAGTGGAACGTCGCAGATTACCAACAGGAATCAGACCGCATTCAGCGTGCCATTGTAAAACTGGATGTGGCGAATTTCGGCGGTTACACCGTGTTGATGCCCGGTGCGCAGGGTTTCAACAAAAACAGCTATGTGGTGCTGAACCCGTCTTATTTTCTGTTTGTTGCCTGGCAGGAGTTTGGCCAGCGTAGCCATCTACAGGTATGGAATAAGCTGATTGACGGTGGAATGGCCTTGCTGGGCAAAATGCATTTCGGCAACAGCGACCTGCCGCTGGACTGGGTAGCGCTGAATGCGGATGGTTCCGTTGCGCCAGCGGTGGGCTATTCAAACCGATTCAGTTATGACGCGATTCGCGTCCCGCTCAACATCTGGTGGTACGATCCGCAAAGCCTGGCGCTGGGCCCCTTTCAGCGCCTCTGGCAAGGTTATAGTCGCACGAATACGCCAGCCTGGTTTGATGTTCTGGCCAATACGGCGGCCCCTTATAATATGGACGGCGGCTTACTGGCGGTACGGGATTTGGTGCTGAACCAAACCGGCTACCTGAGCGACAAGCTGTCGCCCGGGCAGAACTACTTTTCTGCCAGCCTCCAGTTGCTGACCTGGACAGCCTGGCAGGAGAAGCACTAAGCGCCTGATGCCCGCTCTGCGGCATGCTGTTCCGGCATGCCGCTTTTCTTGTGGTCACTGACGTGACCGCAATTCCGATTCGTCTGCTTCCGCCCCCTTAAGCCACAAATACATCTTGCGATAGGATATACTTGACGCGCTTTTCTTTTCTGATGTCTACGCTCGTCACGAGCCGGGAGTGAATTTTTGCGCGTAAGCCGATCGCTGACGATAAAACAGATGGCGACAGTCTCGCTGATTGCGACAGTGACCATCAGCATTTTTATCGTTATCCAACTGTTTCATTTTGTGCAACAGCGCAGAATCGACTACGCCCAGCAGATGGAGAATATCGCGCATACCGTGCGTCAGCCGCTGTCTGAAGCGGTGCTGAAAGCGGACATCCCTCAGGCTGAACGCATTCTTAATTCGTTAAAACCTGCCGGGATTTTGTCGCGTGCTGATGTGGTGCTGCCGAATGCGTTCCAGGCGCTGCATGCGAACTTCGAAAACGAGAAACCCGTTCCCAGACTGATCGCCAGGATCTTTGAACTGCCGGTGCAAATCACCTTACCGCTCTACTCTGTTGAGCATACCGGTTTACCGAAGCCGCTGGCTTATCTGGTACTGCAGGCGAATTCATTTCGTGTTTACCAGTTTATTCTGAGCACGTTCTCCACGATGATCATCACCTATTTGCTTCTGGCACTCATCCTGTCCGTTTCAATTAGCTGGTGTATAAACCGGTTGGTGGTGCATCCGCTGCGCCGTATCTCCCGTGAAATACAGGAACTGCCACCGCAGGCGATTCTGACCCACAAACTGTCTGTGCCAGCCGATCACCGTGACGATGAAATCGGTATGCTGATTCGCAGCTATAACCGCAACCAGCAGGTGCTTGAGTCCATTCATGATCAGATGAGTCGGTTAACAACGCATTTCGACGTCACCGATCTGCCGAATCGGGCGCTGTTTTTAGCTTTACTGGAACAGTTTATCCGCGCTCGTCGCCATGCTTTTAGTGTGATGGTGATACGCATCGAAACCCTGCAGGAAGCGAATGGTGTACTGAGTGATGAACAGCGCGATACGTTGATGCTGACGCTGGCCGAGAAAATTCGCAGCACCATTGATGATCAGACATTGCTGGCACAGACTGCTACCAGTGATTTTGTCTTACTGATGAAATCAGCCAGCAACCCCTTTCGCGCGATGCGGCTGGCCCGCAATCTGATGATTCGCCTTAATCAGCCTGTCACTCTGCATCAGCTACAACTGCGACCCAATGCCAGTATCGGTCTGGCGTTAAGCGAAGAAGATGAAACGACGGGGGCTAATGAGATGCTGGATCGTGCGACCTCCGCAATGATGTCAGCCCGTCGTCAGGGCAAAAATCAGATCCTGTTTTTTGATGCCGCCCTCACCGAACGGGCGCAAAAGCGCTTAACTCAGGAACACGATATCTTACAGGGCTTGCACGACGAGCAGTTTGCCCTCTATTTGCAACCCCAGATTGATATGCGCACCGGCAGGCTGGCGGGTGCGGAGGCACTACTGCGTATGCGTCAGGCGGACGGCCGGTACGGATTACCCGAAGAGTTCATCGCCAGCGCGGAAGAAATCGGGGTGATTTCAGCGATTGGCCGCTGGGTATTTGAAGAAGCATGCCGCATTCTGGCTGGCTGGCAGCGCCATGGGGTGAGGGTCCCGCTGAGTATCAATATTTCTGCCGTTCAGTTACGCGATGTCAGCATTGTGAATCATCTGCAATCCTTGCTGGCGCGCCATTCAATTGCGCCAGGCACATTAGTGCTGGAGATTACCGAAACCGCGCAAATGGGCGATGCTGAGCAGGCTATTTCCCTGCTGCGGATGTTGCAAAAAACCGGCGTTGCCGTTGCACTGGATGACTTTGGGATGGGCTATTCCAATCTTAACTACCTGCATCAGTTTAAAGCCTTACCGGTTAACAAACTGAAAATGGATCGCAGCTTTGTTGCCGCGTTGCCTGAGGACGACACGATGGTGCGTATCGTGGCGGCCATTGCTGACATTATTGACCTGGATGTCATTGCTGAAGGGGTGGAAACCAGTGAACAGCGTGACTGGCTGCTGGCCCGCGGTATCACGATTGGTCAGGGCTATCTTTATTCTGAAGCCGTGCCGCTGGCGCAATTTACTCATCAATGGCTGGATAATGCCCTGGAGGAGGAATAACGCCCTGATTCCTTGATTTTGCGAGAAATTTAGTTACAAAACCCCTTGCTGAAGCGTTTCAGTTCAGAATTACGCGCCTATCATTTCCCCTGACTTTGCAGCCCTGTATTAATCACGTAAACAGAGTGTTATTTTCTGTCCACTGCCTGACCTGCCAGCCCTGTCAGACAGTCACAATAAAAAATCCGACAACATTACCTCTCGTTAGTGGATACCTGTTTATGAAACTATTTAAAAGCCTTTATTTCCAGGTTCTGGTCGCCATCGCCATCGGCGTGCTTCTGGGCCATTTCTATCCTGATTTAGGGACGCAGATGAAGCCGCTAGGGGATGGCTTTGTTAAACTGATCAAGATGATCATCGCCCCCGTGATTTTCTGCACAGTCGTTACCGGTATTGCCGGAATGGAAAGCATGAAAGCCGTGGGTCGCACCGGTGCGGTTGCGCTGCTTTACTTTGAAATCGTCAGTACCCTTGCGCTGATTATCGGCCTGATCGTCGTTAACGTTGTGCAACCTGGCGCGGGAATGAACGTTGATCCTGCGACGCTGGATGCCAAAGCGGTTGCCATCTATGCGCAACAGGCTGAGCAGCAAGGCATTGTGGCCTTTTTACTGGATGTGATTCCGGGTAGCGTGATTGGCGCCTTCGCCAGTGGCAATATCCTGCAGGTATTACTGTTTGCCGTGCTGTTTGGCTTCGCATTGCATCGTCTGGGCAACACGGGCACATTGATTTTCAATGTGATCGAGAGCTTCTCAAAGGTCATTTTCGGCATCATCAATATGATTATGCGCCTGGCGCCTATCGGGGCCTTTGGTGCCATGGCCTTTACCATTGGTAAATATGGCGTAGGTTCACTGGTGCAGCTTGGCCAGCTCATTATCTGTTTCTATATTACCTGTGTGCTGTTTGTCGTCGTTGTGCTGGGGCTGATTGCCCGCCTCTTCGGTGGCTTTAGCATCTTCAAATTCATTGCCTACATTAAAGAAGAACTGCTGATTGTTCTGGGAACGTCCTCATCCGAATCGGCGCTGCCGCGTATGCTGGATAAGATGGAGCGGCTGGGTTGTAAGAAATCCGTGGTGGGACTGGTCATTCCCACAGGTTACTCCTTTAACCTGGACGGTACCTCTATCTACCTGACGATGGCGGCTGTTTTCATTGCTCAGGCAACAAATGCGCATATGGATATCTTCCATCAGGTTACCCTGCTGGTGGTATTACTGCTCTCTTCTAAAGGGGCGGCGGGCGTTACAGGCAGCGGCTTTATTGTTCTGGCTGCAACACTGTCGGCAGTGGGACATTTACCCGTCGCCGGCCTGGCGCTGATTTTGGGTATCGACCGCTTTATGTCAGAAGCCCGTGCGCTGACGAACCTGGTAGGTAATGGCGTAGCAACCGTTGTGGTCGCGAAATGGGTTGATCAACTGGATAAAAAACAGTTGGGTGAGACATTAGCGGGCAAAAATGGCGCAAAAGACCCGTCTGAATCCACGATTTAATCCTTGAATGTGATTTAATCCTCTCAAATGCCCGCTGTCACTTGCCCTGACAGCGGGCATTTGGATAATAACCCCACTTGTTTTTTTTCAACGTTTTTCACTTCGTTGCGTGACATCCCGGTCTTCCTGTGGTCAAACCTGTTGTTAATGATCGGCAGCGCGAATCGGCAATGACCGGTTCGCTTATAAACGCGGCTAAACGTGCCAGTGATAACGATTTTTTGAATTGTTTGAGTAGGGGTTCACATGCAGGGCACCAGAATTCGGCTTTTGGTTGGTGGACTAGTGCTGGCAGCGACCAGTTACGGTGCATCCGCTGAAACGCTGCAACCTGATCCAGCCTGGCAACAGGGAAAACTGGACAACGGATTTAGCTGGCAACTGTTGGCAACACCGCAACGGCCAAGCGACCGCATTGAATTGCGTATGGTGGTTAACACAGGCTCACTGGTAGAAAGTGCGCAGCAAACCGGTTTTAGCCACCTTTTGTCACGTCTGGCGCTGGTTCATAACACCGCACTGGATACAAATCAGCAGCGTGCTTTATGGCAGCAGGGCATCGATCCACAGCGCCCGTTACCGCCCGTCATCACATCGTATGATTACACGCAATATAACTTAAGCTTACCCAATAACCGTCCAGACCTGTTAAAGGAAGCCCTGAACTGGCTGGCCGCGACGGCTGGCGATATGGCGATCACTAATCAGGTGGTGGACACCGCGTTATCTGCTTCCGATCCGGTTAAAACCTGGCCAACGGATACGCAGGATGTCTGGTGGCGCTACAGACTGAAAGGGTCCGCGCTATTAGCGCACGATCCGGCAGAGAAACCGCGCGCGCCGGTGGATATCGCACAGCTAAAAAGCTTTTATCAGCAGTGGTACACGCCGGATGCCATCACTCTGTATGTGGTCGGCAATGTCGACAGCCGTAGTTTTTCTGAGCAGATCAATAAAGCGTTCTCCTCGCTGGAAGGCAAGCGCAGTTCGGCTGCGCCGGTGCCGACCTTGTCTCCGTTACCGCATGATCCAGTGAATCTGGTAAGCGGCAGCGGCGCGCAGGACCGTCTTTCTCTGGTGTGGGATACACCCTGGCAGCCTATCCGTGATTCACAAAACCTCCAGCGTTACTGGCGGGGCGACCTGGCGCGTGAGGCGCTGTTCTGGCACGTTCAACGTGCGTTGAGCAACAGCAAAGCGCAGGGCGTTCAGGTTGGCTTTGATTGCCGGGTGCTTTATCAACGCGCCCAGTGTTCCATTAATATGGACACGCGCAACGACAGCCTGGAACAGAATATGAATCTGGTGGCACGTGAGCTGGCCGCCGTACGCGATAACGGTTTGCCTCAGGAAGAGTTTGACGCGCTGATGGCTCAGAAGCTGCTGGAACTGAATAAGCTGTTTACCACCTATGCTCGCACTGATACGGACGTGCTGATCAGTCAGCGCCTGCGCTCGCAACGTAATTCTGTGGTGGATATCGCGCCGGAACAGTATCAAAAGTTGCGGCAGGATTTCCTGGCAGGTCTGACACGTGATCAGATGAATCAGGAATTACGGCAGCAGCTCAGTCAGGAACTCATGATGGTGCTGATTCAGCCGGAAGGCGAAACAGAAACCAATGTGAAAAGCCTTAAAGCTGACTGGGACAAACTGATGGGGGAACCTGCTCCGTCGGCAGCGCAGTCAGGCGGCACTGACGTCAGCCAGCCGGAGAGCAGCCCCGCAGGTGACGCTGCCCCACCGGCCTCCTGATTGATCAGGTTTTTGCCCTGAGCCATTCGGTCACCAGCATCGGCCAACTGGCAAGGGGCAAATCCGCTACACCACGAATGCCGAAGCCGTGCCCGCCTTTCTGATAAAAATGCACTTCCACGGGGACGTTATGTTCCCGTAACGCGCTAAAAAATACCATGCTGTTATTCACTGGCACGTCATCATCATCGGCGGCATGAATCAGCAACGTAGGCGGCACCTGACTGTGAACCCGGGTCTCGAGTGAATAAGCATCAATAGTTTTTTGATCGGGCCAGGCACCTAATAAGCGTGTGCGTGATCCTTCATGGGCCAGACCATCGCGCATACTGATGACCGGATAAACCAGAACCATTGCATCCGGCCGAGGCGACAGGTTTTCTGCACTGTCCTGAACGGGATAAAGTTTTTCGCCGAAACGCGTACCCAGGCTCGCGGTGACGTGGCCGCCAGCAGAAAAGCCCATCATCACAATATATTTTCCGTTTAGCCCGCGCTGTGCCCGTTCACGTAGTACGCGCACGGCGCGCTGTGCGTCGGCCAGCGGTGCATCTGGTCCTTCGTGATGTCCATCATAGGGCAGGCGATAAGTCATTACCGCCAGGGTATAACCCATCGAAGTAAAGAACGTTGCCAGCGCACTGCCTTCACGATCAATCATGATGCGCTGGTAGCCGCCCCCTGGCGCAACCAGCAAGGTGATGCCATTGGATTCAACAGGATGCCAGATAGCCATTTCCGGGCAGCGTACACCGGTTGCTACGCGATCGTAGGGTTCATACTCTTTTGCGGTATCCACAATCTGGGGCTGAGCACGAGAATCGCTGGCGCCTGGCGCATCACCATTTGGCCAGATATTAATAATTTCTGTATTCATAGCAGTGTCCTGATGCGAGAGATGTTGTCGTTGTTTTGTTCGCGGCCGTGAGAACAGCATCCTGCTGTCGCTGTTTAAAAGATGGCCTGTTTTAATGTAATCGTCCAACTTAAAAGCGGTTTATACATGAGATTCGGACTATGCCTGGCGTTGAAGCTGTCTGGCTAACTTAATAATTTAAAAGGAATAAAATCGCATTAAGATTAGAAACTGTTAACAGATGAGGGCCAGAGGCGACGGCGTTAAAACGGCTGAGCTGACTTAAGCTAAATGAGCGGTTTTTCATGTTGCCCTGACGGAAATAGCAGGAATTTATTCCCCAGTGATGTTTCAGGAAACATAATGTCTGGATGCCGGACGGTACGATGCCATTGCGGCTCAATATATCGTCCCGCTTCATGGGGGCTTATTAATCGTCAGCGTATCCTGACCGTCAACTTTCCAGAAGGCGGTCCAGGTGACGTTTCAGTAACAGCCCTCCGGATCACGGAACTGTCCCCTTGATTTACCTTCGTGAACAGTTTTGGCGGCTTTACTACGGTGTCCCACGGTTTTCTGCCAGCGCTGTTAGCGCATCGACGTCATTCTGCGCCTTTGCCTTGATGGCAAAAGCCATGCCTTTGAAGCTGCCTTCAGCGAGCGCAGACGGTACCGTATCGTTGAATATCCTTTGCCTGCGGATAACGTCTGGGCTTCGTACCGCGGTTTTTGAAAAACAGGATGGGGGGATTTGGCTCAATAATCTGCGTCTTACACCCACTCGCTTTGTAAAAGCCTGACGCTTTTTCCCTGTCGCGTATACCAGACAGACCAGATTAATGTGCTTCGTATCCACCCCCGTTTTCCTTCAGGCACAGACATGCTGCCTGTACCGGTGTCCCCGTGATGAGCGACTGGCAATCATTCCGGCATTGCCGAACGCGGAATGATCGCACCGCGGTACTGAATCACTGTGCTGGCGGTGAGATGACCGCGCCGTGCCGCTTCTTCTGCCGTCGCGCCGACAAGTCGCCTGGCCAGGTAGCCCGCACTGAATGAATCGCCGGCGGCCGTGGTATCGACAATCTTTTCTTTTGGCAGTGCGACGGAAGGCACCTCGGCCAATGGCTGGTCTTCAAACGCAATCAGGCACGATTCTGCCCCGCGTTTGATGACGACTTCCTTTACGCCCGCATCACGTGCGCGGGCAATGACGTCCTCAACAGACTGTTCGCCCCATAACTGGTGCTCGTCATCCAGCGTCAGGAACGCCATATCCGTGTTTTCGAGCATTGTCTGGTAAGCCTGGCGAGTAGTGACCTTATCTTTCCACAAGCGCGGGCGGTAATTATTATCAAATATCACTTTCCCCCCGTTTGCCCGACAGTCTGCGAGCAGTTGCATGAGCCGGGCGCGACTGTCGTCAGGCAGGATAGCCAGGCTGATTCCGCTCAGATAAAGATAGTCGTAATGTTTAAGCTGTTGGCAAATGTCGTCGGCACCCGGGCCATCAAGCCAGTAACGGGCTGCCGCATCACTGCGCCAGTACCAAAAGGAGCGTTCGCCCTGATCGTCGGTTTGGATCATGTACAAACCCGGCATTTTGTTTTCAAGGCGCTGGATCAGTGCAGTATTGACGTTTTCCGCCTGCCAGCGAGTCATCATCTCTGCGCTAAAGGGATCAATGCCCAGTGCGGTGACATAATCAACCCGTACATCCTGTTGACTGACCTGCCGGGCCAGATAAACCGCAGTATTCAGCGTGTCACCGCCAAAGCCGCGTTTGAGGTTCTCACCCTTCTCGGACAACTCAATCATGCACTCACCAATAATAGCGATCTTTATCTGCGTCATGGTTTCAGGCCTGTAGTAAAAGTTCGCTTCAGTCTCGCGTTTGTAAGGCCTGTCGTCAACTTTTTAAAACAGTGTTTTAATTTAATTTAGGGCGCTAAAACATGATAATTAACCCGATAACGCGCCCTGTTTCGGCGATTGTCGTGTCAAAACTCGCGTAGACTCGTGGCTCCTATGTGGCCAGATTTTCACTATGTATCGAAATACAAACGATAATTGCCGCTAAGCCGCCCAAATGAAGGCGCTTACTATCAACCAGGAAAAGACCATGGTTATGGAGAATATTAGTCAATGGCTACCTTCTTCAGTTGACATCACTCCCCAGCAGAAAAAGCGCCTCTTCTGGCGACAGTGTCAACGCCAGTATACCTTTCAGCCTATCTACAAAGTCTCTGGGCGGCTGTTGGCGATTGAGTTGCTGACGGCGGTCATGCATCCGTCTGAACCTGAAAAAAAACTCTCCCCGGAAGCGTATTTTGCTGAGCTGGAGGTAGCAGAGCGCCTTGACGTTGTGCAGGAGCAGTTAACGTTGCTTAGCCAGTGGGAAGCTTTCTTTGCCGATAATGAGGTCATGGCATCAGTCAATATTGACGGCCCCTCTCTGTCATTAATACAACATCATCTGCCGATTCGCAGCCTTATCACCCGATTGCCCTGGGTGCGCTTTGAACTGACCGAGCACCACGTTTTGCCTCAGGAAGAGATGGTGGCGCAAATGCCGGAGTTGGGGCCGCTCTGGCTGGATGATTTCGGCTCAGGGATGGCAAATTTTTCTGCCCTGACGGAGCTGAAATACGACTACATCAAGTTGTCGCGCGAATTGTTTATTTTGTTGTGTGCATCGGGGGAAGGGCGAACACTCTTTCCTATGCTGTTGTCGCTGATTAACCGCTACTGTAACGGCGTTATTGTTGAAGGCGTGGAAACGCAGGATGAATGGGAGCAGGTAAAAGCCTCTCCGGCCATTGCGGCGCAGGGATATTTTTTCTCACGCCCCGCCCCTTTTTCGGAACTGGCGTACCTGCCTGTCCAGCTTGATTGATCCCTTCCGGCTCGCTCTCGACTATCTTTAACGGAGACCGTGAAAGAGCAGGGAGGATGCCTAATGTCACGCGCTGGAAAAATAGTCAGTTGGATAGCGGGAATTTTAGTCCTGGTGATCGTCGTCGTGGTCATTGTCATTGCCACATTCGACTGGAATCGCCTGAAGCCGACCATCAACAAAAAAGTCTCAGCAGAACTGAACCGACCTTTTGCCATTCGTGGTGATTTGGGTATCGCGTGGCAACGACAACGCGACGAACCGGGATGGCGCAGTTTTATCCCCTGGCCGCATCTGCATGCCGAAGACATCATGCTGGGCAATCCGCCTGATATTCCCGATGTCACTATGATTCATCTCCAGCGCGTCGACGCAACGCTTGCGCCGCTGGCACTGCTGCACAAACAAGTCTTTATCCCCTGGATAAAGCTACAGCAGCCGGATGCCCGGTTGATTCAAACCGCCGACAAGAAAAACAACTGGACGTTTACGCTCGCTGAAAGTGACAGCAAAGATGACAATGCACCGCCTTCCGCCTGGTCATTTCGGCTGGACAATATTCTGTTCGATCAGGGAACCCTGCTTTATCGCGATGCGGTTAACAAGGCTGATGTCACTGTAAAACTCAATTCGCTTGGCAAACCTGTGCCTTTCGCGCAAATCGCGGGTGGAGACGACAGCCAAAAAGGGGCGGGCGACTTTGTTTTCGGCTGGCAGGCCGAAGGGCGCTATAACAATGAAAAACTCACGGGCCAGGGTAAGCTCGGCGGCATGTTATCACTGCGAAGCCAGACGACACCGTTCCCGGTGCAGGCGGATGTCCGTAACGGTACTACACGGGTACAGCTTTCTGGCGGTGTGCAGGATCCGTTAAATCTGGGCGGACTGGATGTGCGTTTGCGTTTTTCTGGCGACACGCTGGCGAATCTGTATGGCCTGACGGGCGTGTTATTACCGGATACGCCGCCCTATGAAACAGATGGTCGCCTTATTGCTAAATTCACTGGTAAAGACGGGTCTGTTTTCCGCTATCAGGCATTCAATGGGCACATTGGCGATAGCGATATTCATGGCTCCCTGACCTACAGCCAGGGCAAACCTCGCCCTAAACTGGTGGGGGAACTGCGATCTGACCAATTGCGTATGGCAGATTTGGGGCCGCTTATTGGCGTTGACTCCGGCAAAGGCAGTGAGAAAACGCAACAGGCTAAGGCAAAGCGCGGCGAAAAATCGACACAGCCTGCCGATCGTGTTTTGCCTCATGATCAATTCGATACGAAAAACTGGTCGGTGATGGATGCTGACGTGAAGTTCAGTGGTAAACGTATCGAACACAGTAATTCCTTGCCGTTAAGCGATCTTTACACGCATTTGCAGCTTGATAACGGTAATCTACTGCTCGATCCGCTGCGTTTTGGCATGGCCGGGGGCAACCTGAACAGCACTATTCGTTTAGAAGGCGATCGCTCTCCCATGCGAGGCCGCGCGGATATTCATGCGCGTAAACTTCGCCTGCGCCAGTTGTTTCCCAATGTACAGGCAATGCAAAACAGTCTGGGACAGCTTAACGGTGATGCCAGCTTGACGGGCACGGGCAATTCTGTGGCTGACCTGCTCGCAACCAGTAACGGCCAACTCAAGCTGCTAATGAACGACGGACTGATTAGCCGCAACCTGATGGAGATTGCCGGATTAAATGTCGGTAACTATCTGGTTGGTAAGCTGTTCGGTGATGATGAGGTGCGCATCAACTGTGCGGCAACGGATCTGAAATTGCAAAACGGTCTGGCCACGCCAAACCTGTTTGTGTTCGATACGGAAAATGCGGTCATCAACGTGACGGGAAATGCGAATTTCGCCACTGAACGTCTGGACCTGTCTGTGAATCCAGAGAGTAAAGGCATTCGTATCGTGACCCTGCGCTCACCGCTTTACGTCCGTGGTACGTTTAAAAATCCGGATGCCGGTGTGAAGACCGGGCCACTACTGGCGCGTGGTGCGGCAGCCGTTGCCCTGGGTGCCGTGGTAGCACCGGCGGCGGCCTTACTGGCACTGATTTCCCCCAGCGATAATGATGAAAATCAGTGCAGCCGGATATTGCAGCAGATGAAAAGCAAAAAATAATCAGTTGCGATAGAGCACTTTGATGATGTGGTAACCAAACGCGGTTTTCACCGGCCCAAAGGGTTGTAACAGTGGGCAGGTGAAGGCCGCTTTATCAAATGCAGCTACCATCTTTCCCCGCCGGAATTCACCCAGATCGCCGCCGTTTCGGCCTGAAGGGCAGATGGAGTGTTTTTTAGCAAGCTGCTGGAAATTCTCCCCTTTTTTCAACTTCTCCAGCAAGACTCTCGCCTCTGCCTCCTGTTTCACCAGAATATGTAAAGCCGCGGCAGTTTTCGCCATGATGGTGTCTCTGTTGTGTATAATTGCCCTCCATTATAAACCCGTCTTTTCAAATCGCAGAGACGTTAACGGCACCGCGTTCATGCCGTTGGCACGCGTGTGAGGCGAAGCGGGTATCTTATTCCAACAGAGCGATTCCCTATGCGTTTAAACTCCAGCCAACAACGTGCCGTCGAATTTGTCACCGGTCCCTGTCTGGTGCTGGCGGGGGCTGGCTCGGGTAAAACCCGCGTTATCACCAATAAGATCGCACATCTGATTCGGGAGTGCGGTTACCAGGCGCGCCACATTGCGGCCGTGACGTTCACGAATAAAGCCTCACGTGAAATGAAAGAGCGCGTCGCGCAAACGCTGGGGCGTAAGGAGGCGCGCGGCCTGATGATCTCGACATTCCATACCCTGGGACTGGAGATTATTAAGCGCGAATATGCAGCGCTGGGAATGAAGTCTAACTTTTCCCTGTTCGACGACCAGGATCAACTGGCCCTGCTTAAAGACCTGACCAGCCAGTGGCTGGAAGAGGACAAGACCTTACTGCAGCAGTTGATTTCCACCCTTTCCAACTGGAAAAATGATTTGGTTGATCCGCCCAAGGCGGCGGCATTAGCCCGTTCGGAGCGCGATAACGTTTTCGCGCACTGCTATGCCCTGTATGATCAGCACCTTAAAGCCTGTAATGTGCTGGATTTTGACGACCTGATCTTGTTGCCGACCCTTCTGCTACAGCGTAATCAGGAAGTGCGCGAGCGCTGGCAGCAACGTATTCGCTATCTGCTGGTCGATGAATATCAGGATACCAATACCAGCCAGTACGAACTGGTTAAATTGCTGGTGGGTGCCAGAGCGCGTTTTACTGTCGTTGGCGATGACGATCAGTCGATCTATTCCTGGCGCGGAGCGCGTCCGCAAAATCTGGTCCTGCTGAATGAGGATTTCCCGACGCTGGAAGTGGTGAAGCTTGAGCAGAATTACCGATCTTCACAGCGTATCCTTAAAGCTGCCAATATCCTGATTGCCAACAATCCGCACGTGTTCGAGAAGCGCCTGTTTTCTGAACTGGGTATCGGTAGTGAACTGAAAGTGCTGAGCGCAAACAGTGAAGAACACGAAGCCGAGCGGGTAACGGGTGAACTGATTGCTCATCACTTTATCAATAAAACGCAGTATAAAGATTACGCCATTCTGTACCGGGGGAATCACCAGTCCCGGGTATTCGAAAAATTCTTGATGCAGAACCGTATCCCTTACCGGATTTCAGGTGGCACCTCCTTTTTCTCACGGCCAGAAATAAAAGATCTGTTAGCGTATTTACGCGTACTCACTAACCCCGACGATGACAGCGCCTTTTTACGGATTGTGAATACTCCCCGGCGTGAAATTGGCCCGGCGACGCTGCAAAAACTGGGTGAATGGGCCACTATCCGCAGTAAAAGTCTTTTTAACGCCAGCTTCGATGTGGGACTGGGGCAGACCCTGACCGGCCGCGGTCTTGAGCATCTGCAGCGCTTCACTCACTGGCTCAATGAGATTATCCAGCTCAGTGAGCGGGAACCCGTCAACGCTGTCCGTGATTTGATTCGCGGCATCGATTATGAAAGCTGGCTGTTTGAAACCTCCGGTAGCCCTAAAGCCGCTGAAATGCGCATTAAAAACGTCAATACGCTGTTTCAATGGATGACGGAAATGCTGGAAGGGAGCGATCTGGATGAGCCGATGACGCTGGCCCAGGTCGTCACGCGGTTTACGTTACGCGACATGATGGAGCGCGGCGAAAGTGACGACGAGTCAGACCAGGTGCAGCTGATGACGTTGCATGCGTCTAAAGGGCTGGAATTCCCCTATGTTTTCCTGGTTGGCATGGAAGAAGGATTGCTCCCGCATCAGAGCAGTATTGATGAAAATAACGTTGAAGAAGAGCGCCGTCTGGCCTATGTCGGTATCACCCGTGCGCAGAAAGAGCTGACGTTCACCTTATGCCGTGAGCGCCGTCAGTACGGTGAACTGGTTCGCCCCGAGCCCAGCCGCTTTTTGCTGGAGCTGCCGCAGGATGATGTGGTGTGGGAAACCGAGCGTAAGGTGGTCAGTGCTGAAGAGCGAATGAAAACCGGCCAGAGTCGGGTGGCCGGATTACGGGCGATGCTGGAAAAGGCGAAAAAGGGTTAATGCGCCGATCGGGCGTAACCGCAAGTACTCAGGTCAGCGATAACTGCCAGTGTACATAGGACTGGTAATGACTTTCCTGTTCAAGCAGTTCCGCCCGAAGCGGATGTACATCCAGCCAGCCCGCCGGCAATGTGACATTCAGCGCTTCATCATCGGCCTGCATACGTACGGCAGGCAGGGTGTCATCGCGACGGCGACTGGAAAAGATAATCGACAGGCGCAGCAGGCGACACAGGCGCTCTGCCAGACGCGGCGGTACGGCATTTTGTTGGGTCAGTAACGCAAGATCGATGCTGCCGCTTTGGTTTTGCAGTAAGCAGGCGATCAGCTTTTTTTGCGCGGGCGTAAAACCCGGCAGATCAAGATGGCGAACCAGGTAGGCAGCATGCTGAGGTGCCTGACGGAAATCGACGCTCAGCCCGATTTCGTGGATAGCACAGGCGCTCAGCAGTAATTCCCGACAGCGCTGATCCAGTTTCCAGACCACGCTGACCTGGCGAAAAAAACTTTCAGCCAGCTGACGTACCCGATCGGCCTGGCACACATCGATGTTGAACCTGCGCTGAACATTTTGCAGAGTACGGCTGCGAATATCACGATCAACAGGTAAGTGCAGCATTCCGTACACCAGCCCTTCGCGCAGTGCACCACCGGCCAGCGTCATGCTGTCGATATTGAGTTCCTGAAAAATGGCGATCAGGATTGAGAGCCCACTGGGGAACACAAGCGCACGTTCCAGCGTCAGTCCTTCGATTTCAAGCTCTTCCAGCTTGCCACATTGAATAGCGCGCTGCTTTAACTGCTGGAGTTTGCTCAGGGTGATGCGCTCATCCATGCCCTGTGCCACCATGATTTCCTGTAACGCCTGCACGGTGCCGGATGCACCGACGCAAACCTGCCAGCTCTGTTTGCGCAGTTCTGCCGAAATGGGCTGCAGCATGGCTTTGGCGGCCTGTTCTGCCTGGTCAAAATTTTCCTGCGCCAGGTGACGATCGCCAAAGAAGCGTTCCAGCCAGGTGACACAGCCCATCTGCAAACTAAACAGCACGCTGGCATGGGAGCCGTCACCGGTGGCTAACTCGGTACTGCCGCCGCCGATATCGACAACCAGACGTTGATCGGAGCCGCCGGTGGTGTGCGCCACGCCTTGATAAATCAGACGGGCTTCTTCTTCACCGCTAATCACATTGACGGCGCAGCCCAGAATCTGTTGAGCCTTATCCAGAAAGACCTGTGCATTTGCTGCAATACGCAGCGTAGCCGTCGCCACCACCCGAATCTGGTCAGGCGGAATATCCTGAAGTTGTTCCGAGAAAAGCCGCAAACATTGCCAGCCCCGCGCCATCGCTTCAGCTGACAAATGATTGGCGCTGTCCAGGCCAGCAGCCAGGCGCACCTTGCGTTTGATTTTGGCGATAGTCTGAATACTGCCAGACACTTCGCTGACTACCAGCATGTGGAAGCTGTTAGATCCTAAATCAATCGCAGCATAGAGTGTCGATGCGCTTAGCATGGTGAACTTAACCCGAACGTTTACGGTTGTTATGACGTGGAGCACCGCGACGACTGGCGTTATTTCCGCCACGACGCTGACCGTTGCCTGTACGATTACGCGTCAGACGTTTCGGCGGCGGGAGTTCACTTAACAGCGCATCGCTGTTGTACTTGCTCACCGGAATACTGTGACCAATGTACTCTTCAATACCCGGCAGATTTAACGCGTACTCTTCGCATGCCAGGCTGATTGAGTGGCCGCTTGCCCCTGCGCGTCCTGTACGGCCAATGCGATGAACGTAGTCCTCGCGGTCATCAGGCAGATCGTAGTTAAAGACATGTGTCACTGCGGGAATATGCAGGCCACGTGCCGCAACATCGGTCGCTACCAGGATATCGATGTCACCTTTGGTAAAGTCATCCAGAATGCGTAAACGCTTCTTCTGAGCCACATCACCGGTCAGCAAGCCGACACGGTGACCGTCCGCAGCCAGATGGCCCCAGATATCTTCACAGCGATGTTTCGTATTGGCGAAAATAATCGCGCGATCGGGCCATTCTTCTTCCACCAGCGTTTGCAGCAAACGCATTTTCTCTTCGTTGGAAGGATAGAAAAGCTCTTCTTTAATGCGGTGGCCCGTTTTTTGTTCCGGCTCGACTTCGACGTATTCGGCGCTGTTCATGTGCTCAAAGGCCAGTTCACGCACGCGATACGAGAGCGTGGCCGAAAACAGCATGCTCAGGCGTTGAGTTGCGGGTGGCATGCGGCGGAACAACCAGCGAATATCTTTAATAAAGCCGAGATCGAACATGCGATCGGCTTCGTCCAGCACCATGACCTGTATGGCGCTGAGGTTGACGTGATTCTGCTTCGCATAATCAATTAAGCGACCCGTGGTGCCGACCAGAATATCGACACCGTTTTCCAGAACTTTTAACTGCTTGTCATAGCCGTCGCCACCGTAAGCCAGGCCTAGTTTCAGGCCGGTCGATGCCGCCAGCGGTTCTGCATCCGCATGAATTTGCACGGCAAGTTCACGCGTAGGTGCCAGAATTAACGCGCGTGGTTGGTTAACCTGGCGTCCCTCTGGTGCAGGGTGAGAAAGAAGATGATGAAACGTTGACGTTAAAAACGCCATCGTTTTGCCGGTACCGGTTTGCGCCTGACCTGCGACATCACGCCCTGAAAGCGTAAATGGCAGTGCTAACGCCTGAATAGGCGTGCAGTTATGAAACCCTTTTTTATCAAGGGCTTCCACTACCTGTGGGTGCAGGGCGAAGTCGGAAAACTTCTGTTCAGTTAAGTGTGTTTTGCTCATAGTGTGGTAGAATATCAGCTTACTATCGCTTTACGAAAGCGTATCCGATGAAATAAAGTCAACCAACATTGGTTTATATTACGCCAATTCGCCAGGCATAATCTTGTGGAGTAAAACATGAGCAGCGATAAAATCGTTCATCTGACCGATGACAGTTTCGACACCGACGTGCTGAAAGCCGACGGCGTTATACTGGTAGATTTCTGGGCTGAATGGTGTGGTCCTTGTAAAATGATCGCCCCAATCCTTGATGAAGTTGCAGAAGAGTATGATGGCAAGCTGACCATCGCTAAGCTGAATATTGACGATAACCCAGGTACCGCACCGAAATACGGCATTCGTGGCATCCCGACGCTGCTGCTGTTTAAAAACGGTGAAGTCGCTGCAACGAAAGTGGGCGCATTGTCCAAAGGTCAATTAAAAGAGTTCCTGAACGCCAACCTGGCGTAAGCGGGCTGAACGTTCGGCAGTGGTTAAATTTTTTCCTCCTGCTGGACGTTCGCTTTTAAGCGTGCTAACTTATTTTCACTGCACTATGATCATACCTTGTAGTTAGCATTCAAAGTTTTCCCTTGTTAAACCCTGTCGCACTGTACCTACCAGCGGTTTAGCAATCTAACGACTAGCTCTACTCTGACTTAAATCGACCGACTCCTCGCTTCCAGTCATCATTCAAGACAACGATCGTTGAGAAGAGTTGAAAAGTCATTAACAGAACAGGCATGGATTAACTGCCATACCATTCACGACAAACATTTCGAGTATTACCCCGAGTTTAAGAACCCATCACTATGAATCTTACCGAATTAAAAAATACGCCGGTTTCTGAGCTGATTACCCTCGGCGAGAATATGGGGCTGGAAAACCAGGCTCGTATGCGCAAGCAGGACATTATTTTCTCAATCCTGAAGCAGCACGCGAAAAGCGGCGAGGACATCTTCGGTGATGGTGTGCTGGAGATATTGCAGGATGGATTTGGATTCCTCCGCTCTGGAGACAGCTCCTACCTCGCCGGTCCTGATGATATCTACGTTTCTCCCAGCCAAATTCGCCGCTTTAACCTCCGCACTGGTGACACCATCGCCGGCAAAATCCGCCCACCAAAAGAAGGTGAACGCTATTTTGCGCTGCTGAAAGTTAATGAAGTCAACTACGACAAGCCTGAAAACTCGCGCAACAAAATTCTGTTTGAAAACCTTACGCCGCTGCACGCTAATAGTCGTCTGCGTATGGAGCGCGGTAATGGATCAACCGAAGACTTAACGGCGCGCGTACTGGACCTGGCGTCGCCCATTGGCCGCGGTCAGCGTGGCCTGATTGTTGCTCCGCCAAAAGCCGGTAAAACCATGCTGCTGCAGAACATCGCACAGAGCATTGCCTATAACCATCCTGACTGCGTGCTGATGGTGTTGCTGATCGATGAGCGTCCGGAAGAAGTGACAGAGATGCAACGCCTGGTCAAAGGCGAAGTGATTGCCTCAACCTTCGATGAGCCGGCTTCGCGTCACGTTCAGGTTGCAGAGATGGTGATCGAAAAAGCTAAGCGCCTGGTTGAGCATAAAAAAGACGTCATCATTCTTCTCGACTCCATTACGCGTCTGGCACGTGCCTATAACACCGTGGTGCCGGCCTCCGGTAAAGTGCTGACAGGTGGTGTGGATGCTAACGCCCTGCATCGTCCTAAGCGTTTCTTTGGTGCGGCGCGTAACGTGGAAGAGGGCGGTAGCCTGACCATTATCGCAACTGCGCTGGTGGATACCGGTTCGAAAATGGACGAAGTGATTTACGAAGAGTTTAAAGGCACCGGTAACATGGAGCTTCATCTCTCACGTAAGATTGCGGAAAAACGCGTCTTCCCGGCCATTGATTACAACCGTTCCGGTACACGTAAAGAAGAGCTGTTAACCTCTCAGGAAGAACTGCAGAAAATGTGGATCCTGCGTAAAATTATTCACCCAATGGGCGAAATCGACGCGATGGAGTTCCTGATCAACAAGTTGGCCATGACCAAAACCAACGATGAATTCTTCGACATGATGAAGCGCTCTTGATCCTTTTAAGCGCCATCTGAGCAGGATGGCGTTTTTTACTTTAAAAGATCGTAAAATAGCTCTGACGCCACGTTCTGACGTGGCGTTTTTCATTTACGGGCTATAGGATTGTGGTCTGGCAGACGTAATAATAATGACGGTGAAAGTGGTGGACGGTTGACCGTTCGTACACCGCTTAATGCCGAATTCGGAATCTGGGACGGTAATATGCGCCTTCTTTCGCGTATTGTGTGTATCCAGGATGATAGCTGAGAGCGTTTAACGTGAATTTACTCACTATGAGTACTGAGCTTGGTTTAGTTTTTGTCTTTTCCCTGGCGTTTCTTTTCCTTGCTCGTAAAGCAGCCGAGAAAATTGGACTGGTTGACAAGCCCAATATGCGTAAGCGCCACCAGGGGGTAGTACCGCTGGTGGGGGGCATATCCGTTTATGCAGGTATCTGCTTCGCCTTTTACATTACTAATTATTACCTGCCGCACGCCATGCTTTACCTGGCCTGCGCGGGCGTACTGGTATTTGTCGGGGCGCTGGATGACAGGTTCGACATCAGCGTAAAAATTCGCGCGACAGTACAAGGTATTGTGGCTGTAGTGATGATGTTTTTTGGCAAGCTCTATTTGCTGAGCCTCGGATTTATCATAGGCCCGGTTGAATTGATTGTCGGGCCGTTTGGTTACGTCCTCACTCTTTTTGCTGTCTGGGCAGCAATTAATGCTTTCAATATGGTCGATGGCATCGATGGCCTTTTAGGGGGGCTTTCCATTGTGACCTTTGCGGCAATGGGAATTATTCTCTACCTTGATGGCCAACACAGCCTCGCAATGTGGTGCTTCGCGATGATCGCCGCCACATTACCCTATGTTTTTCTTAATCTCGGTTTTCTGGGCCGGCGCTACAAAGTCTTTATGGGGGATGCGGGCAGCACTATGATTGGTTTCACCATCATATGGATTTTGCTCGAAACGACTCAGGGCCTGAGTCATCCTATTACACCTGTTACGGCATTGTGGCTAATCGCCATTCCTTTAATGGATATGGTAGCCATCATGTATCGTCGTTTAAGCAAGGGAATGAGCCCCTTTTCTGCCGATCGTCAGCATATTCACCATTTAATTATGCGGGCCGGTTTTACTTCCCGTCAGGCTTTCGTCCTGATTACTTCCGCTGCGGCACTTCTTGCAGGTATTGGCGTACTGGGAGAATACCTTGCCTTTATACCTGAATGGGTGATGTTAATTCTGTTTCTGATTGCCTTCATGGGTTACGGCTATTGTTTGAAGCACGCATGGCGCGTGGCAAGAAAAATCAGACGCTTTAAACGCCGCCTGAATAATTTTAGAAATGCCAGGAAAAATGAACCCTGATGAGTCTTAAAAAGGATGACGCTGTGATGCCTGCAAACGTTGTGGAGAACGAACTGGATATTCGCGGCCTGTGCTGCCGCTTGTGGCGCGGAAAGCACTGGATAGTCGGTTGCGCAGTGCTGTTTGCAGTGGCAGCCTGGCTGGCGACGCTGCTGATGAAACAGGTATGGAGCACAACGGCGATTACAGGACGTCCAACAGTGAATATGCTGGGCTCGTACTATTCACAGCAGCAGTTTCTCAATAACCTGGATGTACGCAATGACGCCGTGACGTTAACCAGCGCGTCTCCCAACGTGATGGATGAGGTTTATCATGAGTTTCTGGTGCAGCTTTCCTCCTGGGATACTCGTCGCGAGTTCTGGCTGCAAACCGACTATTACAAAAGCCGGAAAAGCGGCAATGCGCACAATGATGCGGTCCTGTTAGATGAGCTAATTGATAACATCCAGTTTACGCCAGCGGATACCGCGCGTAACACGTTCGACAGCGTCAAACTGAAAGCGGAAACGGCGAGCGATGCCAACAACCTGTTGCGTCAATACATTGCCTATGCCAGTGAGCGCGCAGCACGTCATCTCAACGCGGAGCTAAAAGGTGCGTGGCAGGCACGAGATGCGCAACTTCAGGCACAGGTCAGGCGTCAGGAAGCTGTGGCGAATGCCGTCTTCCAGCGTCGCATTCATCGTCTGGAACAGGCGCTGAAGGTGGCCAGCCAAAAAGGAATTACTGAAAAACAGACGAATGAAGTCAGTGAGAGTCTTGCTGACAGCGACCTGTTTTTAATCGGTCAGCCGCTATTGCAGGGGCAACTCGACACCCTGCGTGCGACGGGACCGAGCTTTGATATAAGCTACGATCAAAATAAAGCGATGCTGACGACACTGGATGCAGGACCTGCGTTAACCAATAAATTTCAGACCTACCGTTATTTACGTACACCGGAAGAGCCGGTGTCACGTGACAGCCCACGCCGGGTATTTATGATGGTGATGTGGGGCGCGGTAGGGGCACTGGTTGGCGCCGGTGTGGCACTGGCACGTCGTCGGCGACCCATGTCAGATACACAAGATTGAGAGAAACAGTGTGAAAGTTCTGACAGTTTTTGGCACCCGACCTGAAGCCATTAAGATGGCACCACTCGTTCAGGCCCTGGCACAGGATCCGGCTTTTGAATCACGGCTGTGCGTAACCGCACAGCACCGTGAAATGCTCGATCAGGTGCTGAGCTTATTTCAGCTTCAACCTGACTACGACCTCAATATTATGCGGCCTGAACAAGGATTAACGGAAATAACCTGCCGTATCCTGCAAGGCATGCACACCGTCCTTCTCGATTTCAAACCCGACATTGTTCTGGTTCACGGTGACACCACAACCACGCTGGCGGCCAGTCTGGCTGCGTTCTATCAACAAATACCTGTCGGCCATGTTGAAGCGGGTTTAAGGACAGGCGATCTGGCATCGCCGTGGCCTGAAGAGGGCAATCGTAAACTGACAGGCCATCTGGCACGGCTGCATTTCACGCCAACCTCCCGTTCCCGACAGAACCTGCTGGATGAAAATCTGCCCGATGACAGCATTGTGATTACCGGCAATACGGTGATTGATGCCCTGCTGTGGGTGCGCGATCGGGTACTGGATGATAACGCCATTAATGCGCAACTGGCTGCACGTTATCCGTTTCTGGATGAAAACAAAAAGCTGGTACTGGTAACGGGCCATCGGCGGGAAAGTTTTGGCGGGGGGTTTGAGCGTATTTGTAGCGCTTTAGCCGAAATTGCGCGTCAGCACCCTGAGGCGCAGATCGTTTATCCTGTGCATCTCAACCCGAATGTCCATGAGCCCGTTAACCGCATTCTGCGTGACATCAAGAACATTGTACTGATTGAACCGCAGGAGTATCTGCCGTTTGTCTGGCTCATGAATCGTGCCTGGCTCATTCTCACCGATTCTGGCGGAATTCAGGAAGAAGCGCCTTCACTGGGTAAACCCGTTTTGGTGATGCGTGAAACCACGGAACGGCCAGAGGCGGTTGACGCGGGAACGGTAAAACTGGTGGGAACGGATACGGCGAAGATTGTTGCCGAAGTCAGCGCATTACTGAATGACGACGAGGCCTGGCAGACCATGAGCCGCGCCCATAATCCCTATGGGGATGGCAATGCCTGCGGGCGAATCTTACAAGCCTTAAAAGATAACAGAGCCAACTTATGAGTTTTGAAACCATTTCCGTCATTGGACTGGGTTACATTGGGCTGCCTACCGCAGCCGTTTTTGCCTCAAAGGGAAAAAAAGTGGTGGGCGTTGATATCAATGCCCGGGCTGTTGACACCATCAACCGCGGTGCCATTCATATCGTCGAACCCGATCTGGAACAGGTGGTGCAGGCAGCCGTTGCGCGTGGCGATTTACGTGCCACCACGCAACCGGAAGCGGCGGATGCCTTTTTGATTGCCGTCCCTACGCCCTTCCAGGCCGATCGCCAGCCCGACTTACGTTTTGTGCAGGCGGCCGCAATATCCATCGCACCGGTTTTGAAAAAAGGCGATCTGGTGATTCTGGAGTCGACGTCTCCGGTAGGCAGTACCGAGCAGATGGCGGAGTGGCTGGCTGCCGCGCGGCCTGATTTACGTTTCCCCCAGCAGGGCGATGAACCGGACGTTTTTATTGCCTACTGCCCTGAGCGTGTTTTGCCCGGCCAGATCATGGTCGAGCTGATTAAAAACGATCGTGTTATTGGCGGCATGACGCCAGCCTGTTCTGCCCGTGCCAGCGCGTTATATCGTATTTTTCTCCAGGGCGAGTGCGTGGAAACTCATGCCCGTACCGCCGAAATGTGCAAGCTGACCGAAAACAGCTTCCGGGACGTAAACATTGCGTTTGCCAATGAGCTGTCCCTGATCTGTGCTGAGCAGCAGATTAATGTCTGGGAGCTTATTGCGCTGGCAAACCGTCATCCTCGTGTGAATATTCTGCAACCCGGTCCCGGCGTAGGCGGACACTGCATTGCCGTCGACCCCTGGTTTATCGTGGCGCAGAACCCTGACTTAGCGCGACTGATCCGTACCGCCCGCGAAGTGAATGATGCCAAGCCACACTGGGTACTGGAGCAGGTAAAAAAAGCACTGGCAGAGTGTCTGACGCAAACCGATAAGCGCGCCAGCGATCTGACGATTGCCTGTTTTGGCCTGGCGTTTAAGCCAAATATTGATGACCTGCGTGAAAGCCCGGCGATGGAAGTCGCCCATTTGATTGCAGACTGGCATCAGGGCCGTACCTGGGTGACTGAACCGCATATTGAGCAGATTCCCGAACGTCTGGAAGCGCAGGCCACGCTGGTGTCAACAGAGCAGGCGCTGCAACAGGCCGATATTCTGGTGATGCTGGTCGATCATCAGGCGTTCCGCGCCATTGATGCGGCGCACGTGACCCAGCAATGGGTCGTTGATACGAAAGGTGTCTGGCGCTGAAAACAGACGCTGATTAACAAAGCTCTGAGGAACACATGTCCGTTCACGTTAAGGTCAATCCCCTCGACTGGGAGAGCCAGTTTTTCGGCATCCAGTCTGTCAGACTGGAAACGGGTGGAACATTGCCGCTGGAAAGCGCGCTTCAGCATCCTTGTGCGTTGTTTCAAATTAAAGTGCCCGCTGATCAGACCGCCACCATTGACGCCCTGAATCAACATCAGTTCCAGTTGGTGGAGGGCGAGGCGGAGTTGTCCCTCACGATTAAACGAACCGAGCGGCAAACGGGGGTTCGTATTGCCCGTCAAGGCCAGATCCCCGCACTGCGTGAGGCGGCTTCTCAGGCCTTCCGCCAGAGTCGGTTTCGTTCGCCGTGGTTTGCGCCAGATGAGAGCGGACGTTTTTACGCGCAGTGGATTGAAAATGCGGTACTTGGCACCTTTGATCATCAGTGTCTGGTGGCCTGCGATGACAGCGGTGCGCTGCAGGGATTCGTGTCTTTGCGTGAGGTAGATGGCGATGCCCGCATTGGCTTACTGGCTGTCGTGCCTGCGGCGCAGGGGCAAAGCATTGGTCAGCGCCTGATGCTGGCGGCAGCTGACTGGGGACGTGTACGCCAGCTCGATCGGCTGCGCGTCGCAACACAAATCAGCAATCTCACGGCGATGCGTCTTTATTTACGCAGTGGTGCACGACTGGAAAGCACGGCGTACTGGTTTTACAGGAGAGGTCATGATTCCCTTTAATGCGCCCCCGGTTGTGGGCAGCGAAATCGACTATATGCAGTCGGCCATGAGCAGCGGCAAGCTCTGTGGCGATGGTGGTTTTACGCGCCGTTGCCAGCAGTGGATGGAACAGCGTTTCGGCAGTGCAAAAGTGTTACTGACGCCTTCCTGTACCGCATCACTGGAAATGGCGGCATTGCTGATCGATATTCAACCCGGCGATGAGGTCATCATGCCGAGTTACACCTTTGTGTCCACTGCGAATGCCTTTGTACTCCGGGGCGCAAAAATCGTGTTTGTGGATGTGCGCCCTGACACGATGAATATGGATGAAACGCTGATCGAAGCCGCCATCACGGATAAAACGCGTGCTATCGTACCGGTACATTATGCCGGCGTTGCCTGTGAGATGGACACGATCATGGCGCTGGCGGCCCAGTACAAGCTGTTTGTCATTGAAGATGCTGCGCAGGGCGTGATGTCACGTTATAAAGGGCGGGCCTTAGGCACTATCGGTCATATCGGCTGCTTTAGTTTTCACGAAACCAAAAACTACACGGCGGGCGGAGAAGGCGGTGCAACGTTGATCAATGATGCCAGCCTGGTTGAGCGTGCGGAAATCATCCGTGAAAAAGGCACCAACCGCAGCCAGTTTTTTCGTGGTCAGGTAGATAAATATACCTGGCGCGATATGGGATCCAGTTATCTGATGGCGGATCTACAGGCGGCTTATCTTTGGGCGCAACTGGAAGCCTCCGAGCGTATTAACCAGCAGCGGTTGCGGTTATGGCAGCGCTACTATAATGCGCTAAAACCGCTGGCAGAAAACGGCCACATTACCTTGCCCACGGTTCCGGCCGACTGTCAGCACAACGCGCACATGTTCTATATTAAACTGCGCGATCAGGAACATCGTCAGGCGTTGATTAACTGGCTTAAAGAGGCCGAAATCCTGGCCGTTTTCCATTATATTCCGTTGCACACTTCACCTGCTGGCCTGCAGTTTTCCCGTTTTGCGGGCGATGACCGCTTCACCACGGCCGAAAGTGAGCGCTTATTGCGGCTGCCGCTGTTTTTTAACCTGTCAGATAATAACCAGAGCACGGTTATCAGCTCACTGCTGAGCTTCTTTTCCTGATGTCATTAGCCAAAGCCTCTGTATGGACGGCCTCTTCAACTCTGGTCAAAATTGCCGTGGGCCTGCTGGTGGTCAAGCTGCTGGCGATCAGTTACGGCCCGGAAGGCGTTGGTCAGGCGGGGAATTTTCGACAGTTGATCACGGTGCTGGGCGTTCTGGCGGGGGCCGGGATTTTCAACGGCGTCACAACCTTTGTCGCGCAATATCGCCAGCAACCGCAGCCGTTGCGCGCGCTGGTTGGAACGGCCTCGGCGATGGTGACAGGCTTTTCAACACTGCTGGCGCTGGTTTTTTTGCTGGCTGCAGCCCCTGTCAGTACCGCCTTGTTTGGGCACGATCGCTATCAAAACGTTATCCGTATCGTTGCTTTTTTGCAGTTCGGCATTGCCTGGGCCAATCTCATTCTGGCTTTAATTAAAGGCTACCGGGATGCACAGGGTAATGCGTTGGCGCTGATGACAGGCAGCGTGACTGGCGTAGCCGGTTATATGCTGTGCTGGGGGCTGGGAGGGTACGCGGGCGCATTAACCGGTTTAGCGATGGTGCCGGCATTACTGGTTATTCCTGCCCTGGTGATATTCAGGTATCGTGTGCCGCTGCCCTTAAGCTGGCTGCGTCCGCAGTGGCAGCCTGAGATGGCGCGTCAGCTGGCAAAATATACGCTGATGGCACTGATCACCGCCGTCACGCTTCCGGTTGCCTGGGTCATGATGCGAAACCAACTTGCCGCTCACAACGGCTGGGCTCAGGTCGGTTTATGGCAGGGCGTAACCAGTATTTCCGATGCTTACCTGCAGTTTATTACCGCAACTTTTAGCGTCTGGCTGCTGCCCACGCTGGCCAGGTTAGAAAACAAAACAGAGATTGCACGAGAGATCGGACGGGCATTGCGCTTTGTGTTGCCGGCTGTTGCGGCGGCCAGCCTGATCGTGTGGATAATGCGGGATATCGCTATCCGCCTGCTGTTTTCTGCCGCATTCCATGATATGCGGGATCTGTTCGTCTGGCAGTTGTGTGGGGATGTTTTTAAAGTGGGGGCTTATGTTTTTGGCTATCTGGTCATCGCGAAAGCATCGTTACGTTTTTATGTGCTGACGGAAATCAGTCAGTTTGCGTTACTGACCCTGTTTTCCCGTTGGCTGATTCCGTTACACGGTGCCAGTGGCGCAGCGCAAGCCTATATGTTCACGTACATTACCTATTTCGCGCTCTGCTGTGGCGCCTTTATTCTCTACTGCCGAAGAAAATGACTTTGATTCACGTTTTGGGATCGGATATTCCCCATCACAATCTCACGGTGTTGCGTTTTTTTAATGACGTGCTGAGCACCGAACTGCCTGCGCCTGTGGCGCGTCACTTTATGGTGGTCACCAGGCAGCCGGAAAGCCTTAGTGGCTTTGATGCATTGCGCATTGAAACGTTTAGCAGTAAGAAAGCGCTCTCTGAAGCACTTTTACGCCGGGCTAAACAGCGCGAGCAGCGTTTCTTTTGCCATGGACAGTTTAATCCCTGGCTGTGGCTGGCGTTACTGAGTGGCAGGCTGCACCGGTCTCAGGTGTACTGGCACGTCTGGGGCGCCGATTTATATGAAGACTCGCGCAGCCTCAAATTCCGCCTGTTTTATTTTCTGCGTCGTATTGCGCAGGGGCGGATTGCGCGTGTCTTCGCGACTGAAGGCGATCTGTATCATTATCAGCAACGCCATCCTTCGGTACCGCGCACCTTACTTTACTTCCCAACCCGTTTAGCCACCGCGGCGATAACGCCCCGCCCGAATGACATCCTGACGGTGCTGCTGGGGAATTCAGGCGATGCCAGTAATCGTCATACAGAAGGGCTGGAAGCGATTCGGGCGCAGTTTGGCCAGAATGTGCGTATTGCGGTGCCGCTTGGCTATCCGCCCAATAACGATGAGTATATTGCCCGGATTCAGAATGCCGCTGACAGACTTTTTCCTCAGGGGCAGGTAACGTTACTGCGTGAAAATTTGGCCTTCGATGATTATCTGGCATTGTTGGCGCGCTGCCATTTAGGCTATTTTATGTTCGAGCGGCAGCAGGGCGTAGGCACGTTGTGTTTGTTGATTCAAGCCAATATCCCCTTCGTGCTGACGCGTAAAAATCCTTTCTGGCGTGATGTCACCGCGCAACAGCTTCCGGTCCTGTTCAGCGATGATGCGCTGACGCCTGCTATCGTTGCAGAAGCGCGCCGACAGCTCATGGGATGCGACAAGCAGCACGTTGCGTTTCTGGCGCCGGGCTATCTCGTGGGTTGGCAGGCGGCGTTGCGCCTTTGCGAAGGAGAGCCTTCATGAGTCTACTGGCGTTTAGTGGTCTGCTGTTAGTCTATGTGCTGTCACTCATGATCATCGTCACGCTGAATGTACGCGAGATGAAACAGGAACGATTTAACTTTCACCTGTTTTTTACCTTGCTGTTTCTGCTGACCTTTTATTTTGGGTTTCCACTTACCAGCATTCTGGTGTTTCGTTTTGACACTCAGGTGGTGCCGGCCGATTTTTTACTGCAGGCGATGCTGTCTGCCACAGCGTTTTATGTCATTTACTTTGTCAGTTACAAGGTCCGTCTCAGGCCGATGGCGACATCACCTGCCCGGCCCTGGCTACAGATGAACCGTGTGGAGACGCATTTGACCTGTGGCCTGCTGGCGCTGGTCGCCATCGCGACCGTGACGGTTTTTTTCATCCATAACGGCTTTTTATTATTTCGCCTCACAGCCTATAACCAGATCTTTTCCAGTGAGGTTTCCGGTGTCGCTCTGAAGCGCTTTTTCTATTTCTTTATTCCGGCGATGTTGATCCCGTATTTTTTACATCCTACACGCCGTAACTGGCTGCTCTTTCTGATTGTCACCGTCAGTTTTGGCTTGCTGACCTATGCGCTGGTTGGCGGGACGCGTGCCAATATCATCATCGCTTTTGCGCTGTTTCTGTTTATCGGAATTACGCGTGGCTGGATAACCTTATGGATGCTGGCCGTCGCTGGCGTGATGGCCATTGCCGGTATGTTCTGGCTGGCGCTGCGACGCTATAACCTGGACGTAATGGGCGCAGAAGCGTTTTATACCTTTCTTTATCTGACCCGGGACACTTTTTCGCCCTGGGAAAATCTGGCGTTGCTGCTCGAAAATTACCATAAAATCGATTTTCAGGGTTTAGCGCCCATGTGGCGTGATTTCTATGTATTTATTCCGTCATGGCTGTGGCCCGATCGTCCTCTGACCGTCCTGAACAGTGCCAACTATTTCACATGGGAGGTGCTTAATAACCATTCAGGTCTGGCGATCTCTCCTACCTTGATCGGTTCACTGCTGGTGATGGGCGGTATTGGGGCGATAGTGCCAGGTGCTGTGGCTGTAGGCTTAATCATTAAAGGCTTTGATAGCTTGTATAAGCGCGGACGCAGTGAGTCGAATCGCTATACGGGGGCCATTCTGCAAAGTTTTTGTTTTGGTGCGGTATTCAACATGATTGTACTGGCGCGTGAAGGGCTGGATGCATTTGGCTCCCGCGTGGTGTTTTTTTGCCTTATTTTTGCGGCCTGCCTGGCGGTGGCGAAACTGCTTTACGGATTACTGAATCATGTCGGTCTGATTCGCAGCCGTAGAGAACGTCCGCTGCATAGCCCATCCTGACGCTGATGCACCTCTGGTATGAAAGGGAAAAACAATAAAGATATGAGTACGCACACCGGTACACCACGCTACGAGATTCGCGGTATCACCCTGTACGGTTTCGACAGCATGACAGCGTTTGTCGATTTTTTGATGCCCCCATCCGGTATCCGTACAGGTACGTTGGTGGCCATTAATGCGGAAAAGGTTTTGAGTGCTGAACGGGATGCGGCGTTGAGCGCCCAAATCCAGCAGGCCGAATTCAATTATCCTGATGGCATCAGTATTGTACGGTCGATTCGAAAGAAATATCCTCAGGCCTCCGTGCAGCGCATCGCGGGTGCCGATCTGTGGGAAGCCTTAATGCAACGCGCTGGCCGCGAGGGGACCCCGGTGTTTTTGATTGGTGGCCGTGAGGCGGTATTGGATGAAACGTGCGCGAAGCTGCGTCGTCAGTGGAACGTCAACATCGTCGGTGCCCAGAACGGTTACTTTGTCCCGTCTGAACGTGAGGCGCTGTGTGCCCGCATTGCAGCGAGCGGCGCAAAGCTGGTGACGGTAGCGATGGGCTCACCACGCCAGGAGCTTTTCATGGCGGATTGCCAGAGGCAGTGGCCAGAGGCGCTGTATATGGGCGTAGGCGGCACCTACGATGTCTTTACGGGACACGTAAAGCGTGCGCCTGTCTTCTGGCAAAAACTGGGGCTGGAGTGGCTCTATCGCTTGCTCGTGCAGCCCAGTCGCTTGCGCAGGCAGTTAAAGCTGGTGAAATACCTGCGTTATCACTGGCGTGGCGATCTGTGATATCGCTGATTAATGCCAGAATTTCGCGTCCGCACAGGCGTAAATGCGTTATTTGTCGACGAAATGCACAAAGCGTAATCAAACGCGCTATTTTCTTTAAAAAGCACTAGACAGGATGGGCGCTTATCTCTAGTATGCACATCCGCAACGGCGCTACGCGCCCGTAGCTCAGCTGGATAGAGCGCTGCCCTCCGGAGGCAGAGGTCTCAGGTTCGAATCCTGTCGGGCGCGCCATTTAGTTTGTGCGTATGAGCTTCGGTGGTATCAGTACCGCGTTAGGTAGAAAGATTTAAATGCTGTAGGTTTGACTTACAACATTCAGTACAGTGGTGGCTATAGCTCAGTTGGTAGAGCCCTGGATTGTGATTCCAGTTGTCGTGGGTTCGAGTCCCATTAGCCACCCCAGATTTTGCTGGGATACGCGAAGGTGGCGGAATTGGTAGACGCGCTAGCTTCAGGTGTTAGTGTCTTAACGGACGTGAGGGTTCAAGTCCCTCTCTTCGCACCAGGCAAAACAAATTAAAAAAATCGGCGAGTAGCGCAGCTTGGTAGCGCAACTGGTTTGGGACCAGTGGGTCGGAGGTTCGAATCCTCTCTCGCCGACCATTTTTAGAAACCTGTCTGAGAAGACAGGTTTTTTTTCGTCCGTACAAAAGAGGGTGAAGACCACCGAAGGCGGTTTGTGCCGGGCGAAGCGAGGCAACGTTGCGAATGCAAAAACCTGCACAGGAAGCATAGTCTTCTCTCACCTGGACGGTCTGCACAAACAGGTTTACCGTCTTGCCGAAAGGGAGACGTGCATCTGTGAGAGCGGTTTCTGGTCAGATGTGGTGAGAAAGAAATTTGGTTTGCGTTTCCGCCGTAAGCGGCGCTATTGCTCGTCTGTCCAGCCTGATTTGCTTACGGTAGTTCTGCGGAAACAGGGATTACGCGGTTGTCGCAGAATTGAGACGCATAACTCCTTGTTTTAAATGAAGTTGACGCGCCTTTACTTTACGTGTCGCTTATTTGCGACGTAAAGCGAGTGCTGTGTCGCATTATCCCGACAATTCCCAGGCAGCGCGCAAAGAGTGATAAAATTATTTATTGCTAATTCCTTGTTTTAATTTAATAAAAAAATAAAAAGCGCAACTGGCATGGATTATGCAATAATTAACGCGTAGATGCTCATTCCACCTATTATGTCTGCTTCGGCTACATAAACCTGGGAATGACGCAGAGCCAATTTTGGGTACCTGTTGTCTGCCTGCCTGTATCGCGAAAGCCTTACAGGATTAACAGACACCACGTTGAGTCGGGTACCTCTCGGTTGTCAAACCGACCTGATTTTACACCTGCTTTCGGCAGGTGTTTTTTTTGTCTCAACCTGTGGGCGTAAAAAAACCGGGCGAACCCGGTTTTAACAGATCAGGCATCGGGATTGTTCTTTAGCGTCAGTAACAGACCTTCACGACGCATTTTTGCGGCGTCTTCCGGACGGCGCAGACGATCATACACATCCGCCAGCCAGGCGTAGTCAAAAGCGTCGGGGCGCTGTGCCAGCGCCTGTTGCAGGGCTTCCGCTGCCTGCTGCCATTCACCATGGCGCATCAGCAACTGACCCAGGGTGCTGTGCAGTAAAGGCGTGGCACCATGCTGCTTAATTTGCTGACGTAACGCTTTTTCCAGCGCTTCCGGGTTACCGCTTTTAAGGCGCGGCATCAACAGGACAAGACGATCGTCGTAATGGCGTTTCAGCCCATCCAGCAGAATCTCCTGAGCGGTATCGTGATCGTCACACTCAATCAAATGGTCAATCATCGCCACCTGCAACGAGGTCTCATGGCGCGTTTTACGGCTCAGATTTCCCCACCAGCGTTTTAATCCCTCACTGCCCTGATCGGCCATCGCCTGATTCATCAGACCCAGCCAAGCCTGTTGTTGCAGTGCAGCGCGGTGCTCTTCACTGCCAATCTGCGTTTTTTCCATGGACGGGAGGATATCGAGCAGGGCGCTCCAGGCACTGGTACGAATATAAGCCTGCTCAGCCAGGCGCAGGACCTCCGGATGACGCGGAGCCACTTCGAGTAAACGATCAATACTGTGGCGGGCAGCGTGATCTTCATGTCGCGCCAGCTGGATGCGGGTTCGGGTAATCTCGACCGGGATAACATCATTACCAGCCAGTTCAGCCGCCCGTTCAAGATGCTGATTAGCCCGCATTTCGTCGCCTCGTTGCTGAGCCGCTTCTGCCGCGAGCAAATAGTTTGCGACAGGAACATCAGCATGGTCGGCGTCTTTGGACAGCAGCTTTTCTACCTGCCTGAAATCACCTTCTGCCAGTTTAAGCAGGGCGTTTTGTGTCTGGCGCTGTGCACGACGGCGCTTGCGCCCGGTAAACCAGCCACGGGTGCGGGCACCCGTCCGAAACAGGCGACGCAGCAGCCACTCCACCGCCAGAATCACTAACAAACTGATAATCAGGATAATGGCAAGGCCGGTCACACTGGTTTCCACATTCCAGTTGTCGGTCTGGATCAGCACATAGCCCTGATGGCCGGCAATCATCGGCCCCAGCACAATCCCTGCAATCAACAGGACAAAGAGGATAAATACCTTAAGCATGATCAGCCTCCCTGCTGGTTTGCGGCGGCAGAGGGTTGTGCCATCAGGTTACGCACGCGCGTTTGCATCAGTTGTTCAAGCAACGGCTGGCTTTCCAGGCTGTCTGGCAGATCCATATTGATATCTTGCTGGCTAAGTTCATCCAACTGGGCCAGAAACGCTTTTGTCGAGGCATCGTTCGTATCATACCAGGCACGCACCCATGTTGAGACGGTTTCCAGCGACTGCTTGTAGATCTCCTCCTGATGACGCGGCACGGCCTGGGCCGCGATCAGCAGACGAGAACGAATGTTTTCGCGAAGGTAAACGTCCTGATTCGGGGCCAGTAAGGGCTGGGCAGTGTTGTCCCGGCGACGGATGGTAATAAAGTCATCCATAAAATTGTGCCAGCTCTTCACCAGGTTCTGACGCCATTCGCGAATAGAGCCAGAAAGTTCACCGTTGTCGCTGTCCATCGGCGCGTCATCGCTGTCGTTATCGGCCAGACGTAAATTATCCACGTTGTTTGATAGCTGATTAAGCTTCAGGATAATGCCGTCGTAATCCACCTGGGAGATAGCCGAAAGCGTACTGATATCCTGCGTCAACGCGCGACGCACATTCATGACGCTGGGATCGTTCATATCTGCCAGGCTGGCATCAGCGCTTTTCAGCAACGCTGCGGCCGTGGTGACATCCTGATCGCTCCACAACTTACGACCCGCCAGTTTCACCAGATAATCTGCCTGAGCCACCAGCCAGCTGCGCACGTCGTTTCCTGAAATGGAGGCTAACTTTTCGCGCAACGCCTGCAGCGCTTTCTCAGAAGCCGCCTGCTGTGCCTGAGCGGTCTCTAACGCTTTTTCTGTGGTGCTCAGCTGCTGAGAAAGCTGCTGTTTATAGCTGTTTGCCTGCTGCTGTAGCTTGGCAAGCTGTTCGCTCAGACTCTGATTGGTTTGTGCCTGCAATTCGGCCTGGTGTTTATCGTTCAGGTATAAACCTGCGCCAATCGCCAGAGCGATGACGATCGCGACCGCTCCCAGGACCATGCCGCCGTTCTTTTGCTTGCGGGGTGGTTGTTCCTGAAGAGAAGCATCGCGATCAACCGCTGGTGTAGTTTCTTCAACCACGGCGGAGGTGTCTTTTTGTTCCGTCATATCTGGCACATCCCATTGTTAAGTTCAACATAACGCGCGCAGTAGCGCATCGTTATCGGCACCTTCGGCTACGTGAATATCCTGCCAACCAAGATTGGCGGCCACAGAAGCCAAACGTTCGCTGACGACAATCAGTCGGCAGCGGAGCAGCCATTCCTCGCGATCAACCTCGGGGAACAGCGAATACAGCTGATGCAACATTTCGCCGCTGGTGACGACCAGCGTAGAAACATGACGATCGCGCCAGCGGCGGCCTTCGATTGCACCGTCATAATGTTTTTGGCAGCGCTGATAACACTCGGCATAGAAGACCTGCGCGCCCCGTGCCGTCAACGTTTCTGACAGCAGTTCGCGGCCCTGATTGCCACGCAGGATAAGCGCGCGTTTACCTGACACCTGCTGCAACGTGGCCAGCTTGATCAGCGCCTCGCTGGTTTCCTGTGCATGAGGCCAGGTCACCTGTAAGCCACTCACTGTATGAAACGCTAACGCGGTACTGCGACCAATTGCATAATAGTCCAGGTCTGCGGGCCATGCTTTGACAGCATGCTGTGTATAGTGGATAACCTGCTGCGAGAGCAGAAAGACCATATCGCCCCGGCGCAGCGTGGTTAGCGAAGCCGGTAATGAGGGCAGGTCAGCTCCCGGCGCGAATTCGATCAGGGGCAGGCTCCACGCCTGTTTACCCTGGGCGTGCAGTCGGGAGACCAGCTCTGCCGCTGCGGGTTCCGGGCGCGTGACCAGAATCGTCATACGGGGGGTTGTCCCTGATAAACGTCGTGCAGAATTTCACGCGCACCGTTGTTAAGCAGTTCTTCGGCCAGCGAGATCCCCATCTGCTCGGCCTGAGACCGTGGCCCGCGGCGCTCGCCGCTTACAACGGTACTGCCGTCCGGCGCGCCAACCAGACCCCGGAGCCAGAGCTCATCACCATTCAGCACCGCAAAACTGCCGATAGGTACCTGACATCCGCCTTCCAGACGGGTATTCATGGCGCGCTCAGCTTTGACACAGACAGCCGTATCATCATGATTCAGTGCCTGTAGTAACCCAATTAAGGTGCTGTCATCCAGGCGGCATTCAATGCCCACCGCACCCTGGCCGACGGCTGGCAGTGAAATTTCAGCCGGCAGGAGCTGGCGAATTCGCGCTTCCAGCCCCAGGCGGTTAAGGCCGGCGGCGGCAAGGATAATGGCGTCATAGTCGCCAGCATCAAGCTTACTTAACCGCGTGCCGACATTGCCGCGCAGCGAGCGAATGACCAGGTCGGGACGGCGTGCACTGATCTGACACTGACGGCGCAGGCTGGACGTACCAATCACCGCGCCATGAGGAAGCTCGTCGATCGACGCGTAATGATTTGAGACAAAGGCGTCGCGTGGGTCATCACGCTGGCAAATGGTGACCAGGCCCAGGCCTGCCGGGAACGCTACGGGCACATCTTTCATCGAATGCACGGCCAAATCGGCACGGTTCTCCAGCATCGCCTGCTCAAGTTCTTTGACAAACAGCCCCTTACCGCCCACCTTAGCCAGCGGCGTATCCAGGATGATGTCGCCTTTGGTCACCATGGGCACCAGTTCAACCTGCAAACCCGGATGGGCGCTCATCAAACGCTGCTGTACATATTGTGCTTGCCACATGGCAAGAGGGCTTTGTCGTGTAGCAATTCTGAAAATTTTGTTTAACATGCCGTTAACCATTTAGATCGTTCATCGAATATCCTATCATCGTTGAGGGAAGGCTGTCAGTTTCAACGGATTGAAAAGAACCGCCCGCAGATTAAACCTGAGATATCAGGCAGTAATCGCAGGCCGCTCGTTGGGTGTGCGAAAAGTAGACGAAACCGTGCTAAAATAGCGGTAGCGTAACTTTCTTTACGGTCAATCCGGCGAGTGATAGATTGATCACGTTTCCAGCAATAATCTGCACGACATCTTTATAATAAGTGGCAGAGAGCGGAAGCAGGGTGCTTAACTCCAGGACAACCAGGCGAAACGTCTTGTACCTCTATATTGAGACACTGAAACAGAGACTGGATGCAATTAACCAGCTGCGCGTAGATCGCGCGCTGGCTGCAATGGGACCCGCTTTTCAGCGAGTCTACAGTCTGCTGCCAATCTTATTACATTATCAACATCCGCTGATGCCGGGTTACCTCAAAGGTAACGTTCCACATGGCATCAACGTCTTCACGCCTGATGAAAACCAACTTCAGCTACTGGCCGAGTTAACAGGCGAGCAAGAACTTACCCTGGTTGACGCGCCAAAAGGCGAACTGCCCATTACCGGTATTTACTCGATGGGCAGTACCTCCTCTGTTGGACAAAACAGCGTGTCCGATCTGGATATCTGGGTGTGCCATCAATCCTGGCTGGATAATGAAGAGCGCCTCAATCTGCAGCGCAAATGTGCGCTGTTGCAAAAATGGTGCGCCTCCATGGGCATCGAAGTCAGCTTCTTCCTGATCGATGAAAACCGCTTCCGCCATAACGAAAGCGGGAATCTTGGCGGTGAGGACTGCGGTTCCACTCAGCATATACTGCTGCTGGACGAGTTCTACCGCACAGCCGTGCGCATGGCAGGTAAACGTATCCTGTGGAATATGGTGCCGGGCGAAGAAGAGCATCACTATGATGACTATGTGATGTCGCTCTACGCGAAAGGCGTGCTCACGCCCAACGAGTGGCTTGATTTAGGCGGCCTCAGTACCCTGTCAGCGGAAGAGTATTTTGGTGCCAGCCTGTGGCAGTTGTATAAAAGTATCGACTCACCTTACAAAGCAGTCCTGAAAACGCTGCTGCTTGAAGCCTACAGCTGGGAATACCCGGACACTAAACTGCTGGCGATGGACATCAAACAGCGACTGCACGATGGCGAGATCGTCTGTTTCGGTCTGGATCCTTACTGCATGATGCTGGAGCGCGTTACGCATTATCTCACCAGTATCGACGATCAGCCGCGGCTCGATTTAGTACGCCGCTGCTTCTATCTGAAAGTATGCGAAAAACTCAGTACGGATGACCATCAGCAACGTAGCGGCTGGCGTCGTGAAATTCTGTCGCAGCTGGTGAAATCCTGGGGTTGGGACGATGAAAAGCTCGCCATTCTGGACAACCGTGCCGAATGGAAAATCGAACGCGTCCGCGAAGCGCATAATGAGTTGCTCGATGCCATGATGCAAAGCTATCGCAATCTTATCCGCTTTGCCCGCCGCAACAATTTAAGCGTCAGTGCCAGCCCGCAGGATATCGGCGTGCTGACCCGTAAATTGTACGCTGCCTTTGAGGCTTTGCCGGGCAAGGTGACGCTGGTTAATCCGCAGATTTCCCCCGACCTGTCCGAATCCAACCTGACCTTTATTCATGTGCCGGCGGGCCGCGCCAATCGTCCAGGCTGGTATCTGTATAATCAGGCGCCGGATATGAGCTCGATCATCAGTCACCAGCCACTGGAATATAACCGCTATCTCAATAAGCTGGTGGCCTGGGCATGGTTCAATGGTCTGCTGACCAGCAAAACCCGTCTGCATATCAAAGGCAACGAGTTGTGTGATCTGGCGCGCCTGCAGGAGCTGGTTGATGATGTCTCCAGCCATTTCCCGCTGCGCCTGCCTGCACCCACGCCCAAAGCGCTCTACAGCCCCTGCGAAATTCGTCACCTGGCGATCATCGTTAACCTTGAGCACGATCCGACCTCGGCGTTCCGTAACCAGGTGGTGCATTTTGATTTCCGTAAGCTCGATGTCTTCAGCTTTGGCCAGCAGCAGCAATGTTTAATTGGCAGCATTGACCTGCTGTACCGTAACTCATGGAATGAAGTGCGTACGCTGCACTTTAGTGGCGAGCAGGCGATGATAGAAGGGCTGAAGACCATCCTGGGTAAAATGCATCAGGATGCCTCACCGCCAGATACGGTGGAGGTGTTCTGCTATAGCCAGCATTTGCGCGGCTTGATTCGTACCCGTGTGCAGCAACTGGTGTCTGAATGTATTGAACTGCGCCTTTCCAGTACGCGTCAGGAGCCGGGCCGGTTCAAGGCATTACGCATGGCCGGCCAGACCTGGGGACTGTTCTTTGAACGCATGGGGGTTTCGGTGCAGAAACTGGAAAACGCCGTTGAGTTCTATGGCGCCATATCCAATAACAAGCTGCACGGTTTGTCGATCAAGGTTGAGTCCAATCAGACGCCTTTGCCGCCGGTGGTCAATGGCTACGCCAGCGAAGGGATTATTCAGTTCTTCTTTGAAGACACCACTGACGATCGCGGTTTCAATATCTATATCCTGGATGAAAGTAACCGCGTTGAGGTCTATCACCACTGTGAAGGCAGCAAAGAAGAGCTGGTGCGGGATGTCAGCCGTTTTTACTCGTCGTCACACGATCGTTTTACCTACGGCTCTAGCTTTATCAATTTCAACCTGCCGCAGTTTTACCAAATCGTGAATGTGGGTGACCGTTATCAGGTGATTCCCTTCAGGAATCAGACATTAACGGCGCTGTGCGCCTCACAGCCCGATAACGATAACAACGACTATCAACCACGCTATCAGATGCACTGAGTTCTGCCGGAGGCTTGTGGCGCTCTGCCAGGGCCTGCCACAAGGCTTGCGTGAATTGCTGGGATTTCCTGTTGCTTTTCCAACTTCAACTGCGATGATAAGCATCCAGGACACAGGACATGAAGAGCATAAAGAATGAAGAAAGCGATAAGCCTGTTAGCAATGACACTGGCATTAACAAGCCTTGCAGGCTGTGGATTGAAAGGACCGCTCTACTTCCCACCGCAGGAAACGCCAAAACAAGCCGCGCCCACGCAAAAGCAGAAAGCCGAGGCCTCTAAAGCGGATGTGGGCGGTCTGGTGACCGGTGATTCAAGCTCACAAATGAAATAATTCTTATGGCGTATCCGGCGGAGCAAAAAATGCAGTTCTCCAAAATGCACGGTCTCGGCAACGATTTCATGGTTGTGGATGCTGTGACGCAAAACGTCTTTTTCTCGCCGGAACTGATCCGCCGGCTGGCCGATCGCCATTTAGGGGTGGGTTTTGATCAGCTACTGATCGTCGAACCGCCTTATGATCCCGATCTCGACTTCCACTACCGTATTTTCAATGCGGACGGAAGCGAGGTGGCGCAATGCGGTAACGGGGCGCGCTGTTTTGCCCGCTTTGTCCAGCTGAAAGGCCTGACCAATAAAAGCGACATTCGCGTCAGCACCCAGGCGGGCAGAATGGTGCTCAGCGTTACGCCCGACGAGCTGGTCCGCGTGAATATGGGGGAGCCCAATTTTGAGCCCCAGCAGGTGCCTTTCCGCGCTAACAAGGCTGAAAACCTGTACCTGCTTCGCGTGGCGGAGCAGACGGTCATGTTTGGTGCCGTCTCCATGGGAAATCCCCATTGCGTGATTCAGGTCGAAAGCACCAAAACCGCACAGGTCGAGCTGCTGGGACCGATACTGGAAAGCCACGAGCGTTTTCCTGAGCGCGTCAACGTTGGCTTTATGGAAATCATCAACCCTGAACATATCCGGTTGCGTGTTTACGAACGTGGTGCGGGCGAAACGCAGGCGTGCGGCAGCGGTGCCTGTGCAGCGGTGGCCTGTGGCATTCAGCAGGGGATTCTGAGCCAGAAAGTGCGCGTTGATTTGCCTGGCGGTACGTTACACATCGCCTGGAAAGGTGCCGGACAGCCGCTGTTTATGACCGGCCCGGCCACACATGTCTACGATGGGTTTATTCACTTATGAAAAATGTCGAAGAGCAGGTGGAAAACACACCTCTGCTGGACGATGAGGCCGTCAGTGATTATCTGCGACAGCATCCTGATTTCTTTATGCGTAATGCGCGCCAGGTCGAACAGATGGCCGTACCGCATCCGGTTCGCGGCAGCGTTTCGCTGGTGGAATGGCACATGGCGCGCCAGCGCAACCATATTCAACGGCTGGAAGAAGAAATCACCTTGCTGATGGAGCAGGCCACGACGAACCAGCAACTTTTTGCCCGCCTGCTTGCACTGCAAAGCCATCTTGCCGCCGCGAGTTCACTGCAGGATATGCTGAACCGCTTGCATCGCTGGGCGCGTGAGCTGGGCCTGGCCGGGGCCAATATCCGCCTGTTTAACGATAAGTGGCGGCTGGGCGCGCCCTCTGATTTTGTGCAGCTTGGCCTGGCGCGCCAGGCCTTTGAACCGCTGCGCATTCAGCGCTTCGGTAATGAACAGCACTATCTCGGCAGTATTAATGGCCCCGAACTGCTGCTACTGCTGCCCCAGGCGAAAGCCATCGGCTCGGTGGCCATGTCACTGATGGGCGAACAGGGTGAACTCGGCATCATCATGTTCAGCAGTCGCGACAGCCTGCATTATCAGTCGGGCATGGGAACCTTACTGCTACAGCATCTTTCGCAGATGATGCCGGAATTACTGGAACGTTGGGTGGAGCGCGCATGAGCAGCGTGCTGCAGGAGGCCGTTGACGGATTTCTGCGCTACCTGAAGGTTGAGCGCCAGCTCAGCCCGTTAACGCTGAGCAGCTATGCGCGCCAGCTAGAGGCGTTGGTGAGCATCGCCGATGAAATGAAGGTCGGCGCATGGTCGCAACTCGATCCCGCCATGGTACGCAGTATGGCTGCCCGCAGCCGTCGGGCAGGCCTGGCCGCCAGCAGTCTGGCGCTACGGCTTTCGGCGCTACGCAGTTTTCTTGACTGGCAGGTGAGCCAGGACATGCTGCCCGCCAACCCGGCGAAAGGCATTGCCACACCGCGTAATGGCCGCCATCTGCCCAAAAATATCGACGTCGATGAAGTTAATCAACTGCTGGAAATCGATCTTAACGATCCGCTGGCAATACGCGATCGTACCATGCTGGAAGTGATGTACGGCGGAGGGCTTCGCCTGTCCGAACTGGTCAATATGGACTGCCGCCATGTTGATCTTGAGGCGGGAGAAGTCTGGGTATCAGGAAAAGGCAATAAAGAGCGGCGCGTACCGATTGGACGCACAGCGGTCAACTGGATTCAGCAATGGCTGCCGCACCGTCTCGCCTTTAACGCCGACGACGATGCGCTGTTTCTCTCCAGCCGGGGCAAGCGCATCTCTGCCCGTAATGTTCAAAAACGTTTTGCCGAATGGGGCATTAAACAGGGCGTGAACAGCCATATTCATCCGCACAAGCTGCGTCACTCCTTTGCAACCCATCTGCTGGAATCCAGTGGCGATCTGCGCGCGGTGCAGGAACTTCTTGGTCATGCCAACCTGTCGACGACGCAAATTTATACCCACCTTGATTTCCAGCACCTGGCTTCGGTGTATGATGCTGCGCATCCCCGCGCCAAACGAGGAAAGAGTGAATGAAGTTCTATCGCCCGCTGCGTGCCATCAAAGCGATCACCTTTGATTTAGACGACACGCTGTATGACAACTATCCGGTCATACGTAAAACCACAGAAGCATCGCATGCCGCTCTGCAGGCTTTTCATCCTGCACTGCGTGACGTGACGCCGGATGATGTGGCGACGCTGCGCAATCAACTGCGACTTCGTGAACCTGACATTTATCACGATGTGACAGAATGGCGCCGTCGTACGATAGAGCTGCTTATGACTGACGCGGGCTTAACGGCAGCAGACGCGACAGCGGGCGCCGCCCAGATCATGGAGGTGTTCCATCACTGGCGCAGCCAGGTGGCGATGCCGGCGGAAACCCATGACACGTTGAAAGCGCTGGCGAAAAAAGTCCCGCTGGTAGCGATTACGAATGGTAACGCGCAGCCTGAAAAGCTCGGCCTGTCAGCCTACTTCCAGTTTTCACTGCGTGCTGGCCCAGACGGGCGCGCGAAGCCGTGGCAGGATATGTATCATCTTGCCGCGCAACGCCTGAATATCGCCCCGGGCAGTATTCTTCACGTCGGTGACGATCTCACTACGGATGTGGCCGGCGCGTTACGTTATGGCATGCAAGCCTGCTGGATTAACCTGCGTGAGGGGAATCTGATGCACATTGACGATGCCCGTCTTCTGCCCCACGTTGAAATTTCACAGTTGGCATCACTGACCTCGCTGTTATAATGGCTGTAAATTTATCCAGTCTTATGCTTCGCATTCTCTGACTTATTGGTGCTTATGGACGTTTCTGAACTGCTCGACGGGTTGAATGACAAACAGCGTGCTGCCGTTGCGGCACCGCGCAGCAACCTGCTGGTGCTGGCGGGCGCGGGCAGTGGAAAAACACGCGTTCTGGTGCACCGCATCGCCTGGCTGCTGTCCGTTGAAAACTGTTCACCTTATTCCATTATGGCGGTGACCTTTACCAACAAGGCGGCGGCAGAGATGCGTCACCGTATTGAGCACCTGATCGGCACCAGTCAGGGCGGTATGTGGATTGGCACGTTTCACGGCCTTGCGCACCGTCTGCTGCGTGCGCATCATCTCGACGCGGGGCTGCCGCAGGATTTCCAAATCCTCGACAGTGAAGATCAACTGCGTCTGCTCAAACGCCTGATTAAGGCGATGAATCTGGATGAGAAGCAGTGGCCTGCGCGTCAGGGCATGTGGTACATCAACGGCAAGAAAGATGAAGGTTTACGGCCGAAGCACATTGAAAGCTATGGCAACCCGGTAGAACAGACCTGGCTGCGCATTTATCAGGCCTATCAGGAAGCCTGCGATCGTGCCGGGCTGGTCGATTTTGCCGAGTTGCTGCTGCGGGCCCATGAACTGTGGTTAAACAAGCCCCCTATCCTGAATCACTACCGTGAGCGTTTCAGCAATATTTTGGTGGATGAATTTCAGGATACGAACAACATTCAGTATGCCTGGATTCGTATGCTGGCGGGCGACAGCAGCAAAGTCATTATCGTCGGTGATGACGATCAGTCCATCTATGGCTGGCGCGGGGCGCAGGTTGAAAATATTCAGCGCTTCCTGGCGGATTTTCCCGGTGCCGATACCATTCGTCTTGAGCAGAATTACCGCTCCACCAACACGATTCTGAAAGCCGCTAACGCCCTGATTGCCAATAATAATGGCCGACTCGGCAAAGAGCTGTGGACCGATGGCAGCGATGGCGAGCCGGTCTCGGTTTACTGCGCCTTCAACGAGCTGGATGAGTCGCGCTTTGTCGTCAATCGCATTAAAGCCTGGATGGAAAATGGCAATGCGCTGGCCGATTGCGCGATTCTTTACCGCAGTAACGCCCAGTCGCGCGTGCTGGAAGAAGCCCTGCTGCAGGCCAGTATGCCCTACCGGATTTACGGCGGCATGCGCTTCTTCGAGCGCCAGGAAATTAAAGATGCGCTGGCCTACCTGCGTCTGATAGCCAACCGCAACGACGATGCGGCCTTCGAGCGCGTGGTCAATACGCCCACACGTGGCGTGGGCGATCGTACGCTGGATGTGGTGCGTCAGACGGCCCGCGAACAGCAGATCACCTTATGGCAGGCAACGCGTGAACTCCTTCAGTCACGCGCGCTCGCCGGCCGTGCCGCCTCTGCCCTGCAACGTTTCTGTGAGCTGGTGGATTCACTGGCAAGCGAAACCGCCGAAATGCCACTGCACGTGCAGACCGATCGGGTCATCAAGGATTCCGGTCTGTGGCTGATGTACGAGCAGGAAAAGGGTGAAAAGGGCCAGGCGCGTATCGAAAACCTTGAGGAGCTGGTGACAGCCACGCGCCAGTTTAGCTATCAGGATGAAGATGAAGACCTGATGCCGCTTCAGGCCTTCCTGTCGCATGCCGCGCTGGAAGCCGGCGAAGGGCAGGCGGACAAATGGCAGGATGCGGTACAACTGATGACGCTGCACTCTGCGAAAGGGCTGGAGTTCAGTCAGGTATTTATCGTCGGCATGGAAGAAGGCATGTTCCCCAGCCAGATGGCGCTGGACGAAGGTGGACGGCTGGAAGAAGAGCGCCGCCTGGCTTACGTTGGCGTCACACGTGCCATGATGAAACTGACGCTGACGTACGCGGAAACCCGCCGTCTGTACGGAAAAGAAGTTTACCATCGCCCCTCGCGATTCATCGGTGAGCTGCCCGAAGACTGTATTGAAGAAGTCCGGTTACGCGCCAGCGTTACGCGGCCAGTCAGCCATCAGCGCATGGGCACACCGATCAGCAAAAGCGACACGGGGTTCTCTCTGGGACAGCGCGTTCGTCACGCGAAGTTTGGTGAAGGCACCATCGTGAATCTGGAAGGTAGCGGGGAACACAGCCGCCTTCAGGTGGCATTTCAGGGGCAGGGGATCAAATGGCTGGTGGCTGCCTACGCCAAACTGGAAACCGTCTAGCCGCCGGTTGACGACTTTTTCGTCTCAGCGTAACATGCGCGCACTATTATCATGAGAGGACAATGCCTTGGACACGCCCAGTCGATGCTGGCTCATTAACCTGGTTTTCAGGAATAACATCTAAGGCTATCTCATTACGCTGGTAGCCTTAGCGGTTATCAGCGACCTCCCTTTTTGATCCGTCGCACGAGTCAGCACTGATTTATCGTTTCTCCGTGTTCAGGTTCGCGGTTATCTGTTCCGACCGCCTTACAGCGTTGTCCCATAAAGTCTGCAATGGGGAGTCTTGCTATGCTGAGCGCATTTAAACTTGATAACAGTCGCCTGACGCGTCTGGAACTGGAAGAAGAAAGCGATAAACTGACCACGTCAGTGTGGGTTGACCTGGTCGAGCCTGAGGAAGGCGAGCGCGACCGTGTTCAGTCCGAGCTGGGGCAGAGCCTGGCCACGCGCCCTGAGCTGGAAGATATCGAAGCCTCAGCGCGTTTCTTCGAAGATGAAGATGGCCTGCACATCCACTCCTTTTTCTTTTTTGAAGATGCCGAAGATCATGCCGGCAACTCGACGGTCGCCTTTACGATTCGCGAAGGACGCTTATATACACTGCGCGAGCGGGAGCTTCCTGCCTTTCGTCTTTACCGCATGCGAGCCCGCAACCAGACGCTGATTGACGGTAACGCTTACGAGCTGCTACTCGACCTGTTTGAGACCAAAATTGAACAGCTGGCGGATGAGATTGAAAACATCTATAGCGCGCTGGAAAAGCTTAGCCGCGTGATTATGGAAGGTCAGCAGGGCGAGGAGTACGATCAGGCGCTGTCGCGGTTAGCTGAGCTGGAAGATATCGGCTGGAAAGTGCGCCTGTGTCTGATGGATACGCAGCGAGCGCTTAACTTCCTGGTACGAAAAGCCCGTTTGCCAGGCAATCAACTGGAGCAGGCGCGCGAAATCCTGCGGGATATCGAATCGCTGCTGCCTCACAATGAGTCCCTGTTCCAGAAGGTCAACTTCCTGATGCAGGCGGCGATGGGCTTTATTAATATTGAGCAGAACCGCATCATCAAGATCTTCTCGGTGGTTTCCGTGGTTTTCCTGCCGCCAACGCTGGTGGCCTCCAGCTACGGCATGAACTTTGAGTTTATGCCTGAACTGAAATGGAGCTTTGGCTATCCCGGTGCGATTTGCCTGATGATGCTTGCCGGTCTGGCGCCTTATCTTTATTTCAAACGCAAGAACTGGTTGTAATCGTCTGTCAGGGCCGGTCAACCGGCCCATTTCGCTGGCCTGCTGGCACAATTCTGCGTAATCTACCTGCTCCATTTTCACAAAAAATTAACTTTTATGGCCTCTCTTTCATTGCGCGTGCAGTGGTTACTGTTGTTGGTCGCATCGGTATTACTTGGCGCACTCTTCCAGTATTTTCATGTTCCGGCCGCCCTGTTACTGGGCCCGATGATTGTGGGCGTGATGATGGGGTTATCCGGTGCCACATTGCGCATCCACAAGCGGCTGTTCCTGCTGTCGCAGGCGGTACTGGGCTGTATGATTGCACAGAGCCTGTCACCGTCCATTTTAACGCCGCTATTACAGGACTGGCCCGTCGTGGTAGCGGTACTGCTGCTGACTCTGGCGGCCAGCGGTGTGTCGGGCTTTTTGCTGGTTCGGTTTAGTCAGCTTCCCGGCCCGACCGGCGCGTGGGGATCGTCACCTGGTGGTGCTTCTGCCATGGTGGCGATGGCGGGAGAATTCGGCGCGGATGTGCGTCTGGTCGCCTTTATGCAGTATCTGCGCGTTCTGTTTGTGGCGGGCGCGGCAGCAATGGTGGCTCGCATCGGCCTGGGCGATGGCGCTCATGCGGGATCACTGGTGTGGTTTCCTGCACTGAACAGCGGTTTTCCGCTGACGATTTGCCTGGTGATCGGCAGCGCCTGGCTGGGCCCCTGGTTACGCATTCCGTCCGGCGCGTTGCTGGTGCCTGCGCTGATTGGCGCTACGCTGCACGCTACCGGAACAGCCGTGCTTCAGATGCCTGAATGGCTGCTTGCCCTGGCGTACGCGCTGATCGGCTGGAGCGTGGGGCTGCGCTTCACCCGACCCATTTTCAAACTGGCGCTGAGTACCCTGCCGCAGATGCTGCTGTCCATTTTCGGCCTGATGCTGCTGTGTGGCGGACTGGCGTGGATGTTGACGCGCGTACTCCATATTGACCTGATGACCGCCTATCTCGCCACCAGTCCAGGTGGCCTGGACACCGTGGCGATCATTGCGGCCGGAAGCGGAGTGGATATGGCGTTTGTGATGGCGATGCAAACCCTGCGGTTATTCACCATTCTCCTGACCGGCCCGGCAATGGCGCGTTTTCTGTCACGCTTTGCGCAGTCGGCCCCGCGCTGAAAACACGACGGCATCCAGAATGAAGACCAGCAATGCCAGCCAGATAAAGCCAAACGTCAGCATTTTATCCGGCGTGATGGTCTCGCCATAAAACAGCACCGCCAGTAAGAACATCAGCGTTGGGCCAAGATACTGAAAGAAGCCAACCGTCGACAGGCGCAGCCGGGCACAGGCTGCGGCAAAGAACATCAGCGGAATGGTGGTCACAATACCTGCGGCGATCAGCAACAGATTCAGGCTGGCGGGATTGGCGGTAAGATGGCTGGTACTGCTGTCTGCAAAACCAAATAAATACAGCGCGGCCAGCGGAAACAGCCACAGCGTTTCAATCAGCATACCGCTCTGGGCATCGACCTGAATTTTCTTCCTCATGAGGCCGTAAAACGCAAAGCTGAAGGCCAGGCCTAATGCAATCACCGGCACCGAACCAAACTGCCACAGCTGCAAAAGGACGCCAGCGGTAGCGAGCGCCACAGCCAGCCACTGCAGGCGACGAAAACGTTCGCGCAGGAAAACCATACCAAACACGACGTTAATCAAAGGGTTAATAAAATAGCCCAGACTGGCTTCTAGCATATGCTGGTTATTCACCGCCCAGATAAACAGCAGCCAGTTACCGCCCACCGTGACGGCGGTCAGCGCCAGTAGCAAGACCTTTTTGGGTTGGCGCACGACGCTTCTGACCTGCCCCCAGCTGCGGCTAAGCGTAATCAACAGCAGCATAAACAAGGCTGACCAGATTACCCGGTGCGTCATGATTTCAGTCGCAGGGACGGCTTTAACTAATTTGAAGTAGGCAGGTGCAATGCCCCATATGAAATAAGCGCCAAGCGCAAAACCTATTCCCTGACGGGTTTTCTGGGTATCCATAAATCATCCTGAAAGTTCGTTCTGTACCAAAAGTCACTGAGAGAAAGCGGCGTGACAGAGGGCCGCAATGTTACCGCAGTCCCCGTCATGTCTGTAGCCCGATCTGGCAACAGGCAGGGTCAGGTTTTGTCCTGCTCACGGGCACGCTGGCGGGAAAGACAAATGGCCTGATGATTGTCATCCGCCCACGCAATCAGTTGCTGCATCGGTTTAAGAAAAGAACGACCTAACTCTGTCAGACTGTACTCAACCCGTGGCGGCACTTCCGGATAAAGAGTCCGCAGGATATAGCCGTCCACCTCCAGCCGTTTCAGCGTTCGTGACAGCACCTGACGAGCGACATCGCCAATATGGCGGTGCAGCTCATTGAAGCGCAGCGTGCGCTCGGCCAGCGCCTCAAGAATCAGCAAACTCCATTTATCGCCAATCCGGTCAAGTACATCCCGAATGGGGCAAGGCTGTTCATAACTGAATGTGTTAGGGGATGACACAGACATGGAAAGGGTTCCTGCACGTTGTAATAGTCACTTTCATGTGACTGAGTCAGCACAAAGTGACGTCTTGTTATCCATTTTGCGCGAATGTACCATCCGCAGCGACAACAGTCTATTTTTGTGACCTGGTGTGATATCAAAACCCGATGGCGCGTCCGGGCCATGCCCGGCACCCTGTATAAAGTGATCCTCTGGCGCGGAGCGGTTAGCGCTGTAACGAATGAGCAAGGAGAAAAATGATGGCAACCTTTCTGAAAACCCTGCTGCTGACGGCAGGTATCCTGACAGCGAGCGCTGGGTACGCCGTGCAACCGAAAGAAGGCCGCGATCTTAACGTGGAAGAGGCCAATCGTGCGCTGGTGATCAACTTTTATAATCAATTTTTCAATCAGCACAAGGTGACAGAAGCGGCCCGGGTCGTGGCGGACGATTACCGCCAGCACAATCCCGGGGTGCCGAATGGCAAGGCACCGCTGGTTAACTTTTTCAGCGATTTTTTCAGCAAAAACCCACAGTCAAAAGCGCGCATCGTTCGCAGTGCAACCGACGGTGATCTGGTATGGCTGCATGTTCACTCGACCAATGGTGAACACGATCGTGGTCAGGCTGTTACGGATATTTTCCGCGTGAAAAACGGCAAAATTGTCGAGCACTGGGATGTGATTCAGGCCGTACCGGCGACCTCAGCGAATACCAATACGATGTTCTGAGGCAGGCAGGATACTGCGTGGCAGGGCCTGAACGGTGCCACGCGTCGATTCGCTTAACCGGTCAGGTAGGTCGCGGTTGCGGTGGCAATGTAAAGGCCCTGCTCATTATGTAATTCTACCCGCGCCACAGAGACTTTATTGCCGGCACGCAGTAAACGGCTGCTGGCAATAAAGCGCTCGCCCCGTCCGGGACGGAGATAATCCACCCGCATATCAATCGTCCCCATACGGGACAGTCGCTGGCGCAGCACGTCTTCACTTATCTGCTCATCACGTGTCAAGGCATGGCTCACGCACACCATGCCCGCGGCGACATCCAGTACCGCTGCTGTTACACCACCATGAAGAATGTGCTGGGCGGCATTGCCCACCAGCATGGTTTTGTTGGCAAAACTGATTTCTGCGTAATCGGGTTCCAGGCGATCCAGTTCCAGACCCAGCGCCTGATTAAACGGCATGTGATAAATAAAAATTTCACCGACGAGGCGGCGAGCGTCCTGCTGAGTCAATAGCACGGATGACATGGTGTTTAGTCCTGAACAGCTGGTAATTGAACTGTAGATGTTAATAAGATGTTTATTCTATGCTTCGCTCGACAGGGTTTCCAGTTTAGGAAATCAGCGCTGATGTTCACCCACTTTTGTGTGTAGAATGTCCTGCTTTTTACAACACCCATTCGCTTTTATGAATACGCAGTTTTCACCGGAGAATCCTATGCGTAAGCATCGCGCCTTGCTGGCGGCAATGTTACTTCCTGCTTTGGCGCAGGCGGACGAAGCCACAATTAAACATGTTCACGATGCACCGCAGGTGCGAGGCAGCATCATTGCCAACCTGCTGGAGCAGCACGACAACCCGTTTGTGCTTTATCCTTACGAAAATAATTATCTGCTTTACACCTATACCAGCGACATAAATAAAGAGGCGATTTCCTCTTACAACTGGGCAAAAAACGCACGTAAAGATGAAGTGAAATTCCAGCTCAGCCTGGCATTTCCGTTGTGGCGTGGCATCGTCGGTGACAACTCCGTATTAGCGGCGTCTTATACTCAGCGCTCATGGTGGCAGTTATCCAATAAAAAAGAGTCGTCGCCTTTCCGTGAGACGAACTATGAGCCACAGATTTTCCTGGGCTGGGCGACCGATTACTCGTTTGCCGGCTGGACACTGCGTGACGTTGAGGTCGGTGTGAATCATCAGTCTAACGGCCGCAGCGATCCGACCTCACGCAGCTGGAACCGTGTTTATACTCGTCTGATGGCGCAGAACGGTAACTTCCTGGCCGAGATCAAGCCCTGGTTCCGTATTTCAGAAAGCGCGAATAATGACGACAACCCCGATATCACCAAATACATGGGTTATTATCGTGCGAAGTTAGGTTACGCCATGGGCGACAGTATTTTCAGCGTTGAAGGCAACTATAACTGGAATAGCGGCTACGGCGGCGCTACGCTGGGCTGGAGTTATCCGATCACCCAACACGTTCGTTTCTATACGCAACTGTTTAGCGGCTATGGCGAATCCCTTATTGACTACAACCATCGTCAGACACGCGTCGGTGTGGGCGTGACACTCAACGATTTATTTTAATTAACCATCAAGTCAGGATCACAGTGGCAACCTCGGCAGTTCTTAATCAGGAAGCGTTGGCGCAGCAGGTATTACAGGATACCTTCGGCTACCAGCAGTTTCGTCCCGGTCAGCAGGCCATTATCAATGAAGCGCTGAATGGGCGAGACTGCCTGGTGGTGATGCCAACCGGCGGCGGGAAATCACTCTGCTATCAGATCCCCGCGCTGGTGCGTGAAGGGCTGACACTGGTCGTCTCGCCCTTGATCTCGCTGATGAAAGATCAGGTGGATCAACTGCTGGCAAATGGTGTTGCGGCGGCGTGTCTCAATTCGACCATGACCCGCGAGCAACAGCAAAACGTCATGGCGGACTGCCGAAACGGACGCGTAAAGTTGCTCTATATTGCGCCCGAACGCCTGATGATGGATAACTTCCTGGAAAGCCTGGCGCACTGGCAGCCTGCGATGCTGGCGGTGGATGAGGCGCACTGCATTTCTCAGTGGGGGCACGATTTCCGGCCCGAGTACGGCGCACTGGGGCAGATGCGTCAGCGCTTTCCCGATCTGCCGGTTATGGCGCTCACGGCGACCGCCGACGAAACCACCCGCCTTGATATCGTCAACCTGCTGCATATGCAGGACCCGCTGATTCAAATCAGCAGTTTTGATCGACCTAATATCCGCTATACGCTGGTGGAAAAATTCAAACCCACCGAACAGTTACTGCGTTACGTACAGGATCAGCGGGGCAAGTGCGGCATCATTTACTGCAACAGCCGGGCAAAAGTTGAGGACACGGCCGCGCGCCTGCAGAGCCGCGGTCTCAGCGTGGGTGCCTATCATGCCGGTATCGACAGCGCGCAGCGCGCCCGCGTGCAGGAAGCGTTTCAGCGCGACGATCTGCAAATTGTGGTCGCCACCGTGGCGTTTGGCATGGGCATTAACAAACCCAATGTGCGGTTTGTGGTCCATTTCGACATTCCCCGCAATATCGAATCCTACTATCAGGAAACCGGCCGTGCGGGTCGTGATGGCCTGCCTGCGGAAGCGATGATGCTTTATGATCCTGCAGATATGGCCTGGTTACGTAAATGTCTCGAAGAGAAACAGCCCGGCCCGCTGCAGGACATAGAGCGGCATAAATTGAATGCCATGAACGCCTTTGCTGAAGCGCAGACCTGTCGCCGTCTGGTGCTGCTGAACTACTTTGGTGAAGGGCGGCAGCAACCTTGTGGTAACTGCGATATCTGTCTCGATCCGCCTAAGCGCTATGACGGTCTGGTTGAAGCCCAGAAAGCGCTTTCGAGTATTTACCGTGTCGGCCAGCGCTTTGGCATGGGTTACATCGTTGAAGTTTTGCGCGGCGCGAACAATCATCGTATCCGTGAACAGGGTCACGACAAGCTGCCGGTTTATGGGCTGGGTAAAGAGAACAGCCATGAGCATTGGGTGAGTGTGCTGCGTCAGCTGATTCATCTGGGGTTAGTCACCCAAAATATTGCCATGCATTCTGCACTGCAACTTACCGAAGCGGCCCGACCGGTGCTGCGCGGTGAAGTCCCGCTGATGCTGGCGGTACCACGGCTCATTACAACCAGACCGAAAAGCAGCAGTTCGGCAAAAGTCTACGGGGGTAACTATGACCGTAAGCTGTTTGCCAAACTCCGCAAGCTGCGTAAGGCGATAGCGGATGAAGAGAACATTCCACCCTATGTGGTCTTTAACGACGCCACATTGCTGGAGATGGCGGAACAGATGCCGGTCAGTGCGTCAGACATGTTGAGCGTGAATGGGGTCGGTCACCGTAAACTCGAACGTTTCGGTAAGCCCTTTTTGCTGATGATTAAAGAGCATCTTGATGAAGAGTAAAGAGGCATTACCATGTTGATATTGTTTGGCACGATTGCGTTGGTCCACCTTGTTGCGCTCATGAGCCCCGGCCCGGATTTCTTTTTCGTTTCGCAAACGGCGGCCAGCCGTTCGCGCAAAGAAGCGATGTTGGGTGTGTTGGGCATTACGCTGGCGGTCATGATCTGGGCAGCGGTGGCGTTAATGGGCCTGCATTTGATCCTGCAAAAAATGGCCTGGCTGCATCAAATCATCATGGTCGGTGGCGGGCTTTACCTGTTATGGATGGGATGGCAGCTGATCCGTTCCGCGCGTCAACGTCATAAGCAGCCGGTACAGCAGGAACCTGTCGTCGATCTGCCAAAGAAAGGCATGAGCTTTATCAAAGGGTTGTTAACCAATCTCTCTAACCCCAAAGCGGTGATCTATTTTGGTAGCGTCTTCTCATTATTTATCGGTAACGATGTCGGTGGGCTGGAGCGCTGGGGATTGTTTGTGTTGATTAGCGTCGAAACCTTTGCATGGTTTTCTCTGGTCGCCGCAATTTTTGCTTTGCCATGGATGCGGGATAAATATCAGCGTGCCGCGAAGTGGGTGGATGGCATGGCGGGCGTACTGTTCGCCGGATTTGGCATTCATCTTATCCTGTCACGCTAAGGTCGCCAGACCGGCTTTATGCGGCCGCCGACAGTATGCTCTGTCGTGCGGCTGCAGGTGTACATCAGGCCATTCGCCTTGCGCTGGCCAGCAGTCCGCCAATCGCAATAAATAATCCCCCGAAAATACGGTTCATCAGCTTCATCTGTTTAGGGCCTTTGATCCAGCCCGCAATGCGCGTCGCTAAGGTGGCGTAACCAATCATCACCACGATATCCACCAGTACGGTGGTTATGCCCAGAACCAGATACTGCAGCATAAGGGGTTGATGAGGCAGGATAAACTGCGGAAACAGCGCGGCCAGAAACACAATACTTTTGGGATTGGTGAGGTTCACCATGACAGCCCGTTTAAACAGGCGGCGACGCGGCATCGCTTTTGACATCGCGTTGAGATCAATGGCGCCGGCAGCCCGCCACTGTTGAATACCCAGCCAGACAAGATAGCCGGCACCGGCCCATTTCAGAATCTCAAACGCCAGCAGCGACTGAGAAAACAGCGCGCCAAGACCCACCCCTACCAGGGCGATATGCAGCGCGAGCCCTACCTGCAGCCCGGAGATGGAGGCGACGGCACCACGATAACCGTGGCTGATGCCGGTGCTCATGGTGTTAATCGCGCCTGAGCCGGGTGAGAGGCTCAGAATTGTGGTGGTAAGAAGGTAGGTCAGCCACCATTCGATGGTCATGGGTTGTACTCCCGGTCTCGTCTGAAGTGTGACACAATACGCCAGAATGCTGCGCAGAGCCATGGACATCATGCGGCCGTTCAGACTCTTTTTTTCCGGCAATCAGGAGGGCTGATGAAGCAACACAGGGCAAGCTGGCTGCGACGCGAAAAGGCCTTTGCCGCCTTTGCTACTGGTCCACTGCTTGATTTCTGGCACAGCCGTGAAGAGTGCGAATTCACTGGCGTTGGAAACCTGACATTGCGCTATGTCCGGTTCATTTCACCGCAACATAAACGCGTCATCCTTATCGTGCCGGGGCGCATCGAAAGCTACGTTAAGTATCCCGAACTGGCTTACGATCTTTTTCACTGCGGCTTTGATGTGATCGTGCTCGATCATCGCGGTCAGGGGCGATCGGATCGTCTGCTGGATGACTCTCACCGCGGGCATGTGGTGGAGTTCAGCCATTATGTTGATGACCTCGAAACGCTTTATCTCAAAGAGATTGTGAGCCGTCATTATCAGCAGCGCTATGCACTGGCTCATTCGATGGGCGGCGCGATTTTGACGCTCTTCCTGGCGCGTCAGCCCGGTGCATTTCATGCCGCCGCGCTGGTGGCTCCCATGTTTGGGATTGCGTTGCCGTTACCCGCTTTTCTGGCGCATAAGATTCTTGACTGGGCGGAAAAGCGCCCCGCTGTGCGTGAGGGTTATGCATTAGGCACAGGGCGCTGGCGGGCGCACCCTTTCGGCATCAACCGGTTAACGCACAGCCATGAGCGCTACCGCCGCAGTCTGCGTTTTTATGCGGATGATCCGGCTATTCGCGTGGGCGGACCCACGTATCACTGGGTCAGAGAAGGGATTCATGCCGGGCGCAATATTCTGAGCCAGGTGGATAACATTACGACTCCGCTGCTGGTGCTGCAGGCCAGTGAAGACAGCGTGGTGGATAATCGCTCGCAGGATCTGTTTTGTGACGCGATGGCGGCAGCCGGTCACCCCTGTCAGGGCCGGACACCGCAGGTTATCAGCGGCGCGCGCCACGAGATCCTGTTTGAAAAGGACAGCATGCGCGCCGAAGCGCTCAATACCATCGTCGATTTCTTTTTATCGCAGCATTAGTTCGCAATTTACATTACCGGCTACGGCCAACCGACACCGATACCCGAGGTTTTCATGTACCACATTGTTGTGTCCGATCTGGATGGCACACTGCTTTCTCCCGAACATCGCCTGACCGCCAATGCGCGCGAAACGCTTCAGCAACTGGTCGCGCAGGGCATTCACTTTATTTTTGCCACAGGCCGTCATCACATCGATGTCGGGCAAATGCGTGACAAGCTAGGGATTCCGGCTTACATGATTACGTCAAACGGCGCGCGCGTTCACAATCCGGCAGGGGAGCTGGTTTTTAGCCACAATCTGGACGCGGACATCGCCCACGATCTGTTTGGTCTGCAGTATCATCATCCGGACGTGCTGACGCATGTTTATCGCGACGATGAGTGGTTTGTCAGCCGCTGCAGTCCGGCGGAGAAGGATTATTTTCGCGAGTCCGATTTTCACTATCAGGTTTATGAGCCGGGCATGCTGCCGACGGATGGCATCAGCAAAGTCTTTTTTACCTGTGAAGAACCGGAACACCTTGTCCCTATGGAGCAGGCCATCGAAGCACGCTGGGGCGACAGGGTTAACGTGAGTTTTTCGCTGCCGACCTGCCTCGAAGTGATGGCAGGCGGCGTGTCAAAAGGCCATGCCCTGGAAGCGGTGGCAAAACAGTTAGGCTTTACGCTTAAAGACTGTATTGCGTTTGGTGATGGTATGAATGATGTCGAAATGCTGAGTATGGCAGGCAAAGGCTGCATTATGGCTAACGCCCATCAGCGTCTGAAAGACACCTTACCTGAACTGGAAGTGATTGGCAGTAATGCCCAGGATGCCGTCCCGGAGACGCTGAGAACACTCTATCTGTCGTAATCCGAAAAGAAGGCCGGTAAGCCGTCCTTCTGGCAAAGCCGTTATGCCCTTTTTTGCTTATGCCGGTGCTCACTGATCATGGTTAACAGCAGCAGCACTACCGCCATAACGGCGCCGGCAATCATCACGATGAATCCGCCATCCCAGCCGAAGTAATCGACGGTATAACCCACAATGGCGCTGGCCGCGACTGAGCCACCCAGATAACCGAACAGCCCCGTAAACCCGGCAGCCGTGCCAGCCGCTTTTTTGGGTGCCAGCTCCAGCGCATGCAGACCAATGAGCATTACCGGTCCATAAATCAGAAAGCCAATCGCGATCATGCAGGCCATGTCCACACCGGGATTGCCCGGCGGATTTAGCCAGTAGATGACGGTAGCAGCGGTAACCAGCGTCATAAAAAACACCCCTGTCGCACCACGGTTGCCGCGAAAGACCTTGTCTGACATCCAGCCGCACAACAGCGTACCGGGAATGCCCGTATACTCATAAAAGAAGTAGGTCCAGGAGGACTTATCAAGCGTGAAATGCTTTACTTCTTTCAGGTAGGTTGGTGACCAGTCGAGGATGCCGTAACGCAGCAGGTAGACAAACACATTTGCCAGAGCGATATACCACAGCAGTTTGTTGGGCAGGACATACTTCATAAAGATTTGTCTGGCAGTGAACTCTTCCTCATGACTTTCGTTGTAATCCACCGGATAGTCGTTTTTATAGGCCTCAATCGGCGGTAATCCACAAGATTGCGGCGTATCGCGCATCAGGGCAAAGGCCAGAATCGCAATGGCGATCGCCCCGAAGGCGGGCATATATAGCGCGGCTTTCCAGTCGTTGAACCACGCCATCCCCAGCAGAAACAGCAGGGGCGGAATCCCGCCGCCGACGTTATGCGCACAGTTCCACACAGAAACGATGCCGCCGCGCTCCTTTTGTGACCACCAGTGGACCATAGTGCGTCCGCAGGGCGGCCAGCCCATTCCCTGAAACCAGCCACAGATGAACAGCAGTACGAACATCACCATAATGCTGGAGGTTGCCCAGGGCACAAACCCCATAATCAGCATTACGGCAGCCGCCAGCGTTAAGCCGGCAGGTAAGAAGACCCGTGGATTCGACCGGTCTGACACCGAACCCATAATAAATTTGGAAAAGCCATAGGCGATGGAGATGCCTGAAAGCGCAAAACCCAGATCGCCGCGTGAGAAGCCTTGTTCAACCAGGTAGGGCATCGCCAGGGCGAAATTCTTTCGAACCAGATAGTAGGCCGCATAGCCAACGAAAATTCCGATAAAGATTTGCCAGCGCAGGCGACGGTAGCGTGGATCGATACGATGATCTTCGACCCGGGGCTGGTGTGGTGCAGGTTTAAAAATACTCAACATAGCGGTGGCCCTCCAGGGCGCATTATGATTTTGATTCCCGGCAGGTTGGGCAAAACTCAAGAAAACGGCGATCGGGATGCGCCATTTCGCGCAGAGAATAGACAGAGATACGTGGCTTTACTGTGATGAATGACAAATATGTTACAGATTTATGACAGCCTGGCGCAAAAAGCTCAGGCCGATGCGCTGATGCGCACATTTTTCTGCTGACAGGATATGCCCGATAAGAAGGTAAAAAGCCTGACCGGCAGATTAATGCGTAACTGCCTGGTTAATGCACAGATGTCAACCAGATAAATCTCCCTGCTGTGCGGACATTGTTTACACTGTCGCTCTGTTTATTTCGGGGTTGTTACCGTGCTTTTATTGATTGTTACTACCATTCTGTGGGCTTTTTCATTCAGCCTGATTGGCGAGTATCTTGCCGGTCAGGTTGACAGCTGGTTTTCGGTGCTGATGCGCCTGGCGCTGGCGGCCGTGGTATTTTTGCCTTTCCTGCGCTGGCGCGGCTATCGCCCCTCTACGCTCCTGCTGTATATGCTGGTAGGCATGCTGCAACTGGGCATCATGTATTTACTGAGTTTCGAAGCCTATCTCTATCTGAGCGTGTCTGAATTCCTGCTGTTTACCGTGATGACGCCGCTGTACGTCACGTTGATCTACGACGTGATCAGTCGACGGCCTCTGCGTGCAGGGTACATTTTCAGTGCGTTACTGGCTGTGGCGGGCGCGGCAATCATTCGTTATGACAAAGTCAGCGATAACTTCTGGTTCGGCCTGTTGCTGGTACAGTTAGCCAATATTTGCTTTGCAGCAGGTATGGTGGGCTACAAACGTTTGCAGGAAACCCGTCCTGTGCCGCAGCACACGGCCTTTTCGTGGTTCTATCTGGGCGCGGTGCTGATTGCGGTGGTGGCCTGGGCCGTCTGGGGCAACCCGCATAAACTCCCGACCACCTCACTGCAGTGGGGCATTCTGGTCTGGCTGGGCGTGGTGGCGTCCGGACTGGGTTACTTTATGTGGAACTACGGTGCTACGCAGGTCGATGCTGGCACGTTGGGCATCATGAACAACATGCATGTGCCGGCAGGCTTGCTGGTCAACCTGGCGATATGGCAGCAAAAGCCACACTGGCCAAGCTTTATTGCCGGTGCGCTCGTGATAGTAGCGTCCTTGTGGGTCCATAAGCGCTGGGTGGTCGGTAAGAACAATCAACAGTGAAGAAACAAGGCATCGCCGCGCACCGGCGCCAAAAGTAGCAGGCCGCTCAGTCTGTTGCGATCCCATGGCGGACGGGGCGCGCGTCGGCAGAAGGCGAGCAAGACGACGTCTGCTCGCCCGGCAGAGCGGACCGCATTGTTATCCCGGTGCGCTTTCTCCGGCGGGACGAGCGTAAGTCGGAGGCTGGTTTAAGCGGGCTTAACTGGCGCAGGGCGATGAATCATCGTCAGCCCCTTGAGGAAATTACGCAGAATCTGGTCACCGCATTCACGATAGTTTTTGTGATCCGGTTTACGGAAGATCGCGCCAATCTCCGCCTGAGAGACGGTGAAGTTGGCTTTTTTCAGGATATCAGGGATGTCGGTCGTTTTCAGATCAAATGCAATACGCAGCTTTTTCATGAAAATGTTGTTATTCATCTTACGCTCGATGGAAGGCGCAGGGGCATCCTCACTTTTCCCACGGCGATGAAAGATTAAGCCATTCAGGAAATAGCCCATCAGGACATCGGGGCAGGGGCGAAATGCCGCATCCTCATCTTTTTTCAGCCAACTGGTGATATCGGCCTGAGGAACCTCGCACTCCGCTAAGGCAAAAATCGCCACCATTTTGGCATCGTTCAGATCGAGCATATAGCGCACGCTGCGCAAAATATCGTTGTTAGTCATGGTGAGATCGTCTCAAGGTCAGTCAACAGGCTGCGCATTATAGGGGATTTTGCCCGCCGCCGCGCAGCTTTGTCGCTCATGCGGCTAAACGGCTGCAGGATGCGCGGCATTCCTGACAAAAGGCAAATGTTCACAGGCATGCTGACGGGCAAAATGGATAAAGGCTTCCAGCACAGGCTGACGCTGCTCGCCGTCACGCACGGCGGCATAAAGCCGACTCCATAATCCCTCTCCCAGTGTTTTCGTGATCACTAACCCCTGTTTTTCAAAGCTCTCCACTACCCAGTGTGGCAGCGCGGCAATGCCCATGCGCGCCGACACCATCTGAATCATCAACAGCGTGTTATCCACATTCTTCAGTGCAGGACTGATGCCCGCGGGCTGAAGGAAATGACGCCAGATATCCAGCCGCTGACGCTGCACCGGGTAAATCATCAACACTTCGTCGGCCAGTGCGTCAGGGGATATATGTTCGACCTGAGCCAGAGGATGATCGGGTGCCAGCACCAGGCGCACTTCGAAATCGAACATCGGTGAATAGAACAGGCCCGAGCGCGGCAGAATATCGGACGTTAAAACGATATCCAGCTCACCCTGTTGCAGTGCAGGTTGCGGATCGAAGGTCACACCTGATTTAAAATCCATCACCACCTGTGGCCAGCTCTGACGAAACTTATCCAGTGCCGGCGTAAGCCACTGAATGCAGCTATGACATTCAATGGCAACACGAAGCGTAGTCTGTTGCGGCTCATGGCAGGCCTGAAGCGCCTGCTGAATTTGCGGCAGAATCTGTTCCGCCAGCTGCAACAGAATTTCGCCCTGCGGCGTGAAGCGCAATGGCTGGCTTTTGCGTACAAACAGGCGGAATCCCAGCCGCTGTTCCAGATCGCTGAACTGATGTGACAACGCCGACTGCGTCTGGTGAAGCTGGGCGGCCGCGGCGGCCAGCGAGCCGGTATTCCGCAGAGCCTGAAGCGTCCGGAGATGTTTGAATTCGATCATGAGGGTCCTTCACATCGAAACTGAATAATTTGCGCTTGAGAGACATACAGTACCCGCAGAATATAGCGGTGTAAACATCTGGACGGCTAAACGTGACTGGCGATCAGACTGACCCAGGCATTTCTGGAGAATAGCAAATACCAATCCATAACCCTACTCCCGGCTTTTCACGTACAGGTGTGCGGCGCGAACTGAAAAATTAGTATTTGCTTATCCAAACGGAACGGACCGGAGGGTGACGACATTCACTCAAGAAATAGCAGAAAAAATGAGGCGCGTTATGTTGCTGCAGAACGGCTATGGGACACTTCGCAATCCAGCCTGAAAACCCACCAGGCGCTGCTGAGCAGGGTTAACGCGGAAAAGCTCTCTGATTGCGGGTGTTGGATGGCGATGTCGGGAGTTTGGGCGCTTACGCGCCCTTTTTTTATCACTCAGTGGATGCGACACCGTACTGCTTAAACCAGGCTAACATACGTGCCCAGCCGTCTTTTGCCGATTCGGCATGGTAGCTCGGACGATAGTCGGCGTTAAAAGCATGCCCGGCATCGGGATACACAATGATCTCTGCCTTTGCGTTTGCAGCATGTAAGGCCTGGCGCATCTGCTCCACACTTTCCAGCGGAATGCCGTCATCCTGACCACCATACAAACCCAGCACAGGCGCGTTCAGATCCACAGCAATATCGATAGGATGTTTTTGCTGCTTCATGGTTTTTTCCCCTACCAGGCGACCATACCAGGCCACGGCAGCGCGAAGTTGCGGGTTGTGTGCCGCATAAAGCCAACTGATGCGTCCGCCCCAACAGAAACCGGTAATTCCCATCCGCCGGATGTCGCCACCGTTGCGGGCCGCCCAGTTAGCGGCATGATCGAGATCCGCCAGTACCTGGCTGTCAGGCACCTTGCTGACCAGTTCTTTAAACAGCGTAGGAATATCGTTGTAGTCGTTGGGGTCGCCTTCGCGGAAGTAAAGCTCTGGCGCGACAGCCAGATAGCCTTCCAGCGCCAGACGACGACAAATGTCGCGAATGTGTTCATGAACGCCGAAAATTTCCTGCACGACCAGCACAACAGGCAACGGCCCGTCTGCTGACTGCGGTTTCGCGTAAAAAGCCGGAAGATTTTCACCCTGACTCGGAATAGACGTCTCACCGGCGTGGATGGCCGGGCTGTCGGTAATAATGGTGGTCGAAGCCGTGGGCTGAACTGCCGGAGCAAACGCGCCTGCGGCTGATTTTTGTGTCATATTATCGTCGGTTTTCATCGTTATCTCCGTGCAAGCGTATGCGCAATCACGTAACTATAGCCTGGGCATTTATTACTGGTTCCGGGCAATGCGTAACAGAGCTTATAACCTTTAAAATACACTTCTCTTTAACATTCTCATGCTGCCTTCCACATCACCATATGTAGCATTACGGGAGGTCTGAGATAAATGTGTGATATTAATCACTAAAAATTTCATCGAAAATGTAACTTTCATTTTCTTGAGTGAAACCAGTCACACATTTAACCCGTCGGGTAACGTAAAGTGGCGTACTGTTTTTCCTTAACCCGGAGTCTGATATGACACAGTCTGACGTTTTCCATCTTGGCCTGACGAAAGCCGACCTGCAGGGGGCGACACTGGCCATTGTTCCTGGCGATCCGGAACGTGTAAAAAAAATTGCCGGACTGATGGACGATCCCCGGCACCTGGCTTCCCATCGTGAGTTCACCAGCTGGCTGGCTAAGCTTGACGGTAAACCCGTCGTGGTCTGTTCTACCGGGATTGGCGGACCTTCCACCTCCATTGCCGTCGAGGAGCTTGCTCAGCTTGGCGTGCGCACTTTCCTGCGTGTAGGGACAACGGGCGCCATCCAGCCGCATATCAATGTCGGCGACGTTCTGGTTACGACGGCGTCTGTACGCCTGGACGGTGCCAGCCTGCACTTCGCACCAATGGAATTTCCGGCCGTCGCCGACTTCACCTGCACAACGGCCTTAGTGGCTGCGGCAGAAGCCTGCGGTGCCAAAACTCATATCGGGATTACCGCCTCATCTGATACTTTCTACCCCGGCCAGGAGCGCTACGACACCTTCTCGGGCCGCGTCGTGAACCGTTTTCAGGGCTCTATGCAGGAGTGGCAGCAGATGGGCGTCCTGAACTATGAGATGGAATCGGCGACGCTGTTAACCATGTGCGCCAGTCAGGGCCTGCGCGCAGGCATGGTGGCGGGCGTGATTGTTAACCGCACGCAAAAAGAGATTCCCGATGCAGTGACGATGAAGCAGACCGAAAGCGATGCCGTCAAAATAGTAGTTGAAGCGGCCCGTCGCTTACTCTAGCCCTTCGTTTGACAGACAGGCCGGCTGTCCGGCCTGTCATGGCCTTGTCTTTACGTCTCGTCTTTCCCCCTCAGTAAATATATCTGGACATTCATACAGTGCGAATTTACCTTTTTCCTCAATAGCCTGACCAGCGGGGAGAATATGGATCAGCACATCATTATCAGCATCTGCCTTGGGCTCGCCGGCCTGGGTGTTGGCTGGATACTGGCGCAAATGCGTGTCAGTCATCAGTTAGCCAGCTTTACCACAGAGCGCCGTCTGCTTAACGAAGCACAACAACGTCAGCAACAGCATATCGAGCAGCTCCAGCAGCAGCTGCAACAGCGCGAACAGGAGTTGAGACAGCTTCATGGATCATTAAGCGGAGCCAATGAGCGCCTGCAACAGCTGGATTACTGGCGTAATGAGAGCGAGCAACTGACACGAGAGCTGCGCAATCAGCTGGAGGTGAACAGCGCGCAGGAAGCCGAGCTGCGTGAAGTGACCATCCGTCTTGAGGAAACCCGTTTTGCAGCGGAAGAGAAGCAGCGCCTGTTGACCAACAGCGAGCAGCGGCTTAGCGCGCAGTTTGAAAACCTGGCTAACCGAATTTTTGAAAACAGCGGTCGCCGCGTTGATGAGCAAAACCGTCAAAGTCTGAACAGCCTGATTGGGCCGTTGCGTGAACAGCTCGATGGCTTTCGGCGGCAGGTTAATGAGAGCTTTGGCGCGGAAGCGCGTGAACGCCATACACTGACCCACGAGATTCGTCAGCTACAGCAACTGAATGCGCAGATGGCCCAGGAAGCGCTCAACCTGACCAAAGCGCTCAAAGGCGACAACAAAATCCAGGGCAACTGGGGCGAGGTGGTGCTGAGCCGGGTACTGGAAGCGTCAGGATTGCGTGAAGGCTATGAATACGATATCCAGGTCAGCATGCAGAACGAGCAGCAAAGCCGCATGCAGCCCGATGTCATCGTCCGGCTTCCCCAGGGGAAAGATGTGGTGATCGACGCCAAAATGACGCTGGTTGCCTACGAGCGGTATTTCAACGCGGATGACGACATTGAACGTGAACAGGCCATTCAGGCGCATATCAGTGCCGTACGCGGTCATATCCGTTTGCTGGGCCGTAAAGATTATCAACAATTGCCCGGTTTACGCTCACTGGATTATGTGTTGATGTTTATCCCGGTTGAACCGGCGTTTTTACTGGCAATCGATCGGCAGCCAGAATTGATAGGCGAAGCGCTCCAGCAAAATATCATGCTGGTCAGTCCGACCACGCTGCTGGTTGCACTGCGTACCATCAACAATCTCTGGCGCTACGAGCATCAAAGCCGCAATGCGCAGCGGATTGCCGAGCGCGCAGCCAGGCTTTACGACAAAATGCGCCTGTTTGTTGATGATATGAGCGGTATTGGTCACAGCCTTGATAAGGCCCAAAACAGCTATCGTGAAGCGATGAAGAAGCTGGCAGAAGGGCGGGGTAATTTGATCGCACAAACGGAAGGCTTCCGTGACTTAGGTGTAGAGGTTAAACGCGCTATCAATCCCCATCTGGTCGAACGCGCGATGCCCGAAAATGAGCACGACAGTATGCCCGGTAACGACCAAAACGCAGACGAAAGTTGTGAGCGGGTTCGGCACCTCCACGAATAAGCAGGTCGCCAACGTGCCTGACCTCCGTGACTCTGATACACTTCCATAAGTATTGTTTGTGGAGCAGGTAAAACCGATGGCAGATGAATCACAGCAGGAAACTACCCATTTTGGCTTTCAGACCGTCGCCAAGAGCGAGAAAGCCGACAAAGTCGCGGACGTGTTTCATTCCGTAGCGGCGAAATATGACCTGATGAACGACTTAATGTCGTTTGGCGTCCATCGCGTCTGGAAGCGTTTTACCATCGACAGCAGCGGTGTGCGTCGCGGTCAGCGTGTCCTGGATCTGGCCGGTGGAACCGGCGATTTAACCGCAAAATTTTCACGGCTGGTGGGCGAGACCGGGCAGGTTGTTCTGGCTGATATTAACAGCTCTATGCTGAAAATGGGCCGGGAGAAGCTACGAAACCTCGGTATCGTTGGCAATGTCAGTTATGTTCAGGCCAACGCCGAAGCGCTGCCGTTTCCTGACAACTACTTCGACTGCATTACGATCTCTTTTGGCCTGCGTAACGTTACGGAAAAAGAGAAGGCGCTGGCGTCGATGTTCCGCGTGCTGAAACCGGGTGGACGTTTGCTGGTGCTGGAGTTCTCGAAACCTGTTATTGAGCCGCTGAGCAAAGCCTACGATGCCTACTCGTTCCATATTCTGCCGCGCATCGGCCAACTGGTTGCTCAGGATGCAGAAAGTTATCGCTATCTGGCCGAGTCCATCCGCATGCATCCCGACCAGGAAACCCTGAAAGCGATGATGAACGATGTGGGATTCGAAAACACCACCTATTCAAATATGACGGGCGGCATCGTGGCACTTCATCGTGGGTTTAAATTTTAACCATTATGGCCATGACCTTAACCCCCGTCATCACTGCCGGTATTGAAACGGCGCTAAACCGTATTCTCTACCGCGATCGTGGTCTGAAAAGCGCACGTCAGCGTTTAGCAGGCAAGGTACTGATGTTGCGTTTGAGTGAGCTATCCTGGCCGCTGGTGCTGGTGTTCAGTGAGCAACAGCTGGATGTCCTTAGTGACTGGCAGGACAGCAGCGACTGCACGGTCATTACGCAGCTTAAGTCGCTGCCGAAGCTACGCGATCGCCAGCAACTGATGACGCTGATACGCAGCGGTGAGTTACAGGTCGAAGGGGATTTGCAGGTGGTGCAGCAATTCTCTGCGTTGATGGATCTGGCTGAGCTGGATCCTGCCGAATACCTGGCCCCCTGGATCGGTGATATCGCCGCGCAAGGGATCAGCCAGGGTGCGCAGCGCGCATTTCGTTTGTTTAAAGCGGAAACGCAGCGACGTCAGGATTATCTCGGTCAGGCGTTGACGGAAGAGTGGCGCGTTGCGCCAGGTGCGCTGGAATTTGCCTGGTTCGCTGAGGAAGTTAGCGCGATGGAACGTTCGCTTGAGGCGCTTAATGCGCGTCTGGCACAGCTGGAGGCGAAATGAGTTTTGGAGAGATCCGCCGGTTATATTTCATTATCAAGGTGTTTCTGACATACGGACTTGATGAACTGATTCCCCAAATGCGTATTACTCTGCCGCTTCGGCTGTGGCGGCGGTGCGTGTTTTGGATTCCTAACCAGCACAAACACGAACAGATGGGCATTCGGCTGCGTCTGGCGATGGAACAGCTGGGCCCCGTCTGGATCAAGTTTGGTCAGATGCTGTCCACGCGGCGTGACCTGTTTCCCCCGCAGATCGCCGATGAACTGGCTATTTTGCAGGACCGGGTTGCGCCCTTCGACGGCGTGAAAGCCAAAGCACAAATCGAAGCTTCCATGGGGGCACCGATTGAGTCCTGGTTTGATGACTTCGATATCACCCCACTGGCTTCTGCCTCTATTGCGCAGGTTCACACGGCAACACTGAAATCCAACGGCAAAAAGGTTGTCATTAAGGTTATCCGCCCGGATATTCTGCCGGTGATCAAAGCCGATATGAAGCTGATCTACCGCATCGCCCGTTGGGTACCGCGCCTGCTGCCGGATGGTCGCCGTCTGCGTCCGGTTGAGGTGGTGCGCGATTATGAAAAAACGCTGATCGACGAATTAAACCTGCTGCGCGAAGCGGCCAATGCCATCCAGCTGCGGCGTAACTTCGAAAACAGCCGCATGCTGTATGTTCCCGAGGTTTACTCCGACTACTGCAGCGAAACCATGATGGTGATGGAACGCATCTACGGTATTCCTATCTCCGATGTGGCGACGCTGGAGCAGCATGGCGTTAACATGAAACTGTTAGCCGAACGCGGCGTACAGGTGTTCTTCACACAGGTTTTCCGCGACAGCTTCTTCCATGCAGACATGCACCCTGGCAACATCTTTGTCAGCTATGAGCATCCAGAAGACCCGCAATATATCGGCATCGACTGCGGGATTGTCGGCTCGTTGAACAAAGAAGATAAGCGCTATCTGGCCGAAAACTTTATCGCCTTCTTTAACCGGGATTACCGCAAAGTGGCAGAGCTGCATGTTGACTCTGGCTGGGTACCGGCAGATACCAACGTGGAAGACTTTGAGTTTGCCATTCGTACGGTGTGCGAACCCATCTTTGAAAAACCGCTGGCTGAAATTTCATTTGGTCATGTGCTGCTAAACCTGTTTAACACGGCGCGACGTTTCAATATGGAAGTGCAGCCACAGCTGGTGCTGTTGCAAAAAACGTTGCTCTATATCGAAGGGATTGGCCGGCAGCTCTATCCGCAACTGGACTTATGGAAAACGGCGAAACCGTTCCTTGAAGACTGGATTAAAGATCAGATTGGTATTCCGGCGATCATTCGCGCAGTGAAAGAAAAAGCGCCCTACTGGGCAGAGAAACTGCCCGAGCTGCCCGAGTTGTTCTATGACAGCATGCAGCAGCATAAGCAGTTACGTCTTAGCGTCGATAAACTCGTGAACGATTTGAGTGTCCAACGTACACGTCAGCATCAGGCGCGTTTCCTGTTTGGCGTCGGTGCCACGCTGCTGATTAGCGGTACAGCGGTACTCCTCAGCAGGCCTGAGTGGGACCTGTTTCCGGCGGCATTAATGGCGGCCGGTTTTGTCAGTTGGTTAATCGGCTGGCGCAAGACAAACTGATTGTCACTCGCGGCTGAAACGCGGTAATGTCGCTGACTGAGACCCGAATTAACAAGGGTTTAGGTTGTGCTTCATTCCGCAGTTTTTAACAAAAAAATCGAGGCTATCTCATGGGCGGTATCAGTATTTGGCAGTTATTAATTATTGCCGTGATTGTGGTGCTTTTGTTCGGTACCAATAAGTTACGTAATCTGGGGTCGGATTTGGGTTCGTCTATCCGTGGTTTCAAGAAAGCCATGAGTGATGAAGACGACAAAAAAGATCAGCCAAAAGAGCAGGACGCGGATTTCCATGCGAAAACGCTGGCGGACAAACAGCCAACGTCTGCTCAGAAAGACGACATTAAGAACGACAAGCAGGTGTAAACCGTGTTCGATATTGGTTTTGGTGAGTTGCTATTAGTCTTCGTGATCGGGCTGATTGTCCTGGGTCCGCAACGTTTGCCGCATGCGGTTAAAACGGTTGTCGGATGGATTCGGGCGGTCCGTTCACTGGCGGCCAATGTTCAGAGTGAGCTGGCGCAAGAGCTGAAACTGCAGGAACTGCAGGACAGCCTGAAAAAGGTGGAGGAAGCCAGCCACGGCACATTGTCGCCTGAGCTGAAAGAATCCATGGAAGCGTTGCGTAAAACCGCGGATTCAATGAAACGCTCGGTTCAACAGAGCATTGATATCGAAAGAGAAGAAGACGAAGCAAACACCATCCATTCCCCGTTACACCAGACGGGGAGTGACTCGCCGAAACCGGTGACGCCTGTGGCCAGTGAGCAGCAGGCACAGTCACCCGCACACGCACCTGTTGAACCCCATGTCGACGCTGCGGTTGCACCGGCACAGGACAGCAACACGGCGACCACGCCGGTCCCGCCGCGGCCTGCGTCCGGCTATGCCAGTGCTCCGCCGCAATCGCCGGGTCGGACAGACGCACCGCCTGCGGAAAAACCGGGCAACGCCGCGCCGTCGCTCAACCCAGCTTCTCCTCCTTCTGCAAGTGATGAACGATAATGGCCGTTGAAGATACCCAACCACTTATCAGCCATCTGATTGAGCTGCGTAAACGTCTGCTGAACTGCATAATTGCTGTGTTAGTTATTTTTCTGGCACTGATCTACTTTGCTAATGACATCTACCATGCCGTGGCGTCGCCACTGATCAATCAGATGCCAGCGGGTGCCAGCATGATCGCGACGGATGTCGCCTCACCTTTCTTCACGCCGATAAAGCTGACGATGATCGTGTCGGTGTTCCTTGCCGTGCCGGTTATTCTTTATCAGGTCTGGGCGTTTATTGCGCCAGCGCTTTATCGCCACGAACGTAAGCTGGTCATGCCGCTGCTGTTTTCCAGTACGCTACTGTTTTATGTTGGCGTGGCCTTTGCCTATTTCATTGTTTTTCCGCTGGCTTTCGGCTTTTTTGCGAAAACCGCGCCGCAGGGCGTCACTATCGCGACAGATATCACCAACTATCTCGATTTTGTCATGACCTTGTTTATGGCGTTTGGTGTGGCATTTGAAGTGCCGGTAGCCATAGTGCTGCTGTGCTGGACCGGTATTACCAGCCCTGAGGATTTAAAAAAGAAGCGTCCTTACATCCTGGTCGGCGCGTTTGTTGTCGGGATGCTGCTCACACCACCGGACGTTTTTTCTCAAACTTTGCTCGCTATTCCGATGTACTGCCTGTTTGAAGTCGGCGTATTCTTTTCACGGTACTATGTGGGAAAAGGCCGTCAGACAGAGGATGAGGAACAGAACACCGAATCCTGATGTCGTATTCAGTACACCCGCAGAAGCGGGAGACACAAGCCAAAAACCGCCGTCAGGCGGTTTTTTGTTTAGGATGTTTTTGACAGAGAGTAAAAATATGTTTGATATCGGTGTAAACCTGACCAGCACGCAGTTCGCCTCCGATCGAAAAAAGGTGATTACGCGCGCCCGTGACGCGGGCGTCACCGGCATGTTGATTACCGGTACCAATGCGCTGGAAAGTCAGCAGGCGCAGCGGCTGGCTGAGGCTCATCCGGGTTACTGCTGGTCCACCGCGGGCGTGCATCCCCATCATGCCAGTGAGTGGTCACAAGAGGTCGCGAATACGCTGCGCCGGCTGGCGGAAAAAGCCCAGGTTGTGGCGATAGGTGAATGCGGGCTGGATTTCAATCGTAACCTGTCCGCACATCAGCAGCAGGAATATGCGTTTGACGCGCAACTGGCATTAGCTGCGGAACTGAATATGCCCGTGTTTCTTCACTGTCGGGAAGCGCATGAACGCTTTGCTGCGGTACTTGAACCCTGGTTGCCCAAATTACCCGCCGCCGTGATTCACTGTTTTACCGGTACCCGGGAAGAGTTAGCGGCCTGCCTGGAAATGGGCTTATCGGTAGGCATTACCGGTTGGGTATGCGATGAACGCCGGGGAATTGCCCTGCGTGAGATGTTGCCGTTGATTCCCGCCGAACGGTTGCTACTGGAAACGGATGCGCCCTATCTGTTACCGCGGGATATGCGCCCACGGCCAACTTCCCGACGCAATGAACCCTGTTTTTTACCGCATATCCTGCAGCAGGTCGCGAACTGGCGAGGCGAGGAACCAGAGGCGCTGGCAGCCCAGGTGGATCATAATGCGCGCACGCTGTTCGGGCTGCGTTAGGCTTTACGGAATTGTCGGTTATCCACGCTCCGGACAACCTGTTTGTTTAGCAGATTCAGCAACAGGATGGAGCGTGCTTCGCCATCGGGCTCTGAGAAGATAGCCCGCAGACCTTCAAACGTCCCTTCGGTGATGATGACTTCATCGCCGTTTTGCGGCGTTTCAGGATCGATCAGCGTTTGTGGCACATCAGTCTGCAGTGCATCAATAACGACAGCAGGTACGGTGGCCGGCGTCGCGCCAAAGCGCACGAAATGGCTGACGCCACGTGTACTGCTGATGGTTGTGGTGTGAATGGCTTCGGGGTCAAACTCAATGAACAGGTAGTTTGGGAACAGCGGTTCACTTACGGTAGTTCGCTTGCCACGCACAATTTTCTCAAGCGCGATCATGGGGCTCAGGCAATTTACGGCTTGCCGCTCAAGATGCTCTTTCGCACGCAATAGCTGCCCACGTTTGCAATAGAGTAAGTACCAGGATTCCATAACTGCTCCCAATGAATGGACGCTAAGAATAGCAAACCTCCACTCAGAGTTATAGCGCATTGGGGTCTGTTACGCGGCGTTGCCTGGAAAATAAACTAAGATTGTTCTGAATGACGAATGCCATCGCATAAAATGAAAAAATAGCCATTATGCGGTAAGGTTCAGCACGAAAACTAAGCGACATTATTCGTCTGATGGTTGCCCGTGACGGGCAAGATAAGCCATGCGGTGCATAAAGCTCCACACATTCATGTAATCAGCCCTATAATGGCAAATTCACTCTGGCCGGAAAGTTGAAGCCGCATGAAATATCAGGATTTAAGAGACTTTATTGCGCTGCTTGAACAGCGTGGTGAACTCAAGCGTATCTCGCACGTGATCGACCCCGAACTGGAAATGACCGAAATTGCCGATCGCACCCTGCGTGCAGGCGGTCCGGCATTGCTGTTTGAGAACCCAAAAGGTTACGACATGCCTGTACTGTGTAACCTGTTCGGTACGCCAAAACGCGTGGCCATGGGCATGGGCCAGGAAGAGGTCAGTGCACTGCGTGAAGTGGGTGAGTTGCTGGCCTTTTTAAAAGAACCTGAGCCACCGAGAGGTTTCCGCGATCTGTTCAGTAAAATGCCGCAGTTTAAGCAAGTACTGAATATGCCGACCAAAAGGTTGCGCAATGCGCCCTGTCAGGAGGTGGTTTTCAGTGGTGATGAGGTCGACCTGACCCAAATCCCGGTCATGAAATGCTGGCCCGGCGACGCTGCCCCGCTGATTACATGGGGATTAACCGTAACGCGCGGCCCGCATAAAGAGCGACAAAATTTAGGCATCTATCGTCAGCAGGTGATTGGCAAAAATCGCCTGATCATGCGCTGGCTTTCTCATCGTGGTGGTGCCCTGGATTATCTTGAATGGTGCAAGGCACATCCTGGCGAACGTTTCCCGGTGTCCGTTGCACTGGGCGCCGATCCGGCGACCATTCTGGGGGCTGTCACGCCCGTCCCTGACACGTTGTCAGAGTATGCGTTTGCCGGTCTGCTGCGCGGCAACAAGACCGAAGTCGTCAAGTGCCTCTCAAACGATCTGGAAGTGCCTGCGAGCGCCGAAATTGTGCTGGAAGGCTATATCGAACCCGGTGACATGGCACCTGAAGGTCCCTATGGCGATCACACCGGTTACTATAATGAAGTCGACAATTTCCCGGTGTTTACCGTTACGCACATCACGCAGCGTCATCAGGCGATCTACCATTCTACCTATACCGGAAGGCCACCGGATGAACCCGCCGTCCTGGGCGTGGCGCTGAATGAAGTGCTTGTACCGATTCTGATTAAACAGTTCCCGGAAATCGTCGATTTCTATTTGCCACCAGAAGGATGCTCTTACCGACTGGCGGTCGTGACGATTAAAAAACAGTACGCGGGACATGCCAAGCGCGTGATGTTTGGCGTCTGGTCATTTTTACGGCAGTTCATGTACACCAAATTTGTTATTGTGTGTGATGATGACGTTAATGCCCGCGACTGGAACGACGTCATCTGGGCAATCACGACGCGTATGGACCCGGCACGCGATACCGTATTGGTAGAAAACACGCCAATCGATTATCTTGATTTTGCGTCTCCGGTTTCCGGACTAGGGTCAAAGATGGGCCTCGACGCCACGAATAAATGGCCAGGTGAGACGCAACGAGAGTGGGGCACGCCGATTGTCAAAGATCCGGCCGTTACCGCACGTATCGACGCTATCTGGGATGACCTCGGTATTTTTGATCAACCATCACAGCGTTGATGGTGAGCAATAACCATAAAGACGACCCGACAGAGGGACCGCATGACAACGTTAAGCTGTAAAGTAACTTCAGTTGAGGCGATTACCGACACGGTGTATCGCGTTCGCCTGATTCCGGAAGCAGATTTTAGTTTTCGCGCAGGGCAGTACCTGATGGTCGTAATGGATGAGCGTGACAAGCGCCCGTTTTCATTAGCCTCCACGCCAATGGAAACTGAAATCATTGAACTGCATATCGGTGCCTCAGAGCTGAATCTCTACGCCATGGCGGTGATGGATCGTATTCAGCAGGAAGGGCAAATTGTGGTGGACATCCCACATGGTGATGCCTGGTTGCGTGAAGAGAGTGACAAGCCGTTAATCCTGATCGCGGGTGGCACAGGCTTTTCCTATGTGCGTTCCATTTTACTCACCGCGCTTGCCGAACAACCCAACCGTGATATTGCGGTTTACTGGGGCGGGCGCGAACTGAAGCATTTGTATGATTTGGACGAGCTGGAAGCACTGGCGATTAAGCATCCGAATCTGAAAGTGATTCCGGTTGTCGAACAGCCTGAAGCAGGCTGGCCGGGCCGTTCTGGTACGGTGCTGACAGCCGTCATGCAGGACTTTGCGACCCTGAGTGAGCATGAGATTTATATTGCCGGCCGCTTCGAAATGGCGAAAATCGCCCGTGAACGCTTTTGTTCAGAACGAGGTGCCGTTGAAGCACAAATGTATGGCGATGCGTTTGCTTTTATCTGACGTGACAGCACAAGAAAAAACCCGCCCCTGACAGGCGGGTAAATCTCACACTATAACGTTCCAACGTATTAAACGCGTTCAATAACGGTAGCGATGCCCTGACCCAAACCAATACACATGGAGGCCAGGCCGAACTGCGCATCGCGACGTTCCATAATGTTCAGCAACGTCGTGCTGATGCGTGCGCCTGAGCAGCCTAACGGATGGCCCAACGCGATGGCGCCGCCATTGAGGTTGACCTTGTCATCGAGCCTGTCTGACAGGCCGAGATCGTTGATGCAGGGCAGAACCTGCGCGGCAAAAGCCTCGTTAAGTTCAAAAACATCAATGTCATTTACGCTCAGCCCGGCGCGCTTCAGTGCCAGCTTGCTGGCCGGGACCGGGCCGTATCCCATAATGGAAGGATCGCATCCCACTACTGCCATACTTTTAATGCGTGCACGGGGTTTCAGGCCCTGCTCTCGTGCGTGGCTTTCACTCATGATCAACATGCCCGCCGCCCCGTCTGATAACGCTGACGAACTGCCCGCAGTGACTGTTCCGTTCACCGGATCGAAGGCAGGCCGCAGTGCTGCCAGTCCTTCCAGGCTGGTATCTTCACGGATGACTTCGTCAACGTCATAGCGTTTCAGGACGCCATCGGCATCGTGACCATGCAGCGCAACAATTTCATTGGCAAAATCGCCACGCTGCGTGGCCTGCCAGGCACGCTGATGAGAGCGCAAAGCAAAAGCGTCCTGCTGCTCGCGGCTGATATGGTGCATGCGCGCCAGCATCTCTGCCGTTAGCCCCATCATCCCTGCGGCTTTCGCAACGGTACGGCCTAAACCCGGATGAAAATCGACGCCATGGTTCATGGGGACATGCCCCATATGTTCGACACCGCCAATTAAACAGGTCTGAGCATCGCCGACCATGATTGCGCGTGCGGCGTCATGTAAGGCCTGCATTGAAGAACCGCAAAGACGGTTAACCGTTGTCGCCGGAACGCGGTGCGGGATTTCAGCCAGCAGCGCGGCGTTGCGGGCAATGTTGAAGCCTTGCTCCAGCGTTTGCTGCACGCAACCCCAGATAATGTCGTCCAGCGTGGCGGCATTCACCCCCGGATTGCGGTTCAACAGAGCACGCATGACATGCGCGGACAGGTCCTCAGCGCGTACATGGCGAAATGCCCCACCTTTTGAACGGCCCATCGGCGTACGCACCGCGTCAATAATTACCACATTTTCCATTTTGATTACCTCAGGCGCTTCTGAACGCGGCTTCATCGATCGGTTTGACGGCGGGATACCAGCTTTCGTGTTGGCGCGCTTTATCAAGCAGCAGGGCAGGGAGCGCATACAGCCCACCCAATGACGAATAACGTTTCGCCTGATCCACTACGTTGCCGTTACCCAAAGTGTCGAGATAACGGAAAGCACCGCCACGGAAAGGCGGGAATCCCAGACCATAGACCAGCGCCATGTCTGCTTCAGCAGGTGAGGCGATAATCTTCTCTTCCAGGCAGCGAACCACTTCATTCAACATCGGCAGCATCATGCGATTCAGAATCTCTTCATCACTGAATATCCGTTTAGGCTGGCAGGCGGGTTCGAGTAAGGCATCGACCTCTGCATCGGACACTTTTTTCGGTTTCCCTTTTTTGTCTTCTTCCCAGCGCCAGAAACCCAGACCATTTTTCTGACCAAAACGCTTCGCCTCAAACAGAATATCGATCGCATCGCGATAGTCTTTTTTCATCCGTTCAGGAAAACCGTCCGCCATGACGCTTTGCGCATGATGCGCGGTATCAATGCCCACGACATCCAGCAGCCATGAAGGCCCCATCGGCCAGCCAAACTGTTTTTCCATTACCTTGTCGATCTGGCGGAAGTCCGCACCATCACGCAACAGCATGCCGAAGGCAGCGAAGTAGGGGAACAAAACGCGGTTAACAAAGAAACCCGGACAGTCATTCACCACCACCGGGGTTTTACCCATTTTACTGGCCCAGGCGACAACTTTACCCAGCGTGGCCTCACTGGTTTTCTCTCCACGGATCACCTCTACCAGCGGCATACGTGGAACCGGGTTAAAGAAGTGCATGCCACAAAAATTTTCTGGACGCTGCAACGCCTGCGCCAGATGGCTGATGGGGATGGTTGAGGTGTTTGACGCCAGAATGGCATCAGCGCGCATATGGGTTTCGGTTTCAGCCAGAACGCTGGCCTTGATTTTCGGATTTTCGACGACGGCTTCTACCACGATGTCGGCCTGGTCGAAACCGGCATAATCGAGAGTAGGCTGAATAGTGGCAATGACGCTGGCCAGCTTGTTTCCGTCTATTTTACCGCGTTCCAGTTGCTTATTCAGAAGCTTACTGGCTTCATTCATGCCCAGCGTCAGCGCCTGCGGATTGATATCCTTCATTTTAACCGGCACGCCTTTCCATGCCGATTGATAGCTGATTCCACCGCCCATAATACCGGCGCCCAGCACGGCGGCCTGTCTGGGAGGGCCGCTTTCACTGCTGCGTTTTTTGGCCAGACTTTTGATGTACTGATCGTTGAGAAAAATACCGACGAGCGCGCGGGCCACATCTGACTGTGCCAGCGGAACAAACGCTGCGGTTTCCAGCTTTAGCGCATCATCGCGGCCCAGCGCTGCTGCCGCTTCAATGGTTTTAACGGCAGTGACTGGCGCAGGGTAGTGTTTCCCCGCCGTTTGCATCACCATGCCTTTGGCTATCGTAAAGCTCATCGCGGCTTCAACGGGGCTGAGTTTCAATGGAGCCAGTTTAGGGGCGCGACGGGCACGCCAGCTGCCGTCGTGGGCGGCCGCTTTTAGCATGGTTAACGCAGCATCACGCAGCTTATCGTTGCTGACAACCGCATCCACCAGACCCAGTTTCAGCGCTTCAACACCGTCAACATCTTTGCCTGCGGCAATGATTTCCATTGCACTGTCGGCACCTAACAGACGAGGAAGACGCACGCTGCCGCCAAAACCCGGCATGATGCCCAGCTTCGTTTCCGGTAACCCCAGGCGGGCCGTCGGTGTGGCAACGCGCAAATCCGTGGCCAGTACACATTCACAGCCACCGCCCAGCGCATAGCCCTCAATCGCCGAGATCGTGGGCACCGGCAAATCTTCCAGACGATTGAAGATACTGTTGGCGAAGGTCAGCCACTGGCTCAGTTTCTCTGTCGGCGCATCAAAGAGCGCCAGGAATTCAGTAATGTCCGCACCCACGATAAAGGCGGGTTTTGCTGATCGCAGAAGCACACCGCGCAGGCCGGCATGTTTTTCCAGCACCGTTACCGCATCGCCAAGACTGGCCACGGTTTGCGTATCCAGCTTGTTAACGGAGCCGGGGGCATCAAATACCAGCTCGACAATACAATCGTCCAGCTGGTGAAGAGTGAGGTTAGCGCCTTGGTAGAGCATGTACGTCTCCTGAAACCGCGAAAGGTGATCTGGTCATACCAGATGATCGTGAGTTTGGGAGGGATGTTAATTTTTTGCAAACAGGTCTTTGTTTATTTGCTAACAAGATCACAGCCACGGGGAACCCGGCATCCGGATTTTGCCTGTGATAAACTGCGGCTTTTCCGGACACTGGAGAGGCGGCAATGGATTCACTTAAGAGCTTGTATCACGCGCATATTACGACCTTGCAACAACGTGCTCAGCAGGTATTGGCACGTCATAAACTGGACGCCATGCTGATCCATTCCGGCGAGCTACTCACCGTATTTCTGGACGACCACACGTATCCGTTTAAGGTCAACCCGCAGTTCAAGTCCTGGGTGCCGGTAACACAGGTACCTAACTGTTGGCTGTGGATCGATGGCGTGAACAAACCGAAATTGTGGTTCTATTCGCCGGTGGATTACTGGCACAACGTTGAACCGCTTCCGCACAGTTTCTGGACCGACGACATTGAGATTATCGGGCTGGCAAACGCGAATGCCATTGGCGATCTCCTGCCTGCTCAGCGCGAAAATGTTGCCTATATTGGCCCGGTCGTCGAACGCGCTGCGCAGTTAGGCATTACGGCAGGCAACATCAATCCTAAAGCGGTGATCGATTTCCTGCATTATCACCGCAGTATTAAAACTGACTACGAACTGAGCTGTATGCGTCAGGCGCAGAAAATTGCCGTGGCAGGACATCGCGCTGCCAAAGAAGCGTTTGCGGCAGGTCTGAGTGAATTCGATATTAATCAGGCGTACCTGACCGCGACTGGTCATCGCGATACGGATGTCCCTTACGGCAACATTATTGCATTGAACGAACATGCTGCCGTGTTGCATTACACCAAACTGGATCATCAGCCACCGGCTAAGCGCTACAGTTTCCTGATTGATGCCGGGGCGGAATATCAGGGATATGCCGCTGACCTGACCCGCAGCTATGCCGCACAAAGCGGATCGCTGTATGCCAAAATGGTGGAGGCGATGAATGCGGAAGAGCTGGCCTTGATTGCGACGTTGAAAGCGGGCGTGCGCTACACCGATTACCATCTGCAAATGCATCAGCGCATTGCAAAATTACTGGTGAAGTTTGATTTGGTCCACGGCATCAGTGAAGAGGCGTTGGTGGCCGAAGACCTGACCGGTCCGTTTATGCCACACGGTTTAGGTCATCCGCTGGGCCTGCAGGTTCATGATGTCGCCGGATTTATGCAGGATGAAAGCGGGACGCACCTGGCTGCGCCAGCGCAATATCCTTACCTGCGTTGCACCCGTGTCATCCAGCCGGGGATGGTGTTAACCATCGAGCCAGGCTTCTACATTATTGATTCACTGCTGGCACCGCTGCGCGCTGGCAAATTCAGTGCGCATTTTAACTGGCAGACACTGGATGCGCTTAAGCCTTACGGCGGCATTCGCATTGAAGATAACGTGGTTATTCATGCTAATCGCGTTGAAAACATGACGCGCGACCTGCACCTCGCCTGATGGAGGCTTACGATATTCCTGCGCAAGCGCTGAGCGTGAGTGAGGAGACCATCAAAAAGAGCCGGTTTATTACGTTACTGGCGCACACGGACGGTGTCGAAGCCGCGCGGGCTTTTGTCCAGCAGGTAAAACAGGATTATCCGACGGCCCGGCATCATTGCTGGGCCTGGGTGGCGGGCGCGCCCGATGATTCGCAGCAGTTGGGGTTTTCCGATGACGGCGAACCTTCGGGAACGGCGGGGAAACCTATGCTGGCGCAGTTGATGGGGGCAGGCATAGGGGAAATCACCGCCGTCGTCGTACGTTACTACGGCGGCATCATGCTGGGAACGGGCGGTCTGGTAAAGGCTTATGGCGGCGGTGTCCAGCAAGGGCTGAAACAGCTTGAGCGCCAGCGAAAAGTCCCGGTAAGGTTATTCACGTTGCAGTGTGACTACGCCCAGTTGAGCGACATTGAGCGTCTGGTGCAGCGCTACGACGGCAGCATTACTGAAAGTCATTATTGCGACCGTATCGCGATGACGCTGGCTTTGCCTTATGGACAAATTGAGGGATTTAAGCAAAATCTGTCAGACTTCAGCCGGGGTGCGTTAACGCTTCTTCCGCTTATACCATGATGTTCTTCTCTTTAACTAAAGGAACGGCTTAATGCATTTTCGCGCCATTACCCGCATTGTCGGTCTGCTGGTGATCCTCTTCTCGGTGACGATGATTGTACCCGGCCTCGTTGCGCTGATTTATCGGGATGGTGCCGGCCGCGCCTTCAGCCAGACGTTTATGATGGCTCTGGTGATTGGTTCATTATTGTGGTGGCCAAACCGTAAGAAGAAAACGGAGCTTAAGCCGCGCGAAGGGTTTCTGATCGTGGTGCTGTTCTGGACCGTGCTGGGCAGCGTCGGGGCCATGCCGTTTATCTTTGCCGAACAGCCGCATCTGTCGGTTACCGATGCCTTTTTTGAATCCTTTTCCGGGTTAACCACCACCGGTGCGACGACGCTGGTGGGGCTGGACTCTTTGCCTAAAGCGATTCTGTTCTATCGCCAGATGCTGCAGTGGCTTGGCGGTATGGGAATCATTGTGCTCGCGGTGGCGATTCTGCCCATTCTGGGCGTCGGTGGGATGCAGCTTTACCGTGCCGAAATGCCCGGTCCGTTGAAAGACAATAAGATGCGTCCGCGTATTGCCGAAACGGCCAAGACGCTATGGCTTATCTATGTATTACTGACGGTGGCCTGCGCACTGGCATTATGGTTTGCCGGAATGCCCGCCTTCGATGCCATTGGGCACAGCTTTTCGACGATTGCTATTGGGGGATTTTCAACCCACGATGCCAGTATCGGCTATTTCCAGAGCGGCACCATTAATACGATTGTGGCCGTGTTCCTGCTGATCTCCGGCTGTAACTACGGCCTGCACTTCTCTTTACTGAGTAACCGCAATCTTCGGGTGTACTTACGCGATCCCGAATTTCGTATGTTTATCGGTGTGCAACTGACGCTGGTACTGATCTGTACAGTGGTACTGTGGTTCCATAATGTTTATGACAGTGGCTGGCAAACGCTGAATCAGGCGTTTTTCCAGGTTGTCTCGATGGCGACGACAGCGGGATTCACCACAGACAGTATTGCGCGCTGGCCGCTGTTCCTGCCGGTTTTGCTGCTCTGCTCTGCGTTCATTGGCGGCTGTGCCGGTTCGACGGGCGGTGGCCTGAAAGTGATCCGCATCCTGCTGCTGTGTAAACAGGGGAATCGCGAACTCAAACGCCTTGTCCATCCCAATGCGGTTTACACCATTAAGCTGGGTAATCGCGCGTTGCCAGAACGCATCCTGGAAGCGGTCTGGGGATTCTTCTCTGCGTATGCGCTGGTCTTCCTGATCAGTATGCTGGCCATTATTGCCACCGGCGTGGATGATTTTTCTGCGTTTGCCGCGGTCGCCGCAACGTTAAACAACCTGGGGCCCGGTCTGGGTGTTGTAGCGGATAACTTCACCTCAATGAATGATGTGGCAAAGTGGATTTTAATTTCGACTATGCTGTTTGGTCGCCTTGAGGTATTCACGTTGCTGGTGTTATTCACGCCAACCTTCTGGCGAGAATAACTAATAAGGATGCAGATGATGAAAGCATTAATTCTCTTTTCGACCCGTGACGGTCAGACGCAAAAAATCGCTTCCGCTATGGCGGAGGCGATTAAGGGCGAGCAAGCGTGCGATGTGATGAATATTCAGGATGCAGACGCGATTGACTGGCAGCAATATGATCGGGTGCTGATTGGGGCTTCAATCCGTTATGGTCACTTTCAGCCCGCCGTAAACGAATTTGTTAAGCAGAACCTGGCCGCATTGCAGCAGCGCGTCAGCGGCTTCTTCTCCGTGAATCTTACGGCGCGTAAGCCAGAGAAGCGGACGCCGGAAACCAATGCCTATACCGTTAAGTTTTTAGCGCAGTCCCCCTGGAAGCCCGATTGCTGTGCGGTTTTTGCTGGTGCACTGTATTATCCCCGCTATCGTTGGTTTGATCGGGTCATGATTAAGTTGATTATGCGCATGACCGGCGGCGAAACGGATACGACGAAGGAAGTTGAGTATACGGACTGGGAGCAGGTGCGCGGTTTCGCCAGAGATTTTGCACAGTTACCAGGCAAATCGTACTGAAATAACGCGATCTGGCGAAATTTGAGACGAACAGTAATATTTTTGCAATTAACCCTTGTCAGGCCGCGCGAACTCCCTATAATGCGCCTCCATCGACACGGCACAACGGCTTACGGAATGCGGTGTTGAGAGGGTCAGGCAACTGAGCCGCCGGAGAAAAACTTCTGAAAAAGAGGTTGACTCTGAAGGAGGAAAGCGTAATATACGCCACCTCGCAACAGACGGTTAACCCGCTGGTTGCAC
>NZ_SOAJ01000005.1:0-386223 GCF_004364735.1 Pantoea sp. PNA 14-12 | reverse complement strand
CTGACCTGAATGCCGTTTTCCTGGGCAATCAATTTTCCTGCGGCGATATCGTAATAACTCAACCCGTCCTCAAAAAACGCGTCCAGTCTGCCTGATGCGACATAGGCAAGATCGAGCGCCGCCGAACCCAGTCGCCGGACGCCTGCGCTTTCAGCCATAAGCCGCGCCAGGCCGTTAAAAAGTACCGTCTGGTCAATTACCTTTAACTGGCCAGGAACAGGCAGCGAGACCGAGCACAGTGCTTCAGCCGGTGTTTTCGCCGTCAAATCCGGAAGCGGCAGACCATCCAGGCGGGCACCTTGACCTCTGATGGCGGTAAAGCACTCTTCCCGAAGCGGATCGTATACAACGCCCAGTATTTCCCCCTCGTCATCGCAGAGCGCAATACTGACCGCAAAGTAAGGGATACCCCAGATAAAATTGCTGGTGCCATCCAGCGGGTCGATGACCCAGTATTGCGAATGATGGCCGCGGGTAAACCCCGTTTCTTCTCCCAGGAAACCAAAACCCGGCGCGTCTTCGTTAAGACGCGAAAAGATGATGCTTTCTGCAGCCAGATCGGCGGCAGAAGCATAATCTGCGGTGCCTTTCTTACAGATGTCGGTGTCTTCCAGGCTGCCAAAGCGCTTAATCAGCTCAGCACCGCCTGCCCGGGCTGTGCGCTTCGCCGCCAGAAGAAGGCGAGGTCTGTCGAGGTCATTTTTTGTCATGTCTCCTCCTTCATAAAACGTGGGTTATCAAACGTAATGCCTACACGCTTGCCGCGCGGCAGAGGGGCGCTGGCTTCAGCCGAGAGGCTGTGCTTGGGGCTGAATGACAAGATGTGAACCCATGCGCGGCCAATGTAACGTATATCCGTGACGGTCACGTCGCAGGCGCCAGTGCCCGGCTCACAAAAGTGAACGCTTTCGGGGCGCACGAAAAAGGTTGCTCGTCCTCTTCGTGACGGAACGATGATGTTTAAAAAAGGACCTTCATCCGGTCTGAAGCCCTGGTCTTACAGCACGCCGTCGATAAAGTTGGCCTGAGCGACAAAGTCTGCCACAAAGCGCGTTTCGGGACGGGAATAGACCGCTTCCGGGCAGGCGAGTTGATCGACTTTCCCCCCTCATTACGGCAATGCGGTCAGACAGCGCCAACGCCTCTTCCTGATCGTGTGTGACATAAATAGCGGTCACACCGATGCGCTGCTGTAATTCGCGCAGTTCCTGCCTTAACGAGACGCGGAGTTTTGCGTCAAGGTTGGACATCGGCTCATCCAGTAACAACAAATGACATAGATTTTATTTTCGACGAGTATAATTTTTTAAAAGTTTTTTAAGATTTTTATCAATAAAGATCTTATCTTTTTTTCATTCTATACAAAAACGAGATAGGTCTTTTTTTATATTGTGTTTTCAATTTTTTTTTTATAAATTGATGAGAATTACATAATTCAGATGTTTTAATTTTGATTTTTTGTCTAACCTTTTGACTAAAGGTTACATGTTTGATTGATTGAACTGTTTTTCCCAAAAAACATAGGAATATTAGATGGGCGATTTTTTTAGGGAACTGGAGCATAATGAACAAAAAAGATCTCATTTCTGTCATTATTTGTGTGGCAATCTTTGGCCTGACTTACGGACTTAGCGCACCATTGATCGCAACTCGATTACAGGATAATGGTTTCAGCGAAAGCTATATAGGGCTCAATGCCGCGATGCAGGCGATTGGCGTTTTTGCTGTCGCACCATTTATACCTCGACTCTTTCAGCGCCTCCGTCCAAGGCTGCTGTTGGGTACTTCGCTTGCTGCTGTGGCCGTCATTATGTTGCTTTTTACCTTTTTGCCTTTTTTTTACTGGTTCGGACTTCGGTTTGCTTTGGGCATTTTCAGTGAGATTATAATGGTACTCACAGAAACCTGGATCAATGACGCGACCGTTGAGCAGGCAAGGGCAAGAACAATGGCATGGTACACCGCCGGCATCTCAACAGGGTTTGCCTGTGGCCCGTTAATACTTACCCTTAGCGCAAGCCAGAGCAATTTTCCTTTCTTTATCGGCACGGCCATTGTTCTCCTGGCGTTGGTGCTGGTTAAGCTGCTGGGCATAGCGCAGCATCACTCGTCAACCAGCCACGCTATTGGCTTTCTGAAAAGCATCCGTCTCGCCTTTTTAATGATCGTTGCCACGGGGTTAAATGCTGCCGTCGAAGTGGCCGGGCTTAATTTTTTACCGCTTTATGCCGAGTCCCATGGCTGGAATCGACAACATGCCGTTGGATTAATTTCGGTTCTGATGTTGGGTGCCATTCTCTTACAGCCTTTGGTTGGCATGATTGCTGACAGCGTTGACCGCCGAAGACTCATCGTCATACTGGCGCTGTTGTCCACGGTGGGAGCGGCCATCTGGCCATGGTTGTTATCCTGGCCGGTTGCGGCTTATCTGATCCTCTTTGTGTGGGGTGGGCTGTTCGTGGGGATCTATACCGTCGCAATAACCTGGGCAGGCACGACATTCAGTGGAGCAGAGCTCGCAGGCGTATATGCCGCCGCCTCGGTAGCATGGGGCGCAGGGGCTCTACTGGGGCCGTTGCTGTGTGGCCTTGCCATGTCAGCAACGCAGAATGGCTTGCCGCTGATGGTCGGCGCGCTTTGCGGCCTCTTCTGTTTGATGGCCGCAGTGGATCTGCGTATTCATGGCCCCGGACGAGCCTGATAAGCCGTTACAGCCTTTGTCCTGAACGGTTTGCGGATAGGGCTGGCAGGTTATTTTTCTATGGCACGGCGCCAGGGCAGACGGTGATACCAGGGACGAGGAACGGGATGCACCAGCGCATTCAATGCCCGGCTGTAATCCATTACCAGGCCAGGCGTCCAGGCCATAATCTGTGCGCGTTTACGCACCTGTGCAGCGATCCATAGCTCCGGCACCAGCAGGTCGCTCAGTTTTCGCTCATGTGCCAGCGCACCATCCAGGGCGGCTTCAAGAGCATAGGCAACACTACTTGAGCAGTTACGATAAGTCAGGTTGTAGGTGTTATTGCGGCGATAAGATTCCCAGAAGTGATTCAGTTTCCGCAGGCTGAATTTTTTAAACTCGATTTGACGTACAGAATGACACCATTCTGAGGATTCTGTGGCGTAGTCTGGCAGAAAGCGCCCTGCCACATCATTATCTCGGGTGGCCTTAAGCGTGCGCAAAAACTCCGAAGGGGATCGATCAATCTCCTCGGCAGGATAAAGGCTGATGTAGAGATAATCAGCCACTTCAAGCGCCGCGTGGCCGGTTGAGATAACACCATTTTCGTCCACGGCGGCGATATAACGGTTAATGACAGGGCGCGAAACAGGCCTGGCTTCGGTGGTTTCTTCAGGCGTCCATACGTGCACAATCAGTGCGCGCGCTGCAGCAGACGTCGGCACCGGATGGGGGGCGGTCAGTTCTTGTTCCTGGATTAAAGGGGAGCTACTCAGCAGTACGTCGCCGGGTTGAATCAGCTGAAAAATAGACGTACCTCTTTTCATCCGCATCGCCTTCCTGGCGATGCCAAGGGTACTTAACCCACTGGTGACCATCTGAAAACCAATAAAGAATGATACGGTCGCATCATGGTGACTGAGCAGGAAGAATGAAAAGGAAATTAATCCCAGGCCATAAACAAGCGTCAGCTTCCAGCGGGGAAAGCGCACAATAAAAGAGGAAAAGCTGGTGAAGAAGCCGATGATAAAAAAAGTAAAACCAAAAATGACAGCCAGCAGGACATTACTGTATTCCTGATTAACGATGATAATCAGTGATACGAATAAAAATATGCCGCCTTTGAAAAAAAGAATGCTCTTTTTTGTTCCGACAGCGCTGGTCGCAACACAAAGTGTAAGCATGCTTTCCAGCAGCAGAATATAGCCAAAGATCTGTAATGGGAAGTAGGAGTGAAGGTCAAGACCATCGATGAAAAGTAATATACCTGTGATAAACCACAGTGTTGCGGCAACCGAAAGGTATCGGGCATTTCGCTTAATATATGCCGTACCCAGTAGCAACATGGCTATCTGTATCAATCTATCCCTCTCCTAAATGCGCTGAAAAGTCAGGTGGAAACCGACCAGTTACCCAGTATGAACAGCGATCCCTGACGCTCGAACATCAGGGCTCCGTTATCAGTAACGTGCAGCCATTGCCCATTTCCGTATTGCAATCTGAATTGAATCGCAGGAAGCGTTTGCTGACGTGGAATGGCCTGCCAGTGTCCGGCGAGGCGCTGTTTATCCTCTGGATGCAATTGCGCCAGTATTGCCTCTTTCTTTTCAAGGATCTCGCGAGGAAGCGCAGCAAGTTCACCAGAAAGGTTTTCCCAGCAGAGCGTGCCCTCTGTGAGGTTTAGCTGGTAAATGGCCTGTAAATTGAGTCGTGCGTCGGTTTCTGAATTGAAGCGGTAAATATTTCGCGTCACCACCCGTAAAAAAACCAGCAGCAACGCACTGGCGCTTAAATAGCACTGCACAAGGAGCAGGGGTTCACCGGTATGTAATCCCTTGAGAAAGAACGGCCCCACGCCCTTATCGGCATAATAGATAACGCAACCTGACAACGTTAATAACGCTATCGATCCGCCACGATTACCCCAGAAGAGCGTTAAAAAAGCGGCAAGAATAATCGGGAGGCAACTGAAAGCGAAAATCAGGCTTTCATCGTGGGTGATCGTATTAGCGATACTAAATTCTTTAACACCGCCACTGAATATCCACAAAGACAGTGCCACAAGCGCGGCAAGCAGCGTTAAGCCTGACAGAAGTGTTTTGATGGAAATCTGAACGGCTGTGGTAAGGCGGCTGTTAGCAAAGCCCATAATAATGGTGGTGGCGAGGAAAATGCCGGTCATATCGGCAATAAAACCGGTCCAGAACAGATCGGAGAAGCTGTTTTTTCCTGCTAATGAGAGTCCGATACCGAAAAGCACGGCATCCAGAAAGCTGATGATAATGGTTGAGGCGAACCACAACATAATAATATTTAAATCATCACCGGGCCGGGAAAAACGTTTCACTATCCACGCAATTATCAGCGAAGAAGGCAGATCAAGAATGGCGTAAAACGTCTCGGTCGGCAGCCTGCTGAACGAAGGTTTGTCCAGAATCACATCAAGCACAACAAACAAAACACACAGCGCTGGCCATAGTCGCCAGCGCGAATTTAAAAACGCCGCAGTGGCGACGCCAGCAGGAAACCATACGACAGATATGTGCAACTGAGGATCGTCAAATCGCAGCGACAGCACCCCAGACAGGTAATAAACGACCGCCCATATCGTAATTACTATAAAGTTGGAAATTTCTGCTGGGACAAATTTTGACATAAAATTATATAAATCCTGAGTGAACACTCGTTCTCTTAGTGGCTGGCTTGCGAGAATAGCTGTTGTATTAAATTTTAGCAAAGCTATCTTCATTAACCAATGTGAGGAACTCTTTTAACATTATCAAACGTACATTTTATTAGTTGATAAGACATATATGATTAATAGAACATTAGCATGCTTGTGCGAATTAAAAGGCTATATTAAGCCCACAATTTCGGTTTTAAGTGGCTCTGACCTGCTTCCCACAGATTAACACATCCCGGTGTTAGCAATGCCCGCTTCTGACACAAAGCGGAAATTGTGTGTTTGAACATTGATTGCATTCTTCTGGTTTACCTGTGCAGGCATACCGAGAACGAATTGTCATAAAATGAGCCAAGTCTTGATAAACACATATGAATTAACGAATGTGTTATTGACTCAAAAATCGCAGGCAGTCAGAATATCTTCAATTCCGTACCTAGGAGTCATCATGCCTCAGTTTCCGCCTCTTCAGCTTTTCAAAAATCTCTCTGATGAAACACGACTCTGTCTGGTGCTGCTGTTGCGCGAAAAAGGAGAGCTTTGCGTCTGTGAACTCACTTCCATACTGAAAGAAAGTCAGCCTAAAATTTCCCGGCATCTGGCGTTGCTCAGAGACGCCGGCCTGCTTATCGACAGGCGTGACGGCAAGTGGATTTTTTATCGGTTGTCACCACACATGCCTGCATGGGCTGCTGCTGTGATTGAGCAGGCTTACCTCTGTCAGCGCGATGACATTATGCAACTCAGCCAGCAGGCTGAAAGGAATAACGCGACCACCAACGGCAAACCTGTGTGCATTTAAAATTTATCCAGACATATACGATTTTTCATACCTGTAGTCAGAGCTGCTTTTTGCCCAGCTTCAGGCTCTATGTTTAAAGGAGGCAGTATGATTCTGGCAGGCGCTATATTCGTCCTGACGCTGATAATGATTATCTGGCAACCGGGTAAGCTCAGCATTGGCTGGAGTGCGGTTTCAGGGGCCGCGATTGCGATGATGACAGGTGTCGTACAAATTGCTGATATTCCGGTCGTGTGGCAGATAGTCTGGAACGCCACGGCCACGTTTATTGCGGTTATTATCATCAGTCTACTGCTCGATGAAGCCGGTTTTTTCGAGTGGGCGGCTTTGCACGTTTCCCGCTGGGGAGGCGGTAAAGGCCGACTGCTGTTCACGTATATTATTCTGCTGGGCGCCGCCGTGGCGGCGCTGTTCGCCAACGACGGGGCGGCACTTATCCTGACGCCCATCGTGATTGCCATGCTGCTGGCACTGGGCTTCAGTCGCGGTGCCACGCTGGCGTTTGTGATGGGGGCAGGCTTCATCGCGGACACATCCAGCCTGCCGCTCATCGTATCGAACTTGGTAAACATCGTGACGGCGGACTTTTTTAGGCTGGGGTTCAGCAAATATGCGTCTGTCATGGTGCCGGTAAATATCGCGTCCGTGGCGGCCACGCTGGTTATGCTTCACCTCTTTTTCCGTAAAGACCTCCCGGTCACTTATGATTTGGTGAAACTAAAGGTGCCACGGGAAGCCATTCGTGACATGCGAACCTTTAAAGCCGGATGGCTGGTCCTGCTCCTGCTGCTGGCAGGTTTTTTTGCCCTGGAACCGCTCGGCGTTCCGGTCAGTCTGGTGGCAGCGGTGGCGGCATTTATTCTGTGGCTTGTTGCCCGGAAAGGGCACGTAATTGACACCCGTAAAGTGCTGAAAGGCGCACCCTGGCAGATCGTCATTTTCTCGCTCGGGATGTATCTCGTGGTGTACGGACTGCGCAACGCCGGACTGACGGATTACCTCTCAGCCATCCTGAACCGGTTTGCCGAGCATGGAGTCTGGGGCGCCACGCTTGGCACCGGTGTTCTGACGGCCTTTCTGTCATCGGTGATGAACAACATGCCCACCGTCCTGGTCGGTGCCCTGTCCATTGATGGCAGCACGGCTCAGGGCGCGGTGAAGGAGGCAATGATTTACGCCAACATCATCGGCTGCGATCTCGGCCCGAAAATCACACCCATCGGCAGTCTGGCTACTTTGCTGTGGCTGCACGTGCTGTCGCAGAAAAACATTACTGTCAGCTGGGGCTACTACTTCCGGGTGGGCATTGCGATGACCCTGCCGGTGTTGTTTGTGACGCTGGCCGCGCTGGCCCTGCGCCTGTCTGTATAACCTTAACCCCGGGCCTGCGTCTGCGCAGCTCCGTAACAGAGTAGCGTTTATGACTGATATCACTATTTACCACAACCCGGCCTGCGGAACGTCCCGTAATACTCTGGCGCTTATCCGCAACAGTGGCGTGGATCCAGCAGTGATTTTATATCTGGAGACACCACCATCCCGCGACGAGCTTAAAAAGCTGATAGCTGATATGGGTATCAGCGCACGCACGCTGCTGCGTAAAAATACAGATCCGTATGAGCAGCTTGGGCTGGCAGCAGACCGGTTCAGCGATGATGAACTGCTGAATGCGATGCTGACTCACCCCATCCTCATAAACCGCCCGGTGGTCGTAACGCCGCTCGGCACAAGGCTCTGCCGTCCGTCTGAAGCGGTTCTGGACATTCTGCCTGACCCGCAGAAGGGAGCATTTACAAAAGAGGACGGCGAAAAAGTTATTGATGAACATGGAAACCGGATCAGCCACTGAATTTCAGCGTGCTGCTGACAGGAAGAGAGACGCAAAAACAGAAGCCGGCAGATGCCGGCTTTTTTTATATACTGCACTGATTAATACGCTCAGACAGCTCCATGGCACTTTCTTCCTTTCGCTGTAGTGATCTGTCAGATAGCCACTGTGCCCGCGCGTTAACAGAGTGAACTTCGTTAGTTTCTCTGTCACACCGACAATGCGCCAGAGCTTCATGCAGCTGGTTTCAGTTTACTGCTGACGCTTAAGCAAAAGTATTAGCGCCCCTGCTGCTGCTGAGACTATGGAGCCAGCAAGTACGCCGACTTTTACTTCATCAACAAGCAGCGGACTTCCTGTAAAAGCAAGATTGCCGATGAAAAGGCTCATGGTGAATCCAATCCCGCACAGAACAGATACGCCGTATATTTGCAGCCACGAGCTTTTTTCCGGTTTTTTAGCCAGCCCTGTACTGATGGCAAGTAGTGAAAGGCCGAACACACCTGCCTGCTTGCCAAAAAAAAGCCCTGCAGCGACACCAACGGGAACGGGGGACAGGAGGTCGTCAGTGGTCAGGCCTACAAATGACACGCCAGCATTGGCAAAGCCAAACACAGGGAGAATGAGAAAAACCACCCAGGGTTCCAGACCATGCTCAAGCCGCTCCAGCGGTGATTCATGGTTACTGCCCGTTCTCAGTGGGATAAAAAGCGCCATCAGTATACCGGCTACAGTGGCATGGACTCCCGACTGCAGCATAAAAAACCACATCACGAAGCCTGCCAGAAGATAAGGAACCAGACTTTTTACGCCACATCTGTTCATCATAAACATCAACAGTGCAGTCACTGCCGTACCGCCCAGCATTATGAGAGAGATATGGCTGGTATAAAATATGGCAATAATTGCCACGGCACCCATGTCATCAAGAATGGCCAGTGCAGAAAGAAAAATCTTCAGTGATGCCGGAACCCGTTTGCCCAGTAACGTCAGAACCCCGAGCGCAAACGCAATATCCGTTGCAGCCGGTATGGCCCATCCGCGAAGCGTTTCCTCGTTGCCGCTATTAAAGCCGGCATATATCAGAGCGGGCAAGGCCAGTCCGCCCAGCGCGGCAAAACCCGGTAAGGCGCGCTGGCTCCAGGTGGCCAGTTGACCTGCAAGAAGTTCCCGCTTTATTTCCAGACCGACAAAGAGAAAAAAAATGGCCATCAGGCCGTCGTTCACCCAGTGTTCGACAGACAGCCCGGCTGCGTTGAGTTTCAGTGCGGCTTCATATCCTCCACGCAGGGGTGAGTTAGCTACAGTGACAGCCGCTGCGGATGCAAGAATGAGAATAATGCCGCCTGCAGCCGGCGAGCTGATAAACTCACTGACAATCCCCGGGACATTTTTTTTACCTTGATTCATTGACTGCGGCATTCTGCCTCCCTGAATGGTCGTGAACAGAAAACTTCATGGCAGATATTCATAAAGCGATTATTCACAAACGTTTTGTTGAGATTATGAAATTTCCGACGCAGGTCTGCTACCGGAAGCCGTTGATAGATTGCTATTTTATCACGCCTTGCGCCCACTTCTTTTGCATCAGGGGTAAAGTCCGGTAAACACCGGCTCAGGTCTTAGCAAAAACACACTTGCAAAGAAGTTGGTCAGCCTGCTGACTTTTCCAAATCGTTGTTCTAAGATGAGATTAAAGGTGATGGCGTTCCACCTTTCCCAACCGCCCCTTTGTGGGCTGATGACGCCTGATATAACTCTTTAACCGGGGTATGTCAGGCCGCATTCCAGTTTTGCCTCTCATACCTCCCTTTCCGGGGAGAAGCACATGATAAACGTTTTTGGTCACATCAATCCTGACAGCGATGCCATCTGCACTGCGGTGGTGACGGCGCACTGGCTTAATGCCACCCACCGGGAAGCCTGTGCCTGGCGGCTGGGCGAAGCAAACCGCGAGACCTGTTTTATCTTTTGTGAAGCAGGCCTTCCGCTGCCTGCTCTGTCACCGCCCAGGGCAGAGGGCACTGAGGTATGGCTGGTCGACTTTACCGAGCCAGCACAGGGGCCGGACTGGCTGTGTCACTGCAACGTGACGGGGATCGTCGACCACCACCGTCTGTGCGGTCTGGCCACGCGCCTGCCGCCGGAAGTCTGGATAAAGCCCGTTGGCAGCAGCGCCACGGTCCTCTGGCTGCTCATGAGCGAGGCCGAACGCAACAGTCTTCCACCTGCATTCAGCGTGTTACTGCTGGGCGCCGTACTCAGCGATACCGTCAATCTGCGCTCACCCACCACCACGGAAGACGATATTCGCACGGTGACCCAGCTCTGTGTCAGGTCAGGTGTGGACCGCAAATCTTTCGCCCGCCGCCTTCTCTCGGCCAAAGCCGATACCGGCGGCCTCTCACCGCAGACCCTGATAGACAAAGACCTCAAGGGATTCATCATCGCAGGTACGGACGTGCGCATCTCGCAGGTCGAGGTCATGGACAGGTCGCAGCTCAGCGCACTGACTGAGCCTCTGCGGGCATCGCTTTCATGGCTTGCCGGTCAGACCGGGGCGGGACTGGTGGTGCTGATGCTGACGAATATCACAGACAATTATTCCACGCTCTATTTTGCAGGGCCGGCGCTCAGCCAGACGGGCGCCTGCTCTGTTCCGGGTATGCTCAGCAGAAAAAAACAGCTTCTGCCGTGGCTGGAAACTCAACTCAATGAATGTCAGGAGTAATGATGAAACGTTATACGCATGCGCTTGTGCTCGTTCACGGCCGGGAGGACGGTGAGGTGCTGGTAAACACTGCGGCTGGGCTCGCCAGCCAGGCGGGTATTCAAATCACGCTCGCCCACGTCAGCGATGACTACCGGATGATGAATTACGTCTCCGACAGCCTGATGGATGACGTCGTTGCAGAGGCGGTCATCCGTGGGAAGGCGATGCTGAATGCACTGGCTGCATCAATGCCTGAGAACGTTGAAACGCGTGAGCTGGTAACAATGCACCGGTTTGAAGATGTCGAAAAATGCATTGCTGAGCTCGGCATAGACCTCGTGATTGCTGGTCACCGCAACCGCTTTATGGGCCAGCTGACGTCGGGTTCTCTGGAGTATGTCAACCACCTGAACACCGACGTGCTTGTCACGCACCTGCCTCAGTAAGGAGATGAACATGAAAAGTTTTGTTCTTGATAAAGTCACTGCCCGGGAAATCCTGGATTCACGCGGGAACCCTACTGTCGAGGTTGAGGCATTCACCGCAGACGGCAGCCGTGCAAGGGCATCGGTGCCTTCAGGTGCCAGCACCGGCTCGCGCGAAGCGCATGAGCGACGGGACGGTGATACGCACCGTTATGGTGGAAAGGGCGTACTTCATGCGGTCAATGCTGTGCATCAGAACATATCACCGGTGATTTCGGGGATGGACATCCGTGAGCAGCGAACTGTTGATGACGCAATGAGGGCTCTCGACGACACTGATAATAAAGGCCGGCTGGGGGCCAATGCCTTACTCGGCGTGTCCCTTGCCGTGGCCCGGCTGGCCTCAGACGTTTCCTGTCAGCCGCTGTACCGCTATCTGGGTGGGCTGCGTGCAAACCTGCTGCCGGTCCCCTGCATGAACATCATTAACGGTGGCGTGCACGCCCGCGGCCAGGGGGCCGACTTTCAGGAGTTTATGATAGCCCCGCACGGTGCGGCCTCACTGACCGAGGCCGTTCGTCAGGGCAGCGAGGTCTGTCAGGCGCTGCGCCAGCTGCTGCTGTCAAAGAGCCTGTCAGCAGGGGTCGGGGATGAAGGCGGCTTTGCGCCACCTGTGCATTCAAACCGCGAACCGCTTGAGTACATCGTCCAGGCCATTGAGATGGCGGGGTATCGTCCGGGAGAAGACATCAGTATCTGCATGGATCCGGCCTCAAGTGAGTTTTACCGTGACGGTCGCTACCATCTCCGTACGGAATCAGCCTCGCTGAGCGCTGAGGAGATGACGGATTATTACCGCACACTGCTGGACGACTTTCCGGTCATCCTGCTGGAAGACGGCCTGGCGGAGGACGACTGGAGTGGGTGGAAACACCTGCATCAGGCCCTCGGCAACCGCGTTGAGCTGGTCGGCGATGACATTTTTGTCACCAACGTAAAATACATCGAGCGCGGCATCCGGGAAGACCTTGCCAGTGCAGCGCTCATTAAGCTCAATCAGATTGGCACGCTGAGCGAGACGTTCGATGCCGTATCTCTGTGTCACGAAAACGGATGGGGAGCATTTATATCCCACCGCAGTGGTGAAACCATGGATACCTTCATCGCGGATATGACGGTGGCCCTGCGGGCCGGTCATCTGAAAACCGGGGCGCCCTGTCGGGGAGAGCGCATCGAAAAGTACAATCAGCTGATGCGCATCGAGCAGGAACTGGGGGCTGAGGCGCGTTATGCGGGTATTAACGCTTTTGTACGCCGTAAATAAAATGAGCCTGTCAGAGCGGGCATCCGTTGTATTTCCGTGTTTATTTTAACCAGAGAAAAGGAGTGATGCAGTGAGTCAGCTGTTAGCAATTATGGTCGGTGGTGCGGTAGGGTGTGTCATCCGCTGGTTTTTTGGCATAAAGCTGAACAGCTTTTTCCCGTCACTTCCGCTCGGCACGCTCGTCGTTAACCTTCTGGGCGCGTTTATCATTGGGGCAGCGGTGGCGTATTTTCTTCGCCATCCGCATCTCGATCCGGCCTGGAAGCTCCTCATCGTTACCGGCCTCTGCGGTGGACTGACAACGTTTTCCACATTCTCAGTTGAGATATTTACCCTGCTCCAGGCGGGGAGCTACGGCTGGGCACTGGCGTCAGTGTTTGTTCATGTGACCGGCTCGGTACTTATGACGGCAGCCGGCTTTTACCTCGTCACGCTACTGTTCTGAGCAAGCCTGAATCTTTACTGTTACTGTTACTGTTACTGTTACTGTTACTGGCCGCAGACGCTCCGGATACGGACCGAATCGTCTGTGGCCAGCCCTTTCAGTCTTGTGGCCGCTTTTGCTTTGTAGGTTCAGGATAATTCAGCTGTAGCAGGCTTTGTCACTGCGGGCCCGAAAGCACATTACTGTCACGATAACCCGTTAAAATTTTCCCGCTCGCGGCCGATAACATCACTGCAGGCTCTGCGCGTTTCAGTGCCTTACGTCTATAACGCCCCGTTTTGAGGTGATAATTCTCTCATCCGCTTTCGCTTCGCCTGACGGGCGGCGGCTGACTTACGTCCTGGGAAAAATATGAACAACATCAGAATCGGAATCCGTCTCGGAGCCGCGTTTGGCTTTATGGCACTTCTTGTCATCTTTATGGTGCTGATTGGCATCATTAAGCTGAACTCACTCGGCCAGATCAATGATGAAATATCGGGCAGTCTTTACAGCAAAGCCTCTTCCTCATCATCATTACGCTATTACACTTCAGACATGAGCCGGCTGGCACGAAATGCCATTCTCCTGAAAGATGAGTCAAAACGGGATAAGGCCATCAGTGATTACCGTAAAGAAAGAACTGAAGTAAACGGCCTTATTGAGCTCATCGGGAAACAGGTTAACTCACCACAAGGGAAAGACATCTTTAGCCGGCTTAAAACCAACGCTGAACTGTTCCTGCCTTTCATTGATGACGTTGTTGCCCTCGCTCAGCAGGGGAAAAGCGATGAGGCTACGCAGCTCCTTTTCGGACCGCGTTACCAGACGCAGGGCGACTACATGGCTTCGCTGAAAGAAATGCAGAATTTTCAGGAAGGCCGCATGAAATCAGCATCAGAAAAAGCGCGTGAAGACCGTTCGGGTGCGATTATGATGCTCACCGCCGCAGGGGTGGTTGCTCTTCTTCTGGCAGCGGTTTCCGCCTGGTTCATTACCCGCAGCATTACCCGCCCGCTTCTTGAGGCTGTTGAGGCCGCGGGACGTGTGTCACGTGGTGACCTGAGTGGAACAGTACATGCCGAGCACAAAGACGAAACAGGCCGCCTGCTTCTGGCCATCCGTGATATGCAGGACTCACTGATTAACACGGTGAGCCTGGTCAGAAATAATGCGGAAAGCGTGGCATCGGCAAGCACGCAGATTGCACAGGGCAACGCTGACCTTTCACAGCGGACGGAGGAGCAGGCCAGCGCACTTGAGCAGACGGCAGCAACCATGACGCAACTCGGGATGACGGTTAAAAACAATGCTGACAATGCGCGTCAGGCAGGTCAGCTTGCTGTCAGCGTTCGGGACGTAGCGAACAAAGGCAGTGAGGCCACCGGTGCCATCACCGGCACCATGAAATTCATCAGTGAAAGCTCCGGACGCATTGCCGAAATCACCGCCGTGATTGACGGGATTGCATTCCAGACCAACATTCTTGCGCTGAATGCGGCGGTGGAAGCGGCCCGCGCGGGTGAGCACGGCAGAGGATTTGCGGTGGTGGCAAGTGAAGTAAGGTCACTGGCACAGCGGAGTGCAACGGCTGCCGGCGAGATACGTCAGCTCATAGAGACCAACGCACGCAGTGTCGGTGAAGGTAATGAACTGGTGTTAAACGCCTCAGAAACCATGAAAGGCATTCTGTCTGCGGTCGGCAGACTGACAGATACGGTCGAGGAAATCACTTCAGCCAGTGCTGAGCAGGCTCGTGGTATTGAGCAGGTAGGAATAGCGGTGACTGAAATGGACAGCACCACGCAACAGAATGCGTCACTCGTCGAGGAATCTGCGTCAGCTGCTGCCAGCCTTAAAGAACAAGCTAACCTGCTGCTGCAGGCCGTGTCTGTGTTTAGTCTGGGCAGCCAGTCCATACCTGCTGCTGTTCATGTTTCCGCTCCAACTGCGAGTCCGGCAGTTAAAGCCCGCGTGGAAACTGAAGACGACGGCTGGAAACGTTTCTGATTAAGTCACTGTGGCTCACTCAGCAGATTAAGAGTTAGAACGGAACCCTCTCCGGTTCGACGGAGGGGGTGCAGGAGAGCAGAGCAGGTGGCCAGTACCCCGCATATCAGTACATTCTGATATTAGCAATGTCCGCTTTTGGCACAAAGCGGACCTCAAAGAATACCTGATTCCGTTATAAGCGAAGCCGGTCAAAGTCGAGTCAGAAGTTAAAACGAATCCCACTGACATGCATACTTGAGGTTAGTGGGATTATATAGTTTTAAAAAGTTATGAGCTGACACATCTGGCCTGTACGCTATATCTGCATGCAGATATAGCGTATAGAGGGGGTTATGAAAAGCTTCCGTGAAACCAGCTATAAAGTTCAGGACGCGCGGCTACCACCGAACCTTCACGGGCTTCTTCGCCAGAAAATTGCCTGACCTGAATGCCGTTTTCCTGGGCAATCAATTTTCCTGCGGCGATATCGTAATAACTCAACCCGTCCTCAAAAAACGCGTCCAGTCTGCCTGACGCGACATAGGCAAGATCGAGCGCCGCTGAACCCAGTCGCCGGACGCCTGCGCTTTCAGCCATAAGCCGCGCCAGGCCGTTAAACAGCACCGCCCGGTCAATCACCTTTAACTGGCCTGGAACGGGCAGCGAGACTGAGCACAGTGCTTCAGCCGGTGTTTTCGCCGTCAAACCGGGAAGCGGCATACCATCCAGGCGGGCACCGTGACCTCTGATGGCGGTAAAGCACTCTTCCCGAAGCGGATCGTATACAACGCCCAGTATTTCCCCCTCGTCATCGCAGAGCGCAATGCTGACCGCAAAGTAAGGGATACCCCAGATAAAATTGCTGGTGCCATCCAGCGGGTCGACGACCCAGTATTGCGAATGGTGGCCGCGGGTAAACCCCGTTTCTTCTCCCAGGAAACCAAAACCCGGCGCGTCTTCGTTAAGACGCGAAAAGATGATGCTTTCTGCAGCCAGATCGGCGGCAGAAGCATAATCTGCGGTGCCTTTCTTACTGATGTCGGTGTCTTCCAGACTGCCAAAGCGCTTAACCAGCTCAGCACCGCCTGCCCGGGCTGCGCGTTTCGCCGCCAGAAGAAGGCGAGGTCTGTCGAGGTCATTTTTTGTCATGCCTCCTCCTTCATAAAACGTGGGTTGCCAAACGTAATGCCAACTCGCTTGCCGCGCGGCAGAGGGGCGCTGGCTTCAGCTGAGAGGCTGTGCAGGGGGCTGAATGACAAGGTGTGAACCCATGCGCGGCCAATATAACGTACATCCGTGACGGTCACGTCGCAGGCGCCAGTGCCCGGCTCACAAAAGTGAACGCTTTCGGGACGCACGAAAAAGGTTGCTCGTCCTCTGCGTGACGGATCGATGATGTTTAAAAAAGGACCGTCATCCGGTCTGAAGCCCTGGTCTTCCAGTACGCCGTCGATAAAGTTGGCCTGACCGACAAAGTCTGCCACAAAGCGCGTTTCGGGACGGGAATAGACCGCTTCCGGGCAGGCGAGCTGATCGACTTTTCCTCCCTTCATCACGGCAATGCGGTCAGACAGCGCCAACGCCTCTTCCTGATCGTGTGTGACATAAATAGCGGTCACACCGATGCGCTGCTGTAATTCACGCAGTTCCTGCCTTAACGAGACGCGGAGTTTTGCGTCAAGGTTGGACATCGGCTCATCCAGTAACAACAGTGGCGGATCGATAACAAGTGCGCGGGCCATTGCGATGCGCTGCTGCATGCCGCCGCTCATTTCAGCCGGATAGCGGTCTTCCACATGGCGAAGCTGCACCTGAGCCAGTGCAAGGCGAACCCGTTTTTGAATGTCTTCTCTACTGATTTTCCGTAACTTAAGTCCGTAAGCCACGTTATCGAAGATGGTTTTATTGGGCCACAGCGCGTAGTTCTGGAAGACAAAACCGATATTTCTGTCCCAGGGGGCGCGTGTTGACACGTCGACGCCGTCAAATAAGATGTGGCCGCTGTTAATCGCATGAAAGCCTGCCACTGAACGAAGTAAGGTCGTTTTACCGCAGCCTGACGGGCCCAGCAACGTAAAGAACTCACCCGGTCGGATCGTCATTGAGACATCATCCAGAACAAGATGCGTGCTGTAGCGTTTTGACACAGACTGGATAGTCACCTCACAGCCTCGCCGCGATGCTGCGTCGTGATGAATGTCAGACATAATTGTTCCTCTCCGACTGCCCGTAGCGGACAACGGCATAAAGTGGCACATAGATAATCAGCATCAGCAAAATCGTCTGGGCTGCCGAAATGCCAAAATCGGCATCGACCAGCGTGTTTTCAAAGATTACGGCCGTCATGGGCTTCCAGGGCGGACGATAGAGGACGATTGTCGAAGACAGTTCAGTGACGATATGTAAAAAAGTCAGCGTCGCACCGGTGAGTGCCCCGGCCAGCATTAGCGGGGCCGTGATGGTCAGAAAAACTCGAGCGGGTCTGGCACCTAAGCTGATGGCGGCTTCGTCGAGAGCAGGATGAACCTGGCGGAGTGCGGCTTCAGACGCTTTAACGGTAAAGGGCAGGTTTCGCACGACGTAAGCCAGCGCCAGAATAAACCACGTCCCGGTGAGCTGCAGAGGTGCCTGATTGAAAATCAGGATCAGCCCGATGCCCAGCACGGTTCCGGGAATAACATAAGGCAACATGACAAGACCGCTAAGCGAAGGCGCAAGGAATGTGTAGCGTTTACGCACCAGAACGTAAGCCACGCCCAGTCCCCCGGCAAAGGCAACCAGCGTGCCTGAAAGACCTAATGACAGCGTCACCCACGCGGGCATCAAGCCGTTTTGCCACATGGTTACATAGTTAGCCAGCGTGGGCGTCAGCGTTGGCAGGCCCACACGCCATTTAACAAAGCTGGTAACCAGCACAGTGATGTGCGGGACAAAGGCCAGCAGCAGAACACAGCCGCTCAGGATAAGGGTCAGGCAGTGACCTGCACGGGAGAGTTCGCGTTGTTCGGGACGCCGTGATGAAACGGCAGCATAGCCACGTCGCGAAAGATAGAGCTGCTGCATCATGAGAAAAAGGCTGGAAATCGCGACCAGAACCACTGAACCCGTGGCCGCCAGTGCAGGGTTTCTTCCCGCTTCACTCAGAAACGCGTTATAGATCAGTACAGGTAAGACATTCAAATCAAGACCAATGATGCGCGGTGTGCCGAAGTCTGACAGGGCCGCCATCATGGCCAGATAGAGCCCTGTCACGATTCCCGGCATGGCTAACGGAATCTCCACTGTCAGTCGGGCACGTAAGGGGGATGCGCCCAGAGACTCAGCTGCCTCAATATGGGACGCATCCAGTTGCCGAAAGGCGCTGTAACTGAGCAGAAAAATAACCGGAAAAACCAGCCAGGTGATGACCCAAATGACCCCATAAATGCCCACAATTGACGTCTGCAAGTCCAGCAACGTCGTCACAATCCCGTTGCGTCCCAGCAGAAGCCGCCAGGCATAGGCACCAAGGAAAGGGGGAGAAACCGATGCCATTGTCACCATGAAAACAAGCGCGTTGGCGCCTGCAATTCTGAAGCGCGCGATCATATAGGCCAGCGAAACGCCAATTAACGCGGCGAGTGTCGTGGCAAAAAAGGAAATCATCAGGCTGTTCAGGGTAGCGTGCAGCGTTTCACTGGTGGCAATAAAGGCAAAATAATGGCTGAGCGTATAGGTCAGCGTCGGATTTTCTGCTGTGATAAACGCATTCGTCGCGTGCTCAAGAATGACTGTTCCGTCTGGCTGCAAGGTAGCCGTTAGCGATTTTGCCGCTGTTCGACTGAAAAGGCTTCGCGGCGCTTGCTGAGTCAGGAGTAAAGTGTCGCTGCCCACGCCTAAATGCATTTCTCCGCGGCTTGCAGAGGTAACGCTGAGCGGCAATGTACTGTGAATCACTATTTTATTTGTGCCCGAGGCGACAAAACGCAGTGGTTCATCGCCACGTTTTGTCACCGTCACGCCATCCTTATCCGTTTTCAGCGTATAGTCGCGAGTCATTTCCGGAACGGCGTCAAGCCCTCCAGCCCGACTTACAAGGGTAAATTTGCCACTGTCGCTCAGCAATGATGCGCTGAGCAGGCGAGCCTGAGGCCAGAGGATGGTTATTCCACAGAACAGCAGCATAAGGACGGTGAACCAGCGCCATGAATCACGAAGCCCTTTCATTTTGGTAACGCCGCCTGAAAACGTGCAACGACAACCTGTTTAGGGTCCTGTGGCGAGATAATATTGAGCGTGCTCAGATCGGGAAGCGCAGCGGGAGGCGCGACATCTGAGCGGGCTGAACGACGTATCGTGAGATCCCTGACTTTTTCATGCGTGTCTTTCTGTCCGAGAAAGTCGATAAACAGTTTGGCCTGCTTGGGATGAGGAGCGCCCTGAACGACAGCCTGTGCATCAATCTGACCGGTCACCGCATCAGTGGGATAAACAATGCTGACGGGCAGTCCGTTGGCTTTCCATTTAGCGCCCAAATCTTCGTTTATCCAGCCTGCCGCGGCTTCGCCATCACGGACGGCGTTGAAGGCATCATCGGAGCCTGCTGCGATCCGTGCACCTTTGACCAGATTGCTGATAAACGGCCATCCAAACTGTCCGGCAAGCGCCGATATGAGGGTATAACCGGTTCCCGAACGGGCCGGATCGGGAATGATCAATGTCCCCTGTTTTCGCCATTTTCCTGTCACCATATCGGCCTGTGAGGACGGCATTTCCGTTGAAGGAACACGCTTCGTACTCACGATGATGGGTTGCAGAAGAAGGGTAAAAGGATGCCAGATATGACGTGGATCTGCGGTGACCATTGCACTGTCTGTTTTGCTCTCATAAGGCTGGAACAGAGCCGCATTTTCATCGTAAATCTGTGTGGGGCCGCCCCACAGGAGATCGGCAGAAGGGTTGCCTGCTTCGGCGCGCAGCCTTTCGACCACTTCGCCAGTACCGCCTCTGACCAGTGTGATGTTAATTTCCGGATGCACTTTTTTAAACATCTCAAGGACAGGTGATGTCGTCGTTTCACCGTGAGCCGTGTAAATCACCAACTCAGAAGAACTGGCTGTGCCCGTCATTAATAACGCGCTGACGGTCAACGCGACCAGGGAATAAAACACCTTACTCATTGTCGGCACACTCCTGCATTTAAATCCAGTTAATGGTTTAATTAAATTGTGAATGTGGGCAATTAAACGGGGATTTTATGATTTTTTTATGACAAAAATCGATTTTTTTTAAAAATTGAGCGCTGGACGTGATTAGGCTCTCCATTCTATTATCCATTTAATAGATTTAACAAAGGCGAAAGCATTGTGGCATACCCGGGTAATAACCATGCCTTTTCAGGCCGCTATAATCGCAGGCTGGTTTTTGATCTGATCCGTACTGCTGATGTGTTATCGCGATCGGACCTGGTCAACGCAACAGGACTCCAGCCTCAAACGATTACTAACATCACAAAGGATTTGCTTGAGCGTGGACTGATCATTGAGGAAGGGCGCCTGCAACACCGACGCGGTGCCCCGCAAAAGTTGTTGCGGCTTAACCATCGGGCAGGTTGTGCCTTAGGAATACATCTTGATCGGAAGGGGATTACTGCTGTCGCCTGTGACCTTGCCGCAAATGCTTTTGCCAGCCTGCACGCGCCAATGGAGTGGAATAATCCTGAAGCGAGCCTCGACACCATCGCCCACATCATTGCCGATCTGACGCTGAAGTGTGAGGGGATACCTGTGTGGGGAACCGGCATCGCGATGCCGACCCTGCAGGAGGCCGGATACGAGGAGTACGTCGGTGCACCGGGTTGGCAGTCGTGGAGCCAGATTCCCGTCGCCGACAGGCTTGAAGCGCGCTGTGGGATACCGGTTATTGTTGAGAATGATGCGACTGCCGCTGCGATAGCAGAACGCCATGCGGGGGCAGCCAGTGGACTGACGCATTACGTCTATATCTTCGTCGGTCACGGACTGGGTGCCGGAATCATTGTCGACGGTCTGCCTTTTCAGGGGGCGTTTAACAATGCGGGTGAGATTGGGATGATCTGCTGGCCACCTGAGTTAACGAAGTGCCCCCGCGATATTCCCCCTTTTTCATTAGAGGAACTGGCAACCACGTTGAACGTTGACCTGAATGCGGTTGAAAAGCCCGGCTATCTTGAAAAATTGTACGTTCAACGAGACAGTCAGCTGATGTCATGGCTGGAATACAACAGTAAGCGGTTACGTATCCTTATTTCAGTCATTGAAAACATGTTCGATCCGCAGAAAATTTTGATTGGGGGCTATCTTCCTTCAGCACTGTTTTCCTCGCTGGTTGATCGCACCTATCCATTACTTCCTTCTGTCTCTGCCCGAAAAACAAGAGACACGTCGCGGTTAGAAAGTGCGCGCCTTGGCGCTAAGGCCCCTGCAATTGGCGCTGCACTTTTGCCTGTTATTGCGCATGGCAGCCCGCATTTCAGGCAACTTTCACTCATGCGCACCAGAACTCAAACTATAGATCCTGAGGTCTTATTTGATCGGATTGCTGGTAAGGTTAATTAAATTCGTTGCCAGTTGGATACCATGCAAACATCCCTAACCGTGCTTTCTTTTTTTAATTTTTATATCCCTCAAATGAGGTCTGGTTTTGGCACAAAGAGAACTCAATCGCTGGTCAAGGCAGTAAGCAGAGCAAAACCAATAAGAATGTTGCAACTTTCATCCACACGAAGTTTTCAGAGGCGTGTAGTGGCTCAAAATCACTTGGATGAAGACTGCCATTCAGACAAATGCGGACTGGCCAATATGCGCGAAAGTAAATACTCCGGATCAGGCAAGAATGCTATTTAAATCAAGCAAATTTGTTATGATTGATCCAGTCGCATTGGTCTCGTGAAAGGAGCTTCAGAAGATGGCAATGCCGCAACGGCCCAAAATTTATCACATTCTTCATCTCGATAAACTATCTTCAGTGGTTAACGAGGGGCTGCTTTCTGACGAGCAAATTTCTGTTCGAGCTAATGCTGGTACGATGATAGGAATGAGCAGCATTAAGCATCGTCGACTACACGAGTTGACTCTGACAAGCCATCCCGGTTTGCATGTAGGTCAGTGCGTTCCATTTTATTTCTGCCCGCGTTCAGTCATGCTCTATCTGATACACATGCGTAACGATCAGCTTATGTATTCTGGGGGACAAGAACCGATTTTGCATCTTGAATGTGATCTCTATAATGTCACCTCTTGGGCTGATGCAAATCGAAAACGATGGGCTTTTACACTATCTAATGCGGGCTCCCGTTACTTCGAAGATCGCTGTCGGCTGGCTGAACTCGATCAGCTCGACTGGGCAGCTATCCAATCGAACCAGTGGGGAGGCGCTACTGGAAATAAAGAAGCGAAACAGGCAGAGTTTCTTGTAGAGGGAGCCTTTCCATGGAGCCTGGTCGAGCGCATTGGAGTTTGTTCGCAATTGGCCTATCAAAAAATCGCTCATGCTATCCCTGCGGGATGTCATCGACCTCCTATTGAAGTGAAAAGTGAATGGTACTATTGATCAGGAACTCATTATGATTGATTGCAAACGAGGTGATATCTTCCAGGCCGAATCAGAAGCCATCATAAATACCGTCAACTGCGTCGGCGTAATGGGGCGGGGGATCGCGCTGCAGTTTAAGAATGCTTACCCGGAAAATTTCAAAGCCTATAAAGCGGCCTGTAAAGCCAAACAGGTTGTTCCTGGTAAAATGTTTGTATTTGATACAGAACAACTGACTTTTCCAAGGTATATCATTAACTTTCCAACTAAGCGTCACTGGAAAGGGCAGAGTCGCATCGAAGATATAACTTCCGGTCTAGAAGACCTTGTCAGAGTAATACAGCATTACAATATCCGTTCTGTAGCGATACCTCCTCTGGGTAGCGGGCTGGGAGGATTAAACTGGGATGATGTCAAACCCTTGATAATCTCAGCGATGAAGCCGCTTGAACATGTTAATGTCTCTATATATGAGCCTAATGGCGCGCCTTCATCTGATAAAATGGTACATAGAAAAAGCGTTCCAACCATGACGCCGGGTAGAGCAGCTTTAGTTGAGCTTATGCAAAGTTATCTGAATGGAATGCTGGATCCTTCAATTTCTTTACTCGAATTGCATAAGCTGATGTATTTTTTACAGGAGTCAGGTGAGCCATTGCGCCTGAAGTATGAAAAAGCACATTACGGACCCTATGCCACAAACCTTAGCCATGTTCTTAATGCAATTGAAGGACATATGGTCTCTGGTTATCTTGATGGGGGAGATATGCCCAATAAACCCCTAGCCTTAGTTCCAGGGGCTGCGGAAGAGGCTAAAAAACTGCTAGCGTATAGTGATGATACTTTAAGCCGCTTTCAAAAAGTAACTGATCTGGTCGAAGGCTTTGAATCGCCTTTTGGGCTGGAACTGCTCTCAACGGTTCACTGGACTATAAAACACGAGTCCCTTAATTCTGTTGATGAAATTACAGAATATATTCACTCATGGAACAATAGGAAGAAGCAGTTCACGCCTCGTCAAATTACATTAGCCGTTGAAATATTAGATAAGAAAGGCTGGCTGGAATCTGTCAGCGCTTAACCTTACTTTAAAGTGTTCGATAAGAGCAGGGCAGCGACCATTCGGCGACATTCTGTCCTGCTCTCTTTAAATTGACACCGATAACAATGTAGGCAACTTCCGCTTTTGTCACAGAGCTGGTTTACCGACAGACCGATGTCCGCCATGAGCAAGTCTATAGCGCTGCATAATGTCACAAAACCGCCCGCAGGCGGCCTTTAAGTTAAACGGGATGCTCGATCTGTTGGAAGTTGCGTGGCAGCGGGTCTCCGTCCTCGCGGAACTGATCGTTTTGTTTTTTATGCTCTTTCATGTACATCAGCGTTTGTCTGACTTGATATTGCGTCTGGATTTCCATGTTTTTAGCTGCACCGTTGTCAATATCGTTTTTGACCAGCGTGAGCACTTCAATGCCTAAACCTAGCATTTCATTGCTGTCCAGAACGGCACTGCGGAGCAGCTTACTATAATCCTGCAGTTTCTCAATCTCGTCGTCGGTATATGACATAGGTAAATCCTTACGTTTCGGGTTATGCAACTGAGTTGTTCGCTTTAAAGGAGCGTACAAATTGATGATGAATCAAACCCTGTCATACCTTCAAACAGATACGGTTTAGCTGTCCATGGTTGGATATTGAGTAGCATGCCGCTACCCTTGAAGCCCCGTGAGCGCTCACACTCAGGCGATGAATCTATTTAGCTGAGGAACTGCCCGGGCTATGACAATCAATTTGATTAAGAAGAAACTGTTTGAAAAACCGACCTGATTAAATTGCGCAGTGAGAACCTGACTGGACGGCCGGACGGCGCGGGTGCAGAACAGCGCCCCAAAGGGAAGGTGTAACGCGCCGTCCGGCACGAGAGGAAGTATGAAGGCCAGCTGCAACAGAAACAACTTTAAAGAGGAACCCGTTTAAGGCCGCACTTCGGATGTTATGAGCGAAGCTCATAGGGTAATTGGGTGATTAATGCCAAATATTTGAACAGGCGTTTGATTAGTCCGCCGGGCCTTTAATTGCAACAGTATAACTTTATCATGGCTTTAAATGAGATAAGCCATCCCTGAAGATGGCTTATCAAGTGCAAATACAGACGCAGTTTTGTAAAAGTGTTGCCGCGTTAAATGGCACACAACTAAAATATTTTAACCACTTATACAGCGTTTGTACGGAAAACGCTGACAGCATCTCTCAGGCTTGCTGCCCTGTTTGCAAGTTCATCAGCAGATGATGCAGACTCTTCAACCAGTACGGCATTCTGCTGCGTAACCTGATCCATCTGTGTCACAGCAATATTTATCTGAGATATGCCCGCACTCTGTTCTTCAGAAGAAGATGAAATCTCTCTGACTAGTTGCGATGTCTGCTCAATAGCTTCCACGCTTTGCTTAACTTTTTCACCGGCATCCCGGGCCATCGAAATTCCCTGTTCGGCATGCTCAACTGACTGCTCAATCAGTCCTTTAATCTCCTTCGCCGCTCCAGCCGATCGCTGTGCCAGTGCTCTGACTTCAGATGCAACAACAGCAAAGCCCTTGCCGTGCTCACCTGCCCGGGCAGCTTCAACGGCTGCGTTTAAAGCAAGAATATTCGTCTGAAACGCTATCCCGTCAATAACGGAGATGATCTCTTTAATCTGCCCCGCACTGTTGCTTATCTTTTCCATTGAATTCAGCACTGACTCCATCGCCTCACCGCCTCTTAAGGCCGCACTGGTAGCGGAATTGGCCATTTCAGCAGCATGACGGGTGTTATCCGCATTATTGCCGATGATTGACGATAACTGCTCCATACTGGCCGCGGTTTCAGCCAGAGAGGCTGCCTGCTCTTCCGTTCGTGCCGACAGATCACCATTTCCGCGAGCAATTTCTTCAGATGACGTAGCAATAGTGACAGCGTTGCTTTTGATGTTTTCAACCGTAAGTGTAAGTCGCTGACTCATTTGCAGTAATGCCTTGAGCAGTCCGGCAGTTTCATTACGTCCTTTCACCGTAAATGTTGACGTAAGGTCACCACCTGCGACTTCAAGCGCCAGCTTTGATGCTGCACTGATAGGTCTGGTAACGGAGCGAATGATAACCAGAGCGAAAATTACTGCCAACAGGACGATAAAAACAAGAACAGTCAGTAGGGCATATTGTGCATACCGGTGTTCCTTAATCTGTGCATTCAGCATTTCATTCAGCTTATTACCTCCACCAATGGCGTAGTCGCTGAATTTGTTAATAGCGTGCGTAAAGAGCGCTGCATAGTCTTTCGGGTTTTGATTCGTCATGCTCCGGTTAATAAAAATCGCCTCAGCGGTTTTGAGAGCACTGTTTGCCTCCTGAACGGCTGCATCTGCATCTGCACTGAACTTTTGCTTAAGTGTGTTATCAGATGAAAATAGTTTTTCAGAATCCTGAACAAATAAATTCAGGTTATACGAACCATTACTGATTAAAGACTCCATACGGACAGAGTCTGCTTCACTTATGCTTTCATTTCGGGCAAGAAGGGAAGTGCCGAATGCACGTATTTTCCCAAGGCTTTCTGTCAGCTCAGGCAATGATGAAAAATTACTCGTAATTAAACGGTACGTGCTGATATCTGAATCGAGTGAAAGGCCGTAAAAATCCAGCACATCACGGTTCGCGTTCAAAAGTTTGCGGATGAGGAGAGCATGCGAATCAAGACTGGCTGTGAGACTCAGTTGTGAAGAATCGATTCTTTGCTGTAGCTCGCTCCACTGTGTGCGCACATCATTGATTTTACTGATTATGGCAGCGCTGCCTTCTGTCTTGGCCATATCTTTAGTAATAACATCAGTGATGTTTTCAATTTCATCTCTGACCTGAACGCGGGACGGTGTCGCTGGATTTTTAGTTGCAATGGCAAGGGCGGTTTCTGCACGATGGCGCTGTATCAAATTGAGTAGGGCTAAAATCTTATTTTCTACAGGTACACCTGTTACCTCCCTTTGCTTGTCCTGAATGTATTTATTACCTTCGGAAACGAAAAGCATGGTAGGAACTGAGAACAGAACAAGGGAAAACAGGCCCAGAATGGCAAATTTGGCGGTAAGGCTTATATTGTTAAGAATCTTATTCATTTATAATTCCTGGTGAATTAATTCGTTATAGTGACAATTACAAAAGATACATTTGTAAAGCACCTTAACCTTTTTTATCGGTTATTCATTCATTAACTTTATACCGCATTGTTGATTTACTGCTTTACGGAATAAACTTTTAGTAACGTTAAACAAAGTACTTAAGCTAAATAGTCATTATTTCACGGGATGAAATTCTGGACGCATCACCATCAGCCTTTGCTGAATTTTCGTCTGATGAGCTTCACTAAGGCTTCGGGTAAGGGGTCTGAACAAGATATGGGGCGCACACTGTGTTATTAGCATATCGCTGAAAGCCCTTTCGAAGAGATCGCTCACTTCTGGACACACCTCAACAACATCACTGATGGTTGTTTCTCCATCAAGCAGTCTAACAGCACGTGAACGCTATGTAGCCGTAGAGGTCAACTCAGTATTGTTGAGGCTTCGCCAGAGGTCAGGGTATTTTTCGTGTGATATGGCTAACTGGCAGTAATGAACTGTCGAGAAGTATCTAAGGCTGAAAAGGTTATTGAGGGGCTCATTCCCTGACTGACAGCAATGCCGAAGAATTGTCCATAACGTCGTATATGGGCACCGGTAGGAACGGCGGGCAGAATTACCTGACGTGGTTTAACGGGTTCACGCACAGCAATTCGGGCAAGTCGCAGAAGAAAAGCAATTCCAGCGATCTGAAGCGATGTTGGCACATCCATCTCAACCATCATCCACTGAGGCGAAATTTTGAGTTCGCCTACTTCATTTACATCAACCTCAAGCTCGACGGGGCATACAAGTTTTATACATAAAGCAATCCGCTGCATTGCCTGCATGAAGTTGTCGCTACACAGTGCTGCGACCAAAGCGGGGTTGAACGATTTGGCTGTTAAGTTTTCAATGACTCTTAAGGGAAACATAGCATCACCAGATTCAGTTTCCATCGCGCGCCATAAGCGGAAACAGTCCTCAGGAGAAAGCGCCAGCCTTTTACTAAAAAAGTCCTCTGGAAGTGCTGCGCGACGCAAAACATTTTCAGGCCGAAGATTCAAATTTATGACCAAAGTCTGCCATACATTACTCACTGGGAAGGTTGTATTTCGAACCATAATCACTCCGTATATGAGCCGGGCATACAGGTAAACAGCTGCGCCAACAGGCTAGATGTAATGTCATAGTTCACTCTTGTAAAAGACATTTTACTCTACCTTCTTCAAAAGGATTTTCTCATGAAAGCGAAGCGGTAGTAAGTGATCAGGGCTAAATCAATTAGCTTTTTTACGTTAATAATGGACTTTACTGACGTTGCGGATGTACTTGTTGGCTAAGGCATTACTTTCTAATCTCAGAGCCTTCGCCGTAGCGAGTTGCAGCGTAAGGAGCTAAAAGGGAAGGATTAAACATATGGAGTTTATGTGACCTGCTCCCCGTTGATTAATACACCGCGATGTTAGTAATGTCTTCATAAGCCACATGAGGACATCCCCATGAAGAAGCGTTTTTCCGACGAACAGATCATCAGTATTCTCCGCAAGGCTGAAGCCGGCGTTTCTGCCCGGGAACTCTGCCGTAAGCACGCCATTTCCGACGCCACGTTTTATACCTGGCGTAAGAAGTATGGCGGCATGGAGGTGCCTGAGGTTAAGCGCCTGAAGTCACTTGAGGAAGAGAACGCCAGACTCAGGAAGCTGCTCGCCGAGGCCATGCTGGATAAGGAGGCGCTTCAGGTAGCTCTTGGGCGAAAGTACTGACGACAGACCAGAAGCGCGAAGTCGTGGTGTTGATGTGTGATGCGACCGGTCTGTCGCAACGTCGTGCCTGCAGACTCACAGGTTTGTCCCTGTCGACCTGCCGCTATGACGCTCAGCGTCCGGCGGCTGATGCCCATTTATCAGGGCGCATTACTGAACTGGCACTGGAGCGCAGGCGTTTTGGCTACCGCCGCATATGGCAGTTGCTGCGCCGTGAAGGGCTTCTGGTTAATCACAAGCGCGTGTACGGCCTTTATCATCTGAACGGGCTGGGCGTTAAACGCAGACGTCGTCGTAAAGGGCTGGCAACAGAGCGTCTGCCACTGCTCCGCCCGGTGGCGCCCAACATGACCTGGTCGATGGATTTCGTCATGGATGCGCTGGCTACTGGTCGCAGGATCAAGTGCCTTACCTGCGTCGATGACTTCACAAAGGAATGCCTGACGGTCACTGTTGCCTTCGGGATTTCAGGCGTGCAGGTCACGCGTATTCTGGACAGCATTGCGCTGTTTCGTGGATATCCTGCGACGATAAGAACCGATCAGGGCCCGGAGTTTACCTGCCGTGCGCTCGATCAGTGGGCCTTTGAGCGTAGAGTGGTGCTGCGACTTATCCAGCCCGGCAAGCCGACACAGAACGGATTTATTGAGAGTTTTAACGGACGCTTTCGCGATGAATGCCTGAATGAGCACTGGTTCAGCGACGTCAGTCATGCCAGGAAAACCATCAGCGAATGGCGTCAGGATTATAACGAATGTCGTCCGCACTCCACGCTGAATTATCAGACGCCGTCTGAATTTGCAGCGAGCTGGAGAAAGAGTAATTCTGATAGTGAAGGATCCGACATTACTAACTGAGTTTTGTATTTAATCCTGGGGGCAGATCAATTGACCTGTTTATGAAAAAAATTGTTTTGGGTACCTGCTTCACTTCTACTTAATACTCCTATGTCGGCAGCGACCTTTTATGGAAATCAGTGGGAAGCCGACGGATCTTTAGGTTGGAAAAATGTCTACTGTGGATGCTGTTATAGAAATTATCAAACTCTCCAGCCAAGGATTAAGTCCTTATTACAGACACCTTTTGAAGTCTTAATAAACAAGTTGTATTGCATCTCGGTTAAAAGATGTGAAAAAATCAATCATATTGAAAGAGTAATGTGCAAGAGCCATTAAAGAGAGGGAGGGCAGAGTAATATAATTTTTATGGCCCGTATCATCTGCCAGCTGAGTTTCCCCAGTGGTAGAGGCCGTTGCATAAATATTGGTGCGTTAAAGGCTGGAACGGTAAGCCTAACAGCAGCAATGAGTTTTGATAAGGTGGTGTAAAACGCCAAAGTATGTCATTCAGGCTTCACTCAGCGCAACTGCGTTTGATGAAGCAGCCAGACGGTGTGGTTCCGGCCCACCGTATCCTCCCCCTCTCTGCCGGACATTAGGTAACCAGGCGGACAGCTTGATAAGTATAGAAGAGGTGATAATGAATAAAGCCGAGAGTGTAAAGTCTGATAAGGAGGCTTTAGGGAAAAGGTTATTCAGTATTTATATGATGACTTGCCTTCCCTGTGCGTTGTTAGCCACCATTTCTTCAGTATTCATTACCCCCTCATTATTCAGGAAAGGCGATTATCTGACACTGTCACTCTTCGTTATCATTTGGGCGGCCGTAGTCGGGCCTGTGATTTCAGCAGGACTGAGCAAATACCGTTGCCGTAAAGCGCTGGATAAAATGGTTGCGCTGCTGCGTTGTCCCAACCTTTTCAATCCACGCACTCATCAGGTGGTGGACACGAGACGAGGCCTGTATTTTGGCGTGGACAATGAGCACGGCACTCTCCTTTACATACGAAGAGTGAGCAAATACACCACCGACGTGGTGGCGCTTACCATGGATGACTGGGTGAAATGTGAGCAGAAAAATGGATGTTTACGTATTCATACATGCGTTTCAGATTTACCCATGCTGTGTGTATACGACCATCCTGCATCAGTTAGACTGATGGCAGAAACACTCAAGGCAATGAGATACAGAAGCTATCCCGAGCTTCTCGGAGAAGCCTGGCCTCACTATGTCAGAGGCCAGAGCCGCATTATTCCTTACGAGCACAACGTCATTGCATCTAACGATATTTAATCCAGGAGCCAGGCCCAGCAGATCGTCGATGATTACTGAATGCCTGATCTTTACTTAACAGAAGAAGTATAAAATTTTGGCAAAAAAACCCGCACAAGGCGGGTTTTTAATTCTCAGCAGAAACTGCCTGCTCAGACCGAAGTCTTCATCGCTATTGTCAGTGCTGCTGATAACGAAAGTGGTTACTGCGGCGTGACATTACCAGCTGCAGGACCTTTGGCGCCATTTTCAATGGTGAAAGAGACCTGCTGTCCTTCATCAAGTGTTTTGAAACTATCGCTCTGGATAGCAGAGAAGTGTACGAATACATCTTTGCTACCGTCGTCAGGCGTAATAAAGCCAAAACCTTTATCTGAGTTAAACCATTTTACTAAACCAGTCATTTTATTAGACATAGATACTTCCTTAATTTATGAGCCACTAAGCGCGGCGAGGATGGCCTGTAGTGAAGATTTACTTATTGGGCACTTAGGAGAAGGCTCTCGAAGAAGGGTATCTTGGGATAACTCTTGAACTGAGGACTGCTTTACTAAAACTGCTTCATAAGGTCTGTGTTCCAAACCGATGCGCTATTAAGACACAGCGATAATGATTTTGCAAACCATTTATTTTTCTAATCAATTGAACGTTCAGAAGGCTGAACGGCTATTCGGTAGTGCACTCCGGCAGGCAAGAGGATAAGCAGGGGAGGTAAAAACATTTATGCATCGCGCGTAAAGGTTTACTTGGCAGAAAAAACCGCCACTAGTGGCGGTCTTATCTTATGGATGTCAGTGTATCGACCCGGAAGGGGGGAAAATGTGCGCAACAGATTTTTTGAGATTGGCACATGACTCAGGATGCTCGGACAAGACGCTTATCGCCTGGAGTGCATTGAGTATTGCCCTACGTTTTTGAGCATCTTTCTCAGTTCTCAGAAAAAACTGCAGACGTGATGCAAGAGATTCGTTACTGACAACTGCGTTTTCTTTGATCAACGATAAAAGGGCTTCACCAGTGACAACATTCGTCACTTTTTCGTTGTCTCCTAACATAGCATTCTCCTCATTACCTGGTTTTAAAGGGTCCGACGACTCGGACTATGCTGCCGCTTCTTGGCGGTAGCTTATGTTGTTTTTTATAGAGTATAGTCTCAGGTCCAGCAAAACATACAAAACAGACTTTTCCGGAAAATTTTGGGGGTTTAATCTTGAGGGTAAATACTTTGGGAAATCCGAGATAGGCTTTTGATGCATCTAAAAGATGGGCGTGTCGTGCATGAGAATTTACTTACAATTTTAAAAGCTGGAAAAGCCATCAACTATTATAATGTGTGGGTGCATAATTTAGGCTGCACATTACTTAATGGAAATCAATAAAAATAATAAAAAGATAAATTAATAGTTTGCCCCTAAATGGTTTGCTGTCTAACTATATCTGTGGGTTTCACTACACTCGAAAAAAAAGACTGATATATAAAAATACCACTAAAAGCTCTATGTATTTAATAAATCATATTGTTGCGGGAAGCTGTATTAATAGCTTTCATTTTGATTTTTTTCGCGCCGAACCAAGGGTGACGCGGAGGACTGAGACACGTGCTGACCAATCTTACTGGTGATGAAGAACGCCGCTTTCGAGCCATCGAAACATTGCGCAGGCCTGACGAAAGCCGGGATGATGTACTGCAAAAGTTCGTGCGACTTGCCAGTCAGGCTCTCGGTATTCCGGGTAGTTTTATTTCCGTGCTGGATGATGAGAGACAGTACGTCAGAGCAGCACGAAATTTCGATCTCAAGGAATCATCGCGCGCTGACTCCCTGTGTAGGCATGTTGTAGATAATGATAAAATAATGGTGGTTCCAGATACTCTGCATGATGAACGGTTCCGAACCCATCCATTGATAACCGGCGCGCCATATATCCGTTTCTATGCCGGCACGCCGTTAAAGAATAGCGAAGGCGTCATTCTGGGCACGCTCTGTGTAACCGATAAAACCCCTCATGATTTTGGTAATGATAAAGTTGCCACACTTAAACTTTTAGCTGCACTGATTATGTCTTTCTTAGAGGCATGGCACTCTACAAGCTTTATCGATCCCGTGACATCTCTGCCAAACCGCCAGCGCCTCATGCGTGACCTTCAGTACCTGAAAGCAGCAGGTGATAAAACGCCAAGGCGGCTGATACTGATTGACTGTATCGATGTTTCACATGCTTACGAGCTGGCGCGTTCAATGGGAATAGGGCCGGTGGAAAACCTGCTTAAAGACGTAGCTACGCTCATGCCGCTTCGCCTGAGGCCAGCACCAAACGATACGATTTATACTGTGGTCACAGGAAGGTTTGCTCTTCTTACACGTGCTGACAGCAAAATCAATTCATCATGGGTGGTGGACAGGCTTCAGGGCATTCATGCTGATATGGGTGATGGTCTTAGTGTCGCTCTGACCACTCGCGCTGGTGAAGTTGACTTCTCTGCAGACGAGCTGCCCTCACAAGAGGTGCTTCGCCGTTCTGTAAGCGCGCTTCATGAAGCCGTTGGAAATAAGATTGCCTGGGAGCGTTTCAGTGAAGCATCAGACGTTCGTCGCATACGCGATTTTAACCTGCTTAACGATCTGGCCTTGTCTTTGAGCAATAACACTGGTCTTTATCTGGTTTACCAACCTAAAATTTCTCTCCAGAGCGGCATTCCTGTTGGGCTTGAGGCGCTTATACGTTGGCGTCATCCGACGTTCGGCGAGCTTTTACCGGCTGCTTTTATTCCTCTTGCTGAGCAGACGCAGTTACTCAGTGACCTTACTGACTGGGTGGTAGATCGGGTGATTGCACGCCTTGTGCGGCTTCGCAATAACTTTGTCCAGTTGCCTGTCTCGCTGAACGTCAGCGGTCAGGATCTCGCTCGTCCGGATTTTGCCAACATGCTGGCACAGAAAATGACCAGGGCAGTGCTTCAAGCTTCATTGCTGGGGATTGAATGCCTGGAAACCGAGCAAATCATCGAAAACGCTGCTGCGATAAAGACACTTGAAGCGCTCAGATTAAAAGGTTTCAGCATTTCGCTTGATGATTTTGGTGCTGGTCACAGCAATATTAACTACCTACGGCGTATTCCGTTAGATGTTATCAAACTCGACCGTTCATTAATTAGCGGACTCTCATCAGATACAGCATCGCGCATTATTGCTCGCAGCATCATCAGCATGCTTAAGGAATTGAACTATGAAGTGCTGGCTGAAGGGGTGGAAAATGCGGAAACTGTTGAGACTTTAATGAAGTATGGATGCGATCACGCACAGGGCTTCTTTTATTCACGACCTCTTGCCGAACCCGAACTGGACCAGTGGTTGAGCTGGAGGCTACGCGGGCATAGTTGAAACAAAGGTCTTCACTGATAGTTGTTGCTTGGAAGGAACAGACAAAATTGCAGTGGCCTAATTTCTGTTATGACTTTAATTAAATTCCCGTGCTGACTATCAAAATCCAAAGAGATACTGCAGGTAATTACTTGCGACATTTTGCAGTTTAAGCTCTGAGTGAGAGTCAGGAGTTGAGGTAAGAGCGCTCTCATTCTTCAACTACAGTATCGCCTCCGGTTTCGTTGCTACCATCTAAAGTTATGGTCTTTGTTGACGATAAATCTACTGAAAGAAGAAAGGCACCCGAACCTTCATTCTTCATTAGCAAATTCAACTTTGATTGCGGGGCCCCCTGGCCCCTTTTTTTTACCCCGGCCCAGCATCTGTCATTAAATCTTATGATTTTCTAATGTTAAAAGTACCTCTGTATAGTTGAAGGAAATTAAATATTTAACGTAAGGAAAAATGTTATGGCGCTTAATTTCGTCTGAAAATGCTTGTAACATGTCATTATATACTCCTGACGAATTTGAAGGTATTATTCCCTTAATGACCTATCAACAGGTCTGCTTCAATTAAATAATGCGTTACGACTTCATGCTTCTTAATCGATATGAATATGTATCTTTTTGAATATTCTATTTCGTGAGAATGGTTTGGCTTTTTCTTTTTTATTAGGATGAAGGACTAAAAAGACTCTGAAAGTTTATCTTAACTAAGAGGTTGCTGGTTATTTTTCCTAATTTATTCAATCGGTAAGCTATAGGGTCTGGTCTTTCTATAATTTGCGGGCTAAAGGATCGCATTGAATGTCTTGAGCATTTTGAGTAGTAATGGATACCGTTTTTAGGATGGTTTTGGTCAGTCATAGTATTCATAAAAAGGGAATAAATATATGAAAAGCCACGAGCGCGGCGTTGTTATTAATGGCAGTGTTAATATCCTGCATCAGGGGTTATTCAGACTTATCGAAACAGAATGCGTTCAAAAAAACCTGCTTGTTCAATACTCAAAAGAGGTTAGACAATTTCGGCTTAATCACCCCTCCGAAAGATTTCCAGGTTGTTATCAACTTGCCATTTTGTGCCTGGAGTATGGGGATTTTTTTCCACGCTGGCTGAGTAAATTTCTGACGTTCACCTGGCAGGCGGAAGGAAATGTTTTGGTTTTTACTGACAGTCTTGATCTGCTCAATCAGCGCAAGAAAGGGTTGCTGAATCGACTCTGTGAGATTGAAGATGTTATGGATGCTTCCATGCCAGTTGAGTCCATTAAGGTGGTTTTAAAGCATCATCTAAGCAAACAGCATACTCAGCCTGTACGTTGTAAAATTTCAAAGCGCGAACTCTCCGTGATCGATGGCTTCCTCAACGGGATTGATGCAAGAACCCACTCAATGAACCTTGGCATCGAGACGAAAACGCTCTATCAGCATCGAAAAAACTGTGCCAACAAACTCGGCGTCAGAAATCTTAAAGATTTACTCAGGCTTTAGTCATCAGGGGAAGTAAAGTGCCCGTCATAAACATTCATAAAATCGACTGGTTCCGGCTTCTTACAGACATGAGCCGCCACGGTTATTCTTTGCAGGACATCGCGGAAGAACTGGATGTAGTTGCTTCCACGCTTATCGGGTGGAAAAAAGGCGCAAGCCCCCGGCATCATACTGGTGAAGCACTCATCGCGTTGTGGTGTCGGGTGACCGGAAAGAGCAGAAGCCAGTTGCCCAAAGAAAAATATGTGCAGAAATTCATTTTCCATTCGTCAGGACGTAACTGCTGACATTCAGAAAAATGAATGCGAAGCGACTCATAGTGCCGGTGATCCCTTACCGGCACAGAGTCATCCCATGAAACTTGAAAGTGTTGTTAAGTACCACTCCCCGCGCGCTGTTACGCCCTTTGTCACTCAATCTTCCCTCTCACCCAATGCAATCAATGGCAGCGATATTATGGCTGCGCTGGGTATGACGCTAAAACGTGCACCCCTCGGCTATTGCGCTTTTTTCGCCAAGATGAACCTCAGTGGCCACGACAGGCAGCGCGCAATTCGTTTGCTCACGGCCACCGGTCTCAGAGAATCATCCCGCTATCCGTCGCTCGTAAGTCTGAGTGAGAAAGAACGCGAAGTTGTTATTGAGATTATCGCTCATTATGCATTTCTTGATTACGCTCGCGGTCCAGACACTGAGTCCCCGTGTCATGCCTGCAAAAGCACCGGCACCAGGAATGGAAAATCCTGCAGTAAATGCGGTGGAAAGGGGACGGTTCGTGCTGCCTGCAAGGATTGTAAGGGACGGGGGCTTTCGATGAACCGGATGAAAAGTCAGTTGCAGGGTGTGCCGGTTTATCAGCCCTGCAAGCGGTGCTCCGGGCGAGGTTATGAACGCGTGGCGTCTGTTGTTGTTTTCAGAGCAGTATCACAGGTAACGAAGGCTATTTCGCTCGATACCTGGAACAAAAGCGTCAAGCAGTTGCTGGATTTCCTGATTACAGAGTTGCACAGAGAAGAAGCCTGGGCTGAAAAGCAACTTTTGAATATCACTAAGTCGTGAGCGATATAAGCGCTAGCTATGATATAGGCTGCTATTTACTTTTCCATTTTTTGTGTTAAATTACACCCAATGATGGGTTAATGACTCTTCAGAACGCTTCCTGAGCCCTGACATTTTTGTCAGGGCTTTTTCATTTGGTCTGTCGCGCAGAAACTTTGTCCGGACCATCCTTTCGCTCCATTCCTCCTCTCTCTGCGTGGCAAAACCTGATGAGCAAACTGACAACTGGTGTCGCATATAGTGTATCTGTGGGCGAGATTCTGCATGGTGTCCTGACCTATTTCAGCCCGGAGGAGTGGAGTGCGGTGGGCGTTTTAACGGGCATCAGCATTGCCACTGTGACCTGTATCATCAACTGGTATTACAGACGGAAAGCGACGCTCGCTGAAATTCAGGCAATTCGATGCGAATGCCAGGATAAGACCAACTGAAGCATGGCCATTTCTCCGGTCCTGCGCAAAAGGCTTCTGGCCGCAGCCGGAACGGGTGCACTCACTCTGGCACTGACGCTGCTTTGGGGTCAGGATGGTTTGGAAGGGCGGCGTTATGTCCCGTATCGCGACGTCGCAGGTGTACTGACTGTCTGTGACGGTCATACCGGCGCAGATATTGTCAGAAACAAAACCTATACCGACCGGGAGTGTGACAGTCTCCTGTATGCTGACCTGAAGCCAATACAGGCAAAAGTGGATAGCCTGGTGACAATTCCCTTGAGCAGGTACCAGCGGGCCGCACTTTACAGCTTTGCTTACAATGTCGGACCTGAAGCTTTCTCCAAATCTTCTCTCCTGAAAAAACTTAACGCTGGTGAGAAGGCTGATGCATGCAATGAACTGCGCCGCTGGGTTTATTCCGGCGGCAGGGAGTGGAAAGGGCTGATGAAACGCAGAGAAACCGAGCGCGCACTTTGCCTGACAGAGAGCAGCAATGACCTTAAAGGCTAAGTTGCTATTGACGTTGGCTCTGGTGATTATCATCTCTACAGCCACCTCGACAGCATTTGCACTCTACTACCGCGGCAATGCCATTGGCTACAAGGCGCAGCGTGACACCGCGACTAAGAATCTCAGTCTGGCAAAAGACACGATCACCGACTTACAGACACGCCAGCGAGATGTGGCCGCACTTGATGAGAAATACACGAAGGAATTAGCCGATGCTAAAGCGACTATCGACCAACTGCATGATGATGTCGCTACTGGCAGGCGCCGGCTGCAGCTCAACGCCACCTGCACGAAGCAATACGCCACCGGCACCTCCGGCATGGGTGATGCAGCCAGCGCCCGACTTACTGACGCCGCTCAACAGGATTATTTCACCCTCAGACAGCGAATCGAAGTCGCCGGAAAGCAAATAGCGGGCCTGCAGCAGTATATTACTGAGCAGTGTCTAAAGTAGATTTCATAGTGAACTGATGATGGGTATGAAGCTGATAGAAACCTAAGGTTTCCCCAGTGGTGCGTCGTATAAGAGAGGATATCAATATCATTAGTTTGACGCGGTTTGGTGTATCAGCGTCCACTAAACGATATGTAGCTCTTTTGCTGCCATCTTCATTAAAAAACTCAGCGGCTTCCTCTGCTAAAGGGACCTTATCCTCTCCACCAATAGATTTTACATGAGAAGATAAAGATTCAATGACGCTATTTTCTATAAAATCATTTTGGATTTTATGGGCTAGGTTGTTCCTTAAAAGGTTTAACTTATCCAATGCCTTAAATGAAGGCAAGGGGAGGCCAAACTTGGCTGCCAGCTCTAGCTTTTTAAAATAATTTAATTTAAATGCCCTCCCTTCTTCAGGTTCCGTGTCAAATAGGTCCTCTTTACGAATTGCTGAGCAAATAAGTGCTTCAAGAAAGCTTTCTGTGACCAAGTGTAATCTTAGCACTACGCCTATATCGTCTGCACTGTCAGTTGATGCAATAAAGGCGTTTCTGACAGAATCTGTATCAAACAGCTTACGAAATATAAAAAGATTCATAGCGAAATAATCCCAAAGGCTAAATATGGCACTCACCGACAAACAAGAAATGTTCTGTCGCGAGTACCTCATCGATTTGAACGCCACGCAAGCGGCCATTCGGGCGGGGTACAGCGAAAAGACTGCAAACCGTACCGGCTCTGAAAACCTGACGAAACCTGATATTTCACAGCGTATTATTAACCTTAAATCAGCGCGTAACGAAAGGGTAGAGATAAAGGCAGATTATGTGCTGCATCGCTTGGTTGAAATTGACCAGATGGACGTGCTCGACATCATGACAGATGACATGAGCATCAAACCCGTATCGCAATGGCCAGCTTCATGGCGTCGATATCTGAGCGGATTCGATCTGGCTGAGATGTTTGAAGGCCGGGGCGAAGAGCGTGAGATGGTTGGCATCCTGAAAAAGATTAAGTGGCCTGACAAAGTCAGAAATCTCGAACTGCTCGGCAAACACATTTCAGTACAGGCGTTCCGCGAGCAGGCCGCGACATCACTGACAGGCAAAGACGGCGGCCCGGTGGAGGTTGCACTGCTTACTCGCGAGGAATACCGGCAGGCGCGCCGGGAAATGCTGGAGGATGACGACTGCTGAATATAAGAATGCTGCACGCCGTATAGAGTGCGAAGAGGACGGGCTTTATTTTACACGTTACTTCTTTAAGCAGCGCACCGGTAGCAGAATGATTGTCGCGCCCCATCATAAGGTGATTCAACAGACGCTGGACCGGGTGATTGATGGCGATATTCGGCGACTTGTCATCAACGTTCCGCCCGGCTATACCAAGACGGAACTGGCCACCATCAATATGATGGGCCGCGGGCTGGCGTTGAACCGCCGTGCCCGCTTCATGCACCTGTCCTATTCCCACAACCTGGCGTTACTGAACTCATCGACCACGCGCAGCATTGTGAAGTCTGCCGCCTTTCAGGGCATGTGGCCGATGGCGCTGCGCGATGATGCAGATAGTAAAGCCATGTGGTGGACCGAATACGGTGGCGGGGTTTATGCCTCGTCGGCGGCAGGACAGGTTACCGGCTTTCGTGCTGGGCATATGGAACCGGGCTGGCAGGGCTGCTTTCCTGCTGGAACGCTTGTAGAAACAGAACGCGGACCCCGTCGAATCGAGGAACTTGTTGAGTCTCGATCTGATTTCAACGTGTGGTCGTGCAACATTGAAACTGGCAATGTTGAGCTGCAACCAATCGTTGGCTGGTGGGAAAATCCAGCTAACGACATAGTTGAGGTGGGTTTATCCGATGGTACTGTTTTCCAATGCACGCCAGATCATCGCATCTATACAAGCAGGGGTTATGTTCGCGCAGATTTACTTACCAGCAGCGATCTGCTTCCGGCGTGTTCGCCGCATACTTTTCAATTGAACGACAGTCACTCCGAGCAATTTGGCCGTTTCAACCATCGGCAGGGTGTTATCGAAAAGAGCTCCATCAGAAACCGAACCCAACCAAGTTCCTCGACGTTCGTATCTGCCGGGAGTGAGTCCCTCAGTGACAGATGCCCAGGTCTCTCGAAGCTTAATTTGCCTAATTACACCTATCCCAACTCCGTATTGGCGAGCAAGGACAGAGGACGATTCGTTGCTGATAAAGATTGTGCGTACCTGAGCACGTGTAAGCTTGGCTCCCGGACGCCGCTCAAGAACCGGAAAGGTTCCATGAGTCTTTGCATCCGCCATGTTCTCAGCCTTAGTACCCCAGGCAAGATTATTAAGTCTGTTATCGGTCGGGCAGCCATTAAGGTGACGCCCTTCCTCTCCAGGTTTTTTTGGACGTACAAAGGTGTCAAGAACAAGTTGGTGAACGTATTTGCGTTTTATTCTGCTTTGAAGGGAGAAACCCACCCAATAATATCCCCTTCTGTCCAATTGAAGCTTAAGCATAACTCCAGGAAGCATGTACTTCTGCCCGGTGGAGGAAACTATCAGCCTGTCCAAACTGCGGACGCGACCATAAGTGCTGACTTCGTAAATCCTCTCATATCCATTGGCAGGAGCCCATTGTTCGTTCGCAGCGTCGGTCATATCAGTAAAACCTATTGCTTGTCAGTTAGGTCCAATCATAATTTTATTCTTTCGAATGGTAAGGTTCTAGTCCACAACTGTCTGGTTTTGGATGACCCGGTCAAACCTGACGACGCCTTTAGTGAGACGGTACGGAACGGGGTTAATACCCGCTTTAACGAGACCATCCGTTCCCGACTGGCCATCGAGACCACGCCTATCGTGGTCATCATGCAGCGTATCCACTACCAAGACCTGAGCGGTTACCTGTTGCGCGGCGGTAGTGGTGAGCACTGGCATCATCTCAACTTGCCGGTAGTGATTGATAACAGCGAGCCGTATTCATCGCTGTATCCGGAAAACTCGCACGCGATTCCGATCGAACATGGTCTGCCTGACGGCTGGCTGTGGCCTTATAAGCACAACGAATCGCATCGAATCTCTTTGTTTTCGCACCGACGCACTGCTGAAGCGCAGTACATGCAGCGCCCGAGACGGTTTAACGCTGAGGGTGCGCTCTGGACTGAGGCATTGGTGTCCGACGCTCGGACGCTTGAGATTGCACTAGAGCCATCCCGCACGGTTGTCGCCATTGACCCGCAGGCGACTAACAATGAAGACAGTGATGAAACCGGTATTGTTGTCGCAAGCAGTTACGGGCGAGGTAATGACCGGCTTTTTTCTGCTAATGCTGATTACTCCGGCAAGTTCACACCTAATGGCTGGGCTAAACGGGCAATGCGGGCTTACGAAGAACATCGGGCTGAAGCGATTGTGATTGAAACCAACCAGGGCGGAGATATGGCAGAAGACACGCTGCGTAATGCTGGATTTCGCGGGCGCATCATCCGTGTCCATGCCAGTAAGGGCAAGTTTGCCCGTGCAGAGCCGATTTCAGCGCTGTATGAACAGGGGCGGGTGGCGCATCGCGGAAACCTTTACCAGCTCGAGAACCAATTGCTGGAGTATGTGCCCGCAACAGCAAAAAAATCTCCGGACCGCCTGGATGCACTGGTCTGGGCCATCACTGAACTGTTCCAGCCAAAAGGCACGACAGTGCGACCATTCAATGCGTAACTGAAACTCTATGAGCAAAGACGTCCGGAAGCGATCGCCTAAAATTGAGTTGATGGCCGGATGCTGGCCAATGATTACAGCACTGCTGGGCGGTACGTCTTCTATGCGGCAGGCAGGCAAAACATACCTGCCCAAATGGCCAAACGAGGAGGAGGCCTTCTATCAGAACAGACTGTCGGTCGCCACGTTGTTTCCGGCATTTTCCCGTACGGTCGAGGTGTTAAGCGGAAAACCTTTTTCCCGACCAGTGACCTGGAATGAGGAAGTTGTGCCTGCACGCATACGTGAGATGTTCGGGGACGTGGACCTGCAGGGCACCAATCTGCACTCCTTTCTGGCTGACACCTTTGAAGAGGCGATGGCCTATGGCCTCTGCGGCATCCTTGTCGAACATCCACCTGCGGATAAAAAGCTCTCTCTGGCTGAAGAGCGCCAGCGCGGACTACGGCCATATTTCGTCAGGGTGAATGCCACTAGCCTGCTGGACTACGACTCAGAACGGATCAACGGGCAGGAGACCTTTACGCTGCTGCGCTTTGTCGAAACGATCAGTGAGCGTGACCCGCAGAATGAGTTTGTCGTGAAAAACATTGAGCAGGTCAGGGTACTGAATCCCGGCCGCTGGCGGGTTTATCGCGAAAAGCCTGATGCCATAACCGGTGTACTGTCATGGCAGCTGCATGACGAAGGAACCACCAGCCTGAAAAAAATCACTTTTGTCCCGGTCTACGGCGACAAACGCGGCTTTATGAACGGCCGGCCGCCGCTGGCTGAACTGGCCTGGCTCAACGTCGAACACTGGCAGTCCCGCAGTGATCAGCAGACCATCCTGCATGTCGCCCGCGTACCGGTGCTCTTCGGAAAAAAGCTCGGTGATGGTCCTATTTCAGTGGGTGCGGCATCGGCAATTATGTCAGATGAAGACGATGCAGACCTGCGCTATGTCGAACACAGCGGTAAAGCCATCGAAGCCGGGCGCACAGACATCATCGACCTTGAAGAAAAGATGCGTCAGGTGGGGGCCGAGTTGCTGGTGGTTAAGCCCGGACATCGTACCGTGGTGCAGACACTGACAGATAATGAAGCGAGCACCAGTGCTCTTCAGCGTATGGTGTGTGACCTTACCGATGCGGCCCGACTGGCGCTGCAGTATATGGCGGAGTGGATGGGTGAATCTGAAGGTGGTCACGTCACCATCTTCAGTGACTTTGGTGCCACCACCCTGGCTGAAGCATCGGCTGACTTCCTGGTAGACATGTATAAAACGCGTGCGCTGTCTGACGAGACGCTGTTCAACGAAATACAGCGCCGGGGCCTCATCAACAGCGAACTCCGCTGGGCGGAAGAACAGGTTCGTATCCGCGATATGCCGCCTCCTTTGCAAAGCTCATTGGCAAAAACCGTTCCGGTATAACTCTCTCTTCAGGCTCGTGCAGATGCATGGGCCTTTTTTATTGCCGGCCGCTGCAGATGCAGCGCGGCGCCATGGGCCGGATGGCTCTTACCTGGTTGGATGACCTTTATGAAACTGAAACTTGATGAGAATGGACATGTTGTCCTGAACGAAGGCATGCCTGTGTATGTTCGCGATGACGGTAAAGAAGTCGCGTTTGATGCCCCCGGCACGCTGCACACCATCGCACGTCTCAACGGTGAGGCAAAGTCGCATCGCGAGCGTGCGGAGGCGGCAGAGACGCAACTTAAAACGTTTGAAGGTATTACCGACCCGGCCGCAGCCCTTGCTGCACTGGATACGGTAAAGAATCTGGAAGACAAAACACTGGTGGATGCTGGTGAGGTTGAAAAGGTTCGCGCAGAAGCCGTACGTGCACTGGAAGAAAAGTATGCGCCCATCGTCCAGGAACGTGATGACCTTAGCCACAAACTTACTGCTGAGAAAATTGGCGGCAGTTTTGCCCGCTCAAAATTCATTGCTGAAAAACTCAGCATTCCCGCTGACATAGTTGAAGCACGCTTTGGAAATAACTTCAAAATCGAGGGTGACGTTGTCACGGCTTTCGACAGGCAGGGGAATAAAATCTTCAGCGCAATCAAACCCGGCGAAGCTGCCGAATTTGATGAGGCGCTGAGCATTCTCGTTGAACATTACCCCTATAAAGACCAGATCCTCAAAGGCACCGGTGCATCAGGCGGCGGTTCCAGCGGAGGAAATGGAAATATCAACCCTAACACGCTTACCCGTGAACAGTTTGAATCTCTCAGCCCTCATGAGCAGAGTGAAAGAGCGTGCGCGGGTGTACAGATTACCGATTAACAGGATAACCCTGCATGTCTAATACCCTGACTCAACTCATTCCTGACCTGTACCAGTCGCTGGATATCGTATCTCGTGAACTCTGCGGGTTCATTCCCTCTATCACGCTTGACGCCACGGCGGAACGTGCTGCGCTGAACCAGCCTATCCGCATTCCGGTCACGCCGGAATCGGATGCTAAAGACGTCAAGCCCGGGCAGCTTCCGCCGGATGATGGCGACCAGGATATTGGTAACGTGCCCCTGGTCATCACCAAATCCCGCATGGTGCCGTTCCGCTGGGAAGGCGAACAACAGAAGGGCATTAAATCCGGTCCGGGTTATCACGGTATTCGTCGCGACCAGGTGACTCAGGCAATGCGCACGCTGGTCAATGAAATCGAAGAGGATTTGGGCATGCTGTTCCGTCGCGCATCACGCGCAGCGGGAGAGGCGGGTAAAACGCCATTTAAAGACACTCTTTCCGACACGGCGCAGGTGCGTAAAATTCTCACCGACAATGGTGCACCGCTGAGCGATCTGCAGTGCGTCATTGATACCACAGCAGGAGCGGCACTGCGAACCATGGCCCAGTTGACCAAAGCCAATGAGGCAGGTACTACTGCGCTGCGTTCTCAGGGCACACTTCTGGAACTGCATGGCTTTACACTGCGTGAATCTGCGGGGGTTGCGGAAAGCACAGGCCCTAAATCAGAAAAATTGTCTGTTGGAGACGACCTTGAGGCGGGAACGTTTATCATCACTGTTGCAGGAACGGGGGGTGAAGGTAAACCAAAAATTCCGGAATCCATTAAACCGGGAAGCATTGTGCAGTTGGGCAAGTATCAATATGTTGTAGAGAAACTTGGCGACGGAGCCTTTTACATTCAATCGCCCGGCTTGATGGATGATGTTAAGGCAGGAGAAAAATTCGACGTTATGAATGAATTTACCGCCAACTTCGCCTTCAGCCGTTCCGCCATTATCCTGGCCACCCGCGCGCCCGCGCTGCCGGAGGAAGGCGATATGGCTGATGACCGTATCATGATCACCGACCCGCGCACCAATATGTCGTTCGAAGTCTCCATGTACAAACAGTACCGCCGTGTACGCTACGAAATCGCCGCAGCATGGGGCTGTCAGAACATCAAGCCGGAGCACAGCTGTTTGTTGTTAGGATAGATAGCCGGTTGAAAAGGTGATGAATAAAAAATAAGGGCTTCGGCTCTTTTTTATTTTCGGAGACAAAAATGGCAGGACTTACCCGGAAACTGCGCGCTGAGCCTGAAGCGCAGACTCAGGCTGATGATGGCTGCATTCAGTTCTTCAAGATGGTTTGTGATGAAGCCACGCACACGGCAACGCACTCTGCTCAGGTCACTCCTGATGAAGTGTAGAATTACTACTCCGGTGGCTGGGTATTGGGTAAGAGCTAACAGGTGATGAACGATGCTTACTGATCAGCAGTTGGTCGATGCTCGTCGCTATATGGGCTATCCCATGACAGGTGACACATTGCCTGATGATCGCAGTGATGCGGCTTATGCCCAGGTCACGTCAGGCCGGTTTCAGACGCTGGCTCATCGCCTGAATACGTTACGGGATGAAGAGGAAGCGATAGTGTCCAGTTTTCTCATCACGCTTTCAGGCCTTGAAAGCGGCATTGCAAGCGCAGCAGATAACCTCGATACCGATAAAGCAGCCGTCTGGCAGCGCAATCGCTCAGAAGTGTCAGACCGCACGCGCCTCTATAATCAGTGGAGGCGTCAGCTGTGCGGTTTACTCGGTATTGCGCCGGGTCCGTCACTGGGCAATGGCATTGTCCACATATCCAGGAACTGATATGGATGCAATACAACTTGCCTCTAAGGTGAATCAGGGGAATGGTAAAGCAGCAAAACGCCTTGGCAGCAAGACAATTCATTACCGTGCCACAACAGCCTTTAGTCCACTTAAAGCAGAACCTCTCAAGCATCTGCACGCTTCATTCACTAAAGATTACGGTTATATGCGCTCTGCGCGATTTGGGGAGGCGGCGCGAATCGGGATTTTTGATGCAGCCGGTGTTGAAGTAGGTGATGTTCTGGTCTCATCAGAGGGGACGTATTACGTTGCCGCAATGCCATTGCTGCAACCTGTTCTCTGCGTCAAAGCCGAACGCCTGATTAGTCTCAGGCGAACCGGCGATAATGTCCACAGAACGGGTATTCAGGATTACAGCGGTATCACTGCCGCCAATGAAAAACTTATCATGTCGGACTGGCCTGCGAGTATTCTGATGACCCGAATGGGTGCACACTCGCCGCTGAAAATCCCCGGTGAAACCAGCAGCGCGTGGCATACGATTCTGATGCCGGCTTTCAGAGACATTGCCGTACATAGCGGCGATTCTATAACAGATGATACCGGTCAGCGTTACGTCCTTACCGGGACAGAGCTGACTGACAAAGGCTGGCGTCTGACTGCTATGAAGATGACGGTGTAACGTGGCAAGCGTAGGTGATGTCTGCCTCTTTATTGCGAAGCAGGTGGAAGATACGATTTATCCGGGGGGTAATCGCTTGCCCGGCATCATTAATGCAGCAGTAAAAATCTATCCAGGCTGGCCAGTGCCGGGCAGCTTAGAGTCAGACATTGATGCCGGTGGTGTGCACATTTCTGTCTGGCCGTTGCCTGCAGAACGCAAACTCAGCTGCGCACTGGGCAGGCCCTGGCGCATTCTGCCTGAATGCGAACCGTCCTTGCAGATTACAGTGAATGGCAATGTTATAAGCTTTTCAGGTGTCTCATCGGCATTGACAAACGTGGGGTTAAGACTTGACGGGAAAGACTACAGCTTCCAGTTCAGGCCACAAACTACAGCTGAAGAGGCCGTTAAAATCCTCTCGGGAGCTTTTCCTCACATATTCACTGTGGGCAGAAGTCTGTACGTCTTAAACGCTGAAAACATTTCAGTCACGGTCACTACGGCGGGTTTAGCCGTCAGAGAGCTGCACAGGCAAGTTAAAGATTTTCAGGTTACGGTCTGGGCGCCTTCGCCCGTCCTCAGAGAACGAATCGGCAGTGCCATCGATGGTACGCTGTCAGAGCAGTGTCATATCGACCTCAATGATGGGGTGCCCGCTCAATTGCTCTACCTTCGACAGTTTGATTCTGATAAGGCAGAAAGCTGGCATGTTTACCGGCGAGACCTGTTTTTTAGCGTGAATTTTGCCACTACTCAGACCATGACTGCACCCGAGATTATCCACGCTGTTGTCAGCGTTAATGGCCAGCCTGTTAAGCCCTAAAGCACGAACCATCCGAATCACGCAAAACACGGAGTACTTCTTCATGCCGATTTATTCAACCGGCGACCTCAACACATCTGCACTTACCGCACCTGACCTTTATGTTCAGGTGGTTCCGCCTAAAACACGCTTCATTAATGGCATCGCCACCGACGGTCTGGGGTTAGTGGGCGTTGCAAGCTGGGGGCCAGTTAACAGCGTCTTTAAGATAGGATCAGATAATGACATGGCGTTTCTCCTTGGCCCACCTAAAGACCGGCAATATGACCTGGCCACCGCAACTACGATTTCACTTCAACTGGGTGCCTCTAATCTCAACTGTGTGCGTGTGACCAATGGCCAGGATAAATCGGCCAGTGGCAAACTCTCTGATAACACCCTTAAGAAAGCGCTCTTGTTGACGGCTGTTTACAGTGGTACACGCGGAAATAATATCAGCGCTGGAATAAGCCCCGGTACCGCGGTAAACACCAAAAAGCTTACAGTCAGTCTGCCGGGTGTGAGCGCTGAGGTGTTCGATAACCTCAAAGGTGAAGGCGATGGACTCTGGAAGGCTATGGTCGAAGCGGTTAATCAGGGGCAATTAAACATCCGGGGCCCAAGCCAACTGGTGCGCGCAAAAGTAATTGAGTCTGATGCAACTGCTCAGAAACCTGTAACAGAGGTCACGCTCAGCGGCGGCACGGATGGCGCGACCGACATTGCAGATTCCATTTTACTTGGTAATGATGGCACAGATATGCCCCGCAAGGGGATGTATGCCCTGAGAGGCACCAACTCGCAGGTTATTAATCTGGTGGATGTCACTGCAAAAGAATGCTGGCCAGCCATGGCCAAATTTGCTTGTTCAGAAGGGGCGTATGCCGTCGCTCAGGGAGCGGCTTCAACCGACTGCAAGGCCATATCCGATGCACTCAGTAGTTCAGGCGTGGATGACTGGCATTTCAAACTAATGGTAGGTGACTGGCCATTCTGGAAGGACACGGCTAACGGCACTAACCGCATGATCGCACCTGCAACGTTCGAGGCAGCGAATATTGCAGCCCGATCACCTCATATCTCCACCCTTAACAAACGTATACCGGGCATCATTGCGACCGAGCGTCAGCTCGCTGGCCGCCCTTATTCAGTCGCCGAAATTGGCAACATTAACTCAGCACGACTTGATGTCATTACCAATCCCTGTCCGGGCGGAAATTATTTCGGCATGCGATCGGGGCGAAATACATCTTCCTGTCCGACCCAGAACGACGACACCTATACCCGAATGACCAACTTCTTGTCACTCACTATTGCGGCGAGCTTTGGCAGCGTGGTCGGTGACAATCAGACGGCTGATCTGCGCCGCGAAACCAAGAGCACTCTTGAATCATTCCTGTCCAATCTTGAGAACCTGAAGATGATTGGCGACCCAAATGGCGGGCCCGCGTTTGCTGTGCGCCTTGATGCGGCAAATAACCCTGATTCCCGCGTTGACCTGGGCTACATGACCGCCGATGTGCAGGTGAAATACCTGAACGTGGTGCGCTACTTCCTTGTAAATCTGGAAGGCGGTGGCAGCGTATCCATCTCCGTCGCAAACGACCTAACTCACTAACGCATAATACGTCAATCAATCCGGAGATAAATCATGCCAACCCTTGGCTATACAGTAGGTCGCGACATTGCTGTCGACATCAATACGCCGATGGGCAGGCTGCGCATTCCCAAAATCATCAGTTTTGATTCAAAGCCGCAGGTCTCGACGCAGAAGATTACGCCGCTCAACGGCATTACCGACGAACTGCAAATCCCGACTGGCTGGCATGGCACCATCACCGCTGAGCGAATGGATGCCACGCTTGACGACTTCTGGGCAAAGTGGGAAGACAACTATTACAACGGCATCGACCAGCCCCGTGGCACCATCACCGAAACCATTACAGAAGCCAGCGGAACATTGAGTGTGTATCGCTATGAAGGCGTGTCGTTTCACCTCACCGATGCCGGTAACAAGCAGGGTGAGAAAACGGTCAACCAGACGCTGTCATGGACAGCAAGCCGCCGTAAAAAAGTTAACTGAGGAGTGAAATGTGGTTCACGTAAAAGTTCATGAAACACCTCCGGCTCCCATGACTGAGCAAGAGGTCAAACCAAACCAGCTCAAAGATGCCACTGGTCGAATTATCACCTTGCGGGAGTTGGACCCCGTTCAGGAATCCCGTCTTACTGTCGCCGTTGGCCCGGAAATGGCTATCAACGTCATGTACATGAACATGTATGCCTTCCCGGTTGCGGCGGTTGCTGACATTGATGGTGAAGAATACCCAGTCCCGCAAACTCCCAAACAGATTGAGAGCATGTTGGCCATTCTTGGTAAAAGCGGCCTCAAGGCGGTGACTGCCGCGCTGCGCGAAAAGTCGAAAGCTGATGACGAGGCTACGGAAACTGCCGCAAAAAACTAGCGCAGAACCCCGAGTTTATTAACCAGTGCTGGCTGATGAAAGCCGGGGTTCCGTTCAGCGTGATTTTCCCTGCCCTGACAGAGCTGATGCCCCATGAGCGCATTGCCATGGGTGTCGTTATTGGCGAGCTCGATGGCGGTACCTACAACTGGCACACACGCAGGTGGGAGGAGGGTAAGTGATGGACCTTGAACAGTTTGCAATGGAACTGTCGTCTGCATCAGCCAGCATCGCCACCGGGCTCGAAGCCAGTTTCCGCGTCATCGTGAAAGAGATAGAGGAAACTGCGAAGGAAGAAATTGGCGTGTACCAGCCTGCTTACGGGCCCTTTGATGCCTGGGCCCCGCTTGCTGAAGCAACGAAAGCCGATCGCGTTCGCCGGGGATATAGTGAAGACGAACCGCTGCTGCGCTCAGCCCAGTTAAGAGACTCAATCGAGAGTGAAATTGTGGGACTTGCGGCCATCGTCGGCACCAAAAAAGAAATCGGTCTCTGGCAGGAGGTCGGTACAAGTCACATTCCGCCGCGGCCGTTCATGGGACCTGCGTATGTCAGGAAGATTGACCCGCTGATGGGGTCGATTTATGAGGCTTTATCTCGCGGGTTGAAAGCTCATTAAAAAAGACTCGGAATGGCTAAATGAGATGGCATTCTCTTCTAAAGGGAATTTAAAGAAAGGGCTATTAATCAATTAGATGAAAGAAATAATTCGGTAGCATAAGCTATTTAGAGAATTGCATGCGAAGCGGTAACGATGGGTTGAAAATTAGAAAACCCGGCATTCACCGGGTTAGCCTATGAAGCGTTTTTTGCTTAAGGGAGTTGAAAATATCTTATTCAATCTTTCATTAATATCTTCATTGTTAAGCTTTTTAACTTCATTTTTGGTATATGGGGTTGCCAACGCAGCATCCCTTCTACGAGGCAGCAACACCACTCCCTCGTTTTTTTTCATAATTAATTATCCTTAAGGATTCCATAAAGCTTCTGATTACTACAATTGGATGAGCTTAGTTTAGACTCTTTGCGAGAACGGCCGTCATCATACACTCTTTGACCAGTAGCATCTTTAGTATCTGTGTTATAAACCACTTTTAATGTAGCACCGTCAACTTTTTTGTTCCATTCTTTTAAGTTTGGAGTGTCTAATCTATTGATTTCAAACCAATCCAAGGCTCCATCACTTATCTCACTGAGAGCATTTAGGATGTCCTGAACAGACTGATACCTTTCATTAGGATCGATCTTCAAGCAGTTTTTTACGATGTTAGAGAGTTTCTTTGGTATAATAGGAGAATATGTTTTACTAGGAAAATCCCCAGAAATAATATCTTCAGCCAATTGTTTAGCGGTGGTGTATTTGCCTCGTTCCTGCTCAAAGCTTGTATGTCCGACACACATTCTGTGGATTGTCATGCCTGCTTGATAAATATCGAAAGTTAGATTGTAGTTAGCTCCAACAGTATAAAACTCAGGTGGAGAATGAAAGAAATAGCCATTATCCGGCGTTGCCCTTCCGGCTATGTCAAGCAGCTGAGCTAAGCCAAAATCTGAAAGCAACGCCTCATTTCTGTCAGAAATTAGGATGTTATTAGGTTTTATATCGAAATGAACTAGGTTTTTAGAATGAATATGATTCAATGCACTTAAAAAATGTAGCGAATATCTTATTATTTCTCGGGGTGAGAGATTCTTAGTTTTCATTAATCCATTAAGGCTTCCATTTTTATAAAATGGCATTGCTATATAAACATTTTCTTGGCATTGAGCAGCATACTGTATTTGGACGATGTTTGGATGGGCGTTTTTATAAACAGTCCTTGCCTCTCTGAAATATTCATCGGGTTGGCTGGTCGGATCTTTTGGTATTTCTTTAATAATAAGATCATGAGCTAAGTGATTATCATGAGCCAGATAAACTCTTGAAAAACAACCTTGCTCATCTAGATCTTTTAGCCAGTCGAATGATACATCTGCTTTTTTGTAAGGGTTTAGCATAATCTCGCCTCCACAGATAAAGCAGCCAGTACTGCCTCATTTGTCTCTTGAGAGAAAGTTGTGTTGTTTATATTCTCAAAGATTACATGGGAGTTAATGAAGTCCTTGTATTGTTTTTCATTTAATTTTAACGATGCCTTAATGCCTGTCTTTCTGACTACTGAGTAATCTAAGATTTCGCTACTAGAGAAGGCTTCTTGTATCACGGCTTCAATATAAAGCCTATCGATAGATAAATTTTTAGAGTTTGACTCTGCTACTCTTATAGCTGCCAGCTGGACGTCATAAGTCCTCAATATGTCTAAAATGTTATTGCGAACATATTTTAACTTTTCAGGCGTGTCTAATGTTGCTGGAATAACTACAACATCTGCACATTTTAAACATTTTTCAGTAGTGCAATATACTATGAAGGATGCTGCTTTAGGGGCAGCCCTAACTCCAAGGATTCGCATTTCAACTCCTTTTGTTGATGAGACATCTCAAAGCCCTATTTTGAGCTTTAGGTGAAATTAGAGTATTATCAGATTTATCCTACTCCAGATCCTTCGTAGGAGCCATCCTGACAGATGATCAGTGCTTATCGATATGGCACCTTTGGCCACTTTTTATAAGCGAAGACGTAAAGCATAATGAAATGTATGCCCGGGCAGGAGAGCAGTAGGGCCATCTTCCATCCGAAACCAGCTTTCTGAGCCATGCGAAAGCAGGGGATAAACATTAAAAACCAGATAATCAGCGACAGGGCTGCGAAAGGGTTTGGTTGTTCCATTGAGCGTTCTCCATAAAATTCATACCAGTTTATATCGGCAACTGTTGATTATTATTTAGCAATGCTCAACAAGGCTTACGATTTTATCTCTCGAATTTGATAGTATAGAGGTAACTTTTCTAATATCTGAAGCTCATGAGTACCGTAGACTGGATTGTAGCGGCCATCGCCCTAATAGGCGGCACATGTTTTTTCGCAGAAGCATTACTCTTTTATCGCCGAGGAATTTTCACTCGACGATTTAAAGGCACAACACGTCGTGAATATGTTTACCGGAGCGAAAAACCAGATGTATACTGGCTTTATATGTTTGCACACGTGAGTTGCGGAGTTTTAAATATCGTTATTTGTTGCTGGGTTCTGCACCGTAAAAACGCTTTCGATGGCTGCTTTCAAGTGTTTAGTAAGTTTTTCTAATTCTGACTGAGCTAGTGTTTTTTCATCTTTTTGCTTCAGTATTACTGTTCAAAACAACAGTTAAAAATCTTAGCGTTCCGCGTTAACATTTCAGTATCTTAACGAACGGATTTCGCCTTATGCTCAAGATGCGAATGGTTTACGACGATGAGTCTCGTAAGAGCGGGAAAGGGGAGTTGATTGTCTATGGAATCGGAAGGTTCCCTGTGCTCAGCGGCCGCAAACAGCACATTAACGATCCTAACTGTGAATATCTTGCCGACGAGGGTTCAATTCCCGTAGGCCGCTACTGGATTGTTGATGCACCGCAGGGTGGCGTTTACACCCAAGCCAGGCGGGCTTTCCTCGATTTTCTGCATAACACTAATCACTCAGAGTGGTTCGGTCTCTATAACACCCAAACTATGAATGATTACACCTATGTCAATGGTGTAAAACGTACTGGTTTTCGGCTGCACCCTTTGCGCCCGGACGGTACAGGTGAATCATGGGGCTGCATAACGCTGTTCAGGGTGAGTGATTTTGAGCAGATAAGACAAGCCCTGTTGCGAACAAGTAAAATGACAGTGCCTGGCTCACGTAGTGGGTTAATGGCTTATGGCTACGTAGATGTGATGGGCAAAGCTGATTATGCAAAATGCGTTGATTAAAAAGATCGCCGTAAGTGTTGTTTCGCTGGTTTCAGCTGTGCTTCTCATAAAGTACATCACACCACTCAACAATCTTATTTTCACCTTTGGTTCATGGCTTTTCTTCAAGCTCGGCCCGGGAGGACTGGGCTGGGTTGGAAGTGATTACCAGTGGGGAGAAGATCCCGTTACTTTTTTCGTGGCTCTGTTAGCGGTGTTGTTTCTAGGATGGTTGATATCGAGAATTATAAGACGCATTTTTTCGGTCACTAAAAAATTCTCTTAAGCTAAATTTCACAACCCCTTGATTTACAAACTTGGCTCAGGTGAGTTCTGGTATGGGTTTACTGGTTAAATGAAATCCAATAAACAGGTCAATTTGATAAGACCCAGCTGACGCTGGGTTTTTTTATGCTTATAAAACGAGGTCCTCATGGATGTTCAGGCTTACCGTGTAGTAGTGCGTCTGGCGCTGGATGACCAGATTACGCGCCAAATGCTGAAGGTCAGCCGTGATACAATCGAGCTCAACAAGAAGTTCGTAACTATCACTAAAAACATCAAAGCGCTGAGCAGCGCAGCCCGAGAGGCGTCGTCAGCGCTGCGGGGACTCAACCGCTCTCTGAATAATCAATTCTGTGCTGCCGCCCGAGGTGCAAGAGAATATGCCGGTGCTATCCGTTCAGTGACCGAACAGGCACAGCGCATGAACCACGTTACAAGTAATCTGCCTTTGGTTGCTGGAAGCTACAGTGCAGCGATGACGCTACCGCTTCTGGCCGCTGGCGCAGCAACTGCAGGAGCAGGTGGGCGCGGTGGTGGATACGGCAATAATGGTGGCGCACTTGGTCTTCCTCCCCCTCCGGGTTCGGGCGCGGGATGGCATGGCTGGAAAAATGGTGTACCACCTGGGGGCTGGGGCGGCGGGAGTGGCGGTGGCAATGGACGTGTGGCTGGCGGGAGCTCCTTTTCAGACGGCATGACTAATCTGGCTACCGGATATCTGAGTCTGAAACTGCTAAAAGGCTTTGTGGATGAAGCTGCCCGGTACCAGACTATGAATGAAAAGTTCAGGCAGTTCGGTATGGGTCCGGCTGCTACGCGTGAAGCTCAGCATTTCGCGGAAACATCGCGAATCCGAGGAGCATCAACAACCGACATGCTGAAATATCTCATGGAGGCTCAGGGGGTATTCAGCGAGTCCGGTGCTAAAACGCTCGATGAGCAGCTGCGCGCCGCAAAAATAGCGGCACCGGTGTTAGCGCGTATCAATTTCGCGTCCAGAGGGCTGGATGAACATCAGCGCGAAGCCACGACCGCTAAGCAAATGGACATGTTACGCTTCACGGAAACCGCTGGCGGACTTAAAAGTCCAGAGCGTTTTAATGAGCTAATGGATTCGGCTTTCCGTGCCATTCAGTCTTCTGGTGGAAATGTTGACTTCACCCAGTACCGTCAATTCATGGCAAAAGCGGGCACCTCAGCGTTTAACCTCACCAACAAAGCCTTGTTTGCTGAGCTTGAGCCGATTATCGGCGAGCTTAAGGGCAGTTCAGCGGGTGATGCGCTGATGACGGCTTATAACCGGTTAAACGGTATTGTGAAGCTACCTAATCAGGTCACGCACGACATGATTACTCTGGGCATATGGGATGCCAGCAAAATTGAACTCAACAGCCTGGGCGGAGTGAAGCGCTTTCGCGGCAATCCGCTTATCAACCCAAAGCTATTCAGCCAGTCACCGGTTGAATACTATGAAAACGTCATCCTGCCCATTTACCGCAATCATCAGTTCACGCAAGAACAGACGCAACGCATGAATGCCATGATATTCGGGCGGACTGGCGGCAAGATGTTCAGCCTCATCGATAAACAGCTTGAGACCATTCATCACCGTGTTGATGCGTACGCAATGGCGCGCGGACTTAACGAGGCCTATGACGCGGTCAGCGGGACCTACAACGGTAAGCTCATCGACTTTCATAAAAAATGGCAAAATCTGCAACTGGTCATGGGTAAAGACGGGGGGCTGCTGGACACGTTCACGCACTGGCTTGAAAGCCTTACCCATTCTGTTCAAATGATGACGGCAATTGCGCGCCACCATCCAGACATGGCCAAGTTTGCCGGGCATGCTGCACTGGCCATTGCGGGTCTGGCGACCCTCAGCGGTGGGTTCTGGGCACTTAAACATGCGGCAGGGGCGTTAATCACACCCTTTAAGCTTGTGAATACCGGCATTGACCTGTTAATTGGCCGGAGTGCCACAACGGGCCTGACTGGCCTTGCGGCTGCTCTCTCAGGCCTTCCGGGCATCCTATCAGCCGTCACGCTCGCAGCGCTGTATCCAGCAAGAACGGTGACTCAGAGCCGGGAAATGGCCGAACGTGAAAGACTTGCCAGGCAGAATGCGAGAGAGCATGGTGTCACATACAGACCATGGATACCAACGCAGGCTGATTTCGATAATCAAAGATTGCGCGCGCAGACTTATCGTAAAACCGGTATCTATCCCAACATACCGCCTGTGGAAGTTCCGAGAACATCGCAGCCAGTCAACCTCCTTATGACACATGAAGGCCGGCAGATACTGGTCGCGACGGTCATCAATGGATTAAGTCAGCAGGCATCCAGAGCGCCTTCATCCACCAGCACCTTCGACCCATCAATGCTGATGGTCTATCCCGGGCAGCCAGGTGAACTCTCAATACCGTAACGTCATACGGCGCGACCAAAACTGAGGGTGCTCACAACCTGTTCCCGCTTTCTTAGGATTCTGAATCTTGATATCGCCATGCTGTTCACTACAGGGGTGATTGTGAAATCACTTGAGCTGGTATTTAACAGCAGTTATCGGATGGGATTATGCTTAAGAGTCGTCTTGTCGTTGCTCTTGTTTTAATGGGCTCTGGCGCTATGTCCGTTTCGGCTGGCTTGCCAAATCGCCCGGCAGAGGAGGAGGGTGCAAAATCGAAGCTCCATGCTCCATTACTGGACGGGGGTGATCAGACCGAAGCTTTGATTCGCGCTAAACTGCTGAATGACCCGATGTCTCCAGTTGTAGGGGCAAAGTACCCTACGTTGAAGATTGTCACCTTCACGAACTATGACTGTATGGATTGCAAAAAGCTCGAGAAAAACCAGGAAAGGCTTCTGAAAAATCATATCGACATTGCTATCACATACAAGCTGCTATCCTATGGTTCTGACATGACCACCGCGGCTACTCGGACTGCCCTTTCTGTCTGGATTGAGCAACCCGAGAAATTCTATGCCTTTCACCATGCATTGATGTTCTACAGAGGAATGCCAGACGATTCATGCATCCGTTCTGCAGTCAGCGATGCGGGAGTTAAACTGAAAACATACAGGCAGGATACTCAGCACATTATTGACGTGAACAAGGCTTTGTTCAGACGATTGCATTTAACAGATATGCCAACGACGATAATTGGTGACAACGTTCTTACTGGGGTGGTGCCATATCAAATCCTTGAGAAGGCCTTGGATGAGGCGTTAAGAAATTCATAAGCAAGGGTGATGGAAGTCTCTATGTATCGTCATTACAAAAAATCCAGCGCATCAACAATTTTGACAAGCCTGATTAAGGGGTAAAGGCTCTTATACCGCTTATAAAAAGCACATGTTGACCTGTCCAAAATAAACACAGTTAATGGTCCCTTTTCATTCAATAGATTTTCAGTGTCTTGAATTAATTTATTCCTCTTATCAATAAAAGGGGAATATGGATATGCGTACTGTTGCTGTTTCACTTGTTATGGCCATGAGTTTGCTTTGGGTTGGCGCTTCTGAGGCTAAATCAGCTCGACAAACTGACGACCAAATTCGTCAATTAATCATTGAAGATTCTATTGCTTCATACCCAGGCGTTTGTGCCTGCCCTTTCAATACCGCCCGGAATGGCAGTAGTTGTGGAAGAAGAAGCGCGTGGAGTAAGCAGGGTGGTTACTCACCAATTTGCTACAAGAAAGAAGTTTCAAAAGAGATGGTAGATGAGTGGCGTAAAAATAAAGCTGCTTAACCAAACCCGCGAAAGCGGGTTTTTTTATGCCACAGTGATGCATCTTCGCATCCCGGTCATTAGCTAAACGTCTGGCAAGAAAACCCCGAATTATGGGAATACCGCCATAAAGCAAAGAGTCGGGACTGGCCTTTTCTGCCTTATTTGCAGTTTCCAAACATAGGTGTAAGACACACTTGCCATTTATGAATTACCTGACGCAGTTCTCCCAAGGCTTTGATCCGACTGTCACCAGACTGACACTGGGCGAGTTCGAATTCATGGAATTTGAAGTTCCGGAGCGTATTGCTTTTCGCGGCTGTCAGAAGACAGTGCAGCATCAACTTATAGGCGGACGGCGGATCATTGATGTGTTGGGTACGGAATACGAACCCATAACCTGGTCTGGCGTCATTACCGGCCCAGAGGCAAGTGCAAGGGTGAGTGTGCTTGAGCGCATGCGGGACATGGGTAACCCGCAGATGCTGACACTGGATGACTATCGATTTACGGTTGTCATCACTGCCTTCAATTCTGTTTATGAGTTTGTCTGGCGCAGACCGTATACGATTGAAGTTGCTGTGCTCAGGAACGAGGGGGCACCGGATAAAACAGATGCGCTGACTGGCGCATTGCAAGGGCTTATTGACAGTGACATTGGTCGTGCGCTGGGTTTGGCAAATATTATTAACGTAGATGCGGTAAAAGAAGGGGTAAAAACTCTTCACCAGGCTGTAAAACAGGTCACAGATTTCGCACATGCCACGGTTGTTCAGGTACAGTCGGTTATCCGACCACTTATTGCTGCACGCAACATTCTTGAGCATGAACTGGCCCTAGTGGAAGCCGCTGCCGGAGAAATTACCTCCCTGGGTGGGTTGGTGCCAGGCCATCCCATATCTAAGACCATCAGCAACCTCCTTTTACAGTCAGAACATGTTACGCGGATCCCTGATTTATATCGTCTGCAAGAGGTACTGGGACGACTCAATAAAAACGTGAGCGCAGGGCAGATGTCTGGAGGTATCAGGGCAGTAACGCTCTCGGGCGGTAACCTCTATCAGGTGGCTTCAGAGCAGTATGGCGACGCTTCACAGTGGATCAGCATCGCCGAAGTCAATCATCTGACCGATCCCCAATTGAGCGGTATTCATACCCTTAATATACCCACCAACCCGAAGACTTAGTTGTGCATATAAACAATCCCATCGTTGAATCTTTCGCCCGCCAAATCAGCGGGCGTTGTCTTTTAAACGGCCAGAACGCACCCTTTGTTTCGTTTAACGTGGATGCCAATGGCTTTCGCGGGGCAGGAACCTTCGACCTTACCCTTGCCATCTCAGCACTGCCGCCAGTCATGCGATTACTGAACTGGTGGGCTTTACAAAAGACTATACGGGTAGAGCTTTTCATCTCGGTTATCACTAATTCCGGTATCGATGAGAAAAAGCACATGACGGGAAACATAGATACCTGGCATTACGATCCAGCACGCTTTGAAATTGTGGCTGAGGGCCGGGATTTCATTGCGAAGCTGATTGATGCAAAGACGTCTGGTGAATGCTTCAAGAATCTCACCAGTTCTCAGATAGTCACCACGCTGGCACAGCGTCACGGCCTGACGCCGGTGATCACCGCCACAAACAGACGGGTGGGTGAATATTACCAAATAGATACGGCACACCTGACAGGCGAGCAGACCGAATGGGACATCATTACAACACTGGCAAGTATCGAGAATTACTCGGTTTATGTAAACGGCGATTGCCTGCACTTTGAACCTAAACGTGCTCATATTGACAAAGGCAGCTATGTCATACGCTGGCAGCCGCCGGGTATGCAGGCATATCCACAGTGCAATATCTCTGATGATCTCTCTTTTTCACGTGCGCTAACCATTTCGAAAGGGGTGACAGTTGAAGTAATGAGCTGGAACGTGAAGCTCAAAAATAAGCAGTTTAGGGTCTGCTACCCAAAAGCAACCAAAGGCATTTCACCTGGTAAAGCCACTGCAGAAACGCAAGTCTACCGCCTCATACGGAACGGATTAACGCCTGAAGCCGCTCAGGCGTTGGCTCAATCTGTTTATCATCAAATCGTCCAGCATGAGATGAAATTCACGGGTTCTACAGCAGGCGATAATCTTCTCATGCCGGATACACTTATTCGAATTGAAGGGACACAAAGCCCTTTCGATCAGGTTTATCTCTGCGACAAGGTAAGACGCACATTGAGCTGGGATGCGGGTTACAGGATGAATATTTCTGGCAAAAACCAAAGCCCTGCACTGGAAGTGGAGACATGAAAGTTCTGCTGAATGCCATGGCGGCTACAGCCCGGCAGAGTGGTAAAAATGCTACACGGCAGGGCGTCATCACCGCCTATGATCCGAACTGTTACGCTGTGAAAGTCCAGCTTCAGCCGACCGGAGAAGAAACAGGCTGGATCCCACTTAGTTCTCTTTGGGTTGGTAACGGATGGGGACTGGCCGCCGGGCCAATGATGGGTGCAGTGGTAGAGGTGGAATTTGATTCTGGCCTGATGGGTGTGGGAATGGCTACATGCCAATTTTACAACGATGCAGACCGCTGTCCGGGCCCGCCTTCTGGGGAATTCTGGCTGGTGCACCAGAGCGGCTCAATGCTGAAGTTTCTCAACAGCGGTGTAGTCCTGCTGAGTGCCAAAGACAAACTCACCTATGACGCTCCGGCACATCACTTCACTGGTGGCGACGTAACAATGGACGGAAATCTGACCGTCGCTAAGGATATTCGCGATAACAATGACCGCTACGGCAACGTTCATCGTATCCGGACCGTCTATGAGGGGCACACCCATCTGGAGAAAGGGAAAGGACTTAATACCCAGCCACCTAATCAGCAATTCACATCGACCTAATGGTAGTAACACATGCACGACATCTTTCACGTTATTGGGGGAGACCTAGAGGTTTCATCTACAGGGTCACTACTGACATCATCGGGCAGTGAACGCGCTAAGCAGAGGATCCTGCGCCGGCTTCTGACCAATCCTGGCGACTATGTTTTCCATCCCACTTATGGTGCTGGGTTGGGTAAAAAGGTTGGGGAAGCGGTGAAACCAGGGGAATGGAAGGCATTAATTACTGGACAGATGTTGCTAGAAGAGGCCGTAGCCAGCAAACCGCCACCAGAGGTAAAACTTACACGCTTTGAGGAAGGCGTAAGCGTTTCCTTAACCTACACAGATGCTTTGAGCGGTTCTCAGGAAACACTGAGTTTTGACATCACAAGGTGAGATTATGCCATTACTGAACATCAAATCGTTTTCGGAGCTTGTTCGGGAACAGGTCACCGCTATCCAGGCGAGATCGTTAAACCTGGTGGACTTCTCCATCGGCAGTATTCTCAGGTCTCTTGCTGAATCGAATGCCGGTGTCACCATGTGGATACAACAGTTGATTGTGAAACTTCTGGTAACGACCCGCGCGGCAACATGTTCGGGTGAAGAATTGGACAGTTGGATGGCGGATTTCAGCTTTCCCCGCCTTTCTTCCGTGCAGGCCACAGGAATGGTGACTTTTAGCCGCTTTACGGTAACCAGTCAGGCGCTGATTCCCTTAGGCGCGAAGGTAAGTACAACAGACGGAACCCAGCACTATTCTGTAATCGCTGACACGTCGAGTGATGCCTGGGATACGGAGCAGTCAGGTTATGTCATCGCTGCGGGCATCCGCTCTCTGGTTGTACCTGTGCAAGCGGACATAGCGGGTGCTGAGGGTAATGCGCAGCCGGGAACTGTCACGGTCATTTCCGGGACAATCCTCTACGTGGACACAGTAACCAACACTACTGCATTTACTAACGGCAAGAATGCAGAGGGGGATGACAGCTACCGGGCGAGGTTTGTGCTGTGGATCGACTCACTGTCGAAAGCAACTAAAGCGGCTATCGGCTTCGCTATCAGTAATCTCCAGAATGGAGTCAGTTATACCCTCACGGAAAATGCCGCGTGGGATGGTTCGTATCAGCCTGGTTATTTTTATGCCGTTGTGGACGATGGCAGTGGCACACCGGATGCCACCTTTGTTCAGCGGGCAGCTATGGCCATTGAAACAGTCCGGGGATTTACCGTCACGTTTGGTGTATTTCCGCCAGATGTAATCAAAGCCGATGTCATTCTGGTGATCACTACCGATGACACAGCTAATCATGGCGACATTGTCACGCAGGTCAGAACAGCAATTGTTAAGTTCATCGGCAAGCTGGCGCTGGGAAAACTGCTGGCATACACCCAACTGGTAAAGGTGGCCTACAGTGCCAGTCCGCTGGTGACAAATGTTTCTTCACTGACGCTGAATGGCGGCATCGCCGATATGGCAGCTTCGCACAGGCAGGTTATTCGTCCCGGAACGGTTAAGGTGATCTGAATGGCCAAAGGCGATCAACACGACTTTTACAAACGGCTTAAGGCCCTCCTTCCTGCTGGCTGGTTTGCAGACGAAAGTCCGGTTATGCACGGCACGCTGACAGCGTGCGCGAAATCGCTTTCCTGGTGCTACGCACTTTATCTTTACGCCCGGGCGCAGACACGTCTGGCATCGGCCAGTAATGGCTGGCTCGACCTCGCCGCGTGTGACTTTTTCGGCAGCAGCCTTATCAGGCGCGAAGGGATGACCGACGAGCAGTTCCGTAATCAGATCAGAACAAATCTGCTGCGGGAGCGCGGCACGCGCCAGGCGATTATCCAGGTACTTGAGACATTAATCGGAAGTCGCCCAGATGTGTTTGAGCCCTTACGCCCTGAAGATACGGGCGCATATGGCGGACCAGCAATCGGGTATGGTGCAGCTGGTGGCTATGGATCCCGTTTTTTGCCTTATCAGGCATTTGTCGTGGTCAGACGCCCCAAAGGTGAAGGCATCCCGTGGGTGGCTGGCTACCACATCTCATCATCTGGATACAGCAAGGCCTCGCGTGGCCAGTATATCTCAAGGTACATGTTCACTGGCGGCGTTACAGATGCAAATATTTATGCAGCTATCGCTGCCGTCAAAATGGAAGGGACGCTCGTCTGGGTAAAGTTGATGTAATCCATGCTGCTAATGATATGAACAGATCAACTCGCATTTGTCTGAATAAGGCTCTGTCAATAATTGTTGATAAAACAACCTTGCCCATTTATTCCTAATAGTATTATATTCACTGTATAGATACCCATAACAATGTTGATTTCGATCAGATGTCGTTAGTGGATGCCTAACCTCTGCATACAGAGCTCTGGGAAGGAGGTAATATGTTGAATCTAAAAAAGTTTATTAAAGCAGCATCTGAGCCCGATCGAATCATGGATTTGTTTGTAAAAAATCGTTGGGACACGAGAGAAAACCCTGCTGGTGGAGAAACCAGCGAGAGATACTACTTTGACCGTAGTGGCGCCTTACGTATCAACCTAAATAATAAGGATGTACAAAGCGCGATTGCACACAACGTGCGGGTGCTTGCTGAGAAAAAATAGTAAAGGTGACTCATGAGCGCGGCACTCATCGTTATTGTTTTGGTGTGTGGCTATCTTTATATCAATAGTCACATACCATCAAAACATAAATTTAAAAAATCTACGGGTTGGCAATCATATTTTCAGGTCGCTCTTAAAGGTTCTTATTACGTTTTCATCTCTTTCATCATTCTTTTCGTTACATGGGTTCTTCTCCTTGCGATGATGTGGCTTTTGAATACGCCGCTGTTATTCACGGACAAATACAAAGCTTTCACTTATGCCTACGACATTTTGAATGTTAAGTTTGTTGGCCTGAGTCTGCCATTCGTTTTATTAGTTGCCACCACAGCCTTACTGAGCTTTGCGGAATCCAAAAACGAAGAAAAAAAGCTGAGGAATAATGATGAAAGATTAAGGTTATACAAGGAGATAGCCAACGCAAACCCTATAGAGGCTATTCTGCTTGAATCAATGACAAGTAATCAAAATCTGATGGTTTCAATATCAATGAAGTCTCGCAAAGTCTACATTGGCATTGTGCACGAAGCCAGGCTAGAGGACCATGACACTGATACTATAGTGATCATCCCATTTTTAAGCGGTTATCGTGATAAAGACACGCTCAGCTTTGTTGAAGAAGTTAACTACGCAGAACACTATAGCGATTGCGGTATTACTTACGACTCTTCTCCACTGAGTTTGTCACAATATCGACACGTCATACCACGAGACCAAATTGAATCGGTATCATTGTTTAATTCAGATATGTATACGCGATTTAAGCGCAAGAAAAAGTATTATCGAGCATCATTTATACGTCACAAGCTTAAAGACCTCTGAGCTAATGACTGTTTAAATTACTAAACCTTAACTAATCACTAAACCCGCTACGGCGGGTTTTTTTATAGGGTAACTATGGACCGTCAGATAGTTTATCCGGGCGCTATTCCGCTCGAAACTGACCTGCTTAACACCAATAAATTCGCCATGACAGGTATGGCAAAGCTGGCTGTGGCCGTGCTGGGTTCCGATACCTGTCTTTATGGCCTGCATTGTACACCCGACAGTCCTGCGTCCTTGCGTGTCATTGTTGGCCCCGGTCAGATTTATAGTTTACAGAATATGGATAACTCACCGTATTCCTCACTCCCCACAGATACGTCGCAGCTCATCCTGAAGCAGGGACTCATCTGTGAAGCAACCCCGCTCACGCTCACCGCGCCTGCTTCTGCTGGTCACAGCATGAATTACCTGGTGCAGGTCGGGTATGAGGATGTGGATTCTGACGAAACCATACTGCCTTATTACAATGCGGCAAACCCTGCAGTGGCCTACAGCGGGCCCGGTAACTCAGGTAAAGCTCAGCCGGGGAAACGGTCAGGTGTCTGCCGCCTGGTGTTAAAAGCAGGAGTGTCGTCGCCTACAGGTTCACAGGTTACGCCTCAGCCTGATGCAGGATACGTCGCGGCATGGGGGATTACTGTTACGGCGGGCATGAGTGCGATTACGGAAGCCAGTATTTTCATGATTGAGGGGGCGCCGTTTCTGCCGTCAGGTGGGATCTATCCGTCCATTCAGCAGTGTGCCTCGACATTTGCTCACGATAGCGGCACAGTAAATCGCTATTCCGCCTCTTACAAGCCTGTGCTGGCCGAGCTGACGGACGGCATGCGTCTCACGTTTAAAGCCAGAGAGGCAAACACAGGAGCCTGTACGTTCTCGGCCAACGGGGGCAAAGCCTACCCGTTGTATTCGCATGCGCACCAGGAGCTGCAGGGTGGAGAAATAATTAATGGCGGGCTCATAGAGGTCCAATGGAACAGTTCATTAAACGCCTGGCTGATGTGCGGAAACACAGGCGGTGCAACACCGGTTTCAGAGGCACAAAAACCTCATCATGCCATTAGTCTTGCACAGGCTGATAAACGCTATCTGGAGAACAATAAAGGCTACAGTAAGGAAGATGCAGCGAAAGATTTCCTGTCGAAAAAGGGCGGTGTAGTTACGGGCGAACTTGATATTAAGGGAAAACTGACGGCTGAGAAAATCTTCATGGGGAATATGACATTCAGCGAGGACGGAAATATCAATGGGCCCCGATGGAAAACTGAAGAGTCCCAGGCAAATGGCTATTTATCCAGTTGGGTGATGGCGGAACTGAAAAAGATAAGCGACAAGATCATTCCATTCCCTTCAACAGAAGAGATTACAAAAAACTGCGTTAAGCGTGTAAGACTCGGAGCTGAGGTCAGGAAAAAGGGGGAGGCTGTTACGTTTGATGCGGGTTATGTCATGACAGGGTTCAAAAATCCGGGCAAGGTGAAGAAAGGATATGAATTTACAGCCCGGCCCTTACAAATTTTTGTTGGAAATCGATGGCAGACAATCGAACAAGGATAAACCCATGATTGATTTGAAGAACTTCAAACCGGGAAAGCCGGTTTCTGCTGATGATATTGCAAGCGAAAAAGAATATGGAATGAAGTTTTTGTTTGATGATGCCGGGCATGAATGGTATGCAAGTCAGCGTTTATATGCTGATGGTACTTTGAAAATTGCATACGATAAGGAGGGTATAATATGGAGCTTGAGCACCGATGTATCAGAACTCTGGCCAGTTCATCTGAGTGTAGCCGAAATAGCGCATGATGATCAGAGTCGTCAGATTGATAACAGCGGATTATGGAAATATATTGGTGGAAAAGTAATAAAGCTTTCGCCCGATGAAGATTTAAAGTTTTTAGAAGATAAAAAGGAATATTTAATAGATAAGGCCGTAACGAAAATTATGCCAGGCATGGCAAAACTGTTGCTGAAAAAACAGCTCTCCGCTGAAGAGTCAGAACTGCTGGAAAAACAGCTGCATTATCTTGACCAGCTCAATACACTTGACCTCAAAGCTGCTAATTCCCCTGTGTGGCCTGAATGGCCAAAATGAATTAATGAAGCTCACGCTGTTCAGTTTTGTGATCTTTTAGGATGTCACTTTTACGGAAGGATAATATGGCACAAATGCCCGGAGCCATTTAACACTGATTCAGAACTGATAGCCTATATCAATAAACAGACTTTTCATGTCAAGTTTACCACCCTCATAGGAAGCATGTGACCCTTCATAACCTGCTGTAAATAGGAGCTTATCGGACGCTTTTAGCATCAAGCCAGCGCTGTAAGAAAACTGATTTGATGAGCTGTAATGCATCGTCTGCGTCGACAAACCATTGTTCGTATAGGGTACAGGATTACCAATCCCGGCATGTGAAATACCAGCAAGAGCGAAGAGACTGAGATTATTCGAAACGCGATACGTAGGACCTGCCATCCAGGAGTAATACTCTGCATGTTTATCATATTCGTGATTGATATTGTAATCTGTGCTACATTTTTTATCATGGATTCTGCAAACATCACTTTCATCTTGCCAGTTATTTTTCATTTGTGTATATGAACCCATGACACCCCACAGCAAAGATGTTTCATACTGTAATTTAACATTGGAACCATGGAGATTGCTAAAAGTTCCCAGTCCCCCCTTTTGAAAACCTAAGGATAAGGTGGGGTTGCTATCGAATTCATGAGCAATCGCGGTTGAACACATTAGGATTGCCGAGATGAGTGACAATAAAATTCTACTGAACAACATATTAGCTCCTCGAAAAACTCAACTGATAGGCATTTTTCTGTATGCATATCGCAAAACAGATACCCATTATTTTCTAACCATGATTCATAAAAACGAAAAAGTAGCGCATATAGCACTCTCATAAGTGAAATTCATGACAATGGCATTGTTTTACAGGATGGAGGCCTGATTTCATTTTATGAAATGGGTGTTTAGAAAAACGGATCTCAGGCGGGTAATACAATAATGAAGTTTGATTGAACGACTTGTATTTTGAGCGGGTTAACGTCCGAAATTTGTCCGAATAGATTCGATATTGATGATAACTAATTGATTGTTATAGCGTGGATTGGTAAGTATTGCGACCTTAAATTCGCCAGGGCGAGGTTTAGGTGATTGATAAATATGTATTTTTTATCATTAATTCATGAATGCGTTTTATATACAGGGTAATGCCTGCAGTGGAAATTGCAATGAAAATTCATGGGCATCTGAAAATGTGTGAAATTTACGCGACGTTCTTCTGTATTTTTTACACCAACGCCTATTTATATTTTAGTGTGAAACCTCAGAATTTTAGCTATTGGACGATTCAATACATTGCCAGGCAACCTGCAATCGGCGTGATACTCAGTTGGGCACCTGTAATTTTTGCGCCCCTGCCAGCAGTTGCTCCAGCACGTCAATACGATGCCGGTGTGGTGTTGTGATGGCAAAGAAGCGCTCCTGCAGTTCATCTGACTGGCCCACGGAGACAAGAATGCCGGCGCGTAGCTCATCCTGAACCACAACCTCGGGCAACACGGTGAGCCAGCCGCTGTCGCGGGCGATCAGACGCAGCATCGCCATGTCGTCCACCTCGGCTCGCAGTCTTGGCGTCACGCCGGCCTTAGAACATAAAGCATCAAATTGCGCACGCAGGGCATGGCGCGGGCCGGGCAGGGCAATCTCCACGCCATCCAGGTCTTCCGGGATGCGCAGGCTTTGTGACGCCCATTTGCTCGCGGGGCCGACGACGGAGATAGACTGGCTGCCCAGGAACACGCAGCGCAACGGACGATCGGGATCGGCAGGTACTGTCTCATTAGCCAGCACCACATCCAGCTTATGCTGCGTCAGCCTGACCAGCAGGCCCTCCAGTAATCCGGACTCCAGTGTCAGTACTATGGCAGGGTCGGTAAGCGCGGGCCGAATCCAGTTTTCCTGATAATTTCGCGACAGCGTTGCCACGCTGCCCACGCGTAACCGTGTAACACCGGCTGACGTGCCTTTTAACCGTCCCAACATCTCCTGGCTCAGACCAAAGATGTTGTCGGCATAGGCCATAACCAGCTGACCTGTGTCTGTCAGCATCAGACGGCGACCTTTACGGATTAACAAACTTTCTCCAAGTCGATCCTCCAGTTGCCGAATTTGCACCGAAACGGCCGATTGCGAGGTGGCCAGCTCTTCGGCAGCCCGCGTCAGATGCCCAAGCCTGGCCACGCGCCAGAAATAATAAAGGTGATGAAAATTCAACTGGTTGAGGTTCATTGTTCGTTTTTTAATATTGAAATGTGCAAATAAATATATTTTACAGAATAGTTCAGGTCAATGATCATACGCCTAATTAAGCGTATGAGGGAAATACAATGAATATCCTTGATGTTCTGCATCTGGTCTGTTTTTTGGCGCCTGCATTTTTAATGGCTGCATTAGCGGGGCTGACGCGGTTTAGTTGGATTACCACGCCGATGCTTTGGCGTGTATTACAGGGAGTCTCGTTGAGTACCATTGCCTTAACCGGACTGTGTCTTGCCGCGGGCATCAGTGGCACGCAATGGACGGGCGTAATAATGGCAACCTCTTTTGGCCTGGTTTTGGCTTTACTGGTACAAGTGCTGGGTAAGGTTATCGCTTCATTTTCTGCGCGTTATCTTGAAGGGGAAGCCAACCAGCGAGGCTATATTGGCGCGCTGGCCGTTGTGCTGTGCAGCGTGCATCTGCTCGTGATCGCCGATAACTGGCTGCTGCTCATCGCGGCCTGGGCCGCAGTCGGTGTGGCACTTCAGCACTTGCTTTGCTTTTATCCCGATCGGCCTTTTGCGCGGCTTGCGGCACACAAAAAGCACATTGCGGATCGCATGGCTGACGTGATGTTGCTTGGCGCTGCCGCGCTCGCCTGGTGGGATGTAGGTAGTTTCTCGCTGTCAGCTCTGGGGATGCATATCGCTCAGCATGGCATGTCCCTGTCCTTACAGGCGAGTGCCGTTCTGCTCGTAATGGCGGTCATCTTTCGTACGGCCTTGCTACCCGTGCATGGCTGGTTGATACAGGTGATGGAGGCGCCAACACCGGTATCCGCGCTCTTGCATGCTGGCGTCGTCAATCTGGGTGGCTTTGTGCTTATGCGCTTCGCTCCCATGTTAGATCAGGCAAACGCTGCGCGCATCCTGTTGCTGATTTTCGCGCTGGCGACCGCTGTGCTGGCAGGCATTGTCATGTTGACTCGCATCAGTATCAAAGTGCGGTTGGCCTGGTCGACCGTTGCGCAGATGGGCTTCATGCTGCTCGAATGCGCGCTTGGCCTTTATACGCTGGCGGCACTGCATCTGATTGGCCATTCACTCTATAAAGCCCATGCTTTCCTGTCGGCCTCGGAAGGTGTAAGGGACACTCGCCTGCAGGCTTTGCACCGGGCCGCTTTGCCCAGCACCCTTAGCGTGTTTTTTGCCCCCGTGCTGACAATTACCGCCGTGTTTCTGGTGCTGATGCTCTCAGGTCTTGTTGCCTGGCCCTGGTGGTGGAGTGTGGTGCTTGGTATGGCCTGGGCACCGTTACTGTGGTTACCCGAGGCTTCAGAGGGCGGGTCTGGAAAGTCGGCGCAGCTTCTTTTCGGGTGCGTCACGGTGATCGCTCTGACGACAGTTGCGCTGTCAGCACATGCGCTGCCGCTTGGCCTGCAGGATATGCCGGATGACAGTCTGGGTCTGATCGCGCTGGCAGGGATGGCGGCCCTGTACCTCTGTCAGGTGTTATTGCAAAAGCAGCCGCAACACCTGTCGCGCTTGCGTCAATGGAGTTATGCGGGTTTTTACCTTGACGAAGCCTTCACACGTCTGGCGCTGCGCTTATGGCCAGCTAACCTCACATCCCGGGTTTCCATACACGTTGAACCTGAAGTGCCAACCGCGCCTGTTGCTGACAGGCTGAGCTGAACTGAACCATACGAATAAACTGGAGAGCCTACTGATGGATACCTTAGTCAATAACGAAAAAACCGGTTCGGCGAGCCTGACGCAATCGACACAAAACGCCTGTTCCCGGCATGCTGCAATTGAGCAGGCTTGCAGCCAGGCCTGCCAGGCGATTGCACCAACATGGCCGCTGGATCGCGCCATTGCTGTCAACCCTCACTGGTCGCGTATTGGCATGCCGGTACGCAGGGTGGCCGCCCGGATGGCGGTACTCGGCGGTATCCGGGTATTCCCATCGCGCGATCAGCAGTTCCTGGCCTGGCGCGAGGGCCGTATCAGCCTTGCCGATCTCAATCTGGCGCTACATCAGCTGCCCGAAGCACAAGCGACCGGTCTGACGGCTGAACAGTGCCTGGATGCGTTACAGGCAAGAACCTCACCAGTGCAATTGCCGCTGCTAATCGATGTGCTCGACAACGATCCTGATCGGCACCAGAGATTATCCTGGCGGCAGGCTATCACGCACCAGGTTGGTCAAACCTGCGCCGCCTACTTCGATGAAGATCAGGCGAACTGGCAGCCTCAGCGGCAGGGCTTATATGCCTTCTGGCGGGATACGCTGGGGCACGATCAGGGTATCGGTTTGTTAATGGGGTTGCCCCATATCACAAATGCTATCAATGCCTTACCCGATAATGCTACCGATGCGGAGCGTTGGCTTATCGCACGTCTGGGCCTGCCTGAAGCTGTATGGGCGGATTATCTGGAATCGGTACTGCTTACCGTGAATGGGTGGGCTTCCTGGTGTGCCTGTCTGAGCTGGCAGGCGGGACTGGCGGGGGGTAAGGACCCACACCTGCGCGAGTTGCTGACGATTCGCTTAGCCTGGGGCGTAATCCTGTTGGAATGCAAAGATGATGCAGCAACCCGGCACGCGCTTGCTTCGCTTCAGCACGCCTGGAAACAGGCTCACCAGGTGCTGGAGACGGCGGAACATGCGATGCTGGTTGACGAAGTATGGCAACTGGCGCTGGAGATTGGCTATCAGCGTGAGTTGGCGCATCGGCTGGCCTTGGCAAAAGGTCATGGTACGGAACATCAGGCAATCGAAACTCAGGCTGCTTTCTGCATTGATGTGCGCAGTGAACCGTTGCGCCGTGCGCTTGAGACCGTGAGTGCTGGTATACAGACCATCGGTTGTGCAGGATTCTTTGGCCTTCCCGTTGCCTACACACCGCTGGGCACGCAAGCCCGCCGTCCCCAGTTACCCGGCTTACTTGCGCCTTCCCTGGAGGTCGCTGACCGTATCGTGGAGGCGGGTTCGCAATATAAAGACGATGCGGCACTGCAAAGCCAGGCCAGTCGTTCGCGTCACGCCCGATTTGCCATGGCCGATCAATGGAATGCGATTAGCCGCTGGCCGGGGGCTGCCTTCTCGTTTGTGGAAGCGGTTGGACTGGGCTACTCGGTCAAGCTGGTAAACTGGTTACGCCCGGGCAATAAAGCACGTGCCAGAGATGATCTTGCTGGCTTACCTGCGCGGTTTCGGGAGACGTGCCGCCCACAACTGGTTGGGCTGGATACTGAGGCTAAAGTTAAGCTCGCTGCCGGGGTTCTTCATGCCATGGGCCTGGAACAGCATCTGGCACCTATAGTGCTCCTCGTGGGACATGGCAGCCAGTCAGCTAACAATGCCCACGCAGCGGCACTGGACTGTGGTGCCTGTTGTGGCCAGACCGGTGAAGTGAATGCACGCAGCCTGGCGCAATTGCTTAATGAACCACAGGTTCGCCAGGGGCTGCAAGCGCAAGGAACAGTGATTCCGGACTCTACGGCGTTTGTGGCCGCCCTGCACAACACCACTACCGATGAAATCGAGTGGTTTGATCTTGATTTGTTGCCGCAAGATGCCCGCGCCCGCTGTGAGCGATTGCAACCGATTTTTAATCAAGCCAGTGATCAGGTCCGCCGCGAGCGGGCACCCGCCCTTAAGCTGGACCCGCGTGCGCCCGAAGATGTGTTGCTCGGACAACTACGCCGTCGCGCTAATGACGGGGCGCAAACCCGTCCCGAATGGGGACTTTCGGGCAACGCAGCCTTTCTCATTGCCCCTCGTCACAGAAGTCGTGGCGTAGTCCTGGGCGGGCGCAGCTTTCTGCATGACTACGATGCGAGTCAGGATAGTGATGGTACTTTACTGGAAGGCCTGATGACCGCACCCATGCTGGTCACACACTGGATCAACTGGCAGTACCACGCGTCCACATGCGATCCGCAAAGGTTGGGGAGCGGTAATAAGGTGCTGCACAACGTAGTGGGGGGCCGTATCGGTGTCTTTGAGGGCAATGGCGGCGATCTGCGGATCGGTTTATCACGTCAGTCGCTCCATGACGGCGAGCACTGGATGCACGAGCCGTTGCGCCTGACCGTTGTTATCGACGCGCCGCAAAGCGCCATTGACACAGTGATTAGTAAGCATGAGGTTATCCGGAAACTGCTCGATAACGGCTGGCTCCATCTCTGGCGCTTTGAAGAGGCCGGTCTGGCACGCTATGCACAGGGTAACTGGCTTTCACTGAATCTGGAGAGTCTATAAGAACGCCTGTGTGCTAAGGCCTTCGCTGAAAAAAATGAAGCGACTGTCTGCCAGACCAAAAAAAAGTGACAGTGTAACTAGTAAGTGATTTTTTTATTCTGTACAAAGGGGCAGTTGTCCCCCTTTTTACAGACATAAAAATCGTTCCAACCATTTTCAGGATAACGCGAGCAGGCCAGTTAACGGCCTGCATTTTTTTTCCGGTAAGCTGGCGTTCAGCATGACGTGGCGATCAATCCTGTATTGCACACGAAATTGAATGGGTGTTTTAAAGGGTGATTTCTGGATAACCACCTGAAAAATAGGGATTTATCGATGTCATTCAGGCGGCAGAATTAACGACTGTCGTCAGGGTGAACAGGCGAGTCGTCCACATGCAGCACGGCCATAGCCGTCACCTTCAGCCTTTGTCTCGCGGTGGCGAAAGCGGAAATCGTATTGACAGAGAGCAGCGGTAATTCATCACGCAATGTTTTTAATAATGTCGACATGCCAGTACGGAATTTTAGTACGCCATCGGGCGGTCTGTAGGCCATAATACGCATTCGGACATTTATTGCAGTGAATGCTTATTTTGCCGATATCATAAGAAGATAGTACAACCCTTGTAACACAGCGCGATGCAACGCATGTCAAACTCATCTCCGGGAACAACGTAATGCGATCACTAATTATCATGGGCCTGGTGTGGGTTCTTGCTGCATGTTCTAACTCTGTGGGACACAATTTCGATACGGCGACTATTCAGAAGATTAAACCCGGTCAGACGACACGCGCGGAGCTCATTCGTATGTTTGGACCGCCTGATACAGAATCACCTTATCCCAACGGGCAGCAGGTCATGATGTGGAAATACAGTCAGGCCAGGGCCCTGGATACATCGGCGGGAAAGACGCTGACTGTGCAAACTCAAAACGGACGAGTTTTTAACTATACGTTTAGCAAGAGCTGAAGCGGCTGGTGTTACGCGCAATTGTTTCATTTTCAATGTTAGAGTGCAGTGCCGCTGTATCAAATGCATTCTGACCACATGGTCAACCCGAGAGTGCCTTGTTATCGATAATCTCTCCCGTAGCCCGAGCCAGGTATTGCAGAGATCTTGCTGGTGGTGCGCCTCATAATTTATGGCAGGGGGCGTACTCATGAAGCGGTAGCACGACGATCAGAATCCCGTAATTTATCTGCGCCTCCTGATATTAGTGAAGCTGTCTCACTTGCTATTACAGCGCCTGTTCATCTGAACGTGCGCAGAGCTTTCCTGCCCGGATCTATGTTCAGCGAATAGCTGTCGAAGACACAAAACGCATCGCTTAATTTTTGACCGCATACTTTGCAGTTAGCTGACGTATCCCATTCATCGTCTTTATCTTCTGAGATAGCGCCATTGTGGAAATAATCCATCATTTATCGCGTTGTTCTCTGCGGGTTTAATAACCAATCCATTCAAAAAGAATGAGAGTCTTTTCCTTAATGACTTTCTTAAAAAGCGCACAGCGCTGCCGTTGTGACTCCAGACTTAACAGGTCTGGAGTCACAGATTGTTGGAAGGTAGAATCTGGCCGACAGTTTTACGATCAGGAGAGGCAGTGGCAGAAATTTTGACAGAAATGACATCGCCGCATGTGGGCCGTCACGTTATGTGTTGGCTCAATCAGATCAGACATGCTTCCTTGTCTGATCTGGATAATTTTGGCGACGAAGGAACAGTGGAGCAGGTTATCCGCGTGTGGGTAAAACTGTCGTTGCTTGTCACCCGACGTCGTCCCGAAATTGCCATATCATCACTACTCAGGCATGTGTTGCCGAATATTGGCACTTTACCGCTAAAAAACCTGACGCGTTTACGATTAAACAGGCTCTATAACATCCTGATTTCTGAAGGTAAAAAAGAGGAAGCCCGGCGCGTTTTTGCTCTGACTAAACAGTTTTTGTCCTGGGCCGAAATGCAGGGTTACCTGGCGCATTCGCCCGTGGCTTCACTGAGGAAACGTGATATTGCGGGCCGTGCGTCACCTCCACGAAGCCGGCAACTGTCAGACGCGGAGATTTGGGTTTTCTGGCATGGTCTGGATAACTGGTCGTTGTCAGAACAGGTACGCTGGGCCTTACGTCTGTGTCTGGTCAGTGCCCGTCGGCCTGACGAAGTTGTTCAGGCGCGGAAATCAGAATTTAATCTGCAATCCGGATTATGGAAGCAGGGAACACGTAACAAGTCCCAGCGCGAACATACTTTACCCATTTCAGCGTTAATGCGCCGTTGTATTGAGGCCTTAATTGCCGCCAGCGATCCGGCTTCTCCCTGGCTCGTACCTGCGCCGCGTGATGTTATGCAGCCGCTTTCGAAAGGTGCGCTGAATCAGGCACTGCGCCGGATGTTACGTGCGCCTCGGGGATTAGGGCTGGAACCTTTCACGCCGCGTGATTTACGTCGAACGGCACGTTCGAAACTCGCTGCGCTGGACACGCCAAACGATGTGGCAAGAAAAATTATGAATCATGCATTAGAGGGAATCGATCGGGTTTACGATACGCATGATTATGTTGTGCAAATGCGGACTGCGCTGGAGCGGTATTCAGAAACGGTTGAGCGTATTACTGAAAGCGACAGCTACCATCATCTCCCTCATCGGTATGAGAATGAGACGCTACAATTAGCCAGTTCATCAATAATGATGATGAGCAGATAATCTCTTAAAACAATGTTTCCAATAAAATGCGCGGTATCGAAATCAATACCGCGCATTTTGTCAGATCAGGAAATCGTCAAGCGAACCGCCAGCGTCCAGCGCCTTTTTAATTGGCGATGGTGTACGGCCCTGGCCTGTCCACGATTTAGTTTCACCGTTTTCATCGGTATAGCGATATTTAGCAGGGCGAGGTGCGCGCTTAGCTTTTGTTTTTGTCTCTGTGGGCAAATCAACCAGTTCAGAAATATCAATGCCGTCATTCATCAGCATTTCTTTATACTTAGCTAACTTATCTGCTTTCTCGCGCAGCATAGCTTGCTCAGCTTCTTCTTCTTCACGGCGTTCAGCGACAACGACAGAAAGCTTTTCGAGCATTTCATTTAACACATCAAGCTCAATTTCCCGGGCTTGTGCGCGTAGAATACGAAGGTTATTTAATGCTTTGAGCGCATCCATTGGTTAATCCTTAAATTACAGCGAATATTTAAACAGGGTCATTCTACGAAAAATAATCAAGGAAAGAAATATCTCTTCTGTCTGAAATGTACAAATTTGTTACCGCTTAGGATTATTACGGCATTTTAAACGCATTAAACATACATAAAATTTAAATGCCAGACGCATTGTCAGCGCCTTTTTCGTTGAGGTCCAGGTGATAAACGGTAGCATATTACGGTGATGTATTGAAAATAACGCCCATTTATTTACTTAAAAAAGCAATAAAAATCAGTGTGTAATGCATTGCCTCCTTACCAGTTACAGGGATATTACGGCATAATAAAGTCGCTTCATTCCAGCGCAGGTAAATGATAACGTCAGGTTAATAATTCCCCATGATAAATTGTCCTTATCTTCATTCTGCTCCAAAATGGTTGTGTCTTAATCGCCGGATAATGCGTTAACCGTCTTGTTCATTCCTGTTCACGGGATTAGTTTTTGTGAAGCCAGACGATTACTGAAGTCTGCAACTTTTCTTACAGGACAAATCCTTCTTTTAACACGGTTAGTCAGCGCAATATAGATCGCTATGATGGATAACATTGTGGGTACGCGCGCCTGTCTGTCTTAAGGTTTAATCACTCATTTCGTGCTGTAAAGCAGAGCTATAAGCGGAGCGTTGACAAGTGACGGCAAGAATAAAAACGGGTAGCTAATATCATCCTGATGGCCTCTCTCCGTCACTGTACTTAAAGCCAGTCGGGAGGTTATCGTCGCTATAAGAATTTATCAGATCAACAACATTTATATGGCTGCGGACGTGATGCCGTTTGCTTATGAAAACACAACGTATTGCTGCCATTAGATTCTTGCACTTTTCGCTAAGGCGGATATTGTCATCTTTTCCGCTATGGGATGCTTTTCATTCCACGTCTGAAAAGTAAGTCGCTCTGTCTGACAGAATAACGTGCAGGGGGTTTCTGGAACCATTCAAAACCGCTTTTCACATAAACATGCGTAGTGCGGCGTCTTTATCATTTTCCTCAGGATGAATTTTGAAATGCCGGAAGGGTGAACAGTCGGTGTGAAGGGCGGCACTGGTCTGCACATGCCGTACATTAGCAATAAAAGATATAAACGTTCATCGCTGCCGTTTGCAAAACAGCTTTGCCACCGATAAATACACAGGTCCTTGTCAGGGCGTCACGTCCGACTTTCTTCCCGATTCTTTTATACAGCCTCGCCAGAGCACTCTCTGCCAGTGAAAGACAGGTTCAGCCCCTGACGAGTGATGCGGCTTTGACGAACGGAACAAAGAGCGCAGGATAAACGGCTTATGCTATGCGTAATATTTTCGATTCATCTGTCAGGCACTGGATGGAAAATAAAACGTCAGTGACTTGATACTGTCAGCACTATGATGACGCCTGCATCAGTCTGGCTGGCGAACAGAGCCCCTGAAAGAACTTCGCGGCCGGTTTCTCTGTGGCTTACGGTATTTCCGCGCTTTGGAAAGGTGCAAAAACGCAGACGATGCGCAAAAGATTGTGTGTCTTTAAATAGCCAATGCAGCGGGTGCTTATTAAACGGAGCGGTGTTTTACATCATGCCTTATTCGGACTTATTCACGTCCTGCGTTGTTCTGTTTTATCCGCTCTACTCTGTAACCCCGCGTTTTGCGCAAATGTTCACGCCAGAAAGGCGCGAATTTGCGCTACACTCACCAGCGATAACCTCTTGTTCTGTCTCAATGATAAATTTGACTGAGGCAGCGTAATCAACGTGGAAGAAGCATGAAAATCAGATTCCTTTCGGCCAATGAGCAAAAACTGGCGGAGGTCCGCGGAATACTGGAACCTGTGGGCGTGGACGTCGTACCCATCGCGCGTCGCATTGAAGAAATTCAAACGGAAAATGAACTGGATTTAGTGCGAGATAAACTGACGAAGGCCTTCTCTATTATCGGACGTCCGCTTTTTGTTGAGCACACCGGGCTGTATCTGGATGGCCTGAATGGTTTGCCTGCGGGGCTGACGCGTATTTTCTGGAATCGCCTCGGTGCCGATCGCTTTGCATCGCTGGTACAGGGCCTCGACAGTCAGGGTGTAACCGCCAAAACCGTACTGGGTTATTGCGACGGACGCAAAATGTACCAGTTTTTCGGCGAATTGCGCGGCACTATTGCACCTGAACCTGCCGGTCCCCATGGATTCCAGTGGGACTGTATCTTTATTCCCGAAGGATACGATCAAACCTTCGCTGAGATGGGCGAGAAGAAAAACGAAATTTCCAACCGTCGCATTGCGCTGGATCGTTTTGCTGCCTTTTTAAAAACTGCACGAGGCGTGGCATGAAACCTGAGCTCAAACGCGCATACGATTCCGGCAAGCTCATTCTGTTTGCCGGAGCCGGTCTTTCCCGTAATCTCGGCCTGCCTGAATGGCATGAGCTTATCGCTCATCTGGCTAATGAGCTGGGGTACGATCCGAAAATTTTTAATACTTACGGTACGCACCTCTCTCTGGCTGAGTACTACAAGCAGAAAAAAGGTTCGTTAGGACCGTTACGAAGCTGGATGGATCGCGAATGGCACCGGCCTGATATTGATGTCCGCAGCTCTGAAATTCATACCATGATCACTCAGGGCAACTTTTCACGCATCTATACCACGAATTACGATCGGTGGCTGGAAGCCGCGCATGAGGCCCATGGCGTGCCTTATTCAAAAGTGGCGAATGCAGCCGATCTGGTTTCACTCACCGAAGATAAACGTCATATCATCAAACTTCATGGCGACTTTGATGACGATACTTCTATCGTACTGGATGAAAGCAGCTACTTTGAACGCCTCTATTTTGATTCGCCGTTAGATATCAAGCTGACCCATGATGTCATGGGCAATTCGGTTTTGTTTGTTGGCTACAGCATCAGTGATTTTAATATTCGTCTGCTCTTCTATCGGCTGACAAAAATGTGGGGGCGCACAGGCCTGGCAACCGCCCGACCCAAATCTTACCTTTTTACCAATCGCAATAACCCGGTGGCAAAAGAAGTATTGGGGCAATGGGGAATCGAAATGATCGTGTCGGAAGAGGACGATCCCCGTAAAGCGCTGGCTGAGTTTATGGAAGAATTACTGGCCTGATGCACACCGAATGGCGTAAGCAGGGCAGGTTAAACCGTTGTGTCTTTTCTTCACTGGAAAACGTCGCCGACTGTGTTATACTGTATAAATAAACAGTATGTGAGGGCAATAAAATGGCTGTCGAAACCAAATTTGTAGTAGTCAGAAAGGGTGAAGAGAAGATGACATTTGCCAATAAGAAAGAGGCCGATGCCTACGACAAAATGCTGGATATGGCAGAGGCGTTCACCGACTGGTTACTGGCACACCAGGCCGATATGGACGAATCTCAGGCTGAAACCTTAGGGTTGTTGCTGGCAGAGCAAAAAGACGCGGTACAGCATATTCTTCGCACCAGCAAATTACCTGGCACGGCGCAAAATGTGTCAGAAACAGCTGACGCGACTGCGCAAACTGAGAAAAAAGTCCGCGCCGTTAAAGCGGCCTGATGGTTCATTCCTGGCAGTTCATTACCTGTGAACTGCCTGCCTGTTATCCCGCACAACGCTCTCCCCATAACGCTTCGCGCGCACTGACTGGTTTACGCCGTGCTTGCCTGCATTACGATCAGCCAGTCAAATGTGTGATGGCAAAAGCGTAGTGATGGAGATATCTGGCAAGCCAGCCAAAACAAAGCGCAGAGCTGTGAAGCCAGCCAGTATGATTCCACATGAATAAGTCCGGTTTTAATCCCGCCAAAAAAGAGGGCACAAACTGACATATTTTTTTCGCCCGTTTATTGTTTCAGGTCAAAATCATCGCGATAAGTTACCAAAATTTCACTTTCCCGCCCGGTGTTCAGACGACATCGTGACGATCGCCACGCGTTGTGGGATGAGAAATGACTAAAAAAGTGACGCTGTTATCGCTGATATTGCGAGCCTGATGTTTTGCGCCGGGGGGAATTTCAATTCCCTGTTGCGTCTGCAGATGATGCACCACACCTTCCACCTCAAGGCTGAGCTGGCCTTCCAGCACAAAAAAGAACTGCCGCGATCGCACATGATAATGCCGTATTTCATGTGTTGCAGGCGGCATCTGCTCATAAATAATGCTCAGATCGTGTCTTTTAAGCAGATGCCAACCCTCACACTGCTCACCCCAGAAATAATGTTCTGTGTTCTCTTTCGAAATCATGCGCTTTCCCCCTGATGATGAACGTTGTGATTAAGGTCTGACTTGAGTCATGAGAATTAAAGTTCGTTTATTGAGCGCCGATAGATCCTTAAGGAACATAAAAGCGTCTGTCTGGCAGGGAAGTCAATTAAGCCGATCGATTTCAGGGGAATCCGCATGACTTCTCAACCCGCAAAAAAAACACTGACCACCCGCACCCAGATGCTGCTTGCCGGTGGCCTGACTATTACGCTTGGTTTTACCGTCACTATTGGCGTCCTGAGCTGGCAATCGGCAAAAGAGCAAAAAAACTTAGCGGAAAATTATCTTCAACAGATTGCACAAAGTCGCGGCCTGCAGATTCAGCAAGAGCTGAGTTACGCGCGCGATATGGCACACAGCCTTGGCCAAAGCCTGATTGCCTTACCAAAAGCGGGCGTTAATGACCGGAAAATTGCCGACAAAATTATGGAGTATTCCCTCAGGGCCAACCCTGACTATCTCTCTATGTCCGTGATTTTTGAACCTGACGCGTTTGACGGTCGCGATGCGGAGTTTGTTGGTCAGAAAGGACAGCCACCTCAGGGCCGCTATGCCTGGTTTGTTGACCGCGATCAGTCCGGCAACTATGCCATGCATCCGCTGCTCTCCTATTTGACGCCTGGCCAGGGGGATTATTATCTGGTCCCTCAACAGTCGCGTAAAGATACCCTGATAGAGCCCTACAGCTACCCGTACAACGGCGTGCCAACCTTACTGACCTCGGTTGCCTCACCCATTATCGATCAAGGCAAGCTCATGGCGGTGGTCACATCGGATATTTCGCTTGCGTCATTACAGCAAAAAGTGAACCAGATAAAACCCTGGCAGGATACGGGTTATGCGCTGTTGCTTTCGAACAGTGGCAAAGTGGTATCGTCACCTGTCAAAAATGACGCTGGTAAGGAATGGAAAGGCGACAAAGACAATTTTACCCGTCAGATCGTCGAACATGATGATCCGGTGTTGGGTGAAAGAGCCATGTACACCTGGTATCCGGTGGTGACAGGCAACAGCGATAAGCCCTGGTATGTGGGAATTGTCGCACCTGTCAGCCAGGTCATGGCCGCCGCGAACCGCCAGCTCTATTGGGCTATCGGTTTAATGCTTGTGAGCATCCTGCTGGTAGGTGCCGTACTGGGGTTATTGTTTAATCGCAAAGTAATGCGCCCGCTTGGTGGCGAACCCGCAGAAGCAGCCCGCATTGCGCTGGCCGTTGCGGAAGGCAAACTGAGCAATGATATTCAGGTCGCGCACGGTGACAACGCCAGCCTGTTTTACGCCCTGCACACCATGCAGAGCCAGTTGCAATCCATTGTGGGCCAGATTAAAGATGCCAGCGCGTCTGTCAGAAAGGGGGCCAGTGAGATAGCCAGCGGCAACCTGGATTTAGCCTCGCGCACCGAACAACAAGCGGCAGCACTGGAAGAGACAGCAGCCAGCATGGAACAAATCAGCGCCACGGTTCGCCTGAACGCGGATAACGCCCAGCAGGCTACGCACCTGACCGGAAATGCGACAACCATTGCCAGCCGGGGCGAAAACCTGGTGGGCCAGGTGGTACAGACCATGTCGCAAATTGATGACAGCTCAAAGAAAATTGGCGATATCACGACCATGATCAACAGCATTGCCTTCCAGACCAATATCCTGGCGCTCAACGCAGCCGTTGAGGCGGCCAGGGCGGGCGAGCAAGGGCGCGGATTTGCGGTAGTGGCCTCTGAGGTCAGAAACCTGGCGCAACGCAGTGCCGGTGCGGTCAAAGACATTGCCGCGCTTATTGAGGAGTCCAGTGCCCGGGTACAAAGCGGCGTCACGCTGGTCAATGAGGCAGGCAAAACGATGCATGAAATGACCCAGGCTGTCTCCTCTGTACAAAGTATCATCAACGAAATCGTTGCCGCGTCAGATGAACAGGCGCGAGGGATCAGTCAGGTGACGATTGCGGTAAATGAAATGGACGGAACCACGCAGCAAAACGCGGCTTTGGTGCAACAAATGTCGGCGGCAGCCAGTTCGCTTGAAGATCAGGCGCAACAGCTGGCCCAGACGGTGCAGCAATTCCGTTAAGTGAAAGCCGCTGAATAAAAACAACCCGCGCACATCGCGGGTTGTTTTTTTACTGGCTTAGCCCGGATAGATACCGCGATCTTTACGGGCCATCAGAATACGCTCACAGGCAACGATATAGGCTGCGGTGCGCAGAGAGCAGTCTTTCTCTTTGGCTTTTTCCCAAACGTGAATCATGGCTTCAGTCATGATTTTATCAGACCGTTTATTAATCTCGTCTTCACTCCAGAAGAAACTGGCCATATCCTGCACCCATTCGAAGTAACTGACCGTCACACCGCCGGCGTTACAGATAACGTCTGGGACCACAATCACGCCACGGTTTGCCAGCACATCGTCAGCATCGGGATAGGTAGGACCGTTGGCACCTTCAAGTACCAGTTTACAGCTCAGGGTCTCAGCGCGTTCACGGGTAATCTGACCCTCAAGGGCTGCCGGAATGAGAATATCCATTTCCGTGTGCCAGAAGGCCTCTTTATCAATGACTTGTGCGCCTTTGAAGCCAGCAATCTGTTTGTTTTCGGCCTGCCATTGCGTCAGTGCATCCATATCAATACCGTCGGCATTGAACAGGGTAGCGGTATGATCCTGAATCACCACGACGCGTGCGCCAGCCTGGCTGAACAGACGTGCCGCTTCACTGCCAACGTTACCGAAACCCTGAACGGCGACGCGCGCACCTTCAATCTCAATACCGGCACGGCGCGCCACTTCGCGACCTGTAACAAAAACGCCGCGACCGGTGGCTTTTTCGCGACCCAGCGATCCACCCAGGTGAATAGGTTTACCTGTCACGACGCCCGTCACGGTGGTGCCCAGATTCATGGAGTAGGTATCCATCATCCAGGCCATAACTTTACCGTTGGTACCGACATCGGGTGCCGGAATGTCTTTTTGTGGACCGATGATGATACCAATTTCGCTGGTATAGCGGCGGGTTAAACGCTCAAGCTCACCTTCAGACAATTTGAAGGGATCTACACGAATCCCGCCTTTAGCACCACCATAAGGCAGGTTCACAGCGGCACATTTGATGGTCATCCAGGCGGAGAGTGCCATGACTTCATTCAGGTCAACATCCGGATGATAGCGGATTCCGCCTTTGCCGGGGCCGCGTGACAGATTATGTTGAACACGGTAACCCTCGAAATGACGAATCGTACCGTCATCCATTTGCAAAGGAATATCAACGATTAAGGCACGTTTAGGATGACGTAACGTATCGATCCAGCGAGAGAGAGCGCCCAAATAAGGGGCAACGCGATCGATTTGTTGAAGGTAGGTAGACCAGGCGGATGTACTACTGTCAGACGCGTAAGATAACTTATCCATACAAAACCTTTCTTATCGACGTTATTTATTGTGTTGAGCCGTGGAAACAATACGCTTTTCAGCGCCTATATAATTTATCACTGCCAGAAAAAATATGATGTCGGCCCGGCACGCATTATCGCTATGCTATTTCGATTAACGCTGAACAAGAGTGAATAATAGTGCAGATAAACCGGGTAAAGTCCCCGTGCTGGTTGCATAAGAAATGCATAAAAGATGCATAAACTAAAAAATCAGCCATTTATCAGTTCTTTGAGAAGGTTCAAAAAGTTAATTAAATGTTAGAAATGGCATTGACTTTTTTGCACCAACGCGGTGCATTAATTCAGCTAATGCGAATGAAAATTTCATTTATGTGAAAACACAAAGGCAACATGAAATAGCCCCGGTGACGCATCAGGGGATATATTCGCAGCGGTTATTTCCCCTTTTCATACTGCATCTTTTATTTTCCCGCTTCGTTTCTGCCACCGAAAGGAGTGAGCGGTGAGTGTTTAACGCGCAGGAATGAGTGCTAATAAATGGTTCACGGCCTTGGACGCATTATTACGCCGCCAGGCAAAAGCGACATCCGTAAAGAGCGTATTCTCTGCAATGTCACGAAAGCAAATGTGAGGATTCTGTACGCAAATCATGGATTCAGGGATCAGCGCAATCCCGCAGCCCGCGCCGACCATCCCCAGCGAAGAGCTGATTTGCGGGGCCTGCTGGAAAGAGGAAGATGAAAAACCTGCCCGTAAACAGGCACTGACAATGAGCTCATACAAACTGGGCGAAACTTCACGTGGAAAAATAATCAACGTTTCGTCTGCCAACTCACTTAGCGCAATGGCCGTTTTATGTTTCAGATGATGGTCGGCAGGCAGTGCCAACACCATCCGCTCGGTCGAAATAACCCGCAAATTAAATGACCGACTGCTTTCACAGGGTAAACGAATAAACGCCGCGTCCAGTAATCCTTCCTGAAGATCCTGTATCAGCAAAGACATGTTTTCTTCGCGGGTCATTAATTCCAGTGCAGGATAGCGGGCTTTAAAGTGCCGAATGATTTCGAACACACGAGGATTAAACGCCACCGAACTCGCAAAACCTAATGACATTTTTCCGCTCATCCCACGGGCAACGCCTCTGGCTTTCTCCAGGGCATAATCGGCCAGCTGAACAATTTCAATCGCATCTGTCAGAAAAGTCTTTCCAGCCTCTGTCAGTTCCACACCACGTGTCAGCCGCTTCAACAGCGGGGTACCAATTTCATGCTCCAGGCGCTGAATTTGTTGACTCAGCGGCGGCTGCGAAATGCCCAGTAGTTCAGCCGCTCGGGTGAAGTGTTGAGTCTGTGCGACCGCAACAAAATAACGTAGATGGCGCAGTTCCATATTAAAAACGTCTCAAAGTTAACAGGTTTTGCTATTGGATTCTGTCGGCAAACGGGACCACCATAATGTTAACACGGCTTAACAGTTAACCCATGAGGCATCCAATGAGCAATTTTGTAACTGATTGTTCCTGCGAGGATCAACTTAAAGATACGGTGAACAAACTGCAAAAAAATATGCCAGAAAGTGTTATGTATCAAACCTCTTTGATGAGTGCACTTCTGAGCGGTGTTTACGAAGGTGAAACCCGAATTGCAGATTTACTGCGTAAGGGCGACTTTGGCCTGGGCACGTTCAACCAGCTCGACGGAGAATTGATTGCATTCGACAGCAATGTTTATCAGTTACGGGCGGATGGCAGCGCCCGTCCTGCCCATCCTGAGCAGAAAACGCCCTTTGCGGTTATGACCTTCTTCCAGCCTCAGCATAAACACACTTTCGAACGTGCTGTTCCACGTCATGAGCTGCACCAGTTAATTGACAGTGAAATCACCTCAGACAATCAGTTCTGTGCCTTACGTGTCAGCGGCCACTTTTCATCGGTACAAACCCGTACCGTTCCGTGTCAGTGCCGCCCATACCGCTCGATGCCAGAAGTGCTCGGCAATCAGCCCATCTTTGAATTTTCTCATCGCAGCGGTGAGCTTATCGGGTTCCGTACGCCACAGTACATGCAGGGCATTAACGTCGCCGGGTACCACGAACATTTTATCACCGACGACAGAACCGGAGGCGGTCACATTCTCGACTACGTGCTTGAAGAGGGCACGCTGACCTTTGGCGCCATCAGCAAGCTGGTCATTGACCTGCCGGAAAACAGTGATTTCCTGCACGCCAATTTGACGCCCGAAAACCTGGATGACGCTATCCGTTCTGTCGAAAGCTAATAACGAGGCCTGAATATGAAAACCCTCTCAGATACAACCCTCTGGACCTGCGGCGCCGACCTGGTTGTCGCGCAACTGGAAGCACAGGGCGTCAGCCATGTGTTTGGTATTCCGGGTGCAAAAATCGATAAAGTCTTTGATTCATTGCTGGATTCGTCTGTTCAGACCATTCCCGTGCGGCATGAAGCCAATGCTGCGTTTATGGCCGCTGCGGTGGGCAGACTGACCGGAAAAGCAGGGGTGGCGCTGGTCACCTCCGGTCCTGGTTGCTCCAATCTGGTGACCGGTATGGCGACCGCGACCAGCGAAGGCGATCCGGTTGTGGCGCTGGGGGGCGCCGTCAAACGCTCTGACAGCGCCAAGCAGGTCCACCAAAGCCTGGATACCGTCTCTATGTTCCGCCCGGTTACAAAATATGCGGTAGAGGTGACCGATCCCTCCGCCCTGGCTGAATGCGTGTCAAATGCCTTTCGCCATGCGGAGCATGGTCGCGGAGGCGGTGCGTTTGTCAGCCTGCCACAGGATATTGTCGACCAGCCGGTGACGGGCAAAGTCCTGGCCAGCAAAGGCGGTATCACCCTGGGGGCGGCACCCGACGTCATGATTGATGCGGTCAGTCGTGAAATAGCCAAAGCAAAAAATCCGGTGATTCTGCTTGGCCTGATGGCAAGCCAGCCTGAGAACAGCGAGGCCATTCACGATCTGTTAAACCGCAGCCATATCCCTGTTACCAGCACCTATCAGGCAGCAGGCGCGATACGTCAGGAGCACTTTTCCCGTTTTGCTGGCCGCGTGGGTCTTTTCAATAACCAGGCCGGTGACAAACTACTCCAGCAGGCGGATCTGATTATCACGATTGGCTACAGCCCGGTTGAGTACGAACCGGCGATGTGGAATACCGGTAATGCGACGTTAATTCATATTGATGTCGTCCCGGCGGAAACCGACAACCGCTATTTACCTGATGCTGAGTTAGTGGGGAATATCGCGGCAACGGTGGGCAAGCTGGCGACACGGATAACCTCACCCTTACAACTTAGTCAGCAGGCTGCCAGCATACTGGACGATCGCCAACAACAGCGACAGTTACTGGCGCTTCAGGGGGCCAGTCTGAATCAGTTTGCACTTCATCCCCTGCGTATTGTCCGGGCGATGCAGGACATCATCAACAGTGACGTCAGTCTTACCGTGGACATGGGCAGTTTTCATATCTGGATTGCCCGCTACCTCTACAGCTTCCGTGCGCGTCAAATCATGATTTCTAACGGACAACAAACCATGGGCGTTGCGCTGCCTTGGGCTATCGGTGCCTGGCTCGTCGATCCATCACGTAAAGTGGTGTCGGTATCAGGGGATGGCGGTTTTCTCCAGTCCAGTATGGAGCTGGAAACGGCGGTCAGGCTCAACGCCAATATCCTGCACATTATCTGGGTCGACAATGCCTACAACATGGTGGCGATGCAGGAAGAGAAAAAATATCAACGTGTGTCCGGTGTCAATTTTGGGCCCATTGATTTTAAAGCCTATGCCGAGGCGTTTGGCGCCGCGGGGTTTGCGGTGACCAGCGCAGCTGAACTTGAGCCGACACTGCGTAAAGCAATGGATGTGCAGGGGCCGGCGGTTGTGGCTGTACCGGTGGATTATGCGGATAACCCCCTTTTGATGGGACAACTCCATCTGAGTCAGCTTCTTTAATCACGAAGGAACGGAGGACATGATGATGAAAAATCGAGTGGCGCTGGTAACAGGTGCGGGCCAGGGCATTGGTGAGGCCATTGCGTTACGCCTGGCGAAAGATGGCTTTGCCGTTGCGGTAGCGGATTTTAATTTTGATACCGCTTCTCAGGTCGCGGAAAAAATTAAAAAAGCGCAGGGCAGTGCATTAGCCATCAAGGTTGATGTATCAAAGCGTGATCAGGTTTTTCACGCGGTTGAGCAGGCACGTGAAGTGCTGGGCGACTTTAATGTCATTGTCAATAATGCCGGGATTGCGCCGTCCACGCCTGTTCAGGACATTACGGAAGACATCATTGATAAAGTCTACAACGTCAACGTGAAAGGCGTGATTTGGGGTATGCAGGCCGCGGTTGAAGCCTTTGCAGCGGAGGGGCACGGCGGAAAGATCATTAATGCCTGCTCCCAGGCTGGCCACGTCGGAAATCCTGAACTGGCGATATACAGTTCGAGTAAGTTTGCCGTGCGCGGTCTGACCCAAACGGCAGCCCGGGATCTCGCCCCGGCGGGCATTACCGTAAACGGTTTTTGTCCGGGCATTGTCAAAACCCCCATGTGGGCAGAAATTGATCGGCAAATTTCCGAAGCCGCAGGTCAGCCTGCAGGTTATGGTACCGAGGCCTTCGCCAAAAGAATCACACTGGGCCGTTTATCCGAGCCCGACGATGTGGCCGCCTGTGTAGCCTTCCTCGCAGGACCGGACTCGGATTATATTACCGGCCAGTCTATCCTGGTTGATGGCGGAATGGTCTTTAGCTGATCGCGATCAGGCCTGGCACGCTTGTGCCAGGCGACCTCTGTTCAGCCAGGCCGTTTCTCGTTACCCTTCGCATTGCTTACTGACAAAATTCAGAGCATGCCGAGCGCCTGCGGGCTTCCATCATGCTCTGAAATCGCTAAAATAACGTGCTCATTTGTCAGGGAGTCACACAGCCACAATGCGTTATCGTTATCTGTTTGCCGCACTCGCGGTCGCCACTGCCTTGTCAGGCTGCGCCAAAAAGCAGCCTGCCGCCAATCCTGCTGACGCCTTTGCCGAAGGACAAACGCAGATTGATGTCTCTCATGTGATTACGCGTGCTGACGACGGTTCCCATATTTACCTGACCGTGGATGGTAAAGATGCTGGCGAATTGCCGAATGGCGAAAGTAAAGTCCTGCATGTCCCGGCGGGTAAACATGAAGTCGGCGGTTACGTCCGTACCTTATTTGGTCTGGGACGCGTAACCATTGATCCCCTTGAGGTGACAACGTCACCTAACGACGTGAAAAAAGTGGCCTACACGGTGACGCGCAATAAAGCGACCTTTGTTGAGCAGCCTAAATCAAACGACGCTGCGCAGGAACAAGGTTAAGGCATCAGGCGGGAGGGTCAGTCCGATGTGACTGACCTGAATTGTCGGCGTGAACAGCCTTGCCGGAACTAAAATGCCCAGGTAGTGGAAAAGTCAGGACTGCTGTTTACGGCCTGAAGGTGAACGGTTCAGACAATATGGTGCTGTTCTTTTCTGTCTCACCCGACGCGAGAAGGTGCGTCAGGTGGATCTCAGACATGTTTCACGGAAATTGCCTACAGGCCCAGATCACTGAGTGAAGGATGGTCGTCCGGTCGGCGGCCCTGAGGCCAGTGAAACAAACGCTGACTCTCGGCAATCGCCACATCGTTTATGCTGGCGTGGCGCCTGACCATGAAGCCATTCTCGTCAAATTCCCAGTTTTCATTGCCATAAGAACGAAACCAGTTTGCCGCGCTGTCATGCCATTCATAGGCAAACCGAACCGCAATGCGGTTTGAGTGAAAACTCCACAGCTCTTTTATCAGCCGATACTCGGCTTCTCGCTGCCATTTCTCGCGCAAAAACGCCACGATTTCGCTACGTCCGCTCAGGAAGATATCGCGATTTCGCCAGACGCTGTCAGGCGAGTAAGCCAGTGAAACGCGTTCGGGGTCGCGGCTGTTCCAGGCATCTTCGGCCAGACGCACTTTCGTTATGGCCTGTTGTACATCGGTAAACGGTGGTAAAGGCTGGCGTGGGGCTTCCATACTGTCTCCTGAAATAGCGGCACTCTGGATAAGCGCGCCGCCTGGCTGTGATAAACAGACTGTTAAACAGACAAAACCACGTGCGTTTACAGTGAAATGGCGTGAATTTGACGGACTGCGCGTGCCGCTTCTTTGCCTTTTTTCACAAAATGCTCGGTGTAGAAGCGAATGAATTCATCGGCAGGCTGAAAATTATGTGGTGTCAGTGAGACGGAAAACACGGGCACGTTGGTCGCCAGTTGTGCCTGCATGAGTCCGTTCACGACGGCCTGAGCGACAAAATCGTGGCGGTAAATGCCACCATCCACGACCAGAGCCGCACAGACGATTGCATCGAACTTACCAGTTTGTGCCAGGCGTTGTGCCAGTAACGGCATTTCGAAGGCGCCAGGCACATCCCAGGTTTTGATTTCACAGGGCGTGCTGCTGTTGTCCATTTCCTGCTGAAATCCAGCCAGGGTTTGAGAAACAATCTCGCTGTGCCAGTTTGCCTTGATAAAGGCGACTCTTAACGGTTGCATAACTTACTCCAGTCAACGTGACATCCGGTTCCTGAGAGATCGGCAGACGCGCTCATCTTCCCGAATGACTATAAATTCTCTGATGCGTACCATTGCCAGTCACACATCATAAAGACATCGATCACGCTGCCGGACAGCAGTATCCGGCTGAATTCAGTGATGAATAGCGGACAGTATAAACCGATGTAAACCCCGTGCGCTTACCTTTCACTCGCTTTTGCGGTCTTCCGCGTGTGCCCTGGGTTCCCTGGCAAGGTGAAAAGCACAGGGCCATGCTTTGCGTGCCTCCGGTATCGCGATCGCTGTTCGATTGTGTAACGCATTCCATTTATGATGTTGCTTAAAAATAATACTGGATATTTAAACAGGTAATTGTATAATTATTCCACTGCCCGCTGGGTGTTGTCTGGAATGATTAGGGGGTAAAGCCCATGATGATGTCGACAGAAACTTTCAACGCAACGGATCATGCCATCACAATGAGTAGCCGGGAAATTGCTCAAATGACCGGAAATACACATGGTGAAGTTAAACGGTTAATCAAAAGCCTTGAAACGGCACAGCGCCTGTCCCAGCCACTTTTGGTCAATCTCTATGAACACCAGGGCGAAATGCGCCAGGAATATCACCTGAATAAACGCGATTCCCTTCTGGCGGTGGCCCGGCTTTCGCCTGGCTTTACCGCGGAAGCGCTTGATCGCTGGCAGGCGCGTGAAGAACGCATTCATCTCCCTGATTTCACGAATCCCGCCGAGGCGGCCCGCGCCTGGGCGGAGCAGTTTGAACAGCGCCGTGCTGCAGAAAAGCAACTGGCCGAATCTGCGCCAAAAGCCGCCTTTTTCGACGATTTCGTGAATGTGGACACCGCGCTCGGTTTTCGTCAGCTGTGTAAAATGCTGAAAGTGAAAGAAACGGATTTTCGTCAGTTTCTGCTTGACCGCAATATCATGTACCGTGAAAAGGGCGCACTGACACCACAGCATTACCATCTGCAGGCGGGTTACTTTACCCTGCACGCAGGAACGGCAGAAAATCAGCATACCTTCTCACAGGCGCGGTTTACCACGAAAGGGGTCCGGTGGATTGCCAGCTTATGGGCCGGGCATCTGTCCGCACAAACCAAAGGCGCTGCCGCCTGACGGCACGTTATGCCTGGAACAGGCCGCCTGCTGCGCGACTTGCCCCAGGCTAGCGGATTTACCAACCTTTAATGGCATCGCCTTTATAAACGTCTTCTGCTTTTGCTGCGACCTCAGGAGACTGAAATGCAGCTTTCAGCTTTTGAATCTTATCGCTGTCTTTATTGTCCTGACGTGAAACCAGGGCGTTAACGTACGGCGAAGAGGCGCTTTCCATAAACAAACCATCGCGATGAGCAGATAACCCCGCCTGCGCAGAGAAGTTGGTATTAATAATGGAAAGGGTGACGTTTGGGTCGTCCAGCGTGCGGGTAAGCTGTGGTGTATCCACTTCGACCAGCTTCAGATGTTTGGGATTATCGGTAATATCCAGCGATGTTGGTAAATAACCCACACCGTCTTTTAGCTTAATCAGCCCCTGAGCCTGTAATAGCAGCAGGCTGCGTCCAAGCGTGGTGGCTTCATTTGATATCGTAATGGTATCGCCATCCTTCAGCTCACTGATATTTTTAATTTTGTGCGAATAGGCAGCGATAGGGAAAACAAACGTTTTGCCCACAACGGCAAATTTATAGCCGCGCTCCTTTGACTGCTCTTCAAGGTAAGGCAGGCTTTGAAAGGCGTTCGCATCCACTTCTTTATTATTCAGTGCTTCATTGGGCAAAACATAATCATTGAAGTTCAGCACTTCAACATCCAGCTGATACTTATCTTTGGCTACTTTCTGTACTTCTTTCCAGATAGCTTCATCAGGACCCGTATTAATAGCCACTTTCACTTTATGATCGTTATCAGGCGAGCAGGCGGACAATAATAATACGGAACTGGCGATTAGCGCCGTCAATAAACCTTTCATGTGTAGGGATTCCCGTCAGTATTTGATGCCGAAAGCCTAATACAAATTCACGGTATTGCGTACTTACGCGTCGCTATAAGATATAACCATCATGCTCTGATTGGGATAAAAAAACATCAGCGCTGTTATCGCTGTCTCTGCCGCCTTTCAATTGCTGATATTAAGTGTGCTGGCGAATTATCAGCTATTTTTAAACAAGTCACTCAGCCCGGCCCGGGGCGTCATTAACAGGAGAAACGATGTCAGGTGAAAACAGCGATAACGCATCAGCATCAGAAATTAAGGCGGTAACGCTGCTCAAAAGTTGCCAGGCATGGAATGGCCAACATATTGACGCTTATCCGCAGGGCCAACCCGAACTGACAGTCATACGCTTAACCCTTCCGGCGCAAACCGCCTTGCCCTGGCATACTCATCCGATGCCCAATGCAGCATTTGTCCTTTCAGGGACGTTAGTGGTGGAGGATAAAGAAACGGGTGAGCAGCAAACTTTTCAGGCTGGTGAAGCGTTGAATGAAACCATCAACAGTGCGCATCGTGGTTTTACGCTGGAAAGTCCTGCTGAGCTGATTATCACGTACGCGGGTGTGAAAGGGCAGGAACTGACCGAACCGCTACCCGGCGAGCCGGAAGAGTTTTAGATCGCTATGCGGGCAAAGCCCGTGACGTAATGTGAATAAAAAAGGGGAAGGGCTCACGTCATTTCACCGGAATAAGCGCGACAGCCGTGGTTAAACCAGCCGGTAAACGCGGGTTTAACCACGCGGCGAATCAGGCTTTAAGTGAAGCGCCTCCACATATCACCAGCTCCTGACCTGTGATGGGAGCAGCGCGTTCACTGAGTAAATAACTCACCAGTGAAGCCACTTCTTCTGGCTGAATCAGGCGTCCCATTGGCGGCAGGATGGGGGCGGATGAGGCCCGTTCAGGTTTGGTCAGCATCGGCGTTTCGGTTGCGCCGGGAGCGACAACATTCACCGTAATCTGCCGAGGAGCCAGTTCCATTCCCCATGAGCGGACCATGCCAACCAGCGCCGCTTTGGTTGCCGCATACTGCGAGCGATTGGCGGCACCGCGCGAGGTACGACTGCCGATAACGACGATCCTGCTGCCTGGCTTAAGCGTTGGCGCAAAGTGATTGATCAGCACTTCGGCTGCGTGAACGTGCAACGACCACAAGCGTTTGCTGGCCGCTCCGTCCAGTTCGCCCAGCGGGGCGGCGACGATCATTCCTGCGGTGTGAATCAGCGCATCCGGCGTATCAAGCCCGCTGATTGCCGACCTGAGTTGATCGGCATCAGTGAGATCAACGGCGATGCCGTTGAGGTTGGGTAAGGCTGCCTCGCCCTGCGTCCGGCTCAGCCCCGTAACTTTCCAGCCCTTTTGCAATAAATCCTGAGTAATCGCTTTGCCGATGCCAGAACTGTAGCCTGTAACGATAGCGTGACGCATCTCAACCTCCTGACATCGATTTCGGTACCTTAAAGACGGCTTTACGAACGGCTACTGGCGCGCCTGCGGCACACAGGGCCTGATGGGGTTCACCGGGCAAAAAGACCGCAAAGTCTCCCTTACGCAAAGTGATGTTAACCGGTAATGGTTCTGGCTGCGCGACATACAAATCGGGTTTGCGCTCTTCATCTCCGGCCCTGGCAATGGACTGGGTGCCAGCATAAATGACCTCTTCACCCTCCAGCATCACCTGAATGTCAGTCCAAAGATGGTGGTATTCCGTATGACGCAGCGTGGCGTCCTGGGTGGTGGCCTGTTGGATCGTGCAAAACCACGCTGCATTTTCCGGCTGCCATCTACCGATATCCCTTGCGGCCAGTGCTTCAAGAGAACAGTCGGGTAACCGGAGCAGAGCCAGTAAGGATTCGGGTAACCCTGCCAGCGGCAGGGCGTTCAGATTGCCGATAATCATCTGCTTACTCCTTCACCCAGTCGGGTGTGACGCGCGCATATTTAATCGCCTGGCGGAAATAGGTATACGCGATATGTAAGGTACCCTGTGCATCCTGTTTAATGCTCGGGTAGGAAAACTCACGGTTCAGTTTTTCCTGAGAATTGTTTGTCATACAGTAACCGTCACCTTCATCCAGGTTTTTCTGCCACGGCCAGGTTTTGCCGCCATCGGCGGAAATTGCGACAGTCATTGGGGCGCGTGGCGCCCCCCAGAAAGCGCTTCGTCCGGTTGCTTCTGGCTCCTTTCTGCCGTCACCGTCATCGATCTCATCATAGAGTGACGCGCGACGTTCCGTTGCCCCGGCTGCACTCATGCTATTAAACACCAGCGCCAGTTCGCCACTTTGCAGCGTCGTCACCTGAATTGACGAATTGTTGTTAGGTAACACCGTGGCTTCAGGCGCTGACCAGCTCTCACCACCATCGGTGGAGCGGCTGAGATAGATATTGTCTGCCCAACGGCTGCGGTAAAGGGCAACCAGCGAACCATCCTGCAGGGCAGTGATATTCATATGCACGCACCCCAGGCTTTCCGGCACAACCACATCCCGCCAGCTTTGACCCTGGTCGGATGAAATCTTCACCGCACTGATATCGTCGTTACCCACCCACTTTTCACCCGGCTGTGTGCGGCAGTAAAACACCGGGAGTAACCAGTTGCCGTTTTCCAGCACGGTGATGGGCTGACGAATAAAGGTGCCAGGTTTATCCAGTAACGTGTCAATGGGCCCCCAGGTTTTACCCAGATCGCCAGACTGGCGGTAGCGGACAATCGCCGTATCCTGATTACCGGACAGCTGTGCGGTCCACAACAGCCACAGCACGTTGTCGGGCGCGAGGAACAGAACGGGATTCTGCTCAGAACGGGTTGGATCGTCAGACAGTTTTACCGCCTCACTCCAGATATGGCTGCCTGCAGGTAAGCGCGAGCACCAGACAGAGATATCGGCTATGCCTTCCTGTGTGCCGCCAAACCAGACGCAGAGCAGGGAACCATCGTGCAGCGGTAAAATATTGGCGGCGTGGTTCTGTGGGCATGACGAAGGCAGCATTGCGGTCAGTACGCGGTCATCTTTTTCCCATGGCGTCAGGATGCCATCGCGCGTTACGGTTACAGTCATTTTATTCTCCTTTTCCTGCGGCAGCTCTGGCGTGTTCAGCCGCTGCGGTTCTGGCTTTGCTGGGGATCATATGGTCAATCGCCATGATCAATGCGGGCGTCAGTAGCGCGATATACATGTTATTAATACCGAACGGATCGCCTGCCAGATACCAGACTGAGGTCACGACACACGCACCAATCAGGCCGGCATTGGCACCGCGAGTACTTCTGTAGAACGGGGCATAGAAGGCAATGACCGCGACAACGGTAATAGACAGGCGAATCGCTCGGGTAAAAAAGGACAGTTTCAGAACTTCAGGGACAAACAGGACAAAGATCAGCGGCAGAAAGCCAATCAGCAGCGACAACCAGCGCGTGGTTTTAAATTCCTGCTCTGTCGTGGGTTTGAAATAAGGCACATAGAAATCCTTCACCACCAGCGACGCGATAGCCAGGGCAACGGTACTGACGCTGACAAATATAGAGGCAACCAGTGAGGTCGTTACCAGACCAGCCAGCCAGGGATTCATATCCTGCAGAAACACCGGCAATGCATACAGGCTGTCAATATTGGGGTGGAGATATTTGGCTGCCACACCGATAACGGCAATCGCCAACGCAATCGGCATACAGAACAGAAAGGCAATCCAGGTCGAGCGCTGCGCCGACTTCACACTTCTGGTCGACGAGATAGCCTGAATGACAAACTGGGTGCAGAAGATCGAGCCAATCGTCCCGATAAGCCAGGCGACAATGGTTGACGCGCCGATATTACCGTCCCAGGTCCAGTAATAAGCGGGCATTTCATTGATCATAGGCTTGAGGCCACCCGTTTGTGACAATGCAAACCAAAGAATAGCCAGGATACCAAAATATTTCAGCGCGCTGTGTAGCATGGTGACCCAGGCGATTCCTTTTAAACCGCCGAAGGCAAAATAGAACGTACTGACTACAGCCGTAATAAAAGCGGCAACCGGCAATGTCACGTGTAATACAGTGGCGATTGCCGCCGCACCACTGACATAATTTCCCACATTGACCAAAAGCAGGGCATAAATCATGATCAGTGAAATAATATTTTTGGTGCTGTTACCGTACTTTTCAGCAATCGCACCCGAGATGGTAATTTTACCCGTATTATAAATGCGTTTTACCAGAATCATGCCAAAAAGGGGAAAGCCAATAGCGGCGCCAATGACTGACCAGGACGCGGCAATCCCACCTTCAAAGGCGGCCTGAGCCGTGCCGATAGTCGATTTTGCACCGATATATTCTGACATCAGCAGAATACCTACAATAAAGGCTGGCATGGCTCTTGAGCCTTCCATAAAATCGCCCGAGTTTTTACTACGTAACCGGAATGTCAGCCAGGTGGTAAAAAGAATATATGCCAATACAATGCCGATAATTATCAGGGTGTCCTGAGCGTTGAATGTTTTCATTATAGCCTCAGATAGAGCAAGATAAATTCGGGGAGCGCTTTATGCTCCCGGTATTTAAAATTTATAAATTCTTATTATCATTTCAGGTACAGGTTAATGATTCTGCGAATTTCCTCTTTCTGCGCAGCGTCAAAATGAATGGCATAACGGCTCTCGCCCACGTTATGGCCTAAAATTTGTAGCGCTTTTTTTACTGCTGCAGGTGAAAAGGCGACCTTATAAAGATCGGTGCGTAACCCTGTGACCTGTTCCTGCGCCTGACGTGATCCGTCAATATCGCCGGCATGAAAGCGTGACCAGATCGCATTTATCTGGTGCGGTGCAACGTTAGCCAGACCTGATATACAGGCAGAGCACCCTTCAACAAAGCCTTGATGGATAAGTGAATCGGGGCCGTTAAGCACGTCAAAGTTATCGCATTCTTTTACCGCGTCCAGATAGTCGCGCAGGCTTTCATAACTTCCGGCACTGTCTTTTACACCAATGATATTGGGATGGGCAGCAAGGGTGCGGGCGGTTTCTGGTTCAATCGTATTGCCTGTTCTGGCCGGAATGTTGTACAGAAAAACCGGTACGGAAAGGCCATCCGCAACTGCCGTGTAATGGTTAATCAGTTCGCGTTGATTTAACGGCACAAAATAGGGCGTGATTACTGAAACCGCATCCACGCCCAGCTTTTCAATTTGTTTACCCAGGCGAAGGGTGTCCCGGGTCGAGATCTCACCAATATGGGCAACAACCTTTGCCCGCCCCGACACTTCGTTAACACAGGTTTCTGTAACAGTAAGCTTTTCTTTTTCGTTGAGAACAAAGAACTCACCATTTGTGCCGCCGCAAAAAATACCGTTACCGGCATTGAGTTGTCGGGTAACCTGGCGTTTCAGTTCATCAAGATAAAGATCACCTTCCTGAGTAAAAGGCGTCACAATCGCTGTAAGTACACCTTCTATTTTTTTCATCTTTACCCACTCCTTTCGGCGGTTAAATTTTAGGGAACAGGGTCCGGTAAATATCAGCCACATCCTGATGACTTACAGCGCAGGGTGAATTGTTCATTAAACGCTTCACATTGAGTGCAGATTCGCTCAGCGCATCAATATCACCTGACGGCACACCTAATGTTTCCAGGTTATCCGGCAGATTGAGCCGTTTAACTAATTTGGCGAGATAGTCGACCAGCGCGTGCGATTTTTCTTCCGGGGTCAATGTGATATCGGCGCCCGGAATCAGGTCCCAGACAGTGGCAAATTTGTCGATGGCAAACGGGCGCACCACTTTCATACAGGGTGCCAGCAGAATGGCATTGGCGACGCCGTGAGGCAGGTGATAAGTGCCTCCCAGAGGATACGAAAGCGCATGAACAAGATGGGTGCCGGCGTGCGCGATTGCCGCGCCGCCATAATAAGAAGCCCATAGCATTTCCAGCTTCGCGTTCAGGTTATGCGGTTCAGTGACGGATGTTTCCAGATTCCGGAACAGCTTATGCAGGCCCATCAGCGCAACGTTGTCACCCATAGGGTTCGAAATGGTGGCGGTATAACATTCCAGTAAATGGCACAGTGCATCAATGCCCGTTGATGAGGCGATATGCGCAGGCATGCTGGTGGTCAGTTCTGGAATTAACGCGACATAGTCCGGCAGCATCACAGGGGAAATGATGCCTGATTTGGTGTTTTTTTCAGGGATAGCCAGAATAGCATTGGGCGTTGCTTCCGAACCCGTTCCCGCCGTCGAGGGAATAAGCAGTGAGGGTAAACGGGCTGTAATTTTCCCGCCATCAAGCAGCGCCTTAAGGGAGGGTGACGCAACGTGACATAACACAGAAAGCAGCTTCGCCACATCCAGTACGCTTCCACCGCCAATGCCCACCACTAAATCAAACGTTTTACCTGCTGTACGCGACAGCACTGCTTCAACATCGGTATGCGTGGGTTCTGCCGGAACATCATCGATCAGTTTAACGTGACGGCCATCCTGACTGAGCAATGTCATGATTTGCGTGGTCGCGGGCAAATTTACAATGTTCTTGTCTGTTAAAACCAGCAGGTGTTGTTTGTCCGCGACGACCGGCGTCAGTGCCTTTATCGCGTCGGAACCGCTCAATATTGTGCTGTTAATTAATGCCACGTCTGTCTCCCCATAAATGACTGAAATTCTTCATTCCGCTTAACTTCGCTCACTCACTGGCTAAATTTATAAATAAAATGGCGCTTTATTAAATTGATCTTGCTCACATATAATCGAATGTGATTGAATATAATCATTAAGGTGAGGGGTAAAACTGATGAGGTGCGTTGTGGCTCTGATCTTCAGGCGCTTTTGACGACATGGGGCGACAAAACAAGAGGGCCATATCTCTGACCGTTGACCGGATGAGTGAAATCGCTCAACGACGGCAATGCGGGTTTGCACGCTGGGCTGATTTTAGCGACAAGGCGTCAGGGATGGCTAAATGGGCTGCTGCAACCGTCTCGGCCCGGACGCAACGCGGCACAGAAGGGCGGCGGAATATGTTCCTGGTGGGCATGCATCCGGTTGTGACTGACGTCAGGCGGTATTAACGAAAGCCGGTGTTTGGGTAATGAATCTCCCCCTTTAAAAATTTTGAGCGTCGTTGAGGAGAAAATAAGTGACGAATGTTGTGGCGATTACGATGGGCGATCCGGCTGGGATCGGTCCTGAAATTATTATTAAGGCCTTAACCGAGGGCGCGTTAGCGGGTTCGCCCGTTGTGGTTATCGGTTGTGTACAAACGTTCCGCCGCATACTGGCAATGAACATAACGCCGCAGGCGGAATTAAACGTCATTAATAACGTGTCCGAAGCCACCTTTATGCCCGGCGTTATTCATATTATCGATGAGAAAGTGGCACATCCGGAGGCACTACAGTGTGGGGTTGTGCAGCCTGAAGCGGGCGATGTGGCTTATCGATGCATCAAACGTGCAACAGAAATGGCGATGCGCGGTGACGTGAAAGCGATTGCGACGGCTCCGCTGAATAAAGAAGCGCTGCATATGGCCGGCCATCATTATCCAGGCCATACGGAATTACTGGCAAAATTAACTGACACCAAAGATTATTCGATGGTGCTCTACACTGATAAACTCAAAGTGATCCACGTCAGCACGCATATTTCTCTGCGGACATTCCTGGATACGCTCAGCCAGGCGCGCGTTGAAACGGTAATCAGAATTGCCGATACGTTTTTGCGCCGGGTCGGTTATAGCCAGCCGCGTATTGCGGTTGCGGGCGTTAACCCACACGCGGGTGAAAATGGGTTGTTCGGAGATGAGGAAATTCGCGTGCTGACACCGGCGATTGACGCGATGAAGGCGCAGGGCATAAACGTCTATGGCCCGTGCCCGCCGGACACCGTATTTATGCAATGCAATGAGGGCATGTATGACATTGTTGTGGCTATGTATCATGATCAAGGCCATATTCCGCTCAAGTTGTTGGGCTTCTACGACGGCGTAAACATTACCGCAGGCTTACCGTTCCTGCGCACCTCAGCCGATCATGGCACGGCCTTTAACATTGCCTGGACCGGTAAAGCGAATCCCGAAAGTATGGCTATCTCGATTGATATGGCGCTGCAAATTACGCAAGCATAGCGTTGTGCGGGAAGGGAGGCTCAGGGTGACATGATTGCGTTGCCCTGCATACGGCTTCTGGGCGGCTGTGCAAACCTTCGCGATAAAACAGGCACCTGAACCGATATAACCTTAATACAGCGACGCGTCGGGAAACGGGTGTCTGTCATCGCATGCGGGTGCAATATCAATACAGCACCGTATCGGGCTGGTTTCCAAAATGCTCCGGCTCCACAGAGGCATAACTGACAGCCTTACCACGTACACGTCGAATGACGCCAGATGGGGGAATAAAAAGCGTTCAGCGTTAATGTCCCGCCAGTCAAATACGGCGTTGAGTTTCTGCCTGATTTCCGTTTTGTCCGTAGCGAAATAGCTCATCCTCAAACCCGAGTGCTCTTAAACCCATTGGTGCGATTAAGTCTTTTTATACATGACGCCTGATGAGGTTGGCCCTTTTTAAAAGCAATCTTTCGGATTTTTTTAAATTTTGGTTATTCACCCGAACCGCAAAACAGCGTGCTAATACGTATCAGCCTGTTTGAAGGTTAATTCTTCTGTAGTGCCAGCAATATTTATAGTTATAAAGAAGTTGTGATTTTTATTTTCTTTGTTAATTAATGCAATTTTACCCAAAGACATAATTGCCATTCATCACATTTTTTAATTATAACTGGTATGGTAGTGGAACAATTCTGCCGCTGACGATAGGCTTCCCGCACCAATTCTGTTTTAAAAACTTTCCTTTTGCCGTGGTGTTCTCAGGCGCTTGATCCAAACGGCGCCGCACAGGAAAACATCAAGGCGATCTCCTGGTGCTGCCGTTATTTAACGTCAGTGTCCACGCAGCTAATAAAAAATAAGGTGAGAAAGAAATGCAAACTACCCTACTGAATGCGAAGGCGACGGTTCCAAAATGGAACAGGAATAAGCTCGTCCCGCGTATTGTCCATCTTGGATTCGGTGCTTTTCATCGGGCTCATCAGGCGGTCTATGCCGATGTTCTTGCAGCAGAACATAACAGCGACTGGGGCTACGTCGAAGTTAATCTCATCGGCGGGGAACGACAGATTGCCGATCTGAAACGTCAGGGATTACTGTACAGCGTGGCAGAAATGTCGGCTCATGGCTGGGAAGGGCGCGTGATTGGTGTGGTGAAGCAGGCGCTTCACGCTCAGGTCGATGGAACCGAAGCCGTACTTCACGCCCTGTGTCAGCCCGAAATTGCCATCGTTTCCTTAACGATTACTGAGAAAGGCTATTGTCATTCACCGGCAACGGGCGAGCTGATGCGCGACCATCCTCAGATTGTCGCTGATCTGGCTCAGCCTCACCAGCCGCTTTCTGCGCCAGGGATCATCGTTGAAGCACTGGCGCGTCGCAAGGCTGCTGGTCTGCCTGCGTTTACTGTGTTGTCCTGCGACAATATTCCAGAAAACGGAAAAGTGATCGGTCAGGTCGTGCGTGCTTTTGCCCGACAACGTGACAACGACCTGGCAGACTGGATTGAACAGCAGGTGACGTTCCCTTCAACCATGGTGGACCGTATCGTACCGGCGATGAATCCGCAGAGTCTTGACGCGATCGCGGCGCTTATTCAGGTGGCCGATCCCGTCGCGGTAGCCTGTGAGCCCTTTCGCCAGTGGGTTATTGAGGATAATTTCGTCGCAGGGCGGCCGGCATGGGAAAAAGCCGGTGCAGAGTTAGTCAAAGACGTGCTGCCTTACGAAGAGATGAAACTGCGTATGTTGAACGGCAGCCATTCATTTCTGGCTTACCTGGGCAACCTTGCGGGTTATGAGCATATTTATGACTGTATGCAGGACCCGAACTTTCGCCTTGCGGCACGACGCTTAATGTTGACAGAACAGGCACCGACGCTAACCGTTAAGAACGTTGATTTGATCGATTATGCCGATCGGCTGATTGCACGCTATGAAAATCACGCGCTACAGCATCGTACCTGGCAAATTGCGATGGATGGCAGCCAGAAGTTACCGCAACGTTGGTTACATTCCGTTTGCTGGCACCTCAAGCGTGGCAGCCGTTTTGATCTGCTTGCATTAGGTATTGCCGCATGGATGCGCTATGTCAGCGGTAAGGATGACCAGGGAAAAGAGATTGAGATCTGCGATCCTTTATTGGCGTCTATACGAACCGCCGTTGACGGCAGCGTAGAAGGGGAGGCGAGGGTAAAAGCGCTGTTAGGACTGGAAGCTATATTCGGCCACACGCTGCCCGATAATCCCTGTTTTGTGCAGCAGGTGGTTAAGTCCTATCTCCATCTACTGGACAAAGGGGCAAAACAGACTGTCGCTGACCTGATGGCTGACGTGTCAGCAGACTGATGACCAGGCAAACCACATAAAGTGGTTTGCCTGGTGCATTACAAATTGTCGTTTAAATTGGCTGTGCTCTTGCTGCCTGTTCGTGTATCAGGGTGCAGCACCTCTGAAAACCAGTTCACAACCAGGCGGATGACGTCAGGTTGATACCAGACCTCATCACCATGTTCTGCACCTTTCACCACGACGTACTCAACCTGATCACCTGCCTTTTTAAGCGCATCAAAGAGTTGCGCACTTTGATGCGGTGAAACGAGTGAATCTTTGTCACCGTGCATAATCAGGAAAGGCGGTTTGGGGTTCGCAAGATGGCCCATGGGACTTGCCTGACGGGCTTTATCAGGATCATCCATGACAGACGCGCCTGCAAAATCGTGGAAGGCCGGTCCATGAATCAAAAGGGCTTCAGTGACGGCCGGTGAGGCATGCACCTGTTGATTCTCTTCAGAGAAGCCTTCGCCAATATTGCGTAAATCTGAAATACCGTAAATCGTGGCGGCGGCCTGGACGTCAGATGATGTTTCTGTAAAATCACCCTGATCGAAAGCGGTCTGACCATTTGTCATGCCCAGCATTTGTGCCAGCCAGCCTCCTGCCGAATCGCCTAAAACACCAATACGATGAGGATCGATACCGTACGTTTCTGCATGCTGTCTCAGATAGCGTACGGCCGCTTTCCCGTCAACAACCGGCGCAGGGAAGGTATCCGGTACAACACGATATTCAGCTGCGGCCACAACAAAGCCCGCTTCTGCCAGCGCCATGCGCATCTGAATAAATTTCTCGTGGTCGGCACTGGTAAACCCCCCGCCCGGAAAGTAAACAATTGCGGGTTTGACTGCATCGGTGCGGGGCACCAGTAATGACATGTGAAGCGGTCTGACCGATCGTAGCGTTGTAATCTGCGAATAAACCACGCCAGTGATCGCATCAATCTGGTTGCGCACAGGTTGGACTTCAATCACCTTTGCGCCTTCACGGTATCCGGTCAGTTCAGTATTTTTCGTTGCCATCGCGTTACTCATCGTCATGATTACGGCCAGTCCCCCAATAAAAAAAGTGTGGCATACATTCATAATTATTCCCTGAGACGTTGAAAGAAAGTATGAATTGTTAAGGGTTTTTAAAAGGTTGCAGGGGCGTTCAGCCTTTGCCAGCAGACGGTAGCGCATAAGGCATAGCGCGGTGTTGAGCAAGATTATGAAAGCGAAGGTTTTAAGGGGGGTGGTTACGTGTGTTCCGCGAAAGTGGATGTTTGACCAGAAAATTTAATGGGTTCTCAGGCACCGTCGTGGGCATTACGCTGCGCCCACCGGGTCCGGTATCTGACGGACCAGACGCAGGTAATGTCTGGTCCTGAGTGGTTAACGAATCACGATCGTCAGCAGGATGAGGATGGCCGCTATGGCAACAACCTGAATAAAAATCTGGTTAAGCGTGAACTTGCGCATTGCCTTCCCTCACTGCGTCAGTATTTGCCAAATACCTGCCGACATCACGATAAAGCCGACAAAAAGAAAGATCAGGGTTATCGCGGTTTCGGATGAACGATTCATAGTATTCCTCCCTGGTTAATGATGAGCGCCTGACCCTACTGTGCAGAAAGCAACAAATCGGGGCAGGACAGGTCTGTTTCGTGGCTTCAGGCAGAGCAGGGGCTCACCGGTTTCCGGTAAAGGCGTAAAGCCGCCTCACTCAAAAAGGGGTTAGCGCGTTACAGGAACAGCGTGAGGTCTGCCAGTACGTCAGTGGTGTGGTTCCGTTGTGCAAGGCAGGGGTGCCGCATTGCCGTTCCGCGTTTAAAAACGCTTTACGGATGCCTTACAGCAAGGATGCCGTCCATCCGGGAGGCGGGAATAGCGCATTTTTGAACATAAACATGACGGTGGTCCTTATGGTCTGATTCATGATTAACCGGACAAAAGGCCAGTCATCGCGACGGGAAGCCTGCTGTCGCCCCAGGGCGAGCAAAACCATCACGAAAGCGTTTTACTCATCGGAAGGGTAAAACGAAGGTTATCCCGTCACAGGGCGTCCGAATGAATCTGCACGTAGTGTAATCAGGTTACACAATGCGTCAAAGCACGAACCGCCAATGTGTGAGGATTGGTTTAGGTTAACTCGCGGGGTGCTTCGTCCATGACTGAGACGATTCACAACAATTGAGGGCCGCTGGCCATGCGTAACTGCGACGGCGTCGATCCGGTCACCTGCTTAAACCGGTTACTGAAATGGCTCAGTGAGTTAAAACCATTCTCCAGTGCAATCTCGGTTAACGACAATGATGTCGATACGATCATCTGACGCGCGTTTTCCATCCGGCGCTTCATCACGTACTGGTGAGGTGCAACGCCGAGTGACTGACGAAACATCCGGGCAAAATGATATTCACTCAGACTGGCCTGGCTGGCGAGAACGTTCAGAGTAAGGGGCAGAGCCAGGTGCGCATCAATAAACGCCAGGGTATTGCGCAACACATAGGGAGCAAGTCCGCCCGTGACAGAGGGAAGCCGCCACTGGACACACGAATAGAGTTGAATCAGATGGGTTAACAACAACGTGCTGGCGGTGCTCAGCATCAGCTGATTGGCTGGCTGCTGCCAGTCGCAGCTAAGTAAAAACTGGCGATACAACGCCGTAATCGTGTCATCACTGGCAAAAATCTTTTCATCAAGGGATAACGAGGCCGGGCTGCGATCCCAAATCTTTTCACCGACCTCTCGCAGGTGCTCATCTGTGCAGTAGAGATGCACGAAGGAGAGATCGCTGCGTACATCCCAGGTCGATTCACTGTGCTGCGGCATCAGGCAAAATTTATTCGGTCCGCCGCCGTTGCGCCATCCGTTTGCCGTTTTGTGGTAACTCTCATAACCATCAGCAATATACAGGCTGAGCGTATGATGATTGCTGTTAACGGTAACGCGGTCTTGTTTGTTGTGCCAGGCGGCCAGTCGGATGCCCGAATTAAGCATCACCGATTCCCGCAGCACGGCCTTTTTTTGACGCAGTGTTTCAAAGGTGTCGTAAACGCGAGACATGGCATGCTTCCGCTTGATAAACAGAGGTCCAGTCTAGGATGACAGACGTCAGGTAGCCAGATGTATCACGCTAAAATGCGCAAGATTTTGCAACCCGACCGCAACATGATGAAAGCCGACCCCTCGCGATTACGTCACAGTGAAGAGAGTCTGAGGCAGAGGGATAACGATGAACGCAATACTTTACGCCATTGTGGTCGTGATTTGGGGAACAACCTGGATCGCTATTTTTTTACAGCAGGGGCCTGTAGATGTCACGGTTTCGGTATTCTGGCGGTTTGCCATCGCCAGCGTCATTATGCTGATCCTGTTAACGCTGCTGGGACGCCTGCGCCGCCTGGCATGGCAGGACCATCTGTTTTGTCTGATCCAGGGATGCTGTGTGTTTTGCTTTAATTTTTGGTGTTTTTACACGGCTGCGGCTTACATTAATACAGGCCTGGAGTCGGTGATTTTTTCGATGGCCGTGCTCTATAACGCGGTAAACAGTTATATTTTCTTTGGCCAGCGCCCACTCCCCCGTTTCTGGTTTGCCGCCGCACTGGGATTAACCGGCATGGTCGTCCTGTTCTGGCACGATCTGCATATCAGCGACTGGAACAGTACCGCGCTCATGGGAATGGGGCTGTCAGCACTGGGTACCTTTGGTTTTTCATTAGGCAATATGATCAGCCTGCGCCATCAGCGTCGGCATCTTGAGACGATGACCACCAACGCCTGGGCCATGTTTTATGGTGCCCTCGTTATGGGCCTTATCGCTATTATTCGTGGTGCCAGCTTCTCACCGCAATGGACCTTCACTTATCTCGGTGCCTTACTTTACCTGGCGGTGTTTGGTTCCGTCATTGCTTTCTGGGCTTATTTCACCCTGATCAAACGCACAAGTGCGGGCAAAGCCGCCTACACCACACTTATGTTCCCTCTGGTCGCGTTATCGTTCTCCACACTTTTTGAAGGCTATACCTGGCAAAGTCATAGTGTGGCCGGCTTGCTACTGATTTTAAGCGGTAACCTGGTAATGTTTGCCCGCCCCATGCAGTGGTTCAGGCGTAAAGCGCTGACAAACGCGCATTAGCTGTTTATGCGCGCGGCGGTGTGCATTGCGGTTGCAGTTGATAGACATAAGCGGTGACAGTGTCACCGTTTTCAAGGGTCACTTCCGTCCTGAGGCGATCGTACCCGTCTTCAAATTCGTCCAGCATGGGCCAGTATGATAAGAGATTATCAGAACTAAAAACGTAACCCTCAACGCGCGGACCTCGGCTATCCAGCACCAGACCAGGAAAGCCTGCGGCTGCCCCGCACCCCTGAGGATAGAAAATGCCGCTTACAAAACCTGCCTGCCAGTTGCCTCCGACCCTGTCGAGAATGTGGGCATTACTGTGGCCCGGGCGCAAAGTGCCATAAACGAATAACCTTTCCATCATTATCTCTGTGTAAAAACCGCTACCTTAGCTGCACGAACTGCGGTTGTCATTATGGAGAACGTTCTATTTTAACGCACAGGCGGTGCGTAGCAATATGCGCTTATTATCATGGATTTATATTTTAATGAAACAACCTGTTCACATTTAACCCTATAGTTTCTGTTAGTGACAAAATATCCCGTCATAGTCGCTGTTTTCTTTTTTTCAAGGTTCTGGAAATAAAATTACGTTGTAAAGCCGGTTAGTTATTTTCCGATAAAGGCCTGTGAAAATAATTGTAGTTTTTACCTATCCGGGGGAGTTTTTTCTATGACAATCACGCAGCGTTTAGTGCTGGCATTTTCTTTGCTTGCTTTATCACTTTGTGCGCTTGTTGCTGTTTCTTTATCTGTGATTTCGGGCTTTCAGTCGCGCTTTGAATATGTTCAGGTTAATGCTATTCCCAGCATTAAAGATCTGAATAAGTCAATTAGCGCAACTAACCAACTGGGGCTGGCCCTGTATCGCCATCAGACGGCGACAGACAGCGCTAAGCAGGCTGAAGCAGAACAAAAAATTAATACCATTATTAATAACATCAAGTCATTAAATGATTATTATATGGCGAATGATATTTCCAGTGATGAAGATAAAGAAATGACCGTTGGGGCCAATCGTAACCTCGATGCGGTCCGCAGCGCGTTACCTGCTTTTCTTGCTGCGTCACGTAGCCATAATAATGAACTGTCACTTTCTCTCCTGCAAAGTGACAATGGCATTGGCGCTGCCGCACGTAAAATGGAGTCTGATTTCACTAAACAAATTGAGCTGAACATTCAGATTGGTGATGCACTCAGAGCACAGAATAATCAGATTTATTCTAAGACCGTCTGGATGATGACCTGTGCATCACTGTTGGTTATTTTGCTGCTCGGTGCGTTCTCAATAAATATTATTGTTGGCATTAAACGTAGCCTTACCAGCATCAAAGATACCATGGCTGAAGTGAGCAGCAATTTGGATCTGACACGCTTAGCGCCGGTGTTGAGAAAGGATGAGATTGGTCAAACGGCTATGGCGTTTAATGATCTGCTTAAGCGTGTATCGACTACGCTGCTGTCAGTCAATCATGCGGCGCAATCCGTCAGCACAGGATCGACGCAGATTGCGGCTGGCAACGAAGATTTGTCATCTCGCACTGAGCAACAGGCCGCCTCGCTGGAAGAGACATCGGTTAGTATGGCTACGCTCAGCGATACCGTACGGCAAAATGCCGAGGGCGCAGTCCAGGCCAGCAACCTGGCCAATAACGCCAATAAACTGTCCAGGCAGAACGGCGAAGCCGTGAGTCAGATGCTGACCACGATGGATGAAATTCGCGGTAGCTCAGCCAAAATATCTGATATCACAGGGCTGATCGAAGGTATTGCATTTCAGACGAATATTCTGGCCCTTAACGCCGCCGTTGAAGCTGCCCGTGCGGGTGAGCATGGCCGTGGTTTTGCGGTCGTGGCATCAGAAGTTCGCAATCTGGCACAACGTTCGTCATCCGCGGCTCGTGAAATTAAAGAGTTAATCACCACATCTGTTTCGCAGGTTGAACAGGGGCTGACGCAGGCAACAAGCGTAGGCAGTAACTCCGATAACGTGGGCCATGCTATTCAGCAGGTTGCCGATCTGGTTAATGAAATTGCCGCTGCTACAGCCGAGCAAAGCAAAGGCATTGAGCAGGTGCACCAGGCTATCGGCCAGATGGATGAGGTCACGCAGCAGAACGCCTCCCTGGTTGAGGAAGCTTCATCTGCATCCAAATCTTTACAGGAGCAGGCGGAAACGTTGTCGAGACTGGTGTCAACGTTCAAAGTTAACGAGAGCGTCACGCAGGTGGCAGTATCGTCCCCTGTAGCCGTGAGCTATGCATCGCCTGTGTTAAAAAGACCGCAACTGAATGCCACCGGTGCAGACAAGGTTAACTGGGAAAGTTTCTGATGCGCTGTCACTGGGCCTGATCACTTCAGGCCCAGAACACGAGCGCTGCGATATCGCAGCGCTTTCTTATTGATATGCGTTTTGCGTGGCGAAAAGCCTTCTTTTTGGCGCATAAGACGCGTTTCTCTCTTTCGATGCACGCTAGTGATACTGTGCAGGCCTTGTGCGCCATTCATGCCCTCCATACCAAGACCGTATGCCTCATTCCGTTGCGCACTGCGATCAGTAACCCAGTGACAATATTCGCCGCCCTCATGTGCGCGATCGGGGCGCGCCGCGGTTTTCCCATGCCATTATCAGGCTGAGTGAGGCAGGCAGCAGGGTCAGCGTGACCAATGTGCCGGTGATCAGCCCACCGATGATCGCGAATGCCATTGGCCCCCAGAAAACCTGATGTGAAATAGGTAACATGCCGAAGATTGCCGCGCAGGCAGTGAGCAGGATGGGACGCGCCCGGTGCAGTGCGGCATGGCGGATGGCGTCACCCTGTGCCATGCCAGCCTGCGCATGGCTGTCTACCTCGCTGATCATGATTACGGCGTTACGGATAATCATGCCCGCCAGCGCAATGATGCCCAGCAGTGCGACAAACCCCATCGGCGTGCCACCCGGTAACATTGCCAGGACAATCCCCGGCAGGCCGAAAGGTGCCATCAGCAGCGCAAGCAGCATTCTGGAGAACCGCTTCAACTGCAGCATCAATAACACAAGCATGCAGCACAGGGTGACCGGCAAAACGGCAAACACCGAACTGTTACCTTTATTCGACTCGGCGACGGTTCCACCTTCTTCAATGGCGTAACCTGCGGGCAAGGTTGCCCGCAGAGTATCCAGGCCAGGTCTCAGTTGATCAGACACCGTTTCGGCCCGTTGCTCAGGTGCAATATCGGTTTGCACGGTGATATAGGGCAAACGCTGTCGTCGCCAAATCACCGGATCGTCGAGCTGCCATTTCAGTGTGGCGACCTGCCCAAGCGGAATTTTTTGCCCGGAAGCTGTGTTGAGCATCAGGCTGTCTAAGATGGCTGTGTCCTGTCGTTCCCGATCGTTGCCGCGCAGAACCACATCTATCAGCCGGTTATGATCGCGAACCGTGGTCACGGTACTGCCGGACATGACAGTATTCAGTGTGGAAGCAATGCTTTCTGAGGAGACGCCGACGGCGCGTGCAGCAGTCTGGTTTACCTCAACATTGATTTCCCGCTCGGGCTCGCCAGCCGTCATATTTACCTCACGCGTATTCGGCGAACGCGAAAGTTGAGCAGCCAGTTTTTCCGCGATGTCCCGTACTTTGCTGTAGTCAGGGCCGGTGACGCGGTATTTCAATGGCCAGCCGACGGGTGGGCCCAGTTCGAGAGGGGCCACACGGGCAGTCAGATCGCTGAAATCCCGCGCCAGTGTCGCCTCCAGGCGGCGTCGAACGCGATCGCGCGCTTCCAGGTTCTTAGTCACCACAACCAGTTGCGCCACATTTTCATTGTCCAGCAAGACTTCCATGGGCAAATAAAACCGCACGGCACCTGCGCCGACATAGCTGGAGAAGTGATCGACATCGTGATCGGCGCGCAACAGGGTTTCCAGCTGTGCGGTACGCCGTGTCGTTTCACTTTGAGAGGCATTTGCCGCCAGCGAAAGATTCACTAACAGCTCGGGACGATCGGACGCGGGGAAGAATTCGCCCTGCATCAATGTAGTGCCTGCAATCCCCATTCCCAGCAATAACAAGGCGCTTATCACGGTTGTCCAGCGGTAGTGTAAAACCCGATCAAGCAGACGACGATAGCAGCGGGCCATCAGCCCGGGAGGTGGTGATGGGGCTGTCACCTGCTCAGTTAACAGCCAGGTGCCGATAACCGGGGAAAACAGAATCGCCACGACCCAGGAGCACAGCAGCGAGATCAGCACGACTGCAAAAAGGGAGTAACAATATTCACCGGCGCTGGAGGCCGCAAAACCGACCGGAATAAAACCGGCGATCATCACCAGCGTTCCCGTCAGCATAGGAAAAGCGGTGGTTTTAAACGCAAAGGTTGCGGCCTGCGCTTTGCTGTCTCCCGCCTCAAGGCGGGAAACCATGGTTTCAACCGTGATCATGGCATCATCGACCAGTAAACCCAGCGCAATAATGAGAGCCCCCAGCGAAATGCGTTGCAGGCCAATACCGGCCACTGTCATGCCGACGAATGTCATGGCCAGAACGAGGGGAATCGCAGCGGCGACCACCAGCCCGGCACGGAAACCCAGCGAGAAAAACGAGATTGCCAGAACGATCAGTACCGCTTCCGCCAGCACCCGCACAAAGCCACTGACGGCGGTTTTAACAACGGTGGATTGATCAGCGATCTTCACCATCGTGATGCCGTGCGGGAGCTGGGCGGCAATCGTCTCCATGCGCGCATGAATGGCCTGACCAAATTTCAGCATATTACCCGTCGGGGCCATGGAGATGGCCAGGCCAATGCCAGGCTCGCCGTTGACCCGGAAGGTTGACGCCGGCGGTTCAGCAGGCTGAAGCGTTATCGTGGCAATACTGGTCAGCGGGATAAAGCGCTGGCCGATATGTAAGGTAATGGCCTTAAGGTTATCAGCCGAGGTCAATGCACCACTGACATGAAGTGCAATATTTTCTTTATCAGTGCGTATTACACCTGCGGGCGCAACGGCATTTTGCGCGGCCAGAGCATCACTTACCTCCCGAAGCGTAAGGCCCATGCCCGCTAACTGCCGTGGCGAAAACGCGATAACAATGTGTTCTTCCTGTTCGCCGGGCAGGGTAATTTTACCCATGTCTGGCACATCCATCAGGCTTCGACGGATCTCATCGACTTTATCCCGCAGTTCTCGCGGACTGAAGCCATCGGCCGTAAAGCCATAAATCGTGCCATAGGTGTCGCCAAATTCGTCATTAACAGCGGGACCCTGAACGCCTTGTGGAAGCGATGAGGCGATATCCTGCATTTTTTTCCGAATCTGGTACCAGATAGTCGGGACCTGATCCGGCGGCGTATCATCACGCAAGTTAACAAAGATGACGGCCTTTCCCGCCCGGGTTTCACTCTCGATAAAATCCAGGAACGGTGTTTCCTGCAGTTTTTTTTCCAGCGTATCCGTCACTAACTGCATCGTGTCTTCCACAGTGGCACCGGGCCATTGTGCGGACACGACCGCCGTTTTGATGGTAAACGCCGGATCTTCATTACGGGGCAGATCGATGTAACTCAGTACACCCGTCGTCATCACCAACAGCATGAAAAACACCACCAGTTGCTGATGTGCTAACGCCCAGGCAGAGAGATTAAAGCGGGCTCTTTCAGCCGATCTTCTCATTTTTCATCCTCCCCAGGCTGTACCCGCTCTCCCGGCAAGAGCGTTTTCACGCCTGCGGTGACTACGCGCTCACCCGGTATCACGCCGGCACTGAGATAGATATGTTGGGCATCGAAGCGCGCCAGCGTGACCGGCCTGAGTGAAAGCTGATGGGACTGGGTGTTCACCACAAAAACGGCGGGACGATCACCGGCACGCGTGAGAGCGCTGGCGGGCAGGGTGACAACCTGTTCGGTTTTACCGGGAAAGGCCCCCACGACGGTCGACCCCAACGCCATAGCGACCGGCGGTTGAGGCAGCATGACACGCAGCCGCCAGGTGCGGGTCTGCGGATCGGCCTGCGGACTGATATCGCGAAAATGCCCTTGTGTCTTTATCGCAGGGTTCGATAACAGCGTAATGCTGAAGGGCGTGGAGGAGGCGTACTCCGCCAGCGAGGGTTCAGCAAGGTCAAAGACAGCATCGCGATCGCCATCAGCAGCAAGCGTCATTACGGACTGCGCGGCGCTTACCACCTGACCCGGCTGGACATTGACGGCGGTAATGACACCGGCGCGCGGTGCGGTAAGCTGCGTCCAGTTGAGATTATCCTGGGCATTTTTAAGCGCGGCTTCACTGCTCTGACGCCGTGAAACGGCCGCCTGCCAGTCACCTTTTGCACTGTCTAACTGCGAACGGGAAATGGCCCCACCGGGCATCAGCTGCTGCATACGACGCAGCGTAAGTGCGGCAACATGTTCTGAGGCGCGCGCACTCGCCAGATCGGCAGTGGCACTGCTGAGCTGGTTTTGAGCGGCATTACTGTCTAAGGTCGCCAGAACCTGACCGGCATTCACATGCTGTCCAATGTCCGTGGTGCGGGTAATGACGCGGCCATCCAGTCTGAAAGCCAGCGAAATTTCTTCATGGGCACGAATTTCACCCGTCTGCGTCATCAGTCCACCGCTGGAGAAGGGCGGAACCAGTACTGTCCGCACGGGACGAGGCGCTTCACGTGCAGGCGGCGCTTCCTCCCGGCAGCCTGACAGGATAAGCATGCCTGCCACGACAAACAGTGACGGTAACACATAACCCGGAAAGCTCAGATGACGCAGCGCCTGACGGGCAAAAGCGGGAATAAAATCTGTCATAACCGTATTCCTGAAATGAGACAGGCTCATTTAAAGCGGGTTATGTCCAGAAACCTTCGATGAATTATCAAGAAATGGTCAAGGCAGACAAAAAAGCCTGTCCAGGCCAGCACGCACTCAGATTGAGCGCGCGTCGTCAGATAAAGGCAAAGCGATCGTAATCTGCAGTCCGCCGTCCGCAGGCAAACGTGCAAATATCTCCCCACCGTGCGCCTCCACGATAGCCTTCGCAATAGACATGCCGAGACCGCTTCCGCCGGAATGCCGTGCGCGTGACGATTCTGCCCGGGTGAAACGGTCGAAAATGACAGGCAGAAACTGAGGATCCACGCCCGGCCCATAGTCACGAAACTGCAGTGTGACAGCGGCGGGCGAGGTATGAGCGGTCACAGAAAACCGTTTCCCCTCTGCGGCATAGCGCAGTGCATTTTCCGTTAAGATGGTTACCACCTGGCCCAGCCGGGAGACATCGCCAGTGAAAGAGAGTTGGCCGGGTGACTGCACCTCAATCATCATCTGTTCGGCTTCAGCCTGAGGCGCCAGCCACGCCGTACGTTCGCGTAACAGTTCGGTAAGGTTAAACCGGCTCAGGCTGAGCGTAAGCTGGCCAGCTTCCGCTAACGATAATAAGTGCAGTTCATCCGTCAGGCGGCTCAGCTGCGTCAGCTGCTTCATGATCATGGAGAACTGCTGAGGTTCCGGCGCAAATACGCCGTCTACAATGCCTTGTAAGCGGCCAATGGCTGCGGTGAGTGGCGATCGTAGTTCATGAGCAATGGCAACCTGCGAAGCTTTAAGTTCGCGTTCGTAACGGGCTAACTGCTGGGTCATCAGATTAAAGTCTTCCGTAAACCGCACTAATTCCTGTGGCGCGCCGTCGACCTGACCGACCGATGTGCCGAATTTCCCCTGTGCCACATCGCGTGCCGCATTCGCCAGCTGACTAAACTGTTTCGCCAGCGGTCGGGCGAAGCGCAGCCCCATTACAATAAAGAACGGAATCACCACGGCGACCAGCACGGCGACCGTCAGCCAGTCAGCCGAGGCGATTGACGGGTCGGAAAAGCCGACGCCCCACCACTGATCGACAATCTGATGAAAGCGAGCCGGTGCCTGCTCCGGGTGTAACCGTATGCGGGAAAACTCCGCCCAGACGTCCGCAGGCATGCGAGAGTAAACCCAGAGCATTTGCAGCGCGAAACGCAGCCACATGCAAAACGCGATAAGGATGACGCTTCCCAGACCGATTATCAAAATACGGATGCAGATCCAGCGCCACATTGAGTCGTGCGTTTTTAGTTTCATGGTTGTCTGAACCTGTAACCCACACTGCGAACCGCAGGTAAAATATCTGACATGCCTGCGGCTTCCAGTTTGCGTCGCAGGTTATAAACATGGGTATCAACCACGCGCTCAAGCGCATCACTTTCAGGCAGGCAGTGTTCAAGCAAGAATAAGCGACTAAACGGGCGGGTTGGGGCGCGCATTAACGTCACCAGAATCGAAAACTCCGTTGGGGTCAGATCGAGCCGCTGAATGCCCTGTTCATTTTTTACTACCGCTGTCAGCGATTCAGTATCGACTTCCAGACCCGCCCAACACAATGTGTTGTCGGGGACGGTACTTTGTTGGGTGCGACGTAAAACGGCCTGAACACGTGCGACGACCTCGCCAGGATGGTAGGGTTTCACCACATAATCATCTGCACCATAGCGTAATGCGCCGATCCTGTCGGGGGCATCTCCCATCGCTGTCACCATAATCACTGGTGTATTTCCCCTGCGTCGAAGGGCCGCCAGAACTTCCGTGCCGTTCATGACGGGCAGCATCACATCAAGCAGAATGAGATCGGGCTGCCAGCGTTGCGCGTGGTCAAGTCCTGTCATTCCATCGCCAGCAATCATCACCGTGTAGCCTTCACGTTTAAGATAGGCTTCAAGTACGCCGGCTGCATCGGCATCATCTTCGATAATCAGTACACGTTTAGACTTCATTGGGGCCACTTTGATTTTTTTTCCCTCATTTCCCGTATGTGCCCGCACCGCTCTATTGGCATGTCAGCCGTGTCGTCTGCATTTAATGTGATTAAGCAAAACGATAATAACCTGAAAAAATCGGCAAGACATGGTCAGTTTAATGTCGGCTGGAGGAAGAGAAGGGAATGCGCAGGATGCCAGAGAGAAAAACAATACGCCTAATAAAAAAACGTGATGAAAAAGGGCTCGATCAGAAATAATGAACGGACATCAGACGCTTTTTCATGTTGTTATCAAACGGCTGACCAGGCGGAGTCAGACGTTTACGTTTAAGGCATTACGGGGGTTGCTCAGTGTGGGGAATGTCTGCGATGCCGATGCGTTAGCGCCGGGCAGAAAACATGACACTGTCACTTTTATGGTGAGCGTTTTGCTCAGGCAAGACTGGCATGGTGCCGGGCAGCAAGTGGTTACGGGCAGGCCAGGTGGCGTTCATACAAGGCTGTCCGACTGATACGATGAAAAACCGCCCGGTTTAATAACGCCGCCGCGTAATGTCTGGCGCAAACCTGATCGGTCGCGTGATTTATCGCTTCTGTGCAAGGCCGCCCCACAGCAGCCTTCATCTGCTACGGGGCGGCCAGCATGAATCCGTATTTACCCTTTATGGCACGCGACGCGATCGTAACCGGTAAGTGCGGATTTCGCCGTCGCTTTACGCTTTCTGCTGTTAACTTTGGGCAGCCAGATTTTAAATTGCTCCGCCAGTTGCTTCGCCTGTTGTTCATCCGTGGTACGACAGATAAACAGTTTACTCTTGGTTTGATTGGTCACATCGGTGGCATAAATTTCGTAACTTCCGCCACGGTGATCGTATTCAATATCCGTGAAATGCATGTGTGGCCACAGGCCCGTTCTGACCTCAAACTTGCTCAATTCCATAATTTTTACCGTTTTTGTTTTTTGCTGTGATGAATGTCGTTCCCCTGGTCGGGCCACTAAATGTAGAACAAATTCGGATTTGTGCCAGCCGACAACATTATTTTTCACTGCCAGTCTTAATTTTTTATAAAAACAGCGTGTTACCATGACATTACGTCATTAAAAGGAGAAAACGATGATTGTCAGAACCTGGCATGGTTGTGTCCCTCAGCAGCACGCAGAGGCATTTTTTACGCATCTACAGAAGACGGGCGTGCAGCATGCAGAATCGGTACCCGGTAACACAGGCGCTTTTATTCATCAGGTTGCACAGGGAGAGTGGCAGCATTTCTTTCTGGCCACATACTGGCGGGATCTGGCGGCAGTGAAAGCGTTTGCTGGCGAGGATTACCCGGTGGCAGTTACCTATGCGGATGACGAACAGTTTGGGTTGATCTCCGATCCCTATGTCTTTCACCATAAGGTCAGCGAGGTGGTCGCGCTGTAATGTTTTTTCAGTCTAAGACCTGACAAAAACGCAGCAGGTAGCCATCTGGATCCTGAACCAGTAACTCCTGCTGGCGTTCATATTTCTCACCCGTATAGTAGGCGTTTTCGCTAAGTGGTCGGAACAAGGGCGTGCCCGTTTTCACCAGGCGCGTGTGAAGCTGCTGAATATTGGAGACTTCTATCTGGAAGTTAATACCGCGTCCCAAAGGATACTGCATCTCTGCGGTGTGCCAGCCCGCGTCATGCTGCTGTTCAATCATTAATTGCGCTTCACCATAACAGAGATAAGCGAAGTCTGGGTGAATGCGTCTTATTCTCACAGTAAACCCCAGTTCATCGACATAAAACGCAAAGGATCTGGCAAAATCAGTGACAGTCAGTTCCGGCACCATCGAATTCCAGAAGCGAGAATCAGCAGGTTCAACTGACGATGTAGTGACGCGTAATTCCTTGTTCATAAGAAAAAAATCTAAAAGTTAGAAAAGTGATCACCGTCACTTTATGAGTGCAACGCGTGTATCAAAACTCCGACTTTCCCTTAGAAAATGCTATCTGTCAACAATGTAGATACCGCCTGGCAGCATTTGCAGAATGTGCGGTAATCTCTTCATGAAACTGTCAAACATATCTGTTTATTTAATGTGATTAATCTGGTAAACCTAATAAAGATCGTGTCAATTTGTGAATTGAATGAAGCGTTTAATGTTTGGTTAAGGTTACGAGCGTATCATTTGGCATCGTTATGAAGTGAATATTTTTCTAATATTTGACTTCACGATCAGAGGTCAGTGTACTTTGCCTCTTTTCGCGGATTTTAACGGAAAAAAATGAGCATAAGATTACATTTTGGCTGTTTTCATATTTCAAACTTATCCTCTTTCTTCTGGAAAAAAGGCAAAACAGTTTAAGGACATTACTTAATGGCGTTTCTTCCGTTTTCTCGTCCTTCTTTAGGCGAGACTGAATTGTCTGCAGTGCGTGAGGTCTTTGCGTCTGGCTGGATTACGACCGGGCCGAAGTGTGCTGAACTTGAGCGCGCATTTTGCCAGTTAACCGGCAATCAACACGCTATTGCCGTCACGTCTGCTACTGCCGGTATGCACGTCATGTTAATGGCGTTGGGCATCAAAGCCGGTGATGAAGTCATCACACCTTCCCTGACCTGGGTTTCTACATTAAATATCATCACGTTACTTGGTGCGACGCCGGTGATGATCGATGTGGATATCGATAATCTGATGGTGACCCCTGAAGCTATCGAAGCGGCGATTACGCCGAAAACCAGGGCGATTATCCCTGTCCATTATGCGGGTGCGCCTGCGGATATGGACGCGATCTATGCTATCGGCCAACGCCATGGCATTCCGGTCATTGAAGATGCCGCGCATGCGGCCGGTACCCACTACAAAGGTAAACACGTGGGTGGCCAGGGAAATGCTATTTTTTCCTTCCATGCCATCAAAAACATGACCTGCGCAGAAGGTGGTCTGGTCGTCACCGACGACGCGGCTCTGGCCGATCGCATTCGCAGCCTGAAGTTTCATGGTCTGGGCGTCGACGCGTTTGATCGTCAAACACACGGTCGTCAGCCGCAGGCAGAAGTGATTATGCCGGGCTTTAAATACAATCTGCCGGATATCAGCGCGGCCATTGCGCTGGTTCAGCTGGAGAAGCTCCCCGAAATCAATCAGCGTCGCGCGGCGATAGCGCAACGTTACCTCGATGCCCTTAAAGATACGCCGTTTAAGCCTCTTGTTCCGCCCGCCTGGCAGCATCAGCACGCCTGGCATCTCTTCATTATTCGCGTTGATGAGCAGGCGTGCGGTATGACCCGTGATGCACTGATGCAGGCGCTGAAAGAGCAGGACATCGGCACGGGGCTGCATTTCCGTGCAGCGCATACGCACAAATATTACCGTGAGCATTATCCGCATTTATCGCTGCCTGCCACTGAGTGGAACAGCGAGCGTATTTGTTCCATTCCGTTGTTTCCCGACATGACTGACGATGACGTTGAACGCGTTATCAGCGCACTACGTGGACTGGCTGGGGTTTAAATGTTCGACGATAAAAAGATTGAAAAAGTATCGGTAGTCATCCCGGTTTACAATGAGCAGGAAAGCTTACCGGCATTGATTCAGCGTACCGATGATGCCTGTAAGAGCCTGAACCTGGACTATGAAATTCTGCTGGTCGACGACGGCAGCCAGGATGCGTCCGCGACGATGATCGCCGATGCAGCCTCACTGCCCGGCAGTCATATTGTCGCCGTTTTGCTCAACCGTAACTATGGTCAGCACTCCGCGATTATGGCGGGATTCAGCAATGTCAGCGGCGATCTCATCATCACGCTGGATGCCGATTTGCAAAACCCACCCGAAGAAATTCCCCGTCTGGTGGCCGCCGCTCAGGAAGGCTATGACGTTGTCGGCACGGTACGCCAGAATCGTCAGGACAGCTGGTTCCGTCGTCAGGCATCACGCACCATCAACCAGATGATCCAACGTGTGACCGGTAAATCGATGGGGGATTACGGTTGTATGCTGCGGGCTTATCGCCGTCACATTATCGATGCCATGCTTAACTGCCATGAGCGCAGCACGTTTATCCCGATCCTGGCTAACACCTTTGCGCGTCGTACGATTGAACTCCCGGTTACTCACGCAGAACGTGAACACGGCAGTTCGAAGTACAGCTTTATGCGCCTGATTAACCTGATGTACGACCTTGTCACCTGTCTCACAACCACACCACTACGCATGCTAAGTGTACTGGGCAGCCTGATTGCGATTGCAGGTTTTGCGTTCTCCGTGATTCTGATTCTGCTGCGGCTGTTTCTGGGCGCAGCCTGGGCTGGCGATGGTGTTTTTATGTTGTTTGCCGTCCTGTTTATCTTTATCGGCGCGCAATTTATCGGCATGGGACTGCTGGGTGAATACATTGGTCGTATCTACAACGATGTACGTGCCCGTCCACGCTATTTTATTCAACGTGTTATCAATCCTCAGAAAGACCGTTCTGTACAGGAAACCGAGTAATGAAAACTATCGTCTTCGCTTATCACGACATGGGTTGTGCGGGCATTAATGCGCTGTTGAAAGCAGGCTTCACTATCAGCGCCATCTACACCCATGCCGACACGGCGTCAGAAAATCACTTTTTTGGCTCAGTGGCGCGAATTGCGGCTGAAAATTCAATCCCGGTTTATGCTCCGGATGAGGTTAACCATCCGCTGTGGATCGATCGCATTAAATCAGCAGAACCTGATGTTATTTTCTCCTTCTACTACCGCAACCTGTTGTGTGACGACATTCTGAACTGCGCGAAGCAGGGCGCTTTTAACCTGCACGGTTCACTGCTGCCAAAATACCGCGGTCGTGCGCCATTAAACTGGGCGCTGGTGAATGGCGAAACGGAAACCGGTGTGACCTTACACCGCATGGTGAAAAAAGCCGATGCGGGTGAAATCATCGCGCAACAGCGCATCGCCATTGCTGAAGAAGACAACGCGTTAACTCTGCACCGCAAACTGGTTGACTGCGCCAGTGAGCTGCTGGAAAGCACCTTGCCCGCGATGAAACAGGGCAATATCGTCGGCAAGCCGCAAAACGAAGCGGAAGCCACGGTTGTGGGTCGCAGAACACCAGAAGATGGTCGCATCAACTGGAGCCTGCCTGCTAAGCAAATCAATAATCTGGTCCGTGCCGTTACCGATCCATGGCCGGGCGCGTTTGCGTTTGCCGGCACCACAAAGTTTGTGGTCTGGAAAGCCAAAGTTTTAACGACCGCGCACAACGCTCGTCCGGGAACCGTGCTGTCAGCCGATCCTTTTGTCGTGGCTTGTGGTGAAGGCGCGCTGGAAATCCAGACGGGGCAAACCCCGAACAGCGTTTACATGAACGGTGTTCAGCTGGCGCAACATCTGGGCATGGTAAATGGCGCACTGCTGTATTCTCAGGCTGTGGCCGCCGTGAAGCGTCGCACCCGCGTGTTGATCCTGGGTGTTAACGGCTTTATTGGTAACCATCTGACCGAGCGCCTGCTGCAGGACGACAACTTCGAAGTGTTTGGCCTGGATATTGGTTCCGACGCGATCAGCCGCTTTGTTGGTCATCCGCGCTTCCAGTTTGTTGAAGGCGATATCAGCATCCACTCAGAGTGGATCGAATACCACATTAAAAAATGTGACGTCATTCTGCCGTTGGTCGCTATCGCCACGCCGATTGAGTATACCCGCAACCCGCTGCGTGTCTTTGAGCTGGATTTTGAAGAAAACCTCAAAATTGTTCGCGACTGTGTGAAGTACGGCAAACGTATCATTTTCCCGTCAACGTCCGAAGTGTATGGGATGTGTACCGACAGCAACTTTGATGAAGACCACTCGAACCTGGTCGTCGGTCCGATTAACAAACAGCGCTGGATCTACTCGGTTTCCAAGCAGCTGTTAGACCGGGTCATCTGGGCTTACGGTGAAAAAGAAGGTCTGCGCTTCACCCTGTTCCGTCCGTTTAACTGGATGGGTCCGCGCCTGGACAACCTCAATGCCGCGCGCATCGGAAGTTCGCGTGCCATTACCCAGTTGATTTTAAACCTGGTGGAAGGTTCGCCTATCAAGCTGTTTGATGGTGGCCGTCAGAAGCGCTGCTTTACAGATATCAGTGATGGTGTTGAAGCCCTGTTCAGAATTATTGAAAACAAAAACAATAACTGCGACGGGCAGATCATTAACATCGGTAATCCAGACAACGAAGCGAGTATCAAAGAGCTGGCAGAACGTCTGCTGGAGAGCTTTGAGCGTCACCCGCTGCGTGCCAGCTTCCCGCCGTTTGCCGGTTTCCGTGAAGTGGAAAGCAGCAGCTATTATGGCAAGGGCTATCAGGATGTTGAGCACCGTAAGCCTTCGATCCGTAATGCAAAACGCCTGCTGGGCTGGACACCTGAAGTGCAAATGAATACGACCATCGATAACACTCTCGACTTCTTCCTGCGCACCGTTGAGCTTCAGGACGATAAGGCATGAGGAAAGTCGGTCTACGTGTCGATGTCGATACCTGGCGCGGGACAAAACTTGGCGTGCCCGCGCTGATTGAGGTCTTCAAAAAACACGATGTCCAGTCATCCTTTTTCTTCAGTGTCGGGCCTGACAACATGGGACGCCATTTATGGCGTCTGATGAAGCCGCGCTTTCTGTGGAAAATGCTGCGCTCACGCGCAGCATCGCTTTATGGCTGGGATATCCTGTTAGCCGGGACCGCCTGGCCAGGAAAACAGATTGGGGCAGGGATGCGCGATATTATCCGCATGACGGCCGATTACCATGAAGTTGGCCTGCACGCCTGGGATCACTTCGCCTGGCAAACGTGGGCAGGCGTCTGGAATGAAGAACAGCTTATTCAGCAGATTGCGAAAGGACGGGATGCGCTGGAGGCCATTATCGGCAAACCTGTCACCTGTTCCGCCGTGGCGGGCTGGCGCGCGGATGGTCGTGTTATTCAGGCCAAGCAAACATTTGGTTTTGCGTACAACAGCGATTGCCGCGGTACCGCGCCTTTTCGCCCACTGTTGAGAAATGGCGAGCCGGGTACGGTACAGATCCCCGTGACGTTACCCACCTGGGACGAAGTGGTCGGTCCCACGCTGAGTGCTGAACGGTTCAACGATTACATCCTGGAACAGATCCACGCCGATAAGGGCACCCCGGTGTATACCATCCATGCTGAAGTCGAAGGTATCAGTCAACTCAATGCGTTCGATACGTTGTTACAGCGTGCCCGCGAGCAGGGAATACAATTTTGCCCGCTGAGCGACCTCTTGCCTGACGACCTCGATACATTGCCTGTCGGCAAGGTTGTTCGTGGGCACATTGCTGGCCGGGAAGGCTGGTTGGGTTGTGAGAATTTAACAAGGTAAGCACCATGACTGCCACCAAAAAGACGGTACTACTGGTTTCACTTTTCGTTCTTTATTATTTACTTCCTCTGGAGTTCCGCAATCTCTGGCAGCCCGATGAAACGCGTTATGCCGAAATCAGCCGTGAAATGCTGCAAAACGGCAACTGGATTACGCCGCACTTCTTCGGTCTGCGTTATTTCGAAAAACCCATCGCCGGCTACTGGTTCAATACTGTTGGACAGGCCATTTTTGGTCACAATAACTTCGCCGTCAGGATTGGTTCGGTCTTTTCAACCCTGATGAGCGCCATCCTGATTTACTGGCTGGGTTGTCGCCTGTTTGCTCGCCGTAACGTTGCTCTCACGGCCAGCGTTATCTTTATGACCTCACTTCTGGTCTACGGTATTGGTACTTATGCCGTGCTGGATCCGATGCTTACGTTATGGATGGTTGCGGCGATGTGCAGCTACTGGTTCGCCAGCGAAGCGCAAAATGTGCGGCAACGTATCCTCCGTTATCTGATTTTGGGCTTAGCCTGCGGCATGGGCTTTATGACCAAAGGTTTCCTTGCCCTGGCGGTTCCTGTACTGGCGATCCTTCCATGGGCGATCTGGAACCAGCGTTTTCGGGAACTGGTTATTTATGGCCCACTGGCGATTGTCAGTGCGGCAGCCATCAGTGCACCCTGGGCGATTGCCATTCAGCAGCAGCAACCTGATTTCTGGCATTACTTTTTCTGGGTTGAGCATATCCAGCGTTTTGCCGAAGACAACGCACAGCATAAGGCCCCTTTCTGGTACTACCTGCCAGTGCTGATTGCCGGCGCGCTGCCCTGGCTGGCGTTGTTACCGGGCGCACTGCGTTCAGGCTGGACCCAACGCCAGCAGTCCTCAGGTGGTGTTTATCTGTTGAGCTGGGTCGTGATCCCCTTGGTGTTTTTCAGCATTGCGAAAGGGAAACTGCCGACGTATATCCTGCCTTGCTTTGCGCCGCTGGCGCTGCTGATGGCTGACTATGCCTGGCGTAAAGTGGGTGAGAACACGCGCGTCTTTAAAGTCAACGCCTGGATCAATATCCTGTTTGGCGCGATCTGTGTGGTTACGTTGCTGGTCGTGCTGGCACCCTGGGGATTAAGCCATCGTCCGCTCTATGGCGCACATCAGCTGGTTGCACTCATTATGGCCGTGATCGCGTTTGCGGGCTGGGCTGTCGCGGGGGCTTTCAGCCTGAAATCGCCACAACGCAACTGGCTGGCCGCCGCGCTTTGCCCTTTGGCGCTGGCGCTCTGTGTCGGTTCGGCAATTCCGGAAAGCGTTGAGAATACCAAGCAACCCCAGGTCTTCATCCGCAGTATTGAAAACAGCCTGGCGAACAGCCGCTATATCTTAAGTGATAATTCCGGCGTGTCGTCAGCCATCGCCTGGACGCTGAAACGCAGCGATATCATTGCCTACAGTCAAAAGGGCGAGCTGCAGTATGGTCTTAGCTATCCCGATGCCCAGTCTGCCTATGTCAGCAGCGAGGATTTCCCGCAATGGCTTCAGGCGCACCGTAAGCAGGGCAATGTCTCGTTGATCATGATGCTGGAACGCGGTGAAGCGACACCCACAGATTTACCGCCAGCGGATGCGGTCTATCGCAACGGTCGGATGCTGTTACTGCAATACAATGCGGCTAACTGATCGTGAGTTTATTATTGGTGCTGCTGACCAGTTTACTCACCTGCGCAGGTCAGCTCTGTCAGAAACAGGCGGCACGGCAAACAAACAGGGCTAACCTGGCCGGCTGGCTGCTGGCCAGTCTTATCATGTTAGCGCTGGGGATGGTGGCCTGGTTGCTGGTGCTGCAGCGTTTGCCGGTAAGCCTGGCCTACCCGATGCTGAGTATTAACTTTATTCTGGTTGCCCTGGCCGCACGGTTTATCTGGCGTGAAAAAATGACGCCTCTGCAATGGGCTGGCACGGTACTGATTGTCGCAGGCGTCGCCCTGATAGGGAGCTACGCATGAAGGGTTATTTGCTGGCCTTATGCAGCGTTTTGCTGGTGACACTCGCTCAGTTAATGCTGCGCTGGGCGATGCTTCAGTTGCCCAGTTTGCAGGCCGTATTGATGCAGCATCCCGTGAACTGGCTGCCGCTGCTGATTCTGTGTGGCGGACTGACTGCTTACGCCTGTTCGATGGTGAGCTGGTTCCTGGCACTGCGCCATCTGCCGCTCAGCCGGGCCTATCCGTTGCTGAGCATCAGCTATGTACTGGTCTGGTTGATGGCAATCAGTCTGCCGCTGTTCGCTGAGCCTTTTCATACAGGCGCGATGGTCGGCGTCATGTTGGTGCTGGCAGGATTACTCTGTATGTGCATTAAGCCGCAAAAAACCGACTGAAATGACATGGCCGGAACCGGCATCGTTACAAAGCAGGGCAACAAAATCAGTTCAGGATACGTGTTGCACCGCTCTTTTCAGCCAACCACAGTGACGTCGGCAACTTGCCGGCGTCACTGTTTCCGGTATCAGAACGTTTCCCAGTTGGCTTCAGTTACGCTGGACTGGCGTGCAGACACCACGACTTTAGGTGCTGCGGACGATATACCCTGACTGGCCACCACACTTTTCTTGTTACTGGGTACCCGGAATACAGCAACCGTTTTTTCCAGCGCTTCTGCCTGTGATTCCAGTGAGCTGGCAGCGGCTGAGGACTCTTCAACCAGCGCGGCGTTTTGTTGCGTCGTGGTGTCCATCTCTGTCATCGCCTGGGCGATCTGCGATATGCCACGATTCTGCTCGTCCGAGGCTGCCGCGATTTCGCTCATAATATCTTTAACCTGGGTCACCGACAGCACGATCTCGTCCATTGTCGTTCCCGCCTGATCCACCAGGGTCGAACCTTCATTGACGCGATTCAGTGAATCGCGGATCAGCGTCTCAATTTCCTTAGCCGCAACAGCGCTGCGCTGCGCCAGGTTTCTGACTTCGCCAGCGACAACGGCAAAACCACGCCCTTGTTCGCCGGCACGGGCCGCCTCCACGGCAGCGTTCAGGGCCAGAATATTCGTCTGGAAGGAAATACCGTTAATGACACTGATAATTTCGCCAATCTTACCTGAACTGGTCGTAATGCCTTGCATGGTGGTGACAACGCTTCGGATGATCTCACCGCCGCGTCCGGCATTGGCAGAAGCCTCAGTAGCGAGTTGGCTGGCGTGATGCGCGTTTTCCGCATTCTGTTTCACGGTGGAGGTTAACTCTTCCATACTGGCCGCAGTTTGCACCACGGCGGCAGACTGTTGCTCGGTCCGGGAAGACAGATCCATATTGCCGGCAGCGATTTCTGAAGAAGCCCGAGCCACGCCGTTCACGCCGTCGCGTACATGGGTAATGATGTTTTGCAGGCTGTCGTTCATCACGCTGACGGCCTGCATCAATTGCCCCAGTTCATCACGACGAGCCGTGGACAGTGAGGCGGTCAAATCGCCTTCCGCTATGCGTTTGGCTACGCTGAGCGTTTCTTTCAACGGAACCGTAATGGAAAGCGTTATTCGCCAGGCGATCAGCAGACTAAGCAGCACACAAATCGCGGCGACAATCGCAATCTGCGTTTCCGCTTTGTGTAACGCATTTGCGGATTCGGACGCCTGATAGTTAAAAAGCTCCGCAACGGACGTATTCAGTTTTCCGGCGGTGATGTTCAGTTGTTTCGACGCGGTTGTTTCTACCGCCACGGCTGACAGATAGTCAGTAAAGGCCTGCCTGAGCTGCGCCAAATCCGTTTTCTGCGTCGCCAGCACTGCCTGGATATCCGGGACAGACAGCGCGAACAACTGCGCGCGCAACTGGGTAACGGTGGAAATGTTGTCGCTGATTTCACTTTTACTGGATTCGGTCGGTTTGTCGACAAAACGCTCTACATCACCGGCGATCTCTTTCAGTATCGATGCTAAGCGCAACACCTGAAGCATGGCCTCAGGCTGAGCGGGAATCGTGATACCATCAAGCCGCTGACCGACAGCCAGCAGATCATTGTTTTGAATGAGGGAGGCGGCAGCAAACGTTTTTTGCGAGGCATTATAAAAAACCTCGCGGTGCGTCTTGTAGTTTTCCAGTTCGTTTGCGGCAGTAGTAAGTGTGTTTTCGCCCTGACTGTCCCAGCTAAACGTCTTAAGTCTGTTTACCTGTGCTGTTAAATCGTTCAGCGCTTTTGCGTTAACCTGCGCATAGTGTTCGTCTTTCGTGTACTGATAAAGCAGCCGGCTGGTTCGTGCTTCACCGAGTGTGTTGACAAAATCGACAGTAATGTCCTGTTTTTGCGCATTCTCCTTAATGGTTTCAAAGCCTTTAAACGCTAACAGTGCGATGGTCAGGGTTGCAACTATCAGCACAACAAAACTGAGCCCCAGCTTTTTCCCCATTTTCATATCGGAAAACGTACGCGTAATAAACATAATTCCACCCTGATAGCCGGTAAGGGAAATAATTTGCAGCGAGAAACAGGCTTCTACTGCTTAATAAAACTTATCGACTGTCACGTTGAAAACTTTAAAGACGTTTTGAAATAAATCCTCACAAATAAGGAGATGATGCATTTCCATTGTTTTAAAAGGAAAATTTAAACTTTAAGCGTCATTAATAAAGCTCATGATAATTAGCTTGCGAATAATCAGAGGCGAGTTCTGTCTGACGTTTTTTATCTTTAATGGCGATATGAGAATAAAAAGTTTACTGTTTCAAACTTCCATAAATTTATAATTTTATAATTATATTCAATGCTTTAATTAGTGAGTTGATTGATTTTCCACTGATTATCCGCTCAACTTGTTGACTAAATATTAACATTGAAGCGGCGCGGTTAGGGTGGCCATAATGATAGTGTATGTATTCTAATGATTTATGACCTTCAACCCTGAGTGTGTTTATAATTTGTATTAGTTAATTACAGAGATTAACTAATGTTTCACAGACACTTCATTATTGAGAGGTGCGTTTAATATGATTAATCTTTTTCAACTATTTGGAAACAGGCTAACCAAACATGCAATATATGACCTTTCTGCTGGCCGCCCTTATTTTTAGCGGCTCCGCTGCTGCTGCGCCTGCAGCATCTCAACCTGTCTCTCTGCTCTCACGCGCACTGCATGAAAGAATGCTGCTGATGAAAGACGTCGCAGCGTTCAAAAAAGTGCATAACAAGCCGGTTGAAGACCTGACCAGGGAAAAGGATGTGCTGGCAGAAGCGCAGGAAAAATCGGCTCAGGCCGGGCTGGATCCCCAATCTGTTACCGTCTTCTTTCAGGCGTTAATGGATGCCAGCAAAGCGATTCAGTATCGCTACATGGCGGACTGGCTGGCCAAACCTCAGTCGGTCCCACCGGCTAAAGATCTGGCTGAGTTGAGAAAGCAAATCAATCAGTTAGATGAACAAATTCTGCAAGCGATTCATCAGCAACTGTCGCAGAGCAGTTTTTCGAAAGGCGATTTAACCTCTCTTCATCACCAACTGGATGTGCAACATCTGAGTGGGGATGATATTAATAACGTTTTACAGGGACTTGAGCAAATTAAACTAAAGCGGTAACGTGCCGCAAGCGCACACGCGTTAAATAACGAACGACTTCTCATTATATCTGCATTGCAACATCACGCCCGTCCTGTCAGGCGGGCGATGCTGTTTTCACTTCCTGGCTGTTCTGCCGGAAATCCCCTTTTGATACGCGCAGGTAATGCACTCATTCTGCTCGGCGTACGACTGTTTCTTCCGACAAAACTGCTACCTGAATCACATACGTAGCCAATACATGCTTCCTGAAAACCTTACAGATGATAAGGTTTTTGGCGACTGAATTCAGGATTGTTACTGGTCGACAGGCAAAACCTGAACGCGATATGGGATAACCCATTAAGCGTTCAGGTTTTTTTTGGCCTGAAGAACAGGCAACACCCTAACAAACTGAACATTCCCCATTTTCACATATGTATGTTTATCAGGATGTAAAGAAAGATGATAAATGCTCGCTACAAGCAGTATGTACTCGCGCTTTTGCTGGTTTCACCGCTATCAGTTGGCCAGGAATGGAATGGTACGGTATTAGGTTTTGACGCTTCTCCCGCTCCCATGCTGGGCGATATGTTGGGTATTCGTAACATCCTTAATGATAACGGTTTTACCTACAATCTGGGTTATCTGAACGAAATCGGCTGGAATGCTGGCGGGGGCTACCATCAAGACTCGCATGTGGCTTATATCGATCAGTTTGCGTTGACCTTCACTCAGGATTTGGCGCGCTGGACAGGTATTCCCGATGCACGAATTGAGGGGAATATCGTCAATCGTAACCACAATGATGACCTCACCACCAGACGCGTGCAGGATCCGCGAGTGAATATCAACGACCTGACGCAGGAAAGCTGGGGCGGCCAGTCCATTACCCGTTTGGGCTGGCTGACCTTTGCGCGCAGTTTTGACGATCGCCGCATCACCTGGCGAATCGGGATGATGAATAAAGTCCAGACCTTCGATCAGATCATTCCCTGTGACTTCCAGCTACTTTCCCAGTGCGGCGGCAAGTCGGCTAACGCGCTCACCTGGCATAACTGGAACGTCCACACCTGGGGCACAACGCTGGCGTATAACGTGACGCCGGCCCTCACATTAAAGGGGGGAGTGATGGAGCAGAACCCGGATGCCTCCAGCCGTCATCATGCCTGGAGCGGGTCGACGAAGGGCAGCAAAGGCATATTACTTCCGGTTGAAATTGAAGCGCGCCCGATGATCAATCATCTTCCCGGAGCGTATAACCTGGGCGTGGTATTCACCAATGCGCCACAAACGGATCTTTATCACGGAAGATCGGGTGGGGCAGGGGCAACAGACCCAGAAGGTTATACACAACGCAATCGTACCTGGTTTGTGTACGCCGGAATGAATCAGCAACTCACGCAGCATAAGGACGATTCGAATCGTGGGTTAAGTGCCTCCGCCAGCATGAGCCTTGCCGACCAGCGTACCAATTATATTCATCAGGTTTATGCCGCCTCAGTGCGCTATCGGGGACTGTTTGACGCACGACCGGAAGACTGGATGGGTCTTGGTCTCAGCTGGATTGATATGAGCACTGGCTATGCCCGAAATCAGCGCTATATGAATACACTTAGCGGGCTGAGTGATCATAACAATCCGATGTATCATCCGGTACCGGGCCATTCCCTGAACGGGGAGTTTTACTATCGCTTCCGTCCTCTGTCGTGGCTGGAGCTACAGCCGGGCATACAGTACTGGCACCATCCGGGCGGCGTATCGCACACGCAGGATGCCTGGGTCACCACGCTGAAAACCGCGGTAACTTTCTGACCCCACAGCAAAAGTACGATATGTGTCACGTTTTTTACGCATGATACGGATAGGTTGCAATTGAAACTGATAGAGTTCCCTCACTGGATTGTGACTGCTAAAAGCAGGCAAAACCTGATTTTCTGGCTTCTGCCGGATGTCAGGTTTTTTTGTTTCTGGGGTTCCGATGAAAATCGCCAAAATTCTTAATAACAATGTGGTGGTTGCTCTGGATGAGCGTGGGTCCGAACAGGTTGTCATGGGGCGTGGGCTGGCCTTTCAGAAGCGCGCAGGGGACACGCTGGAAACCGCACTGATTGAAAAGGTGTTTGCGCTGCAGAATGACGTGCTGGTGCGTCGGCTAGGGGAACTGCTGAGTCAGATCCCACTTGAGGTGATGACGACCTGTGATCAGATCATCAGGCTGGCAGGACAACGGCTGGGAAAGCTGCAGGATAGTTTGTATATCACCTTAACCGACCACTGCTACTTTGCGATTGAACGGCAAAAGAAAGGGCTGGCAATCAAAAATGTGTTGCTGTGGGAAATTAAACGTCTCTATCCCAGAGAATTTGGGCTGGGTCAGGAGGCGAGGGCCATTATTGCCCGACGTCTGCATGTCGATTTGGCCGAGGATGAGGCGGGATTTATTGCTCTGCATCTGGTTACGGCCCAGTTGGACAGTGAAATGCCTGAAGTGATGCATGTCACCAGGATCATGCAGGAGATCCTGCAACTGGTGAAGTATCAACTGCACCTGGAGTACGACGAAGAGTCGCTCAGCTATCAGCGTTTCGTTACTCATCTGAAGTTTTTTGCCCAGCGAATGCTGACCCGCACGGTGGTGCAGGATGACGATGTGTCTTTGCATGCGGCGGTGAAAGACAATTACGGCATGGCCTGGAAATGCGCCGGAAAAATCGCTCAGCACCTGAATAAAAACTATCAGCGCGAGCTGACAACCGAAGAAATCATGTTTCTCACCCTCCATATTGAGCGGGTGAGAAAAGAGGGGCGTTAAGCCTCAACACGGGATTGTTACTGCATTACGCAGGCAAAACCTGAGTGCGGCCTTCTGACGAAGGACGCCCTCAGGTTTTTTTTTAATTCAACAGGTGGCTACAGGCACCGGATGTAAGGAAAACGAGATGGAATACCAGGCTTTAGCGAAGGATATTCTCAGCCACGCTGGCGGAAAAGAGAACATCATCAGCCTTGTGCATTGCGCAACCCGGCTTCGTTTTAAACTGAGAGACAAGCAGAAAGCAGATGCCGAGGGGCTGAAGAACAACCCGGATGTGATTATGGTGGTAGAAAGCGGCGGCCAATTTCAGGTCGTCATTGGGAACCATGTCCATGACGTCTGGCAGGCGGTGCGCAACGAGGCCGGGCTGACTGATGACGCGCCTGTCGTGGAGGAAAAGGGCGACAAGGGCACCTTATCTGGCCGCCTGATCGACATTGTCTCCGGAATTTTTACGCCATTTATCGGCGTCCTGGCGGCCTCTGGTATCCTCAAAGGGTTACTGGCGCTGGCAGTGGTCTGCGGTTGGCTCACCACGGAAAGCGGCACCTATAAAATATGGTTCGCCGCCAGCGACGCGCTGTTCTTCTTTTTTCCATTAGTGCTGGGCTACACCGCTGGGAAAAAGTTCGGCGGTAATCCTTTTATCACCATGGTCATTGGCGGCGCGCTGACCCATCCGATCATGATCGCTGCATTCAACGCCAGCCAGCAGCCGGATGCGGTGACCGAGGCGTTTCTCGGCATTCCGGTGACCTGGTTTAACTACAGCTCGTCCGTAATCCCGATTATTCTTGCCGCGTGGGTAAGCTGCTGGCTGGAAAGACAGAGTACGAAGCTGCTGCCATCCGCGATGAAAAATTTCTTCGCGCCGCTCATTTGCCTGGGCGTGACGGTCCCCCTGACTTTCCTGGTGATTGGCCCACTGGCAACCTGGCTCAGCCAGATGCTGGCAAACGGTTATCAGTGGATCTATGCACTGGCACCGTGGCTGGCGGGCGCGGCAATGGGCGCGCTCTGGCAGGTCTGCGTCATCTTTGGTCTGCACTGGGGGCTGGTACCGTTGATGATCAACAACGTGGCGGTGCTGGGCCACGACTCTATGTTGCCGATGCTGCTGCCTGCGGTCTTCGGTCAGGTGGGTGCGGCGTTAGGGGTCTTCCTGCGCACCCGCGATGCGCGTCAAAAAATGCTGGCCGGATCGTCCGTGACGGCAGGGATCTTCGGCATTACCGAACCCGCGGTCTATGGTGTCAATCTGCCGCTGCGCCGCCCCTTTATCTTTGGCTGCGTGGCGGGAGCTGTCGGTGGAGCTATTGTTGGCTTCAGCGATACCCACGTTTATTCGTTTGGCTTTGCCAATATTTTTACCCTCGCCCAGATGATACCGCCGGGCGGCGTGGATGCCACGCTGTGGGGCGGCCTTTTCGGCACAATGGTGGCACTGGTCCTGAGTTGCGGCCTGACGTTGGTCGCCGGGATGCCAGCGCGCGCAACGCCTAACGGGCACGCATCAGCAGGCAAAAACACGGTGTTATCGCCGATGACCGGCACCGTTCTGGCACTTGACCAGGTGCCGGATACCACCTTCGCCAGCGGCCTGCTGGGCAGCGGTGCCGCTATCATTCCGTCTGATAACAACGTCGTTGCCCCTTTCACCGGCGTTGTTGCCTCGCTTTTTCAGACCAAACATGCCATTGGCCTGCTCAGCGACAGCGGCATTGAAGTATTGATTCACGTGGGCATCGACACCGTGAAGCTCAATGGCATCCCCTTTACCGCTCACGTGAAGGTAGGTGACAGCGTGCAGCCGGGCGATCTGCTGCTGGAGTTTGATCGTCAGGCAATTATCGATGCCGGTTACGACCTGACGACCCCGATTATTATCAGCAACAGCGACGAATATCGCGAGGTAGCGACCGTGACGGCAACATTCGCCAATGCCGGTGTACCGCTAATCTGCGTAAGCCATCAATAACAGGAGAACATAATGAAGACTTTCCCGGATGATTTTTTATGGGGTGGGGCGTTAGCCGCCAACCAAACAGAGGGCGCTTATCTGGACGATGGAAAAGGGCTGTCAACTTCTGACGTTCAGCCACAGGGGGTTTTTGGTCCGGTGGTAGAGCGCGTCGCGGGAGACAGCAGTATCAAGGATGTGGCTATCGACTTCTATCACCGCTATCCGGAAGACATCAAACTCTTTGCTGAAATGGGTTTTAAATGCCTGCGTGTTTCGATTGCCTGGACGCGTATTTTCCCGAACGGTGATGAGCAGCAGCCGAACGAGGCAGGGCTGGCTTTTTACGACATGCTGTTTGACGAACTGGCCGCACACGGTATCAAGCCGCTTGTCACGCTGTCACATTATGAAATGCCATGGGCGCTGGTAAAGCAGTACGGCGGCTGGGGAAGTCGTCAGACTATCGGTTTTTTTGAACGCTACGCCTGCACTGTGTTTGCGCGCTACAAAGAGAAGGTGAAGCTGTGGCTGACTTTCAACGAGATCAACATGTCCTTGCACGCGCCGCTGACTGGCGTTGGTCTGCCGGAAACCAGCAATAAAGGCGAAGTGTACCAGGCAATCCATCATCAACTGGTCGCCAGCGCGCTGGCGGTAAAAGCCTGTCATGACATTATTCCTGATGCCAGAATCGGCAATATGCTGTTGGGCGGCCTGGTATACCCGCTGACCTGCAAGCCAGAAGACGTGCTGGAAGCGCTACAGGAGAACCGCAGCTGGCAGTTCTTCGGTGACGTGCAGTGCCGCGGTGCCTACCCGGGCTATATGCTGCGCTTCTTCCGTGACAACGGTATTCAGATTGACATCACCGATGCCGACCGCGAGGCGCTGACATCAACGGTCGACTTTATCTCGTTCAGCTACTATATGAGCGGCTGTGTCACCACCGATGAGGCGTTAAATCAGCAGGCACGGAGCAACATCCTGAGCATGGTGCCAAACCCGCATCTGGCAAGCTCCGAATGGGGCTGGCAGATAGATCCTGTCGGTCTGCGTACGCTGCTCAACGTGCTCTGGGATCGTTATCAGAAACCGCTGTTTATCGTGGAAAACGGCCTGGGTGCGAAGGATAAACCTGACGCGGACGGCGTAGTGCAGGATGACTACCGCATCAGCTACCTTAATGACCATTTAGTACAGGTGCGCGAGGCGATTGATGACGGTGTAGAGGTGATGGGCTATACCAGCTGGGGGCCCATCGATCTGGTCAGCGCCTCCAGAGCCGAGCTGTCCAAGCGCTATGGTTTTATTTATGTTGACCGCGATGACAATGGGAACGGCACGCTGGCGCGCAGCCGCAAGAAAAGTTTCTGGTGGTATAAAGAGGTTATCGCCACCAGTGGTGCATCGCTGGCACCCTGATCCCGCGCGAAAGGGTGAGTCAACTGAACTCGCCCTGACGTTCCTGTGCCGCTACAGACCGGAACGACGGTGCTCATGCGGCCCGCGCGCAGGCGTTGATGACGTTGTCGTTTTTGCTGAATGCGGCCAACAGATGAATCCGTTGATAGCGCCACTGACAGGGATCGTAGCGTAGATGATGAGGCGGCCTCATCGCCGTAAGGGTGAGTCATAAAGCCTGTCTGAGGTATATCGACGAATGAAAAACGTGGGTTAAGCGGGTGATGGCGTTGGCCGCTTAACCGTCCGTCACTGCTCTGTCTTACTGCAGGCAGTCTATATATTTTTGTGCTGAGCGGTTCACCACCTGCTTCGCGTCAGACGCAATATCGCGCCCTTCAAACGCACTATAAAGTCGATCAAAGGCAAAGGGGGTCAGACGCTCGGTTATTGTCCTGATGTTGTCCGCCGGTAAAGGCAGCATGTTGGGATAACTCCACATGAAGGACACAGCATTTGCCCCCGGCGCAACCTGAATAATATCGCCAGACAACAGGATGCCTTCATTTTTTGCCCAGTGCAGTACCGTGCCGCCCGCGAAGTGGCCACCCAGCCGCAACAAACTTATGTCAGGGAGAATAGTCAGGACATCGCCATCCCATAACTGCAGATGTGGGCTGTCACGCACAATCCATTCGCTGTCGCTGGCGTGGATATACAATGGCGCATCAAATATTGCTGCCCAGTCTTGCATGTTGCTGTAATAGTGGGGATGTGAAATCGCAATTGCGTCGATACCGCCCAGCGCACGAATGATATCGACGGTGGCGGCATCAAGGTTAGGTATGCAGTCCCACAGCACGTTGCCCTGTTGTCCTTTAATCAAAAACGCGCGCTGGCCGATGGCAAAATCAGGCACAGACTGCAGGCTAAACAATCCCGTTTCAGGTTGCTGCCATTTATTGCTGTGCGCGGCATGGAGCGCTTCACTGGATGTCCATTGTTGCCCTGAAGCCGGCACGTACTGACGTTCATCTTCGCAAATTATGCAGTGGGTTGTTTCCATCTGCGAGTAGGCGGTTCCGCATGTGACACAGATCTTTGTCATCCTGTTCTCCCCCGTTAATGTCTTAGATTCATTGTAGAATCTGCATCGGAAGCAGGTTTCCTTTTGTGCTATGCGCGGCGGTTTTGAGGTTGCTAACCCTGATGGCTATAGACAAAAAAATCTTCATCTTGCATAGCAAACTGTGCCACCGGGTACATGCCAAGGCGTTGATGGGCCTGAATTGAACGGCTGTTTTGCGCCTGAATAAATAACACAGGTGCGCCCTGTTGATACTGGCACATGTGGTGATAAAGGCGTTTTAGTAATCCCTTTCCCCGTTCAGCCTCACTGATACAAACCGGGCCGTAGAGCCAACAGTGCCACCCCGGTGGCCACGCATGAAGCATCGCGTTAATCATCTCGGATTCGTGCTGAGTGGGAATGGCGCTAAATAATACGCCGGTAATCGCCTCATCGCGCTGGGCAACCACTGTCCTGGCACCGGCGCGACGCAGCATCCCTTCAACTTTATCGGCAGGAAAATCCCCATTCAGTGTGCCGCCGCGTCCGGCCGAGTTTGCCTGAAGCAAGGCTGTAATTCCGGCCAGATCGTGCAGGGTCGCCAGTCTGATAACCGAGCGGTCAGAATTCACCACAGCTTACCCCTTCGATTCGTCACGGCGGTACAAGGTCCATTCCTCGATATGTTCACCCGAAGGCAGGATACAGTAGCCCACTTCACCCGTTGGCGTTTTTACAATATCGCTTTTTCCGCCAACGGCCAGACAATGCTGTGAGGCAGGATTGGCGAGGCCTGATGTGCGGGTGCGATGATCCGGCGCACAGCCCACGACCAAAATTGATGTTAAAACCAACAAAAATTGCCGCATAACCACTCACTTTTAATCCGTCAGAAACGCCATAGTATATTCCAGACGTGGCGTGAAAACGCACTTAGCCATCGAAAAGAGGAACGACAATGTCAGACAAGCCGTTAAAAATGGTTACCTTACTGGGCAGCCTGAGAAAAGGATCGTACAACGCGATGATTGCGCATGCGCTACCGCAACTGGCACCGCAGGGCGTGGTGGTAGAAGCGCTGCCGTCAATCCGGGATATTCCACTTTATGATGCGGATATCCAGCAGGAAGCAGGCATTCCAGATACCGTCACGGCGCTGGCTGAACAGATCCGCCAGGCTGATGGCGTCATTATCGTGACCCCTGAATACAACTACTCCGTTCCTGGCGGACTGAAAAATGCCATCGACTGGTTGTCTCGCGTGCCCAATCAGCCTTTAGCCGGTAAGCCCGTGGCGATTCAAACGAGTTCAATGGGTGCTATCGGTGGCGCTCGCTGTCAGTATCATCTGCGGCAGATTTTGGTTTTTCTGGATGCGATGGTGTTAAACAAACCGGAATTCATGGGGGGCGTTATCCAGAATAAAGTGGATGAGCAGGCCGGAGAGGTGATTGAACAGGGTACAAGAGAGCATCTGGCTAAGCAGTTAGCGGCATTTAGCGACTTCATTCGAAAGGTGAGCTGACAAACCGCCGCAGAGTGATAAGAACCACGCCTGTAACAGGCGTGGTTCCTGAATTGGCTCTTAACGCAGTAACGACAGCATCGTCTGTGGCACCTGGTTGGCCTGCGCCAGTACCGAGGAACCTGCCTGCTGGAGGATCTGAGCACGTGACATATTCGACACTTCCGTCGCGTAGTCCGCATCCTGAATACGGCTGCGGGCAGCAGTCAGGTTGGTGACGGTGTTGTTCAGGTTGCTGATGGTGGACTCAAAACGGTTCTGAGACGCACCCAACAGGCTACGCTGACTGTCAACGGCTTTAATCGCTTTATCAATATCTGCCAGCGGTGTGCTGCCAGATGCTGTACCGCCCGATCCACCGGTAACGGCACCTTTCAGTACGTCAAAGCCGATAGCCGCGGTGCTGCGGGCTGTACCATTCACTGTCTGACCGGTTGTTGAACTAGTGTTTTGCACATTACCAGAAGAGGCGTTACCTGCTGCGGCCAGGTCAAAACTGTCACTTGAACTGATGGTAATTCCGATCGTTTGGCCATCCTGCGCACCAACCTGGAAGTTGTAGGTGGTGCTGCCTGAACCGGTGTTCAGTACTTTGAGTCCGTTAAAGTCGGTCTGCTTGGTATCGCGGTCGATTTCCTGCATGCGCTGGTTAACTTCAGCCTGAATCGAATCGATATCCGAAGCAGAGTTGGAGCTGTTCTGCGCCTGAACGGTCAGATCGCGGACGCGCTGCAGGTTGTTGTTTATCTCATCCAGCGCACCTTCCGCTGTCTGAGACAATGAAATACCGTCGTTCGCGTTACGCGCAGCAACGGTCAGACCGTTGATGTTTGACGTAAAACGGTTTGCAATCGCTTCACCCGCGGCATCATCTTTTGCGCTGTTAATACGCAGGCCCGATGACAGACGTTCAATAGCGGTACCCAGAGAAGACTGAGACTTATCCAGGTTATTCTGAGTGATGAGCGACAGAACGTTAGTGTTAATCACTGACATGATAAATTCCTTCTAAGGAGAACGTATGATTTACGCATTATTATTATCGAAACGAAACCACAGAACTTTAATTAAAAAACGCCAGATAAGATTAATTCGTGAATAGCAGAAGTGCCGTTTTAAGCGAAAGGAAACGCCTGCGGTATCCTTGTAAAAAAGAATTATTACCACACATCAAATACAACCAAATTACTTAATTCCTTAACCTTAAAAACTTTTTGTTACAGCATTTAATATTAAATAGCACGGATAATTAAATATCAGAAAAAGTCCCTGATGCCAGGCGGTTGCCTTATTTTCTTCCTGTTTATGCATTGATAAGAAAACCTGTATTAAATCTGTCTAAAAAAGCCCGCCAAGATATATCATTACTCCCGTGTAACACTTTGAAATAATGAAAGTTATGCGAAAATTGTTTTACGTCCTGGCGCAACGTGGTCAGAGAGGATGAGCGGTATTGCATTGCAAAGCAAGTGGGCAGGGTAGCACGGCCCAATCACTGCTGCTGGTTTCACAGAAACGGGAGAAATTAATCTAAACCTGTATTACGTATGACTCAGCTCTGAAAGAGAGTGGTAAAGCGTTACCGCTATTCAGAAACAGTAAAGCAGAACGATGAAGGGAAGATAATGACCAGACAGATATCTTTTACAAGATATCTGTCTGCAGAGTAATAAGATAAGGCGGCTATTACATTTTTGCGAATTGTGCAGCCAGATAGTTACCGGTCTGCGTCATAGAAGAAACCAGCGTACTCAGATTGGTAAATTCCGTTTTATACTGCGCCATAATCGTGGTGATTTGGTCGTTAACAGTATTGTATTGATCTGAGAGCTGCTTCAACGACGTATTAATCCCTGTTGTGGCGTTCGAAACGGTACCATTACTCGCCAGCATTTGGTTGAGATTATTCGTCACCTCTGTCGCAAAGCCGGTTGTCTTTCCATCGCCGGTCAGAAACGCTAAAACATCGGCGGGCTGATTCGTCAGCGCATTATTCAGTTTCGTACTGTCCACGGTCAGATCACCTTTATCATCCTGTGTAATGCCCAGTTGAGACAGCTCCTGAATATTACCCGACTGAGGATCAGAAAACTGACTGCGCAGGCTGGTCTGAATATTCATTAACGTGTTATCACCGAGCAGATCGCCATTGTCAGCACTCTGCGCCTGTCCGGCTTGTACAGGCGTATAGTTTGTTTGATCGGCAATGGTCTTTTGCAGCGAATTATACGCATCCACATACGTCTGAATTGCTGTCGACATCGGCGATGTATCTGACGCGATGGATAACGTTTCCGGCGAGCCGGTATTCACTTTATTTAAATTCAGGGTTACACCTTCCGGTGCATCCGTCACAATGTTGCTGCTGCGGGTAATTGATAAACCATTCACTTTTATCTGCGCATCCTGAGCGGCAACCTGTTCTGTCATACCATTATTACTGCCACCACTGCTGTAATTGACATACTGTGCCAACGTTGAGTCGTTGGTACTGACGGTCATTTCATTCGCCGTCCCGCTGTCACGTGCGGTCAGGGACAAATAATAGGTATTGTCGTTCGCCATAATAACGCTGGCGTTTACGCTGCCCTGTTGCTGGTTAATTGCGTCACGAATAGCAGTCAGGCTTGTCTGGTTCTGGTTTAACGTCACGGTCAGCGGGGATTTCTGTCCAGGCTGGCTGATCGTGATCGTGCGGGAAGCCATGCTGCTGTCGCCAAGCTGCGCTGTTTCACTACTGGCTGATTTAGAGAGCAGTGACTGTGACGCGGCCAACTGATCCACTTCAACGGAATAGTTTCCGGCAGCGGCATTGCTGGCAAGCGTGGCGGTAAACGCCGTATTCGTACTGGTGACCTTCGTGGTCGCTATGCTTGATGCGTTTTGCAAAGCCGCAGCGGCTGTCTGCAATTTTGACATTGAACTTTGTACCACGCCCCAGGCTGTCAGTTGCGCATTGTATGACGCCTGCTGTGTGGTAATTGGGGTCAACTGCGCTTCTTCAGCTGACTGTAAATTATCATATAACGTGTTGAGGTCGAGGTTAGTACCAGCGCCAAGTGAGCTTATGCTTGCCATTTTCTTGTCCTGATGAAGTGACACCAGACATGAAGATACAACGCATTAATCAGGCATTTTTCTGATTTTGCGCGTCGTTGCAAATCGGTTTATGGTCATTTCATGACCATCAATTTTTCGTTAAGCTGGTAAAAAAATGTTAACAGCAAAACAGATTGTCATTTTTTTTAGGTCTTTTTATTGAGTGTATTCGTAAACGGGCAAATTAACCCTTTGCTAATCATGAAATTAAATTGCAGTCGTGTTGGCGGTGTCGCTAAACCTGTGCACTTTGACAAGACAAGTACGGTCGTGCAGCTGAAACCTGCTGTGAATAAAACCCCCTGGCGTGACCAGAAGGAAATAGGGCGCTAACTCAAATTATTTCTTATTAAAAAATCATTAAATCCTAATCGATGCATTTGCCTTTTATCTTTCTTTTAGCCCTAAAGTTTTTATTTTTACGGTACTGCTCACTCAACAAAAAAGAATTTTAAAAATCGTTAACGCTTACGTTTGAAATATTTATTTACATCCCCCTGGTGAGGATAAATTGAGGGGACGGTTTCAGATAAGGTAGCACAACGATCTTGTCAGACGTCGTCAACGCCTTTCAGCTGTGGTTCTGGTTGGTGAAAAATCACTGCCACATTGCTCGTGTATATTAGCAGGACCAGCCTTTACTGAAGACGGGCTTGATCCGGTAAAAGCCATGTCAGCGCGCGGTGTCATCAATAACTGTTATTTGTCAGCGCATTGAAGGTTGCTCAACAATGGGGAAGTCTGTGATACATTGCCGCTCTGCCAGCGCGGCAATGATGCAGGCCTGGGCTTAACCGATACGGACTATCTTTCATGAAACGACACGATATTAACTCTTCTTTATTTCGCAGCGCAGGATTCGATCCCACTTCGGGTGTGCTCGAGCTTGAATATCGCAACGGAAGTTGCCGGCGCTGGCTGGCCGTTCCTGCCCGGGTTTACCAGGGATTTTGTGCCGCGGTGGATCCCGATAGTTTTTTCCGCGAAAGCATTGATAACCGTTACTTTTCTATGCATCACAAGCGGGATTCACAGTAACGGACACGCAGAAAAGGCCGCGCTGAGTCTGGAGGGTTGTGCGAAATCCCGCAGCCATATTCAGGTGCGGCTTGAGTAGGGCCGGGCAGGGGTTTTCACGTCGGATAAATCAGGCGGCGCTACAGCGCGAAAAACATGCCTGAGCGGGCTGCATTCGATAACGGCCATGCGCTGTTCGCATGGCCTGTCTGTTATCAGCGCGGTTACATCATTTGCGGTTGGCGAATCGCATTACCTTTCTCGAAGCGTGAGAGCCGGTAGGGCGTCAGGTCCGTATAAACGGGCTTATTCGTTAACATCTGTGCACACATCAGTCCCGCACCGGGTCCGATGGCAAAACCGTGGCCACTAAAGCCTGAGGCAATAAACATGCCGGGGAGCTGACTCACCTGATCAATCACCGGCACCAAATCCGGTGTGGTATCAATCCAGCCGGCCCAGGCATAATCGACTTTGATGCCCTCCAGTTCGGGGAAGACGCGAATCAACTCGGCCAGGCCATCGTGAATGATGCGCTTGTCCGGCGTGGGATCAAGCACCCGGATCTTTTCAAACGGCGAGGGCCTGTCGGGCGACCAGCTTCCAGACGCTTCAGGACCAGAAAAGAATGAACCGTTCAGGCGGATTTTCAGTTTTTTAGCGACCTTGCTGCGGAACATGGGATAAAACTTCGCAGCATAACGGATGTTCTGCGGTGCTAAATCAATCTGGCCAAGGCCCGGAACGGCAACGGTGTAACTGCCGTCCAGACGGCGGCGAAGGCAAAGATTAGGCGTGCTCAGACAGCCTTTGACGACCTCAGGAGCGGCGGTTGTTTTAAATACCGTACCCAGAATATTGGCGGCAGGGAGTTCTACGCCATATTGTCTGCAGAAACGCGAACTCCACGCACCGCCGCAGCAAATTACCCGGCTGGCTTTAACCAGTCCGCGTTCTGTCCAGACGCCAGAAACACGGCCCGCGCTGATATCCAGTGCGCGCACCGCGCAACGCTGAAAAATGCTGGCTCCCAGCTTTTGCGCGCCTTTCGCAATGGCCGGTACCGCCTGCGACGGTTCTGCACGACCATCTGTCGGTGACCATACACCGCCTCGCCATGGAGTTTTGTCCCCAATGCGCTCCTGTGCTTCACGCGCGGAGAGCAACTGGCTGGTAAAGCCAATCTGTTTTGCCTGCTGTCCCCATTTTTCCCAGCGCGCCAGGTCAGCTTCATTTAGCGTGCCATAGAGGATACCGCTGCGCCTGAAGCCCAAATCCATCCCGATTTCACCACTCAGCTCATCCCAGCGCTGCAGGCTTCGCATCGCCATTGGTAACTCATGCAAATCACGGTTCTGTTGACGAACCCAGCCCCAGTTTCGGCCTGACTGTTCACCGGCAATCACACCTTTCTCAAACAGCGCAACAGAAACCCCCTGCTTCGCCAGTTCATATGCCGTTGACGTCCCCACAATCCCACCGCCTATCACAACAACATCAACAGAGGTGGGGAAGACGGAACTGTCACTGACGCTATCGACCTTAATTCGCATGGGTTAACCTTGTTTCAAATATGATGTCGGGGCGGAATATGCATAATCCACAACACGCGGGCTTCAGTGTCGCTGTCGTTAAAAATGTTATGCGGAAGATGACTTTTAAACTGAAAACTGTCGCCCGCTTCGATGAAGGTCGCCTCACCATTCACCTCCAGCGTGAGACGGCCTTCCATAACTACACCTGCTTTTTCACCAATGCCTGTCAGCATTTCTTCCGAACGCGTGCGGGGAGGGATGCTGATATACATAAACTGAATATCATGTTCGCCAGAAGGCGATAACATCGCCTTGGTTATGCCCTGCCTGCCAACTTCAAAATGTGGCCGCTCACGCCAGCGCCGGACATAATGTTCAGCACCGGGTCGCATCTCTTCATTTTGTTCAAGAAAAGCGGTCAGTGGAACATTCAGGACCACGCGAAGTTGCTCAAGCACCCGTACCGTGGGGTTAGCCAGATTGCGCTCAATCTGGCTGATGGCTCCCGCCGACACATTGGCCTGTTCCGCCAGTGCCTTTATGGTCATATTGCGCGACTTGCGTATCTGCTTTAGTCGTAAGCCAATCGTCATCTCGACGGCACTCAGATCCTCTGAGTGCATTAACGCTGTTTTCATCACCATGTTCCTTAAGGTTGCGTGCCTCCGTGCATCAACACGCGATTAAGGCATTCCCCACTTCGCTTTGATTTTTTGCAATGTGCCGTCGGCCTTCATTGCCGTCAGGGCAGTATTAATATCGGCAAGTAGCTTATCGTTCCCTTTTTTCACGCCAAAGGCCATAGGTGCGATATGCTCAGGCTTGTAACCGTCCACCACATGCATACCTTTGTACGCGCCAGATTTTTCCTGGTATTTCATAATCGGGTAATCGTTCATCCCCGCAGCGATACGGCCCAGGGACAGATCGCGCATCATATCTGCCGGACTGTCATACACTTTCACCTCTTTCGCGATACCGCTCTTAATCAGCGCCTGCGTATAATCGGTGCCCGCCATGGTGCCGACGATGTCGCCTTTCAGATCCTGCTGCGAGCGATAGACTTTTTTATTGTCATCACGCACGACCAGCCCCGGTCCAAACGCAGTGACTGGCTGCGAGAACGCAATACGTTTTTCGCGCTCTGGCGTGGGTGTCATCCCGGCCACAATCATATCGATTTTGCCCGCAATTACAGACTGAATCAGCGTCGAGAAAGGCACCGCGGTAAAGTTGATGTCAAGCTTCTGACGTTTGGCCACTTCCGCGGCCACGTCCGGCATGAAGCCTTCAATTTTACCGGTTTTGGTATCCAGAAACGTGGTAGGCGCGCTGGAAGGCGGAGAACCTGCCGTCAGTGGCGCTGCCTGTGCACTGCAAGTGAGGCCAAGGGCAACAGAGAATAAAGCCATGGTAACGTGCGACCGAAGAGACATCACTTACTCCTGATTGACATGTGAACAATTAATTTCACTATAATGAAATTAAATTCCTGCCTGTCAATCTTTTCTTTTCTAAAAATGTTGCGCCTCACAAATTAACACAAAACCCTTTGATTTCCCCATTCAGTGGGCTTTCAATGCACTTTATTACACTAATAAGTTAATGCTATGACGTCATCAGATGAAAAGTTTGACAGTATTTACTGATAAACATATTCATTTAAATGAATTTGAAGCATGACACTCAACACCGGCGGGAGCGCATAATGGACTGGAGCAGCATTCATGTTTACCTTCCCTTTCTTTTGCAAGGGGCTGAAATGACGATTTATATCACGCTACTGTCCTTGCTCATCAGTACGCCGCTGGGGTTGATCTTCGCTGCCGCAAAAATGTGTCCTTTTAAAATCATTTCCTGGCCCGTCAGCGTCATCATTAATATCACTCGCGCACTGCCGATGATTGTGGTGCTGTTCTACATCTATTTCGTTTTTCCCGATATCGGTATTACCCTGACATCCTTTCAGGCCAGCGTCATCGGTATCGCGTTTTGCTTTTCAACCTTCCTGGCCGAGATTTTTCGTTCCGGTATTGAATCGGTGGATCGTGGTCAGCTTGAGGCGGCGCGCTCTATGGGCATGAGCTTCTTTAAAGCGATGCGACGCGTCATTCTGCCTCAGGCTTTTCATGTCGCGCTGCCGCCATACAGCAATACCCTGGTCATGATGCTGAAAGACTCAGCGCTGGCGTCAACGATCGCGGTTACCGAAATGACCCGCCAGGGCCAGCTTCTGGCGGCTTCAACCTTTGATAACACCACAGTGTATACGCTGGTGGCGTTGCTCTACCTGACGTTATGCATGCCGTTGCTGGCTTTTACCAGGCACCTTGAAAATCGCCAGAAAAAAGGAGCATGAGATGATTGAAATTCTTGATGTCCATAAGCGCTTTGGTGCAGTTGAAGTGCTGAAAGGGGTGAGTTTTCGCGTCGAAGAGGGCGAAGTGGTGTGCCTGGTCGGGCCTTCAGGCTCCGGGAAATCGACGGTGCTGCGCTGTATCAACGGGCTGGAAACCTATGAAAGCGGCACCATCCGCGTGCTTGATCAGCATGTTGACAGTAAAAGCAAACGTATCAACGCGCTGCGTCGCCAGATCGGTATGGTTTTTCAACGCTTTAATCTGTTTCCTCACCGTAGCGTGCTGGAAAACGTGATGGAAGGGCCGATTTACGTCAATGGCGAGACACGCAGTAAAGCCGAAAAGATGGCCAAAGAGCTGCTGGAAAGAGTAGGGCTGGGCGACAAAGTTTCCGCCTGGCCGTCGCAGCTTTCCGGTGGTCAGCAGCAGCGCGTAGCGATTGCCCGCACGCTGGCCCTGCAGCCGAAAGCCATTCTTTTTGATGAGCCGACATCCGCGCTGGACCCAGAACTGGTCGGCGAAGTGCTGCAGGTTATGCGCAACCTGGCCCAGCAGGGAATGACCATGATCGTGGTAACGCATGAGATGCAGTTTGCAAGAGAGGTCGCCGATCGCGTGTGTTTCCTGCACAGTGGACAGATTGTAGAGCAGGGTCATGCGGATGAGGTGCTGCTGCGGCCTCAGGAAGCGCGCACGCAGGATTTCCTGCGCCGCGTACTGGGCAACACAGGCGTGCAGAGTCTGATGAATACCTAATTCAAACGAAACGTTTGATCGGGCTTCGCTAGCCATTCAGCAGAGATGAGCGGCCCTGCCTGTCACCCGACGCTGCGTCGAGCAAAATCTCTGGCAATCTTTCGCTGAGGCGTCGGTACAAACGCCCCCGCACAGGCGATTAAGCCCGCATCTGAATGCCTTCAGTAATGATGTGCTGAAGGTTTTTTACCGTCTGGTCGAAAAACGCCGGATCGCTGAGCGTTTTACCGGTGATTGCCTCAACCTGCACGCTAAAATCGGCGTAATGCTGCGTCGTTGCCCACAGCATAAAAATCAACTGCATTGGATCGACGGGGGCAATGCGCTCATCTTTAATCCAGCCCCGAATGACATCGCATTTCTCTTCTACCAGGGTTTTCAGGCCGCCCCCCAGCTCCTGTTTCAGCAACGGCGCGCCCTGAACCATCTCCAGGCAAAAAAGTCGCGAAGCCTGCGGATGATCGCGGGACACACAGAGTTTCAGGCGAATATATTCTCTTATGGCTTCCAGTGGATGCTGATCGGGCTGTAAGGCCTTTAACGGTGCCAGCCAGATATCCAGCAGTCCTTTCAGCACATCAATATAGAGCGCTTCTTTTGTCGGGAAGTAATAAAAGAGGTTGGTTTTCGAGACGTCAGCCCGTTCTGCAACCTGCTCCAGCCGGGTGCCGTGAAAGCCATAGAGTGAAAAAAATTCCAGTGCGGCGGTCATGATAGCGCCACGTTTGGCAGCAACCGCCCGCGAGCGTCGCGTTGTGGTTTTGGAACCTGGGCTAACGGATTTTTGCTCTCCGGCGGCAGCGTGCGGGTGTTCGACCAATGGCTTCACAACATCTCCTGAGACAAACAGCAAGGCGTGAATGATAACAAATGGGGGCAGGGGCGACTATCGTAACGCTCATTATTCACGCGCTCTGAAATCAACAGTTGAGCGATTTGCACCCTTTTTGCTCAATCTTGCCTGTTATCTGTGCAGTTATTTTTGAACAACGGGTCCGAAACGGACCGTTTGCTCCAGTTATCTTCCATTCAAACTTTCAACCCTATGAAAAGGTTATTTATTTTAAAACTGGCACCCGCTTTGCAAAGACTCTTGCGTCTGGAGATTTCAGCACGGTGCAATTCGGAACCCGCAGGACGCACTCAAGCCGCGCAGAGATTTTCGTAAGCCCTTGTATTGGTACGTATTACTTTTAATCGAGGTGAGCGATGAAAATCGGTGTCTTTATTCCTATCGGCAACAACGGTTGGTTAATTTCAGAAACTGCACCGCAGTACAAACCGACTTTCGACCTGAACAAAACCATCGTGCAAAAAGCGGAGCACTACCATTTCGATTTTGCGCTTTCCATGATTAAACTGCGCGGCTTCGGTGGTAAAACCGAATTTTGGGAACACAATATGGAGTCGTTCACGCTGATGGCCGGACTGGCCGCCGTGACCTCTCGCATCCAACTTTACGCCACGGCCGCTACGCTGGTGATGCCGCCGGCGATCGTCGCGCGCATGGCCGCCACCATTGATTCCATCTCTAACGGCCGTTTCGGTGTCAACGTTGTCACCGGCTGGCAAAAACCCGAGTACGAGCAAATGGGCATGTGGCCGGGCGATGACTATTTTACCCGCCGCTATGATTACCTGACCGAATACGTGAGCGTGCTGCGCGATCTGTGGGGCACCGGCCACTGCACGCTCGACGGCGAATTCTTCAAAATGGACGACTGCCGCGTCAGTCCGCGACCGCAAAGCGAGATGAAAGTGATCTGCGCCGGGCAAAGTGATGCAGGCATGGCGTTTTCTGCCAGACATGCCGACTTTAATTTCTGCTTCGGCAAGGGCGTCAATACACCAACGGCCTTCGCGCCAACCGCCGCCCGCATGAAAAAAGCGGCAGAGGCTGAAAACCGCGACGTATCTTCTTATGTGCTGTTCATGGTCATCGCCGATGAAACCGATGAGGCCGCGCGCGCCAAATGGGAGCGGTATAAAGCCGGGGCTGACGCCGAGGCGCTCGCGTGGCTGACCGATCAGAGCAGCAAGGACACCCAATCCGGCAGCGATACCAATGTCCGTCAGATGGCGGATCCCACCTCAGCGGTCAACATCAATATGGGCACACTGGTCGGCTCCTGGGCCAGCGTCGCCAGAATGCTCGATGAAATCGACACCGTGCCCGGCGCTGGCGGCGTCCTGCTGACCTTTGACGACTTCGTTGAGGGCATCGAAAACTTTGGCCGCTACATTCAGCCATTAATGAAAACCCGCCAGCACATCGGCATTGCGCAGAAAGAGGTCGCATAATGAACGTTGTTGAGAATCCGTCAGTGGTCCGCCGCGAACCCCACAATACCGGCGAGGAAACGGTCCTCACAGCCCGTCCTGAAGCCATCGCTTTTACCCCGCAGCAAACTGCGCTGATTGTCGTGGATATGCAAAATGCCTATGCGTCACAGGGCGGTTACCTGGATCTGGCGGGCTTTGATGTCTCTGCCACCGCGCCGGTGATCGCCAATATTAAAGTGGCGATTGCCGCCGCACGCGCGGCGGGCATCAAAGTGATTTTCTTCCAGAACGGCTGGGATAATCAGTATGTCGAAGCCGGCGGTGCGGGGTCGCCGAACTTCCATAAATCCAATGCGCTAAAAACCATGCGCAAACGCCCGGAGCTGATGGGCAAACTGCTGGCAAAAGGCGACTGGGATTACGATCTGGTCGATGAGCTTCAGCCGCAGCCGGGCGATATTGTGCTGCCCAAACCCCGTTACAGCGGCTTCTTTAATACCCAGCTCGACAGTTTGCTGCGCAGCTATGGCATTCATCATCTGGTGTTTACCGGCATCGCCACGAATGTCTGCGTGGAATCCACCCTGCGCGATGGCTTTTTCCTGGAATATTTTGGCGTCGTACTGGAAGACGCGACGCACCAGGCCGGTCCGGAATTCGCACAGAAAGCCGCAATTTATAACATTGAAACCTTTTTTGGCTGGGTCTCTAACGTGCGTCAGTTCTGTGACGCTGTTGGCTACAAAACTGAACAACACGCGGCCTGACCGCTTTTACAAAGGACAATCAACGATGCCTAAAAGCGCCATTATTCCCGCTGGCAGTGGAGTGCCACTGGCACCTTTTGTTCCGGGCACGCTCGCCGATGGCGTGGTGTACGTTTCCGGGACGCTGCCGTTTGATAAAGACAACAACGTGGTGCACGTTGGCGATGCCGCGGCACAAACCCGTCACGTTCTGGAGATCATCAAAAACGTGATTGAAACCGCAGGCGGCACAATGGAGGACGTCACCATGAATTCCATCTTTATCACCGACTGGGCCAATTACGGGGCAATCAATCAGGTCTACGCCGAGTATTTTCCCGGTGAAAAACCCGCGCGTTTCTGTATTCAGTGCGGGCTGGTAAAGCCGGATGCCCTGATTGAGATTGCAACGATTGCCCACATCGGCAAGTAATCGGTTTACCAGCATCTGTTCTGATAACCCTGAGGAAACAGCATGTATTACAAGGTATTAGGTAAAGATAATGCCGATGCAGACACGGTCGTGCTCTCTTCAGGGCTGGGCGGTTCCGGCAGTTTCTGGCAGCCGCAACTGCCTGTACTGACACAGTATTTTCGCGTGGTGATTTATGACCAGCACGGCACGGGCCTGAGTCAGGGCACCGTTCCGGCCGGTTACCGCATGGAGGATATGGCCGATGAGCTGGCGGGCATGCTCAATGGGCTGGATATCCGCCGCTGCCATCTGGTCGGTCACGCACTCGGCGGCATCGTTGGCCTGCATCTTGCACTGCGTTATCCGGCCTTACTGCAAAGTCTGGTGGTCATCAACGGATGGGCAACGCTCGACAGCCAGACGCGTCGCTGCTTTGAGGTCCGCCAGAACCTGCTGCTTAACAGCGGGGTGGATGCGTATGTTCAGGCGCAGCCCCTGTTTCTGTATCCGGGCGACTGGCTTTCTGAACATGAGGCGTTATTACAGGAAGAGCGCCAGCATCAGGTGGCGCATTTTCAGGGAATGGAAAATCTGCTGCATCGCTTACAGGCGCTGATGACGTCTGACCTGGCCGCCTCGCTCGACGGGGTGATCGCACCGACGCTGGCGCTGAGCTGTAAAGACGATTTGCTGGTGCCCTGGCAGCGCTCGGCCGATCTCGCTGCCCGTCTTCCTCTGGGGGAGCACCAGCAAATGCAGTATGGCGGTCACGCCATGAGTGTGACCGACCCCGATACGTTTAACCCGATTTTACTGGACTGGCTGCGGCGGCATGCCTTTCATGCAGCTGACATCGTGTCCGAGCCCTTTTCAACGGAGATATCATGGCCGAAGCCTTAACCGCCAGCGCCCTGGCAACCCTGTTCACCGACGCCCGCACCCATAACGGCTGGCTGGATAAACCGGTGACCCATGAACAGCTGGAAACGATTTACGCGTTGGCGCGTATGGGGCCAACATCTGCAAACTGCAGCCCGGTGCGCATTGTGTTTATCCAGAGTCAGGCAGCCAAAGAGAAACTGGCACCGGCGCTGTCCAGCGGCAATCTGAAAAAAACTCTGACTGCACCGGTGACGGCGATCATTGCCTGGGATCCTGCGTTTTATGAATTACTGCCCGAACTGTTTCCCTCCGGCGATGCGCGTTCGTGGTTCACCTCCAGCCCGCAGCTGGCGCACGATACGGCATTTCGCAACAGCAGTCTGCAGGCAGCCTATCTGATTATGGCCTGCCGCTCACTCGGACTGGACACCGGACCGATGTCTGGTTTCGACAATGCGAAAGTGGATGAAACCTTCCTGGCGCAGACGGGCTGGAAATCCAACTTTCTCATCAACATCGGTTACGGCGACAGCAGCAAACTGTATCCGCGCGCACCGCGTCTTGACTTTGACCGCGCCTGCCGCGTGCTGTAAGCACCCTGTTTCATTATGAGGACACGAGCATGCAATCCACTCTGAACGCCACACAGCCCGCAACCGCTGCTAAACAGGCTGCCGTTGAAAAGCAAGAGTTCCGCGATGCGATGGCGCACCTGGGTTCCGCCGTCAACATCATCACCACAGACGGGGCAGGTGGACGGGCCGGTTTTACCGCCTCTGCGGTATGCAGCGTGACCGATACGCCACCGACGTTGCTGGTATGTCTGAACCGCGCGGCCTCTGTCCATGCGGCGTTTACGCAAAACCAGGTGCTGTGCGTTAACACGCTCTCAGACGGTCATGCGTCGCTGTCCAATCTGTTCGGCGGAAAGACACCGATGGATGCGCGTTTCGCGGCCGCTGACTGGGCCAGCCTTGCCACCGGATCGCCGATCCTCACCGATGCGCTGGTGTCGTTTGACTGCAACATTACGCAGATCACCAGCGTCGGCACCCACGATATTTTGTTTTGTGAAGTCGTTGCTATTCAGCGCAACGACAACGGCCATGGACTGGTGTATTTCGACCGGCGCTATCACCCACTGATGCGTCAGACAGCCTGTTAACTCACTCCTCTCAACTTAGTAAGGGTCGTGCATGGCAAATACCTGGTTTCCACAATGGCGTAAAAGAGAAGGCAATCTGGATGGCGTCGTCATCGCGCCGGATGAACGGCTGCCGTCAGGCACGACGATCGTTATGGGATTGCAACATACGGTAGCGATGTTTGGCGCCACGGTCCTCATGCCCTTACTGATGGGTTTTGACGCTAATATGGCCATCCTGATGTCGGGGATCGGTACCTTACTGTTCTTCCTGGTGGTAGGCGGCCGCGTACCGAGTTACCTCGGGTCCAGTGCCGCCTTCGTCGGACTGGTTATCGCGATAACCGGCTACAGTGGTCAGGGTGCGAATCCCAATATCGGTGTGGCCCTTGGCGGGATAATTGCCTGCGGCCTGCTCTATATGGTGATCGGTTTTATCGTAATGGCGGTTGGCACGCGGTGGATTGAACGTCTGATGCCGCCCGTCGTGACCGGTGCCGTGGTCATGGCGATTGGGCTAAACCTCGCGCCGATTGCGATTCACAGCGTCTCCGCCTCCTCGTTTGACAGCTGGATGGCCGTAATGACCGTGCTTTGCATCGGTTCGGTAGCCGTATTCACCCGCGGTCTGGTGCAGCGCCTGTTGCTGTTACTGGGGCTGGTAGCCGCTTATCTGATTTATATGGTCATCACAAACGGCCTTGGACTGGGCACGCCAGTGGATTTTAGCGCGGTCGCTCAGGCAACCTGGTTTGGCGCACCAACCGTTACGACGCCGGTATTCAGCGCGCATGCCATGCTGATGATCGCGCCGGTCGCGGTAATCCTTGTCGCAGAAAATCTCGGCCATATTAAAGCGGTGGCTGGTATGACCGGTAAAAACCTTGATCCCTACATGGGCCGAGCGTTTGTCGGTGATGGCCTGGCGACGATGCTGTCCGCCTCCGCAGGCGGAACGGGCGTGACAACCTATGCAGAAAACATAGGTGTTATGGCTGTCACCAAAATTTACTCCACGCTGATTTTCGTCGCCGCGGCGGTTATTGCCATTGTGCTGGGCTTCTCACCTAAATTTGGCGCACTGATCCACACCATTCCCGGCCCGGTGCTCGGCGGCGCATCCATTGTGGTATTTGGGCTGATTGCCGTGGCAGGTGCCCGCATCTGGGTACAAAACCACGTCGACCTGGGGCTGAACGGCAACCTTATCATGGTCGCGGTCACGCTGGTTTTAGGCGCAGGCAATTTTACCCTGACGCTCGGCAGCTTCAGCATGGGCGGGATCGGCACTGCGACCTTCGGGGCGATTTTGCTGAATGCATTTTTGAGCCGAAGCAAAATGGCAAGCGCACAGCCAGGGGTGAAGACGGAGGCGGTGGTGAAGGAGTAAACCGGGATCTTTTCCTCAGCCGGAGAAGCAGGAAGGGCGGAGCGGGCCGGAACGACAACCGGGTGTTTTTTACGTACCCGTAAAGCATCATGCAGGAGATGCGCGGCTTACAGACAATGGAGTCGCCGAGGTAAAGCGCCTGCTTGCCATCGCGCAGGCAACAAAGAGGCTAAGCCAGTGAAACAGGGCTGTGCTCCGTACAGGGGAGCATCAGCCCAACTCCATAAGAGGTTTTCGCAAAAAACCATGGGTTTCCAGGCAACTTACCTCAGTCGTCACGTTGAATGCTTTCCTCATGGACATTACTGCCCACCGTTTTCCCGTTTTGATTCTCAATGCGATAACGGATCTTAACGTTATGAAAATTTTGAGGCGTAACCGTTATTTCCTTCACCATCTGACCTGAATCAGGCGGCAGGGTCAGCGTTTCGCTCCCTTTGGCAAGCACCTCTCCCTTTTGGGATACCTGCCACTTCAGTTGACATGCAGTACAGGCATTCCAGGTATCATTAATTGCCCAGAGCCGCACCATCGCCTCACTTCCCTTACGCCATGTGGCGGTAACGGGTTCGATAGAGGGGAGAACAGGCTGATAGGCTGTTTGCAAGGCGTAATAACCCGCTTTCGGCTGGCGCAGATAATCCACCACGCCCCAGTTAATTGAGGGCCAGGTTTCAACAAACATGAAATGGAAGAGGGCCGTCACCGGTTGATAACGCTGTCGCCGATAGCTCTCTACAGCCAGGGAGACCAGTTTTGCCTGATAGCGTTGCGTATTGGCTATCATCTCCTGAATATTCGAACCGCGTGAAATCCCGGCAAACTTAAATGTCTGTAAAGGCTGGAAATTATGATACTTCCAGAACGTCCAGCCCGGATCGTCCGCAGCAGTCGTCTTTGGCCATAACAAGCTGGCTGGGATAATCGTTTTCAGCGTTGAAAGTTGCGGTAGCGCCTGCGCACCAAACTCTGTCACCACTGCGGTTTTAGCCGGGGCAAGCAGATCGCGCAGCGTACCAAAATACCATCCTGCCCAGTAGTGTTCTTCCACGGCGGAAAAACGGTGCACAATACGGGAGGTATCTTCAGCCAGCGTATCCGCGACCTTCTGCGTCAGCGTGCGGTTCAGTGTTTTATTCCAGTCGGGGAACCGCTTTTCCATCCAGGGCGAATTCCACGGCGGCTCGTTGTGCCCGCCCCAGACGATAATGGCCGGGGAATTACCAAACTGCTCGACCATCTCACGGGTCTGACGTACTGCATTGTCCGTAAATGCCACGCTGTCATCGTATCCCCATTGCAGCGGTACATCCTGCCAGATCATCAGCCCCATTTCATCGGCGACATCGTAAAGCGGACGGCCGGCTACGTGTCCGTGGACGCGAATGGCGTTGGCATTCATCGCCTGTACCAGCGCAAAATCCCGACGATACTTTTCCCGTGTCATGGTTCCTAACCACGGTGAACCGATATAATTGCTTCCCTTTATAAAGAGTCGCCTGTCATTAATCAGCCAGCCTTTGTTATCGGGTTGCTCTTCCAGTTTGCGTAACCCTGTTCGGATGACCCTGGTATCCATCAGCCCCTGGCTGTCACGCAGTGAGGCGCGAACACGGTACAGATTTGGCTTGCCGGTGCCGACCGGCCACCATAACTTTGCTCCTTTCATGGGCAGAGTTATGCGCAAGGACTGTTGCTCACCCGTCGCGTGATTCAGCGTGATCGGAAAATCGTGCTGAAAAGTCTGGCCGTTAAAGTTATCGGGTACCGCTGTCAGGCGCACAGTAGCAGGTCCGGCAGTGGTGGCCCGGTAACGAATTTCCGCCGATAATGCCGGGTTTTCCAGTCCTTCACGCCAGTCCGGACGCAGGATCACTTCATCAATCGTTACACCACGGCTCATATGCAGCTTCACCGGTGCCCAGATACCGCCAGAGTTCGCATCCTGTCCCTGTAAAGACCATGCACCGCCAGGTCGGGTGTCATGCTGATTAAGCACCCCTTTTATAAGCGTTTTATGTAACGGCCACACTTTTTGAGGATCTTCATAGGGACTGTCGACCCGGATGGCGAGCTGGTTATGACGACGCAGGGTGCTGCTGACATCAACAGCAAAACGCTGGAAATAGCCTTCGTGGTGGGTCAATGGCTTTCCATTAAGCGTCACATCAGCAAAGTAATCGATACCGTCGAAAACGAGCGTGGCCATGGTACCGGGTTCGGATTCAGGAAGATCAAACTCATGTCGATACCACAATGCTCCCTGATGATCGTAACCCGCGCTATACCAGTTAGCCGGAACCTTTAACCTGCGCCAGTCACTGGCAGGCACGTCCGCGCCCCTGAAGGTGCGGTCGTTCGCATCATGGACTCGCCAGTTTCCCGCAAGTGACCAGGTGACCGGTAGATCCATTGCCTGCGCTTGTGGGAGGCAGATGAGCAAAAGAAGAAGGTTACGGATCATGGCTGTCCTCCTGTTTCCTGTGTTGTAGCCAGGACGTGATGCGACGGAATTCCTCGTTCAGGTCGTTTTGCAGGGACTTGAGCGCATGTTGTTCCAGCGATGAGGCCTGACTCTCAAGGTATTGCAGTAACTGCGCCAGGCGGGTGAAATCGAGTGTGACGGCTTCACCGCGAAGTTTATGTGCTGCCCGACGTAACGTCTCACGATCATTGTTTTCCATTGCCTTGCGCAGCGTCTCGGTGGTTTCTTCGATTGCTTCCCTGAACAGCGACAGTAATTCCTCAACCAGAGCAGGGTCATCGGCGCACTGTTTAAGCAGTCGGGCCTCATCAGGTAAACCTTCCTGATCACGCGTATATATGCGGGTAATTTCGTCATGAAGCGCATCCTGACTGACAGGCTTGGCGAGATAGCCATCGAACCCCATTGCCAGACAGCGCTCTCTGTCGCCCTGCATAGCATGCGCGGTCATCACGATGGCTGGCTGACGGGGACGGCCAAGCAATACTTCCTCTTGTCGTAACAGCTGGATCGCCTTTTCTCCATCCATTTCCGGCATCTGCAGATCAATAAAGAGAATGTCCCAGCGTTCTGCTCGCCAGCGGTCAAGTGCAGCCTGTCCATCGCCAACCACTTCACAGTGATGTCCCAGGCGTTCAAGCAAACGTCTGGCGACTTTCTGATTCACCAGATTATCTTCAGCCAGCAACACACGCAGTCCCTGCGAGGTGTTCGGTGAAACGGTAGAAGGCTGCACCGGCTCGACAATCGGGACGGGTTTAAGGGCGCTTGCAATTGCCTGATGCAACTCGTGCTGGGCGACGGGTTTGTGCAAATAGTGGGATATGCCGATTCGTTTGAGCATTTTGGGGTCAAAATGGCGGCTCATTGAGCTAAGCATAATAATCTTGCTCTGGGCCGTCTGTGGCAAAACCGATAACTCAAGGCCCAACGAAATGCCATCCATGTCCGGCATTTGCGCATCGATGAGGATCAGTGGCCAGAATACTTCTCCGGCGGCAAGCTGTAAGGCCTTACTGGCATTATTCACACACGTCGGGTTCAGTCCCATCTGACGGAGCATGGTATCCACTAACCGCAGGTTAGTGCTGTTATCATCCACGACCAGCACGCATTCGCCATTAAACCGAACGCCAGATGCGCGTTCTGTAAGCGGCGAGTGTTGCCCCTCCAGCGGTAGCGTAAACGTAAATTCGCTCCCAACGCCGGGCTTACTCTCCACCTCCAGATTTCCCCCCATCAGCGCAACCAGCCGGGCGGAAATGGTTAGCCCCAGCCCTGTTCCACCATAACGCCGCGTCGTAGAACTGTCTGCCTGGCTGAACGCTTCAAAGATGGCCTGTTGTTTCTCTGCAGGTATGCCAATACCACTGTCGCGAATACGAAAACGCCAGTGGTCTTCACTGGCCGCGGGCTCTATCGCCAGCAGGACTTCGCCGTGATGGGTAAATTTAAGCGCGTTGCCTAGCAGGTTTGTGAGGATTTGACGCAGTCGGGGGCCGTCCACCTTCAGCACGTCCGGGACTGCAGGCGCAATATCCACCAGAAGCTCTATCCCTTTTTCACTAGCGGCAGGCATATGTGGGCGAATCAACGACTGAATAAAGGGCCGAATTTCCAGCAACTCTTCGTCCATGATGACCTTGCCCGACTCAATGCGCGAGAAATCCAGAATGTCATTAATGATATGTAGCAACGACTGGGCCGAACTCATGACCAGCGAAAGGTACTCACGCTGCTCAGGGCTCAGCGGGGTGTCCAGACAGAGCTGTGTCATCCCGAGGATACCGTTCATCGGTGTCCGAATTTCATGACTCATATTAGCCAGAAACGCACTTTTGGCTTCATTGGCTTCGCGGGCGACGCGGGCGGCATCAATTGCAAGCAGTTCTGCTTCCTTCCGGCGGGTAATATCCTGCAACGTACCAATCACCCTTTCGGCTTCCTGCTGAATGGTTAAGGTCACCACCTGCCCGGAGAGCAGCATCCATCGCCAGCCTTCCGTCTGATGCAGGACGCGGATTTCACATTCAAATACAGGCCGGTGATCCTGTTTCGATGACATCATCGCCTGTCGCAGCGATGCGCGGTCCTCTTCATGCACCAGATTGAGCAAAAAACGCAGCGGATAACGCCATTGCGAGCGTGACTGCCCCACCATTGCCAGCAATGTATCATTTACCTGCAGGCTGTCATGAGAGACGTGCCAGTCCCAAATGCCGATCCGGATTGACTCGGCCGTCAGTAAAAAATCATTGTGCAGCAGATGACGTGAGCGCTGTGCTTCATCAAGCTCGGTGACATCCGTATGCAGACTGACAATGCCTCCTTCAGGAAGGCGTTGATGCTGTACATAAAGACGGCGTTTTCCGGATTGCCTGACTTCGCAATGGTTATCCTGACGACAATTACGGAGGGTGGCGTCCCGTAGCGTCTGACGACGACTGGAGTCGATGTAATAACCCGCTTCAATAAATTTCTCTACCAGCGTTTCGAGAGACGCGCCTGCCTCCAGCCACGGTGCAATCACCGGATAAAAGAGCGAAACTTTATCGTTCCACACCAGCAGGCGTTCGGCCCGATCGTAAATCATGATCGCACAAGGCAGCGCATCAGGCTCAAAACGGGATGAAGTTCCCATCGCTTATTCTCCCCCGGGCTGATAGTGCAGTTCGGCTTGCCGTCGCAGATATTCCAGGCCGGGCGCTATCGCCATCGCCCACGCCGTGAGGATCTCCTCATCACAGAGGGGATCCCGTTCACGTACAGTGCGCAGCATGGCTTCCCGCCAGAAGGCGAAAAAGCGTGGCGGCAGGCGCAGACCATCCTGGGTTTGCCTGCGCGCCAGTTGCTCAAGAAAGTCCGGAACAAAAAGGGCACCATCGACGGTGAGCATGGCGAAGAAACTTTTATAGATCATCTGTCGACCTTCTTCGCTCGGGCGACGGGCGAAGTGTTGCTCCGTCTCTGGCGATCGGTGAATAAAAGCCTCGTAAAACGCCAGGAAAAAGTCTTTTTTGTTCGTCTCTGACAAGACACGGCTCACGCTGGCCTCAAAGAGATCACGATAAAATTTCATGGTGCTGACCTCCCTTTTCTTTCACCCGGCAGACACAGGCCGGGAGGATTGAATTCGTCTGCCAGACGGTGAGTGAAGTAGCTGTTATCAGTATCAAAATGATTATCAAATAACGGCCCGCCGTTATGTTTGTAGAAGAGCGACTCAAGGACCATGGCATTAGTGGATAGCGTGATCATCGGGTTGATATCTCCCGTCGCTTCAACACGGCCCTCAAACCAGCCACGTTGTGGACTGTTAAGGTGCTTCGTTACTGCCATAAGTACATCGGTATAGTCGTTTTTCCACAGCGTCCAGAGGATAAAAACCGCCTTCGTAGACACCTGTGACAGCTGGCGGTAATCGCGGCCATCATCGCCCAACGTGTTCCAGGCGTAACCATTTCCCCAGACGGTGTCCTCAAGATGCCAGGGCGCATGTGACAGCGAAAAATCGGCTCGCGCAGTCAGGAGCTTGTCACGCTCCCAGCGCGACTTCTGACTGAGCCAGATGCCTTCCGCTCGCGTACGCATTAATTTTTGGACATCGGGTGGCACGCCAGGAGGCTGCCATCCGAACTCCAGCCCGGGCAACATGGCAGGTAACGTAGTGAGTAATGACGGTTGCCAGGTCGTACGCGGATCGCGCGCGTCAACGCTAAGGCTGCGCTGATAAACAATGACGTTTCTTGCGGGTGGCGTGAATGCTTTACCTGCCGGGAATCCCCATAGCCGAAAAGCACTGGCGGCATATTCGCTTTCACCCAGACGGAGTTCTTCACGCACGACAGGTTGGCCGTTCTGCACTGAGGCGGACCATAATTCCCCCTCTTTATTGATAACAGAGCAGAAATTCCAGCGCAGGATGATTTTGTCCAGATACTCACGATAGTGCGGTGCACGTTCGGCGGTAAGCCGTAAAGCAAGCATCAGCCTTGCCATATCTTTTGCCGACCAGCCGCTGCTGATGGATTTGCCTGTGTAATCTATTGGCATCGCCGTCTGGCTCGAATAGAGCCTGCCGGGTGTACGCGTGTTGGTCAACGCAAGGCGATTGAGTGTGCCAAGCAGGCGGCTTATCCGGGCATCAAACTCATCTTCCGGCACCAGACCCAACTCCCTGGCGGACAGAAGCGCGATTAACGTATCTCCCATCTGCCAGAGCGTGACGCGCGGCTGTTTATCGCTGCCATTGACCAGGCCGGTTTGCAGCTGCGTATTATTCTGGAAATAGCGCCATGCAATGGCCGCCCACTCCCGTTCCTGCGGCGTCAGGCTATCAATGCGAGCGGAGGTATGCCAGCCGCCTTTCGTCAGCCAGCGCCATCCCGCGCCTTCGCGACTGAACAACGCCAGTGCGATCACCAGTACGATGATTCCCGCTGCGACCAGCCTGTAGATCAGGGTTTTAAGCATTGCGCAGTCACCGGCGGCAATTTAATGGGCTCGTCCGTCTTGCAGGATGCACACTGACACGCCTGGCAGGCAGGTTTGGTGCGCTGCGCTGTCCCGGTCTGCTCGCACCAGCTTCTGTTGGCGGCCGTGTCGCTCAGGAAGGGGCGATTGCGTCGGGTATTATTTTCTTCAAACTGATCGAGAAGCTTCTGGTTCCAGAGCGAGGGGGCGAACTGACTATTTTTTGGGTTGTCGCTATTAAACTGCAACAGTTTGCCTTCTTTTTTAAATAACAACGCTTCAAGCATGATGCCGTTATTGTTGGCGGTGAACTCCTTAATGGGGCCATCGCCGTTTTCATATAAACCCTCGTAGTAGCCTTTGCCTTCCTCATTAGCGTTTTCAATGGCATTCAGCAATCTGTCGGTATAGGGCGAGCTCCAGAGCACCCACATACCGAGTGCGGCTTTAAGTGATACGGCCGCACTATTTGGTACAAACTGTCCTTTATCCGTAATCGTGTTCCAGTTATAGCCATCACTAAATATGGTGTCATAAACAAAGTAGGGAGCTTTATCGAGCTGGTGCTCAGAGCGCGCGGTCAGAATGCCGGTGATTGCATAGCGGTTTTCCTGCGCCTGATAAACCCGATCGGCAAAATTTTTCATCCACGGATGGGAATAATTGCGTGGGCTGTTATCTCTGTCGGTCGCTTTATCAAAACCAAACTCCAGACCATACAGAAGATAGGACTCGGTCACGACATAGTTATGTTGTGACGTATCTCGCGGGTCGCGCGAGTCATAAGGCACCAGCACACAGTAAATTTCTGCCAGCTCATAAGGCTGTGGCCGGCTGGCCTGGCAGGTATTGAATCCCCAGAGCTGGAAACCCGCAGCGCTGTATTCCTCATAGCCCAGTCGACCTTCCTGAACATATTTAGGCTGGCCATTTTCCAGATAAGCACCGTACAGGGTGCCACAGGGATCAACGGCATGGCTGAAGTCCCAGCCAAGCACGACATTATCGATACCGTTGCTGTATTCCGGATAACGCTCTTTAATCACTTTAAGCCATACCAGCATTCTGCCGATATCCAGCGCCGAAAAACCAATCTCTCCAGGTTGGTTTCGGTAGTCCACTTTTTGTCCGCTGATCGTGTTATAGGCTTTATTGGGCAATTCATTTCTGAACAGCACCAGCGTGTTCAGGGTCGCGAGAAATTTCAACATACGTCGATCAAACTCGGCTTTATCAATAATGCCTAACTCACGCGCCGCCGTCAGAGCAGCCAGATAAGACGCGCTGTCCCACATTGTCGTGGAAGGATATTTGTTGACTGCGTTCACCAGCCCAGTACTGGGCTGGTAGTTAGCGACAAAATATTGCCAGGCATTTTTGGCAATGGTCATTTCACGTGGTGTCAGCTCACCACTTCGGGGAGTAAATTCTGATGCCGGTAGTCCCGGCGCTGCCTGCGCTGTCGCCAGCGCGAGCCAGCATGCCATGAGCCCGGCTAATACGGGGAAAAAAAGGATACATTTCCGCTTCATGGCGTAGCTCCTGCTGAAGACGTAAGAGAAGGGGGCGCGCTAAGGCAGGCCAGACAAAGCATCTGTCCCTGAACGATATAGGCGAGGCTCTCCAGGACCACGGCATTGGTATCTGCATCAATAACCGTGTTGATGCTGCCGTCCAAATTTAGTCCGCGCTGCCAGCCTTTACCGGGCACCTGTAAAGGTTGTACCTGCTGGCGCAGCGCCTCACTCCAGCGGTTTCGAAACAGGGCATACCATGCAAAGGCAGAACGTGTGGAAGTGATGGCCGTTTGTTCGGGTGCCTCATCACGCAGATCACGATTTTGGACAGGCTGCCGATCTGGCAGATCGTTGGCATAATCTGGTGCGGGTTCGGCATAATCGGTACTGATGGGCGGTTTACTGACGCGCAGGCTGTGACGGCGCTGCTGAATTTGCATAATGCGCCAGGCGATCTCCGCGCTTTGCGCATCAAAACCCATTTCAAGTCCGGTCAACAGGTAAGGCAGGCTGATCAGTGAGGGCTGCCGTCCCCAGGGCGTGCGTAATCCTTCGTCAGGCACCATGATGCCATCGATATCAATCATTTGCTGACGCTCCGGTGGGTTCGTCACCGCCAGTCCGGCGACGCTGTCGATAAGGCGAAGCGTATGGCTGGCATACAGGCGATAGCCAAAACTGTTTTTGGGTTCATCTGTTGCCAGCGCCCACTGGTGTAACGCTACCGCAGCCTGACTGGCCGAGTTCTTTACAATCAGCGCACCGACGTTCCACTGATTAAACAGGTCGCGCACGGCGGTTGCATGTTGGGGATAACGCCACACTAACGTTTGCAGGGCGTTAAGCAGGCGTCCCATACCGATTGCGGAAGACTCCTGTTTTCCCAGCAGCTTCAGAGTATCTGCATGATAATAGGCCGCTGGCAGACCGTCAGGCGTGAGCGGGATTTGGCTAAGCGTCAGCAGTGCAGCAGCAATCCGCTCATCAAACTCGTCGGTTGTCAGGACATTAAGTTGCTTTGCGGCTGTGACAGCAAACAGATAACTACCAATGCTCCACAGGCTGAACCAGGGTTCACCGTCGTTCGCGTTAGCCAGACCGTTTGGCTGTGTATTATTGACATAATATTGCCAGGCCACCCGTGCCCAAATTGCCTCTTCAAAGGTCAACTCTCGTGGGGTCGGCAGGGGAGGGAAATCCTCACTTAACGCGACCTCCGTACTGCTTTCTACGCGTGTCGGCATCTGTTTTTCTACCCAGACGACAATAGCAAACCCGATCAGAAAACCGAGCAGGATGGTGAGATAACTTCGGGCAGAAAGCAGCGCATCTCTCGTCCTCATTGCCTCGTCTCCTTCTCGTCGGCGGGCGTCCAGATTGCGGCTAAAATCAAGGGCAACATGGCGGCTATGTTGACGGCCCCCCAGAAGATGTTGATGACATAGCCTGAAGGGTCATCGACCTGACCGCGTGCAACCTGAATCCCTCCCCATATAAGCCCGGCAAGGGTCAGTACCACAACGGCGATTTGCGGTTTGACGAGATACAGAAAACGGCCTGTCTGTCTTTCCTTTGGCGTAACATGAAATTTTATCTGCTCACCACGAAGTACCGTGCCCAACGCGCGCAGGTTCATGGAGAAAAAAGAAAGATATGAGGCCCTGCCGTCCCAGGCAGAGATCCCCCATGTCCCGAACATAAATGCGAGTTCCGACACAATGAAAAAAGGCAAAAAATGCAGGTAAAAGGGCGTTGACCAGGCCGATACGGGCGGAATGCCGGTGAACAGGTAGATTATGGGTGAAAAGAGAAAAACGGTGTTCCAGATGCAGGCCAGATACGACCAGAAAGTGGTGCCATACATAAGCGTTTGCGGCAAAGAAAGCCTGAAGCGGCGGCGACTGAAAATATTGTCATGAAACAGGATGTCCAGCGAACCCGCAGCATATTTAAAACGCTGAATCATCCATGTCAGCATATCCTGGGGAGACAACATCTTGGATTCAACACGCGGGTGCATGACAGAGCGCCAGCGCCGGCCCGCATCGCCGTGAAGCAGGATGGACGTATAAATGTCTTCTGAGACGTGAAACTTATAGGGTGTGAGTTCTGTGTCAAACGCAACGTGAGGGCGCATGGCGTCACGCAATGCTTCACGCGTGGCAGCATCATGAATGTCGCGCGTGTGACGATCAATTTCTTCTTCCACCGTCCAGACATAGCTCCGCAAGGCTGCCTGCATCACCGCTTCTCGTCGATGTACAGAAGCCGCACCGCAGCAAAATGCCGCATTTGCCCAGTTACGCCGACGTAAAATCACGTCGTAAAACATGCGTGGATCGTTAAAAAACGGATCTCGCCCAATCGTGACCGGCCCGACAAATTTCTGTGTCAGCCAGCCAAGACCATATCCCACCTTGCCCGCTTTTCGTTGCAGCCAGTTTGACAGGTTTTCCCCTTCAGGGAGATCGTAAAACCATTGAGGTGTCTGGACCCACGCCACATCTGGATCGCGAAAATAGCCCAATGTGTGGCTGAGCAACGTGGGGAAGACTCTCGTATCAGCATCGCAAATAACCAGGAAATCACCCTCCGTGTTTTCCAGCCCGTTACGGAGGTTTCCGGCCTTGTAGCCAATATTGGTCTGACGGGTAATGTAGTTGACGCCTTCCTCATCGCATACCGCTTTCATTTCCGGACGCCGGCCATCGTCGAGCACGTGTATTTGATAGTGAAGCGGGAAGGGGTATTGCATTTTCAGAGCGTCACGAACAGACAGCCTGACGAGTTCAACGTCTTCAGAATAGGTCGCGATAAACAGATCGACTTTGAGCGGTCTTTTCTCAACCTGTTCCTCTGCAAGCAGGCAATCGTTAATTTGCTCTGGGGGACGGTTTGGCAGCGGGTCTTCTTCTTTCCAGAGATTGATCGTAAATAATATCGTTCCAATCCAGGCAAACGTTTCTGCCAATACCAACGGAATCGAATACCACAGCGCGTAAATATTAAGCGAGGCGGCCCAGCGCCAGTAAATATAATTTGCGCCGAGAATTAACGCGGCGACCGCTAAAACCTGCCAGGTCAGTATCACCCAGGTCGGTGTGCTGAGGGGCTCCGGTGGTTTGCGATTTTCAAAACGGGAAAAGTAAAAATCCATAGCAAAGGATATCCTGATTCCGCAACAGGGATGAAATAAAGCCATCCTGCAGGCAGCGCTCAGCCTGCCCGAGAAAATAACGTCTAATAAAACAAAAAGTAAAACAAGTGTAGATAGCACAAAAAAAAGTGTCCAGAAAACTAAAAAATTATGAAGCGAGATCTGTTTTTTCGTTATTAGTCCCGGCTTATCCTCATTGCACCTAATTACTTGCCATAAAGCCCGCCTTAGGCTATCAAATATTTAACCAGATGTTTTTCAGTCAGGAATAAAACCTCATCATGAGCCAGGTCGTGCAAGCGGTGAAGCAGAAATCATTCTGCAAATCAGCCACATGGCGCTATAGCGCAGCGGGAAGCCGCGATTTAAGAATTGATTTCATGCGCGGCATTGCATTGGTGATGATGGTTGTAGCCCATACAGAAATAATGTCCCTGTTCAACATATTCACCTGGGAGAGATTCGGTTTAGTAACCGGAGCGGAAGGGTTTGTTATTTTATCCGGTTTTATGCTAGGTATGCTTAGTCGTGCCAGACTGCAAAAGGTGGTTTGGCTCACAGTGTCCTGGGGACTTTATCTTCGCGCATGGAAGATATACCGGGTAAATATCCTTATCATCCTGTCATTTTTGCTGTTAGGGTATTTGCCTTTTATCAATGTTTTTGAGGTGACGCATTTCACCGATCGCTTTTCAGGCACCCACTGGTCACTCTATCCGGTCACACCACAAATAAAAGAGACCTGGTTTAACATTGTTTTCTATTTACAAATCGGCCCTCATCAGACGCAAATCCTTGGCCTCTATATATGCCTCCTGCTGGTCAGTCCGTTTTATTTAGCCATGCTGCAAAAGGGAAAAGTTTACGGGTTATTGGGTCTTTCGTTACTGATCTACTGCTACTGGCAACGCTGGCCTGTACGCGTGACAACGGCGGAGTTCGAATTCGCTTTTCCGCTGTTAGCCTGGCAATTCATTTTTGTACTGGGGATGTGCAGTGGCTGGTATAAAGACGAACTGCTCTCTTTTGCACATACACCGCCGGGCAAATTGACCGTGGCGGCACTTGTCGTAGTGGCGTTAGTTATGGGGTTTGTTGCACAAAATCATACCAACCCTTTTATGCCGTCCGATCTGTTGATGCACATCATTCCTGCAGCAGATTTTGATACGTTCTACCATACGTGGGCGGCAAAAAATGGGCTGGGTCCCGTCAGGGTCGTCAACGATATCTGCCTGATGGTAACGGTCTATCTGCTTCTGACATGGTGCTGGCAGCCGGTATATCGCTTTGCAGGCTGGTTTCTTATTCCACTGGGCCAGCACTCGCTTTATACCTTTATTTTGCATGTCTATGTTGTGCTCGCAGTCAGCCAGTTTGTGTCGTTTGATTTATGGCGTCACGCATGGTTAGAAAACACGCTTATTCATGCGGCTGCGCTGGGCACGCTGTGGCTGATGGCAAAATATAACGTTGCTGCACGCTGGATACCTAACTAAGGAAGGGCAGATGAATAAGAAATATCTCTTGATCTGCGCGTTATTCAGTGCCGCGACGGAAAGTGGGGCGGCACAAACGGACGATACATTACCGTTGCGGGATAAGAACGATGAGCCGATACAGGCGGGCGTGTACACCAGTCGCTGGGGACGACTTTTTTCTGGTAATGAGAAAGCATTTTCTGGTGCCCTGAGTTTTAGTTCGGGTTTGAAAGAGCAGTGGATGACTATCCCTAACCGCAAAGACAGCGCGGAACAGAAGAAAAAAATCAATCAAACCGTAAATCTGAGCCTGCAGTATTCCCCTTATAGTTTCTGGTTTGCCAATATCACATCACGTTTGCCTGTCAGCGATACCAGCCGTTATACGGCAGACTATCGCTACAGTTTTGGTTACGATGACTGGCACGCGAATACGCTCAGTCTGGTTTACAGCAATTATGGTGATAACCACTTCTGGACCTCGGGTGGTCGTCGGCATACCTATTTTGAGCAGGGAGCCATTACGCTGGCCTATAAATTCTCCTTGCCGAAGCCGGTCGAAAATGCGCTGTTGATTAATAAAGGCGACGCTATCATTTGCCAGGCAGGCTACAGCTGGGTCCCCCGCTATTACGACTTAAGCAGCAACGATATTCGCCAAAATAAAAACGTCTTGTTAGGCGGATGCGGTTATACGTTTAAACAACATTTCTTCGTGCGTGTAACGGCATTTTGGTTTCCGGATAAGAGTCAGCAGCAACCGTGGAACGGTGATTACAGTTATAGCTTCGGCTACGCAGGCTACACACCAGGATCGTTTTCAATACAGTATGCGAACTATTCCGGAACACGTTATCCCGGCCATCAGAGCGGTAGCGGAAAATTTCGTGAAGGCACGATCAGCCTGATTTGGTTCTTACCGATTTAGGGGGCATCATGTCGATACCGCACGTTCTGATCGTGGAGGATTCACTGGTTTATCGTCGCCTGTTATCACGCATGCTGACCCAGTGGGGCTATCGGGTTAGCGAGGCTGAAAATGGCATAGTCGCGCTGTCCATCCTTGAAACTCAACCGGTGAGCATGGTGATTAGCGACTGGGAAATGCCGGAGATGGACGGTCTGACGCTTTGCCGGGAGATACGTGGTCGTCAGCTTGGTCACTATATCTATTTCATTCTGCTCACCGCACGCGAAAATCCTAACGATCTGACGCAGGGGTTTGATGCCGGTGTGGATGATTTTCTGAGCAAACCTGTCGAGCAATCCGAACTGCGGGCACGGTTGCATGCCGGCACGCGCATTCTGTCTCTGGAGGCGACGTTAGCCGCGCGTAATACTCATCTCAGTGAGGCGCTGCGTCAAATTGAGCAGGACCTTGAAGTCGCCGCACGGATTCAACACTCCGTCCTCCCGGCACATCAGCAGTGTTACGGTGACTACTTTTCCGACTGGCTGTTTTTACCGTCCGCCTGGGTTTCAGGCGATATTTTTAACGTTTTTCCGCTTGATAATCATCTGGGTTTTTATTGCGTGGATGTATCAGGTCATGGCGTCGGTGCAGCGATGATGTCGCTCGCCGTCGCCCGGCAGTTTCTTCACGGCAGGACGGTAGAGCGTTTTCTTTTAGATGGCGACAAGGGTGTCGTTTCCCCGGCGGAGGTCGTGCGCATTCTGAATGAACGCTTTTGTAGTGATGAGGCGGAAATTGTCAGTTACTTCACCCTGATTTATGGCGTGATCAACCTGACTAGTGGCGAAGGACGGTTATGTCAGGCCGGGCATCCTACGCCTTTCATTGTAACGCCCCACGGGCAAATCAGAACGGTCGGCGAGGGTGGCGCACCGGTGGGCTTAATGCCCCATCTCTCCTGGACCGACGTCTCCTTTACCCTTGCGCCAGGTGAACGACTCTGTCTGTTCAGTGACGGCATTACTGAGTGCGAAAACCTGGCCGGAGAGCAGTTTGGTCAGGAACGCCTGCAGACATGCATACAGGACAGCATTGCGCAGGCACCTGATGACCTTCTGCAACAATTCGGCCAACATCTCATCCGTTGGCGCAATGGTGAAAACACAGAACAACATGCGATGGCCGATGATGTATCGCTTTTAATCATTGAGCATCAAGGAGAAAACTTATGAACATGGGTACAGAACGGCAGCCTGAAGTGAATATCCTTACACCCGCAGTGCGCAGGCTGGACGCATCGGTAGCCGCAGCCTTTAAAGAAGCGGTTTCGCGGGAAATTGGTGAGGATAAAAAAGCCCTCATTGTGGATTTTAGCAAAATTGACTTTATCGATAGCAGTGGACTGGGAACGCTGGTTTCGTTGCTTAAGTTAATGAACGGAAAAGGGGAAATGACATTATGTGCATTGAATGCCAATATCCAGAAGATGTTCACACTCACCAGAATGGATCGCATTTTCCGGATCTGTCCGGACCGCTCCGCGGCACTTGCGCAGTTAAATAAGTGAGATGTCAGTGAACAGCGATATTACGCTTCCCGCTACGCTGGCCTCGCTCGCTCGCCTGGCAGAATGGCTTGCGGAAAAGATGGAAGCGTTACCCGTCAATGATGAGTGGCGGTTCTCACTCGATCTCGCCGCGTGTGAGACAGCAACCAATATCATTCGTCATGCGCTAAATGAAGACAGTCACCGCCGGTTTACAGTGGAATTTATTGCGTCAGACATCAGCATTACGCTTCGCTTTATGGACGAGGGGAGTGTATTTCCCGCTGAACGCCTCCAGGCGGCACGTTGTGATGCTTTTTCTGACCAGACAATAACCCAGGAAAGCGGCAGAGGGCTGAAATTGATTTTGTGGTATGTGGATAAATTCCGGATCGAATACTCGGCGGGCAAAAATATTACTTTGCTGGAAAAGTCGTTGGTATGTTAGTGCCGCATGCTGGGTTATGAGCGAATGTACTGGACTGATAAGCTGTTGCGCCGGGCGAACGCGGTGTTACCCTACGTATGTCCATGCTGCTAACAACAGACTCAACGACACGTTCTGAGCGGCACACGCACTCAACCTATGGCATCGCAGTTCTGTGATATTTTTTTGGACAGGCACTTATGCACCTGTCACACGGCGCCCACTTAGTCGTCAGTATGCGGTGGAACCGGCAGACCTAGCGCGCTTACCAGTTCATCGATACTGAGAGGAACGTCAAACCATTTGTCGTTCGACAGAACGACGCGGCAACCTTTTGAAAATTCTTCTTCACGGACCCATGCAATAAGCTCTTTCTGGATCATCCATGTTTTATTATTTCTGTCCCTGAGGGTCACCAGGTTAGTGGGTGAGCAGGAAACGCCGGTGGTTGTTTCTGAGGTGTGATATATGCTGGTGTCTAACATGCGGTGCTCCAGTCAAATGGCTAGCTTGAATCTTTTTTATTGTGTATGAGTAACCACGGCAGACGGACCATCAGGACGAGCTTTTTGCCGTCCCTCCGCTCTTGCCGCACAACGAGAGTTAAACCTGCACTTACATTAATCCGCTTCCTGCATTCGCCTTCCTTCCTGTCGCTGAAAGGTTTCAACAGAAAGCTATCCGCATCAGAAACGCGGACAAGTGGTCAGCTAATATATCGTCACCGTTTCGTTTTTCTTCACGGCTATCTGCTTTGGCCCGTCCAAGACGATAACAAAGTGGCCACTCATTCAGAAAGAGCCTGTTATCTGAGCAGACATTTTTCTCTGGGCCAGTGTGATTGTACATTCTGGGTTATAGGCAGTCTGACAAGCTGAACAACGCTTTTCGGGCGGGTCAAACCAGGCGCATCGTGAAAGCAGAGTACACCTAAAAATCGTTCCTTGCTGGTGTGTATCAGCAGTGTATACTTGTAACTCACACTTCGGAGGTGTACATGAAATACAGAACTAACGTCACCATTGATAAAGAAGCCTACGAGATATTTTCATCTGCGGGCTTAAACCTTTCTAAAATGGTTAACGAGCTTGTCACTACTGAGGCTCGCAGAATCCGGGCTGAACGCTGGAAAGAAGAAAACCGTGAAAGCATGAAAGCCTTCTCTGACTTTGTGGGAGAAGAGGGATCGCTTTCTGATATGTACAGGAACTGGTAGGGATGCAATTTGACGTTTACTCACACAAGAATGGTAAAAAATATCCTTATCTTGTTGAAGTACAAAGCTACCTGATAGACACACCAGGCCGTTTAATGGTCGCCCCCCTTGCTCTTCCGGGCGAGTTCGTGGGTTCAGGTGAACTTTATCCTGAGGTACTGGTTAACGGCAGCAAGTACCGCGTTGTGACAACCGACATTGCATCTGTCCCGGTGAAAGCGTTAGGGGATAAAGTGGGTGATGTCAGTCAGTATGAAGCAGCAATAAAAAACGCCATTTTCAGGCTTTTTTGGGGTTTCTGACAGGTTTTCTTAACCCACCGATGCCGGTCACCGGCAATGACGGGTCGGGTCGGACAGCCATGAATGTCGCATTCGCTGGCGGTTTTCGTTAGTCTGCCGCAAATAAACGTTCACGGCAGTAAACCTAAAACACAGCAACGCTATTCTGACCTTCATAAAAGCCAGGGATCACGTGATCAAGTTTGGGTCGTTCCAGAGACGAAATCCACCTTCGAATGCCAGCGTGTTGTCGCCTTTCCGGCAGTTGGGCGGAAGTGAATCAAGTTCACCTACGTTTCCGCCGCCTAAGACGACGTACTCAGGCTGTAACGCGGCGGTCAGCATCTCCACAACATCAAAAACACGCTCTTGCCATTTTTTGTTGCCCTTTTTTATCCGATAGGCTTCACCCACATAATGTTCATAGCTATTGCCCTTGCGATAAGGTAAGTGAGCAATCTCCATGGGCTGAGCGACATTCTCAACGATCATCGCAGCACCTAATCCCGTGCCAAGACCGAGAAAGAGCATGCGTCCGCCCTGATAGGAACCCAGCGCCTGCATCAGGGCGTCGTTGACGATACGAACAGGGCAATCGAATGCGCCCGCATAGTCAAATCCCACCCAGCCCTCACCGAGGTTGGCGGGTTCCCGAAGCGGTTTGTTGTGCGCGACCGGACCGGGATATCCCATTGCAATCACATCGTAGGTCATGCCTTCAGCCAGGCTCTTAACCACAGCAACCATTTCAGCCGCAGACATTGTTTTTCCACTGTCCGCCTTCTTTTTCACCCCGCCAGCGCTGGAGAGGATTTTTACATGGCTTCCGCCGATGTCGATGGCCAGAACGATTTGATCTTTTTTCTTTTTAGGTTGCCGCGTCATTGATAGTGCTCCATAACTCAATCGGGATCGACCCAGCCGCCGGGGGGCGCAAAGTCTGCCATCGTAGCCGGCCCCCAGGTTCCGGGCTTGTAGGAAAGGGGGACGGTTTTCCTATCCAGTACTGGCTCAACGATCTTCCAGGCCAGTTCCGCCGCGTCTTGTCGGGTAAAAAGCTGACGATCGCCAGCCATCGCATCGCCTATCAGCCGCTCATAGGGCGCCATATCGCCGATGCCATCGTCAAGCGCCGTTAGCTCAACGGCTTCACCTCGCATCTTTTCGCCAGCCGCCTTGCGTCGCGCCCCAATGCCGATCGTAATATCCGGACCAAGGCGAAAGCGGATATAGTTAGCGGCCTCGTTGGCAATGTCATCGAAAAGTGTAACGGGTGGTCGCCGGAAGCGCACGATCACTTCCGTCGCATGCGCAGGCAGATTTTTGCCGGCACGGATAAAAAAGGGAACACCACTCCAGCGCCATGTCGCAATCCGGAAACGAACCGCAGCGAACGTCTCTGTCGAAGAGGAAGGGTTGACACCGGGTTCATCGGTATAGCCTGCAAACTGTCCACGAACCACATCATCGTCCGACAGGGGGGGAATGGCCTTCAGCACCTGAACTTTCTCATCAACCAGATCGTCGGACGCGCCGGAGGCGGGAGGTTCCATAGTCAGCAACAGAAGCACATTCACCAGGTGATTTTGGATCACATCGCGGAGGCAGCCAACTTCATCATAAAATTTGCCGCGTCCTTTAATACCAAAGTCCTCGGCCATAGTAATCTGAACGCTTTCGATATGATCGCGATTCCATATTGGTTCGAGGAAGCTGTTGGCAAAGCGAAAGTAAAGGAGATTTTGGATGGCTTCCTTCCCCAAAAAGTGATCGATACGGAAAATCGCGTCCTCATCGAAAACGTTGTGAAGCACGTTGTTCAGCTGTTTTGCCGACGCGAGATCGCGGCCGAACGGCTTTTCCACCATCAGGCGGGCGCCTTTCGCGATACCCGCCTCTTGCAAACCTGTGACGACCGTTTCAAACAGCGACGGGGGTATAGCCAGGTAATAGAGCGGGTGATGATGGTCCCCCAGCGCATCGCGCAATCCATCGAATGTTGACTGAATGCGATAATCGCCGGAAACATAGGACAGCCTGTCCGCCAGCGCAGCAAAGACTGCCTCATCGAACTCATCGACGTGTTTTTCAACCGACTCTTTTGCACGCGCAATCAACTGGTCGTGCGTCCAGTCTTCAAACGCCACACCGATAATGGGCGTATTGAGCGTGTTACGCTTCACCATTGCATAGAGTGAAGGGAAGATCATTTTATAGGCAAGATCGCCCGTGACACCGAACACTACCAGTACGTCTGAACGTTGCTGTACCATCACTGTGTCCCTCCGCTTTAGCGGGTTTTTTCCAGATGGCCACCGAAGGCGTGCCGCATGGCTGAAAGAACTTTTTCAGCAAACAGAGCTTCACCACGAGAAGAGAAACGCCCGAAGAGAGCAGACGCGAGAACCGGCGCGGGAACGCCCGTTTCCACCGCTGTCTGCAGTGTCCAGCGGCCTTCACCAGAATCTGACACACGACCATCATAGTTTTTAAGATGCGGGTCCTGCTTCAACGCCTCGGCGGTCAAATCCAGCAGCCAGGAACCGATAACCGAGCCATGTCGCCATACCTCCGCAACGGCGGGAAGATTGATGTCAAAACGGTAATATTCAGGATGGGACAGAGGCGCGGTTTCCGCATCTGCCTCCCGTTCGCCGTTTCCGGCATTGGCGGCTTTCAGTATATTCAGGCCTTCGGCATAGGCGGCCATCACACCATATTCAATGCCATTATGTACCATCTTGACGAAGTGTCCGGCGCCCGCCGGCCCACAATGAAGATAGCCTCTCGGCGCTGTGCCTACGACCGCATCTTCCTCAATGTGCTGACCGGCACCAGGCGCGAGCGACGCAAAAATCGGATCCAGACGCTTCACAGCCGCCTGCGGGCCACCGATCATAAGGGAATAGCCACGTTCCAGGCCCCACACGCCACCCGATGTACCGACGTCGATATAGTCGATCCCAAGGGGGGAAAATTCTCCAGAGAGATCGATCGCTTCACGATAAAAGGAGTTGCCCCCGTCAATGATGGCGTCGCCTTTATTCAGCTTTGATGCGAAATCCCGCGCAATCTTCGGTGTGATCGCGGCAGGCAGCATGAGCCAGACCGCGCGCGGCGCCGCCAGTTTAGCAATAAGATCGGCTGGCGACGACGCGCCGGTTGCCCCCTCTTTAACCAGTGCGTCAACGTTATCGGCGTTCACGTCGAAGACCACGCAATCATGGCCCTGTTTAAGAAGACGACGAACCATGTTTGCGCCCATACGGCCGAGTCCTACCATTCCAATCTGCATATCATTCCTCTCTGTCAATGCGCATTTGATTTTCCGGTTCATTCACAACCTGAACGGTGAAGTCGGTGTGTTCCCAGTTTTCAACATCAGGCCAGTAGAAGGTGAAGACAACGCGGGTTCCTGCGTCCTCATGCTGTAAAGGCAGGTCCACATAGTATGTGCCAAGTCCGGAAGGGATCGCCGGACTGTCAGAGACGGTCGCCCAGTTATCTGTGCTCCAGTGCACCAGTGCGTTTGCTTCCGTTTCCAGCCTCAGTTGCTTCCCGACAGGAACAGAAGACAGGCGGTTGTTAAAGCGCCATATGCGCAAGTGCGATGCGGTTTTATTCCGGATATAGCGCTCGACGCCCTGCGGTGGCATATCGAAGACCGCGCCATCGCGGAGCGACCGCACGAGTTTAATATGCTCGGAATGCGCCCAGACAAGTGGCATGGCGCTCCCGGCTGGCTGGCCGAAGAACAGCTCCCTTTCAGGAATATCGGGCCCGTCCCAGGTCTGTTCCGGTAACAACCCGCCCGGACCTGCCGACTTCTCCAGCGTGGATAAGAGCGCCTCCGCGACCTCGCGCCTGCCCGCTGCCAGCTCGTAATGCGCGCGTTCGCCCGCCAGCAAGGGCCAGGGACGTCCCTGGCCAATACCATCGAACGGCGCGCCGTCTTCGTGCTCACCATAGCCATCGCCGGTATACCGATACCATAGTGGCCCCTGAGGGAGTTCGACACGCAGACTGTGGTCGATTGCTTTTACCGTATCCACGATGTGCGGGTCGTCGGCGGCGCGCAGACCAAAACGCACCAATGCCAGAGCATCCGGACTCAGCACATCGGTGGTTGACAGAATCGCCCGATCCGGCGTCTGGTTGCGGATCTCGGTTTCGCCGGATGCGCTTGCTTCATCCGTTGCGCCGGGGGGAGCGATGCGGACGTAGTGACCGGCAATACCAACCGATGCGCAAAAATCGGGCTCTCCGGCAAAGGTCCATTTTTCAATCTGCTCATTCCAGCAGTCGGCGGTTTCGCGCAGATGGTTTGCAGCCACCTCATCGCCGTCTAGCGAAAGCAGGTCCGCGGCGGCAAGAAGGGCGGAGACTTCGACCGCCAGGGTAAACGGGCTGTAGCCCGCGTCTTCTTCCCAACGATCCTCGCCGGTCGCCGGGCCGTTGGTCAAAATATAGCGGGCCGCACCGCGCAGCATGGGCATAATGTGTTTCAGCGCTTTTTTATCGAGATGACCAAGTCGGTGCAGCATATCGGCTAGCAGAACAGGGAAGGCACACTCATCCATCTGGATACCTGACCAGTATGGTTTTCCATCGAGCCACAGGTTCTGTGGCCAGCGCCCGGAGGGCTCCTGAACGCGTCGGAGATAATCCAGTATGGCGAGTGCTTCGTTGGCATCGCCAGCTGCCAGGAATCCCCCAGCCGTTTCGACCAGGTCACGCGGCCAGACCAGATGATAGCCTCCCAGATCGTCATCGCCCCTCGAAAACCCCCACGGAATCGTCAGGCTCGCGACAACGGCACCGGGGCAATCGGCTGCTTTATGCGAGGCCAGAACTGCGGTTGACACCCGGTATGTATTCACACCGTTCCGCTCGGGTTGATCGAGTGGAATGAGCGTGTTCTGCCATGCTTGCCAGTTACTGATGTAGTGCTTGCGGGCTTTGCCAAAGCCTGCTTTCAGACTGGCGGTTGCCGCCGCTGCGGCTTCGGATTCCGTCTGGCCGAACCCGATTGCCAGCGTGGCTTCACGGCAGGCACTTGTGAATGCCAGCTCACCGGCAAGGGCGACATTGCCATCGTCCGCGCGCTGATACGAGTTCGCGATGCGCCCGTATTTTTTCAGCTGTTGCCAGCCGTCTGACGTGCCGACAAAGCCCACGCTCATTGCCGTCCAGGGTATATCGCAGACGAGCGCTAAGTAACGAGAGCGACCCGTGGCGAAAAGCACGGGCCTGTCTTCAAATTCACTGATCCATGCGGTGTTCATTTGCCCGGCGTTCACCAGATGGGGAGCGAGCAGGGCGGTGATCTTGTAATCCGCAACATCCCCCTTTAGCGCGGTGAAACGGATGCGTTGCAGGACACAGTCACGGGCAGGATCGGTGATGATATCTTTTTCGAGCCGGTAGCGACCATCCCGGGCCGTGTTAACGATCGAAAAGGCCGGAATGCCTGGCGAGACCGTATGGGTTTCTGTCGAGCAATCGCGCTTTTCTTCTGAAAAATAACCTTCAGGGGCGGTGATGATGAACCCGAAATCGCGGGTGCAGGCGCTGTCAACGCGCGGATAATAAATTTCGTTGAGAATGCCGTGGCTTAAGGTGAACCAGACGCGGGAATCAGGTGAAAGGGCGGTGCCAATTCCGCTCTTGGCACTCGATGTCCAGCGGGCTTCACTCCCTGGCTTTCCCGGCGCTACGTCAATGATGGCGCGTTGTTGTTGGGCGTCCTCGCTTGCGCACGTTTGCAACGGTAGGGCGTCGCTGTCAGAATTTGACATATTCAGAATACCTTGGCTGTGTGCAGAAAAAATCTTAACCACGAAGATGCGGATAACATCCTGACTTATCGCGGGCAAGAGTGAAAAATTTCTATACCAAAGCAACTTGGTTAAACTTAAAATCTTATGATTTTAGTATCGAACCTAATAGGGTTATAGCCGCTGTAACATTTCCGGTCAACTCTCTGAAAAGTTTCAATACACTTGAAAGTGTAAAAAATAAAATTTTTTTAGCGGTTAAGGATAACGGCTGAGTTAATTATTATCCGGGCATGACGCTCTGGGGCCAACTGCATGGCAAACAACCAGTTTTTTTATTTGACGGCTTTTGCCAGGATATGGCTCCGGGAGAACGTTATACGGACATGACAGAATCTTTACGGGAGGATGGCTTGCTGTGTGCCTGTACAACCCCGACCTCAGTTTGCGTGGTGTTTTTATTTCGCTGAAGTTTGAGAATAACTGCGTAATCGCTTCCACATCAAATCCAGAGGCTGGAAATGTATTTTCACGCTCAGCATTCAGAGCGATTAAGAATGCGCAGCTTCAACATTGCAGAGACAGAATTTCGTGCATGAGCGTTGATGCCAGCTGCTAAATGATGCATCCTGACGTCAATATCATTCAGATCCACTAAGCGGGAAAGCCTGAAGCAATAATCGGGGAGGCAATGCATTCGGAACAGGGGAATAACGAATCACAAGAGCAGGGGAAATGCTGACTTGTGGCATCGTTAATCGTATACCTTACTATTAACCTATTTTGTACCAGAATCAGATGCTCCTTTAAAACATCAGCGTTATTCACCAAATTAATATTTTGGAAGGTTCAACAATTTTAACCTTTAAAAATTTAGCACTCAATAATGTTAATGCATACGACGAATAATATTGGCCTCTTAATTTTCACACTTTTAACGTACTCGAATTTGGTGGAACGCATGATGCACTTGCCTGTATATCACGCGTACACGGCGTGGGAAATTTTTACGACCTCCGCATATTTAAATCCCGTCCATGCCAATGCAATACCTGGTGTGACGCCTTACTCTTTATCCGAGCGCTCCCGCTTTGGCTGCCCGCTTATAGCAGAGATATTGTTAGCGAGATCAATTACAAAAAAGTTGTAAATTAATGATTAATCAGAGTAAGTCAAAATTATCACGTCCGTCTCTGTCGATGCTTTCCTGCATGCTGGGAATGACTCAGTATTTTTAACGAATCTGCGCTGTTAAGAATAAAAAAACCGCCTTTAGGCGGTTTTTTATTTTAGTCCGGAGTCTGCAGGCACAATTCACCGCCGGTTTTTAATCACTTACGATGCATCATCTGTGATGTCATCATGTGGACACGGATCTAACTCGTCGCAGGCAGAGTTGACGCGCTGGCCACTCGCCAGGGTTGGCTCTTTGGCCAGAATCATGTTTTCGTTACCTTGCGCAGTATGCTTCAGCTGTGAAACCGCACCGTTGTGGACAGGCTGTGTAGATGCTGAAGGGGTTTCAGCCAGTGCTGCGCCCTGGTTTAACAAAAACGCAGTGAGAGCGAATGCTGTTGTCTTCAGTATTGATTTTGTTGAGAGCATGTTCATCATTTATCCTTAGTGATTACGTTCTGTTGTGGAAAGTATTATGTGAGTCGTTAGTCTCTGTGTCTGAGTTCCAGCAAACTGAAATTATATTTCCGGTATATCGGTTTTATGACGGACTCATAAAATCAGATTTTTCCTGTCCGGCCGGGCCATATCCTGAATCAGGCTGTTGTTAAAGTAAGATGGGAAAGAACGAATCAGTTAACGGGTATGCAACGCTGAACGGTACGCTTTCACGGCGGCGGATGTCTGCTCTGTACCAGCAGCGGACGTTGCTAAACTCATGATCTGCGTCATGCTGAGCATCATATATGTTCAGAAAAGGCCTCACTGTCGCCGGAAGCGACGGCCCCCTCTCTGTCCGGGCAGGCTGTTACGAGTTGTACAGTCCAGGGACAGCACTACGTGAATTCTGACAATAAAGCTCGGGAGTAAAAGAATTGATGACTGACAGGGGAAGAGGGGGCCCGCCGCTAAATGTGTAGACTCCACCTTATAGTGCAGGCCCCGTTAGCTCATATTACTCTGTAAAACCCGTTATTTATTTCTGATTGTTTAATTGCAAGGAAATAAAAACCCGCAAATAAATACCAGTAGGGCAGTTAAGCCGAAGAACCGTTAGTCCTGATCGTGAGAATAGAACACGATCCCTTTATTAATGGCACACTCGTATTGAGCGGGATTGCCGTAGGGCTTCCAGTCTGGCAAAGTAAACGTCCGCATGGAGAATCCTATGGTGTTTTCATCCTTTGAACGGTAGCGCAAAAACTGGACTTGCGGTTTATCTTTATTATTAACCGTTTGGTGCATATCTGAGAAAGCCAGAGAACCGTCAGGTCTGATCAGGTATGACGTAATCTTCATACCGCCTCTCATGGTACCTTTGATATTGTTTTCCCGATCGAAACACTGCGTTAAATCGATAGACAAATTAATGTCTTTTCCTTTCATTAACGCCTGGTTAATCTCAGAAACCGTATTGAGCGTACTGGCAAAAGCAGACTGGGAAAAGATGCATAAAAAAGTAGCCAATATGGCGAATTTACTGGCATACAGTCTGTACTTTCTGTCTGATGAAGCAGATTGCTTAGAGAGCAACATTTTCTTTCTCCATTATTAAAAACATTTTATAACATCACTAAGTAATAATTAAACCGCACATTCTAACTGTTTAATTAAAAAGTGCTGGCGATGATGATGGGGAATTTGCTCGATCGTCATTTGCAACAGGTAGCCTTGTTTCTCATAGAATTCACGCGCCTGAAAACTGAATGTATCAACGAAAACGCCTTTACAACCACGTGCTAATGCTTCCTGTTCTGCAGCGTGCAGCATCCTCGCGCCAAGCCCTGTTTTTCGACGTGATTCGTCGACCCACAGAAAGTGTATATGCATCCAGTTACCCCATGTAATAGCGACTAAGCCAGCCACTTTGTTGCCTTCATCATCATTAATGAAAAGAGCAATGTCTTTTTTTTCATCAGGATCGACATACCGGGAATTAAATGCCATCAATTTCTTATGTATTTCAGCCACATCGTCAGGATGAGGAGTAGCTGTTATTATCATCTTCACGTACCCTGTTCCTTGTTAACAGCAATCTGCTCTACCTCAGCATTAAAACGTGTAAGTGGCGAGATGTGGCATTAAGTTCCATTATTCTGCTTCCAGTTCGATCACATCCTCGTCAGACGGGTCATCCAGTTCACGCAACACACGATAAACTCTCGCGACGGCCTGCAAAGTATGCCTGGGGATGAGTTGCCCCTCCTGGGATTGATAAAGCGTTCTGGCCAGCCAAATGAAGCGAATCACGGGAATTTTAGCCTGTTGTGCCCGGACAATCAGCGTCTTAGCATCACTGTCCTCACCTTTGCATATGATACGTGGTAAGGGCGTTAACTCAGGACGATAGTAGAGCGCAACAGCATAATGGGTAGGGTTGACCAGAAGCAGGTCAGCCTTTTCAAGCGGCTCTCGCTTCACAGCCTGTACAGGCGCGTTCAGCAACTCTTGTGCAACAGCATGACGATGTCCTTTCATATGAGGGTCACCTTCGGATTGCTTATGTTCATCACGTATGTCCTGATGACTCATACGCTGTTGCTTAAGGAAATAATACTTCTGCAGGCCAAAGTCCAGGAGGGTCATTATCAATAAGGTGAACAGTGTCTGGCGTGAAACGCGGGTGAGCAGAACCTCCACCGCAGGCCAAAAGCTGTTCAGGTCACCATAAGCAAGACGGGAAAGAGACTCAAGATCGGTACTCAGCACTAAAATAAAAATAGTGCATATTGCCGCAGCTTTTAGCACGCTACTAAGCATGTCGGTGAGTTTCTTTACAGAAAACATCTGCCTGAACTGATTCACGGGATTCAGGCGATTAAAATCAGGCTTGAGGGCTTCTGTTGCAAACAAAGGCCCATATTGTATCCAACCGCCGATAATACGAAGTAACGCAGCCACTGCCACAGTAATACCAAAAAATGTTGAAACAATAAGCAAAGCACTACCAGCAAGCTCGCTGAGAACCTGCTCAAAAGGCTGGTTCAGGCGCATAAGCGGCAACATCATAAGAGCCTGAAGCTTCTGCATGCCAACATCATCCAGCGCCATTACGGTTTCAACCACGCCTGCACAAATGAGAAGCTTCGGAACGTCCTGGCTTTGGGGAACCTGGCCTTTACGGCGCGCATCCTGCAGTTTTTTAGCCGTAGGTTTTTCCGTTTTTTCAGACATGTCATTGTCCCCCCAATAAGCCTTTTATCAGTTTGCTGAGATCGCGTAACAGGTACAGTCGTTCCTCTCCCAGCGTGCTTAACGTTGGGATATAAAGTACAAAAAACAGCAGACCGAGGAGGCATTTTGCGGGAACCGACAGAACAAAAGCCTGTAGCTGAGGGCTATACAGACTGAGAATCGCAATACTGAAATCCATCATGAGTAGTAGTGCCACCAGCGGACCAGCATAAATAATAATATGACTGAACGTGTCAGTCAGCAGAGCCAGATATTGCTCAAATCCATTATGATTCGGAAATGGCAACCACTGCATTACCGGCCAGACAGAATAGCTGTCCCAAATGATCTGAGTGACGCCACTCAATCCAGTGGTAAGAATAAGAAACAGTATGAGTGTCTGTTGAAGCAGAAGACCCAGCGGTGTCACGTCACTACCGAGTGCCGGATTCAATTGTCCCCCAATGAGGGCGCCACGCTGGTTATCGAACAGCGCACCGACTGACTGAAATAACCAGAAGGGCATACTGATCACCAATCCCAGCAGAATTCCAATCACCCCCTCTTTAAGGATCAGCGCAATAAGTTGCGGCCAGCCTGGCATTTGTAATGCCAGTTGTGCCTGTAAACCCAAAGTCGGGACGATTGCCAGCGCTAATACCACCCCGCTACGTACAATCCCTTTAAGGATATTGAAAGAAAATACCGGCACCAGGATCAGACAGGGATATAAACGTGCGGCACTCAGCGCCAGGGCGAAAAGATATTCATAGAGTACGTGGATGACAGTGTTCGCCATGATTAAGCGCCAGTTTGAGGAATCATGGCCATAGCCTGCTGGGCCAGCTCCAGCAACTCAACTCCAATCCAGCGACCACTCAATGCCAGTGCAATGCCTACCGCTACGAGTTTGATCGCGAACGGCAGGGTCTGGTCCTGAAGTTGCATGACGGCCTGAAGCAGAGAAACCAATACGCCAACAATGACGGCAACCAGCAATGGCGGAGCAGAAAGCAGAACCACAAGTAACATCGCCTGTTTAAAGAGATTCATTATTTCCATGCTTGCACCTCAAAGATAACTATAAAACAGGCCATCCAGCAGGCGTGTCCAGCCATTGATAAGCACAAAGAGCAACATTTTTAAGGGCAGGGAAAGTGTCATCGGAGCCACCATCTGCATCCCCAGCGCCAGTAAAACATTTGAAACAATGAGGTCGATAACAATAAACGGGATATAGATTAAGAAACCAATCTTGAATCCAGCTTGTAATTCCGACAAAACGAAAGCCGGTATGACAAGTAACAGGTTGTCTTTACTGATATTTTCTGACATGGACTTCGGCCACATCCTGACACTGTTTTCCTGCAAGTGAATCAAAATGTCGGGATCGGTGTTATGCGTCATAAATTTCTGTAACGGTGTTACGCCATTGGTGATGCTGGTTCTCAGGTTGTCCACATTCGAGAAATCTGCGGGCGCCTGACTGAACTGCTGCTGCATCTGATTAAAAACGGGAGCCATAACAAACAGCGTTGCCGCCAGTGCAATGCCGTAAAGGGCCATGTTGGGTGGAACCTGCTGGACCCCAATAGCATTACGTGTGATCAACAGCACCATAGAGATTTTTAAAAAGCAGGTACAGACGATCATCAGGATAGGTATGAGTGACAGCGCGCCCAGAAAAAGAGCAAAGGTCATGGGATCGAATTGTTCAGTACTCATACTCATACCTGCTGTAATGTCAGCAGGAGACGGGTGAGCTGTAATCCAAGTTGCCCTTCCACATCCACAAGTTCACCCTGAGCGATTAATGTCTCGCCGTAATATAAATCAGCTTCGCCAGGCGTCATGTTATCGAGCGTCAACACGCTGCCCGGCTGGAGGTGTTGCAGTTCTCCTAAAGTAAGGCGTGTTCGACCACATCGGACTTCCAGCGACAATGGCAGCATGGCTAACGAGAAATGATCATCCGATGCAAGATGTTCCCGTTTGGAAACAGCGTCAGAGCCTTCAGTTTCATAGGGATTCAAAGCGGTTCTCTCCAGATGAGTAATCACAAAGTGATGAGGCAACTGCAGTGTCCCCACCAGCTCATATCCAGCAATGTTGACGTAGCCTTTTCCATCCGGGCTAAAATAGTTAACGGGGGGAACAAGCACATCGCCTTCCTGAAGCGCATGTAGCTGTGAGGTATGCAGAGTGATGCGGCCAAGCACTAACGGCCTGACGTAAGTCAGCGTGTCTGGCAGCGTATATCGTTGAGGTTGCCAACCGGGTTGCCTGAGCCAGTGTGCCAGGCTCGTATGGCTGAGATAAAGTCTGCCTTCCACACGACGCTCTCCGAGCCTGACAATAAGCCTCGTGCTTAATACATCCTTTTCAGCTCTGTCGCAGCGCTTTATTTCACCAAACAGGTTCGCCAGTTCTGGGCTGAGGTATTGGTTAAATAATATCAATTCCCATTCACAGGCAGGCGACTGCACATCCTGATCGGTAAAAGGTGACAGCGACAACATATTAAGCAGCGGTATGCCGTCACCCAGGGAAAAGTTTCCCAGTGCACAAGACCAGTGAGTCAGGGCGCACGGAGAGGAGAGGTGCCCGGGCAAAAGAGACAGTGCTCCGACTTCATCACCTAACGTGAAAGGAAATGAATATTTGCACGCCAGTTGATTCTGTGACTGCATACTGGCCCGGCTCACCAGTGGGAAATGTCGTCGCGTTATCTTGCCCATCAGAGGCTACCCTGTTCAATTCTGAGACTGACAGGTGCACCAAAAGACTGACTCAACTGGCGGCGACACTGTCTTTCACGACGCTGCCAGTGATCCCAGACGCGAGGCGAAAAGCGCAGCGTAATATCCCATCCGGCCGGCTGGGAACGGGCGAGCCTGACGTCAACTTCGCCTGCTTCAGGCAGCATAAGGGTAAAAGCACAGTCTTCGTTTGCATGGTCAGCGATGTGTTCAAGTAACGCCTGATGAAGGCTGTCCCAGTCCGGCGAGGGCGATGCATCCGGCGGCTGATCCTTAACGGGCTCGTACGAAGTTGTGCTGGCCAAAAACAGTGAACCTAATGTGGCCAGCGATTCTTTGCTCTCGTGCTTGCGCAAGAAAGACGCGGATGTGGACTTACTTGCGCGCTCATCAAGCCGATGCTGAGGTTTATGGGACGGTAACCGGTCTGGATAACCCGATGGCTCTCTCATGCATCCTCCAGGTGTTCAGCTAAATATTCCAGTTTTTCGAGATCTTTTTGCCGTTCGCGCGTGTGTTGAGACGCTTGCGTCAGTTCATGAGCCACCTGTTGACAGCGTTGCTCTGACTGCTGACAGCTCTGCTGCTGCCGACACATGGTCTCCAGAGCCGTACGCTCTGCGTTAACCTGTGCCGTGAGCGTTTGCCGGCACGATTGCTTACGCAAGCCTTCACGCTGTCGTTGATAGTGCAACTGAGCTTGCTGAAGGTGCTGTTCTTCAACGTGTTGCTGTGACTCAGCCTCAGTCAGATTATTTTGCAGCTGTCGTTGTACGCGCTGGGCACGTATGAAACGCTGGCGGCGTAGGGGAATCAATGTCTCCAGGGCCATTTGTAGGCTTTCAAATGGGTTTTCCTGAGCAAGTTCATCGTCTTCATTCTGGCGCATGGGCACTGACCTCATTAAGTTGAGAGAGGATGTGTTCAAAAGGCTCAGGAGTGCGCATTGTCTGGCACAGAAAATGGTTGATGGTGTCGTTCGCATTAACGGCAGCATCCGTCAGGATGTCGTGACCGGGTTGATATTCCCCTAACCGAATCAGCACTTCTACCTGCTTGTAAGCGGCTATGAGGCTACGGATATTCCCCGCCTGCTTGAGGTGAACCTGATCTACTACGTTACTCATGGTCCGGCTCAGGCTGGCCAGAATGTCGATAGCAGGGTAATGGTTACGCTCGGCCAGACGGCGACTGAGCACAATGTGTCCATCAATCAGTGAACGAACTTCATCGGCTACCGGATCGCCCATGGAGTCCTGTTCGATCAAGACCGAATACAGCGCGGTGATCGCTCCCTTCCGGGTCTGTCCGGCGCGTTCTACTAAGCGCGGCAGAAGCGTATATACAGAAGGCGGCAACCCGCCACGTCCCGGCGGTTCGCCTAAGGCGAGACCTATTTCACGTTGGGCACGGGCAAAGCGGGTTAAAGAGTCGATGATGAGCAGCACGCTTTTGCCCTCAGCACGAAACGCCTCGGCAATGGCAGTGGCTGTAAACGCGGCCCTGGCGCGCTCCATACTGCTTCGGTCTGAAGTGGCGCATAGCAAAATGGTACGTTTGCGTAGGGTATCGTCCAGCTCATGATCGAGAAATTCGCGCAACTCTCGACCACGTTCGCCAATCAAACCAAAGACGATAACATCACAGGGTGAATTTCTTGCCAGTTCTGCCAGCAGCGTCGTTTTACCACAACCCGCTCCGGCGAAAACGCCAACACGCTGGCCCTTGCCTATCGTCAAAAGACCATCAATCGCCCGCAGTCCGGTTGGCAAAACGGTATCAATTCGCGGTCGCTCTGTAGGAGGAGGTGCATCATTCAGGACGGGTACGGTAGTGCACTGAAGGCCCGGCTCAGCGAAGGCGCTGTAGCCGCCAGGTTCCAGTGCGCGCCCAAAACCATCGAGTACACTCCCCATAAGCCGTTCACTCACGCAGATGCTGTGAGGGAGATAAAGGGGTGTGATAAGGGCACCCTGAGATATGCCGTCTAAAGCGCCGAGTGCAGAAAGCAAAATGTGTTCTGCACTAAAACCTACAATCTCGGACAACACAGCGTCACCCTCACTGCGCTGGATGAGGCACAAATCACCAATACGTGCGCCCGGCAGGCTGCATTCGATAAGAATCCCATTGATGCCGGTGACTTTTCCATAACGTCTGATGGGCTTATAACGGGCAAGCCGCTGTTGGTGATTCAGCGACCACTGTTTCAAATCCTGGCTTAAGGTATCCATTACCATTTCACCCGGATATTTTCGCGCCCTGCAAACTCAATGCTGTCGCTGTTAATTGCCACCAGACGTAACTGGTCTACTTCATCGCCTATAAATATACGCTGACCACTGTCAGTGACGATGTTGGCGTGAGCACCGCTGGTAATTTGCACAATATTGAACGGCAGCTTAACGCTAGCGGCACCCACATGGTTATGAATCGGTAACCGTACGTCATAATGGCGATAAAGCGTTTTCAGCATGCGTTGTAATCGCTGATTTTCTTCATCGGTGACCCCGCCTGACAGGGTTACGCTTTGATTATCTGAAGTGAGAGAAACGTGTTTATTAAGCCCGCGGTCGAGCAACATGCTGGCAATAATCTGGCGCGTCCGGGGTACGCTCGTTAGCGAGGGTTTACCTGGAGCAGGTGGCGCGGAGGGCGAGGCAATGCTGGTATTCAGCATCCAGGTCCCTAGCATCATAACCAGCAGCAACGTCAGGCCCATGTAAGACAGTTTCGCCCAAAATGGCAATGGGCTCTTCTTCGCCGAAAGGTGTTCTGAGACGGGTTGAACTGAGGCTGAAGCCTCAACCAAAGTTGGTTCACTATCGTGGGCTGACTCCGCGTCATGCAGCAGTTCAGCCTCATCCTCCGGCCAGGGCGTCGCTGCGTCAACGATGCTCAACCAGATATGCCCGACGGCAAAAGCTGTGCCAGGTTGCAGATTACTCAGCGCTTCGCAGCGCTGCCCTTCGTTATCTTTCACTGGCCCGTCAGAGGCTTTGACTTCCCATCCCTGCGGGGTTTTTACCAGCTGACAGTGGCGATCCTTTATTCCCGGATCATAAAGGGCCAAATCGGCATGTTCATCAGCACCAATCCACCATTTATCGCCACTTAGCGGCAATGCAGCACCGCGGTGCAAGCCTGTCAGTACGCGTAATTCATGCATGATTCATCTTCCTGCAGCGTAGGCGGTGATAGCTGTAAATCGATCCGCCCCAACACATTGATAGCAACATTACTGGTCAATTCGGCAAAGGAGATAACCGGCACCGCATGGAACTCATCTTTCAGCAGCGCGCGAAGAGGGCTCCGTAAATCCTGGGCGACAAGAATTAACGCCTGTGGCGTGTCATAAGGAGGGAAGGCATCGCGCATTTGATGCAGTAAACTGATGCCGTAATCCTGCGCCAGCGAGAAAAAGGTTTCATTCTGTGCCTGACGTAAAGAATCACGGAGGAGCTCTTCGGTTTCTGGAGTCAGTAACCAGACATTTAGCCCATTCGGTTGCAGATACTGGTGGCAGATATGCTCTTTCAATGCAATACGGACAAGATCGGTGAGCGCCGCACTGTCTCGTTCATGTTGTCCATGTTCAACAAGTGTTTCCGCAATAGTGCGGACTGAGCGCAGCGGAATACGCTCGGAGGCCAGTCGCTGTAATACGGACGCAAAGCGGGAAAGCGGCATAATACGTTGCAATTCTTGAGCCAGCTCGGGTTGTTCGCTTTCCAGCCAGGTAAGAATGGATTTACTCTCCTGCAGACCAATAAACTGCGCGCAGCTCTGGTGAATAGCCTGCTCCATGCGCAGCATAATGAGCTGCCCGGCTGCCCAGTAGCGCATTTCGTCCTTTTGCAGGAGTGGGTGGTCAGGTGACAGCCAGCAATAGTGAGCTTCGTTCCGGTCTGCAATACCTGGCTTGAGTTGAATATCAGCTTCATCATGGTCCTCACCGTGCGAGGCATCCACATCACTTTTCCTGACAGCCACGAATGGAATGCCAAAGGTTGCAGTCACCAGAGGAATTTCATAAACACAGAAGCGAAACTCATCCTCAGCCAGCCTGGGCGAAAACTCAATATCGAAACCGGGAAGCGTGAAGCCAAAACGGTATACCAGGCGATTACGAAGACGACGTATTTCCCGTATCAGCGTTGTGGCAGCCTCACCACCCTGATGAACCTGGCTAAACTGCAGCAGAAAAGCGCGGGTTGGGTTGAAACGCCTGAGATCCTGGTAGCCATTTTCTTCTGGTGCCAGCTGCTGCAAATGGAGCTGGTCGGCCTCCTGTCGTATTCTGTTATGTTTACTGCGCCATAACTGAAAAAGACCGCTGCCCAGGGCGAGTAAACTGATGATGATGAAGACGGCGGTGGGCATACCGGGCAACAGCGCGAAGCCGAGCATACCTGCGGCAGACATAATCCAGGCCTTAGGCTGGCTTGTTAACTGTTCGGCGATTTCCCGGCCAATGTTGGCATCGACTTGCTGACCATCAGCGGAAACCCGGGTAATAATCATCCCGGCTGTCAGTGAAATGAGAAGCGCGGGGATCTGTGCGATCAAACCATCACCAATGGTCAATACAGAGTAGATATGAATTGCTGCACTGGCGTCCATACCATTTTGCAGAACACCAATGGCGAATCCGCCAAGCATGTTGATAAAGACAATGACCAGGCCTGCTATGGCGTCACCTTTTACAAACTTCATTGCGCCGTCCATCGCGCCGAATAGCTGACTCTCTTTAGCCAGATTCTCTCGTCGCTGACGTGCCTGATGGGCTTCTATGAGTCCTGCGCGGAGGTCGCTGTCAATTGACATCTGCTTACCCGGCATCGCATCCAGAGTGAAGCGCGCAGCCACTTCTGCCACGCGCTCTGAACCCTTGGTTATCACCAGAAAATTCACTACGGTCAGAATCAAAAAGATCACCAGACCTACTGCCAGATTGCCGCCCACTACAAAATTTCCGAACGCTTCAACAATGTGTCCTGCATCCTGTTGCAACAGGATTTGACGCGTCGTTGAGATGGACAGCGCCAGACGAAACATCGTTGTTAAGAGCAGTACTGAAGGAAACGTTGAGAAAGCCAGTGGTTTTGGCAGATACATTGCCAAAACAATAAGTAGAGAAGATATGCATATATTGAGTGCGATCAGCACATCAATCAGACTGGTTGGCAGAGGAATTATCATCATGAACACGATCGACATGACGATCGTGGCGCCTACGACTTCCGAGCGTTGCATCGCACTAATGGCGAGACGATTTAACCAGACAAACAACGAACTCATTTACCCTGCCGTCCTGGATTGTTTGAGCTCCGCACGCGGCTCAGCAGCTGCATATTCACCGATCATTGTGCGTAACAGATTTAACGCCAGGTGGCGGTTTTTATTTCTGTCCTCACGCCACACTCCCATAGGCAAATGGCTGAGTAGGGGAACCAATCCACTGAGAAACAAAACCTGATGTTGAGGATACTGGCCGGCTACATCGCGCGTTAAGTTTTGTAAATCACGCAAATAGGCACCATTGCCACTCAGGTTAAGCAAACGACGGGTGAGATCCAGGGGAGTAATGCCGACACCAGGCAACTTACTGGTCAGTCGCGAAATTAAAACTTTGCTTGCTGTAAGCGTCTGGCTGATATGACTGGCGTCCTGCAGGCTAACCATGATTTTTTGTAGCGCGCGTTTCGGTATGGAAGAGATACGCGCTGCTATATCATCTGAAAGTGCTCGCTGTAGGGTACGCAGACCCTGGATGAAATTAACGCTGCCGAAACGGTTGAGCAGCGCATCCAGCATTGCATTACCCGATTGCAGATGAACAATCGTCTCATAGTAAAGGTGACGCAACGCTTGCTTCTGCAGCGGATCGGTACTGAAGCTGGCAATGGCGTGCGCAGTATTTAAACCTGCGTTGACTTCAGCTCCCTTCTTTTCATGCAGTTGTTCGATGCTGTGCCGCGATCGCTCCACTATCAACGTATTCTGTGTCTGCTGCCCCTTTATCATCGTATGTCTTAACAAAACGTCACAAAGGGCTGGATCCTTTCCAGCGACATCCAGCAGAGCATCTAAGTCAGGCGCAGGCGATCGCTGGAGCAACGTCTGCATTTTTTGATTCTGCGTTTCCAGCTGAGCATGCTGTGGGTGCTCAAGCAACTTCATTAACTCGTAGAGTTTTTCAATACGTTCAATATGTTGAGTTGATTTGCTACCCGGTTGCGCGACGACTTTTCGCTGGTTAAGCGCTTTGTTTTTACGCTCTACATGTTCAGCAAATGTCATTGAGACCTCTTCCATAGCGTCTTCAAGCGGTGAGGCGGGCACTCTTGATGATGCGCCGCTTACCGAAGACGCTGCACTCACAACGGGTACCGATGCCTCTTCAACCACGGTATTGGGAGACAAATGCGCCGATTGAACGCCGGGCACAGCGGGAGCAATTTTCATCCTGGCGAACCTCATACAGGGAAGCTGATGCAGATATGTGGCGTGTTTTATGCTCCGGTTCCCAATAAATTTTCCCAGGCAACAGAGTTAATTACAGAAGATTGCAATGAGTTGCAGATTTAGCTGGAGCTTACGGCAAAAAGTTGCGAAAAAATGAAGGGAAATGAAATTTAAATCGTTAAATTTCAAATGCTTAACAAAATAAAATCGCTGGCACAGACTTTGCTATCGCCATTAAGCCAAACGGCAAAATGGATTAAGATACGGAGCGTATTATGTCAGAAATGAACCTGCACCCTACTGAGTCATTACACGTTAACCCTCCATCCCCACATAGTATTGATTGGGAGAAAATTTTTCGTGAACATGGACGCCGCGTTTATAACTTCATTCGAAAGCGTGTTGCGCATCGTGAAGATGCGGAAGATTTAGTTCAAATGACCTGGCTGGAAGTCATTCGTAACCGTGATAAGTTTGCGGGGGCCTCGCGACCCGAGACGTGGGTATTCGGTATTGCCCTGAACCTTATTCGTAATCATTTCCGTTCGCAGTCTTCCCGTCCCCACTATGATGAATTAGAAGAGGATGTTGTTCTGAATCAGGAGGATGATCCTAGCCACATCATAGAGCATCAACGCATTCTCGGCTCTACGCTCCAGTCTATTGCCCTGCTGCCCAAAGAAACACGTAAGCTGCTCAGTATGTTAGTAGAGGAAGACGGCAGTTATCAGAATATTGCTAGGAGTCTAAACATCCCTGTTGGCACAGTACGTTCGCGTTTGTCACGGACGCGTGTGTCACTAAAGCAGTCAGTCTTTTATTGAAGCTGAACGGGGTAAAACAAACCGGAAACAGTCTGTAATGAGATGTGTGTTTAATCCACTGTTAGGACACTTCTCAATATTACGACTTGAGCTTGTGGATCTGCGCCCAGACCGGTTAACAATGTTTACTTCAAGGAGGCGAGATGCAGTATTTGGACAGACGATTACATAGCAGTGATACGCCAATCAAACTTCTTGAGTTCGCCATGAACATGCTAAGGGACGCCGTATACCTGATTGACAGTGATACCTGTTTTTTTTATGTCAATGACGAAGCGTGCAGAATGCTTGGCTACAGCAATGCAGAATTGCTCAATATGCGCGTTTCAGATATTGATCCCGAATGGGATTTCGATGACGTCATGGATATGTGGAAACGCGTACGAGAGCAAAATGGCGGCAGGCCATTCACCTTTGAGACCTTTCACAAAAGCTCACAGGGCGAGATGATAGCGGTTGAGATTAGTGCGAATCCATTTGTTTACGAAGAGAAAAGCTACAGTATGTGCGTGGTAAAAGATATAAGAGAGCGTAAGCAACTAGAGCAGGTAGCTTATGCTCGGGAACAGGAGTTTCGGGTATTAGTTGAGAACTCACCGGATATGGTGGTTCGATTCTCGCCCGATTTAAAATGCCAATACGCCAATCCTGCTGCATTGCGTCACCTGCGGTTATCTTTTGAAGAGCTTCGCGGACGCACTTTGCGTGAGATTCAGGGGGATTTACCCTGTGTGAGGCATATTGAACGCCTTCTTAAAGAAGTGGTAAACAGGAAAATTGAAGCTGAAGGGGAACTTGTAGAGTCGGACAGTTCACTTACTAGCGGAACCATGATTATTCATACCCGCTGTGTGCCGGAGTTTAATCAAAATGGCAATCTGACCTCAGTTATGTTGGTCGGACGTGATATCACGGCCATTCATTACGCTGAAAAAAAGTTAGAAGATTCACATATGCGCTTGCGTTTGTTAACAAGGCAGCGAGAAATATCACGTGAAGAGGAGCGAAAACGTATAGCGCGTGAAATCCACGATGAGCTGGGGCAGCACCTTACGTCGCTGAGAATGGGTATTTCGATGCTTCGCATCCAGTTCAGCAAAGATAACCCTTTGCTACATGAGCGAATAGTTCATCTGATGGGGCTTACTGATAAAACGATTCAGGTAGTGCGTAATGTCGCTACCCGCCTCAGGCCAAATGTGCTGAACATGGGTCTGACGCCCGCGCTAGAGTGGCTTCGCGATGAGTTCATTAATCGCCATATTGGTTGTCAGTGCCAGCTGATCGCGCCAGAAAATGAGGTAAGACTGAATGATGAGCAAGTCACAGCCGCATTTCGTGTCGCGCAGGAGTCTTTAACCAATATCTCTCGTCACGCCCAGGCGAACGAGGTTCTCATAGAGGTTATCCGGAAGCCTCATCTGGTCGTGTTAACAGTGAGTGATAACGGCCGTGGCTTTGATTGCAATCAGAGCAAAGATAACGCGTTTGGTCTTATGGGGATGAAAGAACGTGGTCGCATGATCGGAGGCAAAGTAGAAGTCAAAAGTCAGCCTGACAATGGAACCCGTGTGACTTTGACCATTCCTTTAATACCCTGACGAATAATAGTAAAGATTTGGATAACAATATGGATAACACGATTCGAATAATGATTGTGGATGACCACGTCATCATGCGCGAAGGACTAAAGCAAATTTTTTCGTTAGACGAACGTCTGGTGGTAGTGAGCGAAGCAGGAAACGGTACACAGGTCATGGAAGGTTTGCGTAATGAGCAGGTCGATCTTTTACTGTTAGATATGTGTATGCCTGGACTGTGCGGAGAAGAGCTGATCAGCCGCATTCACTCGCTATACCCTCAACTGCCAATCCTTATCCTGACGATGTACAGTGAGCCACAGATCGCACGACGGGTACTTAAATGTGGCGCGCTGGGTTACATCACAAAAGATAACGATCCTGAAACCCTGCTGGCTGCCATTCATCGCGTAGCGCGCGGACAGCGTTTTATTGACCAAATGCTCGCCGAGCAAATTGTCTTTAATGAAAATATGAGTGCGAATGAAGGACTTCATCAACAGCTTACTGCGCGAGAAATGCAAATTATGCTGAAGCTGGCCAGAGGAGAAGGAGTTAACAGTATCGCAGAAGCTCTGGCAATCAGTAACAAAACCGTCAGTACGCATAAAGCCCGCCTGATGGAAAAAATGATGTTTAAGACCAATGCTGACATTGTTAAATACGCGATAAGCCATCATTTAATCTCTTAGGATTGCTCTTAATTTACAAATTAATGCTACCCACCGTTATTACTTAATCATTTCAACAGGTTACAAAAAAATCTTTTTAAACAGCACGTTATGCCTAAAAATTTTATGTAACCGTTTTCATTTCACACAGGGTTAGTAAGGAAATCCTTACAATCCTCCATCAATTCCTTACCCGATATCAGCATATGACGATGGTTTATCTGTGCTGACATGGTATTTCTTATGCCCCTGTAAGCACTTCGTAAACATAAGAATAGTGATTGTAATTAAATGTAATTCAGCTATTGGCTCTAAGTATGTTGTTAACTGCGATGATGTCAGATGAAAGGGATAAGTGAGGGGCAACTTTTTATGAATATTGAAAATAATGAGCACTCATTCCGACCACATCCGGAATTGGGAGAGCATATCTCATTCACGAAAGAGCAACCTGTCGATATCCACGATTCATTAGCTTCACTCATTGAAACTGTAGCACCGCTGGAAATCGATCTTGTTCTGGAAGGTGAAACCGGAACGGGAAAAGATACTCTGGCACGTAAGATCCACCGACTTTCAGGGTGCTCAGGCAGACTGGTAGCGGTTAACTGTGCAGCCATTCCGGAAACGCTGGCTGAGAGTGAACTTTTTGGCGTCAACAACGGAGCTTACACCGGTGCTGTGCAAGCCAGAGCGGGTTACATCGAAGAAGCAAATAACGGCATTCTGTTTCTCGACGAGATCGATAGCATGCCATTATCCCTGCAGGCCAAATTACTGCGAGTACTCGAAAACCGTGGCATAGAGCGCCTTGGCGGTACCCGGTTTATCCCGGTAAATATGCGCGTCATTGTAGCGACGCAGAAGCCGCTACTGACGCTGGTTGAGCAGGGCACTTTCCGCCGCGATCTTTATTTTCGGCTAAATACTGTCTCGATTCAGCTACAGCCTCTGCGATCACAGGTTGAAATTATTATCCCACTGTTTCGTCACTTCATTGCTAAGGCGGCCACAACGATGCAATGCACGCCGCCGGAAATCACGCAGGAACTTTGTGAATATTTACTTAGTTACAGCTGGCCGGGAAATATTCGTGAACTTAAAACGGCGGCTAAACGCTTTACGCTGGGATTACCCCCCCTTAACGTTCCCCGGAACGCCGAACGGCAAGGGCCACAGTTGAAGGAGATACTGCGTCGCATTGAAAAAAGCCTGATTCACGACTGCCTGGTCCGCCATGGGCACAGCATTGATGAAGCCGCCATGGAGTTAGGTATGCCGCTACGCACGCTTTATCACCGTATCAAATTACTCAACGTGACAACGCAACGCATCATTGTCTGATAGTCAGCTTCTTGCCGATACGTTTTTCCAGCCCGGCAAGAAGCTTAATATCTGTTCTGCCTTTATACCTGCCTGACGGCGTAGCTGACTACCTGATTAATCCGGGCGTATTAAAAAAATCTCATTAAAGGGAACCGCAATAAAAGACTCACCACTAAAAGCATGAACATTATGTAATGTTCTGAGAATAAACCTAATTAACTGGAGAGAAAATTATGAGCGGTCTTCTTACCGGACTTATGGGACTTGGTGGTCCACTGTCGAGTGCCACCAGTTTTGCTTCAAAAACCCTGGAAGGTGCCATGAGCGATTCTATGACAGAGTCTGCGGTTGCCCAGGCAGCTAAAATGAAAATGGATACTCAGAACTCCATTCTGGATGGAAAAATGGACTCTGCGACCAAAGAAATCAACTCCGGTCATAATGCGGCAAAAGCCATTCAGTTCTGATTATTAAAACGGGCGTCAGCTTTAAAGCTGCGCCCGTTTCTTCCCAGAGATAAGGACGAACAATGAAAATTAATACCGGCACATCCTCTTCATTGGTCATGAATTCTGAAAATAATGACGTCAGTCTGGCGGACACCAGCAATGCAGATGCTTCATGGTTTAGAACAGCGTTGCAGGCGCCTGCGAAGAAAGCTGATGTTCCGGATAATCATTCATGGATAAACAAACTTACTGATCTGACGCAAGCGGCAAGCAAGGAATCTCAGCAGGCCGACAGGGCTCTCGCTAAAGCCTCACGCAGCATTGACTCAAAAAGCGTCATGGATGCTAACCGCACCTTATCATCTTACTATCTGGAAAGCCTTCTCAATGCAAAACTGATTGGTAAGAGTGTCCAGAGTCTAGAAAAACTGACGAATCTCCAATAATTCGCATGGTTAAATTTCCTCTCAAATCATTGATTTTAATGTCAGTGTTGCTGTTGTTCGGTTGCAATGATCAGGTAGAACTCAATCATGGTCTTACGGAAAACGATGCCAATGAAGTCGCAGCGGAACTGGGTCGTTACCACATCAAGGCTGAAAAACACACGAACAAAGATGGCATCACTGTAATGGTGGATACTGCAGACCTGAACCGTGCCGTGCATATTCTGGACGCTGCAGGTTTACCACGACCCACGCGCACCAATCTGGGCGAAGTTTTTCAGAAAAATGGCGTTATCTCTACGCCGCTTGAGGAACGTGCCCGCTACATTTACGCACTGTCGCAGGAAGTAGAATCGACACTGAGTCAAATTGACGGCGTGATTGTGGCCAGGGTGCATGTGGTGCTTCCGGAACGCGTTGCGCCGGGCGAACCGATCTTACCCGCCAGTGCGGCGGTATTTATTAAGTATCGCCCTGAACTCGATCCTGATGTCATTGAACCACGTATACGTCAAATGGTAGCCAGCAGCCTACCCGGGCTGGCTGGGCGGCCCGGCAAAGATCTGGCTATTGTTTTTGTCCCGGCGGGAACGTATCAGGATAAGCCATCGGAAGTCTCTTTCGGCCCTTTTACCGTAACGCCTCAGCGGGCGACACAGTTAACCTGGTTGAGTGGCACTATCGGTACATTGATTCTGTTGGCCGTGGCTGCATCTGTAGGCTTACCCTACTGGCGGCGCTATCACCAACGTAAAAAAACAGAGTCGGACGAAAAGGGTGAGTAATATGCCTTTTTCAGACGATGCGCGTTTGCGGTGGCTACGGTGGTGGTGCATCGACAGCTGGTTAACCGCCGATAAAAGTTGGCGCTATGCGGCATTTTATGACCTGGATGAGGCGCGTCTTAGTGCCCTGGCAAGGACCCACCACAAGCAAATCTGCCAGCAGTTGAAGCTAGATAATAAAGTCGCACCGGTCGATGCTGAAATTTTGGCATGGCTGGAACTGACGATGTCGCAACGGCAACTGGCAATGTTACTTGCTGCAGAAGTATGTTGGCGGGATTGCGCACTCGCATTGCTCGAACCAACACAACAACGTTGGTGTCGTCGCATTGCTCAGGGACTGCGCCCTGGACTCTGGCTTACTCAAGCCACAGACTTACCCGCCAGTTGCCCAGATCTTAAGAGCTTATGGTTATTGCGTCTACGCGCTGGCCCGGAATGCTGGCAGCGCCTGCGTCTGGCATTTAATGCTGAGCGTGTAAATCAGATGGAAAAACTGCACCACATTGAAACCTTTCCCGAACGCTTACGACCGCTCTGGCAGGCCGTTCTCTGGTATGCAAGGCAGGAATGCCCATGTTGATACGCAGACATATTGATTTGGTGAATGGCAAAGATGATCTCGCACCAGTGATCTCCCGGCATCAGCTCGCCGTGCAGGAGCAGGCCAGGACAATCATTCAGGAGGCCCATCAGCGAGCAGAAAAAATAATATCGGCCGCAGAACAGGAAGCGGAAGCTTCTTCACTGTTGGTTCGGCAGCGTGCAGAGGAAGCGTTCTGGAAGCGGGCAGACACGATGTTCATGCACTGGCAAAAGCAGCAACAGCAGTGGGAGTCAGACGTGCTCTCAGTGATGGACGTCGTACTGGAACAGGCCCTGGAACAGTTGCTGACGGAAGTCCCTGAATCACAGCGCCTCCAGGGACTGCTGCGACAATTGTTGCTTGAAAAAACGCAGACAGATAAGGCTACGCTGTGCTGCCATCCCTCTCAACAGGCGTCCATTGCGACAATGCTGGAAAATTATTCACACCTGAACTGGCAACTGCAGCCAGAAGAGTCCCTTCCGCCAGACAGCCTGAAACTTGTTACACCACAGGGTGAATTATACCTCGACTGGCAGCTGGCTTCGCAGCAATTAAAACCTTGTCCGGTAGAACAACAAGCGCCTTAAAAAGCTATTTTTTAAGGAACCGTTTTGCACTTTCTGCCACTCAATGACAGGAACATCCAAAATGAGAGGGTATGTATGTCATCACTGAGTTCGATTCAGCGGCGTTTAGACAATCAGTTTGAACGTGCGAAAAACCAGCTTGACGAAGCCACCATGAATGCCAGTGAGGGGTATAGTCAAGCTGACAGTTTTGCCTTTTTTGAAGCCAGCATGGGCCTTTCCAGTGCCAGTTGGGCAGCCACGCAAGAATTGACCGTCAAACATGGTTTAATCAAAGCCCTCATCAACGAGATCAACTAAATTGCAGCACTGGGTGCGATCTTTTTTGACTAACCCCGCCGAAGACCATCAATGCAAGGTCGATGATGGTCTTCTCTGGTTACAGCAACGGGGAGGGAAGCTTTTTGCGCTTGCTGAGTTAACAAATAAAGTACCGCTGGATGAAATGTTTCTGGCGCAAGCATTGCGCCTCTCAGCCCCTGCACTGCGTCATTACGGACGGGATTCGGCCGCATTAGCCTTGCAAAATAACAGTCTGGTCTTAATTTTGCGTCTCCATGAGGCTCACTCAGAAAAAATAGCTAAACAACTGGAATCTCTGCTTAATCAACGAGATGTCTGGCAGAGTTTGCTACAAAAACTGCAAAAAAAAGCAATAACCCATTGTTCCGTGCCATTACACAGCATGGCTTTTTTATCAAGGGGAGATCATGGTTAACGAACCTCAATCGCGCTGGCGAGTTATATGCGCGGTCTTAGTGCTGTGCGCCACGTTTCGGTTATGTGCTCAGACGCCGTCTGACTGGAAAGACCAGTCTTACGCCTATTCCGCCGATCACACTATGTTATCCACTTTACTTCAAGATTTTGCTGACGGGCATGGAGTTGATTTGCAGTTGGGGAATATCGAAGACACGGAAGTCAATGGCAAGATGCGCGCCGACAGCGCAAGCGCTTTCCTGGACCGGTTAGCCCTGGAGCACCGTTTTCAATGGTTCGTTTACAATAATACTCTCTACATTAGCCCACAAGATGAACAAAGCTCTGAGCGGCTCGAAATTTCCCCGGATGCCGCGCCTGATATTAAACAGGCCTTAAGTGGTATTGGCCTGCTCGATCCCCGATTCGGTTGGGGTGAGCTACCTGATGATGGGGTGGTACTGGTGACAGGTCCGCCACAATACCTGTCTTTGGTTAAACGTTTCAGCGAACAGCGACAGAAAAAAGAGGATCGGCGGAAGGTGATGACCTTTCCCCTTAAGTATGCTTCGGTTGCGGACAGGACTATTCATTACCGGGATCAAACGCTGGTCATTCCCGGTGTCGCCACAATGCTTAATGAGTTGATGAACGGTAAGCGTGCCGCGCCGGTAAGCGCCAGCGGGGCTGAGGGGACGATAGGGGGAGCGGATAACGCTGCAATGATGCAAAACACCCAGTCATTACTGGCTCGTCTCTCTAATCACGCGAACAACACTAACCGACCGGGTGACAGAGATAATAACAGCGTTGACGATCTCAGTGGCCGCATTTCTGCAGACGTAAGGAATAATGCATTACTTATCAGGGATGATGATAAGCGTCGTGAAGAATACGCGCAGCTTATTAACAAGATCGATATACCGCAAAATTTGGTAGAAATTGATGCAGTCATCATTGATATCGATCGTACCGCCCTTAATCGACTGGAAGCAAACTGGCAGGCAACGTTAGGTGGCGTAACTGGCGGTACATCACTAATGTCAGGCAGCGGTACGCTTTTCGTCAGTGATTTTAAACGTTTTTTTGCCGATATTAAGGCTCTGGAAGGAGAAGGTACCGCATCGATTGTCGCCAACCCGTCGGTGCTGACACTTGAAAATCAGCCAGCTGTCATTGATTTCAGCCAGACCGCTTACATTACTGCAACAGGTGAACGCGTTGCGGATATTCAGCCAGTCACGGCAGGCACCAGTCTTCAGGTCACGCCGCGTGCAGTAGGCCATCAGGACCATGCCAGTATTCAGTTAGTGATTGATATTGAAGATGGGCACGTTGAAACCAACAACGACGGCCAGGCAACCGGCGTTAAACGCGGTACGGTTAGCACCCAGGCATTAATAAGCGAAAATCGCGCCCTGGTGTTAGGTGGATTCCATGTCGAAGAAAGTGGTGAACGTGACCGCCGGATTCCTTTGCTGGGAGATATTCCGTGGTTAGGGAGGCTTTTCACGTCAACACGGCATGAAATTTCTCAGCGTGAGCGATTGTTTATTCTTACCCCGCGTCTGATCGGTGATCAAACAGATCCCACACGCTATGTCTCCGCAGATAACCGTCAGCAGTTAAGTGACGCCATGGCGCGAGTCGAACGTCGTCACAGTAACGTTAACCTGCAGGATATGGTGGAAAATGCCCTGCGCGATCTGGCTGAACGACAAACTCCCGCAGGTTTTAAAGCAGAAGCATCGGGGGAACGTTTAAACGATATTTGCCAGTCCACCCCGGGCATACTTTTTGATAACGCGCGCGGGCAGTGGTACAGCAGCGACAGCGGGAGTTTACGACTGAGCGTTGGTGTGGTCCGCAATATCACGCATAACACACTGCGCTTTAACGAAGCCAGTTGCGCAGGCAAACGGACACTGGCGGTGGCTGTCTGGCCGCACAGTTCCCTGGCACCGGGTGAATCGGCAGAAGTTTACATGGCCCTACAACCACATCGTAATATTGCTGTGACACGAGAATCGCTGATAAATCGTTAAGGCTAAATATATGCTTAAATCTTCTGCTTACCTTCTTCTGGTGACCGCATTTTTACTTGCTGGCTGCGCTTCGCGGCAGGATAAAGGGTTGTCCTGTACATCCTCAGACTGTCGTCCACAGTCCAGCCCACATCAGTTGGTTATCTGGTGGCAACCCGATTTACGCAACAACGCTGCGGACTATACTCAGGTCTCGGTAAATGAATGAAACTTGCCCTCAGGTTAACTCACTTTCTGCTGTGCTAGACGTGCTCAAACTTCAACAAAACTGCCGCTGGACAGTGCTTCAGGGGGTTGAACTTGTTGTATTGTGCGGTACTCATGGACGTGAATTGATGCTTAACCTGTATCCCCCTTTTCAGGCTCCCGGAATTTTTCAGCGATTGCTGCGCCGCCGCGCGCAGCACCCGGATTACTATGATGGCTGTTATCTCTGTTTGAACAGTGAGAACATACTTTCTTGCTGGTATCAGTTAAGGGAAGAGGGCGCTGATGACAAGCATCAGATTGCACAACTTTTTCAGCTAGCCGGCATCGAAACTGAAGTCTGGATCTGAGTAATTTTCATCTTTTATGATCTTCCACCTACCTCTGCTAACCCACTACGCTTTGTATTTACAGCTTTTTTCCACATCGCTGTGCCGCTTTTATTTGCAAATTTCGTTCTTCTGACCCAAACGAAAGTCACGCCCTGTAAACGTCAAATTCCCCCATCACGTGTGATTATTTTCATTTCAGACAGGAACCAGCACCGCGATAGCGGCACTTAATAAAAGCTTTGCCCGGACACTCACATAGCGCTCCGTATGCAAAGTAATCATCACTTATTCAAAGAGGAAGAGGACATGAGTATGAATACGAGTCCGCTGGGCACATCTGCGCTACAAGTTACTTTGGGTGGCAATAATGGTTTGATGGGAACGGATTTACGTACCGACGGATTGGGATTACTTTCCCAGCCAGGGCTGGGCGAGGGGAAAGGTCACAATGAAAGCATCGATCTGCTTGCAGCTGCCCTCACTGGCATGATGATGATGATGAGCATGATGGGCGGCGGCGGCCTTAGCAGCCTTTTTGGTTCAGGCACTGGGATGGGAAGCGGCCTGGGGAACTCACCTTTCGGTGGTTCAGGCTCGGCACCCGGGAACACGCTGAGTGGAACATCGGGTGGTTCACCTGGAGGTACTACGGGGGCTGGTTCGTCGCTAGGACTTGATCCGACCCAGACGGGTGATGATTCTCTGTCAGGCGCTGGCCAAACATCCGGTATGAGTCCGATGGAACAGTTGATGAAAATATTCGCCGATATTACGCAAAGCCTGTTTGGCGATCAGGATGGCGCATCGGGAGGCAACGCAGGGCGTCAACCTTCTCAGGATGAGCAAAATGCATATAAAAAAGGTGTTACGGATGCCCTGACTGCCTTTATGGGAGGAGGCCTGAGCCAGGTTGCTGGAAACGGCTCCGAAGGTGGACTGGATGGAGGCATGGGGCTTGGTGGCGGTAATGGACTGGGCGGAAAAGGGTTACAGGATCTGAGTGGTCCTGCTGACTTTCAGCAGTTGGGTAATGCGATCGGTACCGGTGTCGGTATGAAAGCGGGCATTGAGGCCCTGAACAATATTGGTACACATAGCGATAGCAGTACTCGCTCTTTTATTAACAAAGAGGATCGCGCGCTGGCCAGGGAAGTGGGACAGTTTATGGATCAATATCCCGAAACCTTCGGCAAACCCCAGTACCAAAAAAACGCAGATTCGGCAGTAAAGACCGATACGAAATCCTGGGCTGAAGCACTGAGTCAACCAGACGATGACGGTATGACGCCTGCCAGCATGGAGCAATTTAATAAAGCCAAAGGCATCATCAAAAGCGCTATGGCTGGCGATAATGGCAACATCAACCTTCAGGCACGTGGCGCAGGCGGATCATCAATGGGTATTGATGCCACCCTGACGGGAGATGCCATAAACAATATGGCACTGACCAGACTGAGTGCGGCATAAAGCACCATAAGGCAGGCAGGGAGTTTCTGCCTGCCCATTTTACGGACCTGCAATAAATCCTGGCTCCGCGAAAGCCTTTCCGGGTAGATAAATCATGTTACTTCACGATTTGCCCGGTGCCCCTTGCCAGCAATGATTCCCCCCTCGGACCGCTAATCATCATTCTCACGCATTCCTTATTTCATCGTTATAAGAACACGCGCCATAAATATCATTTCACTATAGGGAAAAAATTTTGCGTACACGTTCTGAAACACTGTTCATCCTTCGCTTGAGGCTTTATTCAACAAAGTGGAACTATCTACGCAAACTCACCACATAAAGATAATTAATGTTTTTTTGCGAAGACCTGATGGCGAGGGCGGATTATGAGACTGAATTTGCACGCAACAGAAAAGAAAACAACCGTTCAGAATGTCGAAAATCCTAATAATTCTACAATCCCGCCACTGCAACAGGGAAGCAGCAGCAGCGCCCCTCAGGCGTCAGGCGGAACGCTAGCCAGCGAGGGTAAAAACATTGCCAGTATGCCCGCTATTCGTCAGCATTTATCCGCTGATGGTGAAAATGGTGCTGCCCGGCAAAAAAATAAAAGCTTCAGTTTAAAAAATTTTCTCGGATTTAAAAAAACAACAAAGGCCCCTGCCCAACCCACAAACCCTGGCTCAAATGTTCCGGAAAGCAGTCGGATTCGGAGACCCACGCTGGGTGACTTTTTGGCACAACCAGAGCAGGACGGTGAGATTCAAGCCCCCCATCCTTCAGCCGCTTCCCCGCGCCTGACCCGTTCTCCCGGTGTAAGACGTCACAGCGTGGAAGACATGCGCGATAAGCCTGTCGCAAAGGCAGACCCACGTGAAACGTCTGCCATCGATATTAAGCATCAACTGAAGAATTTCAATCAGATGCGTCAAAACATCTTGAACAAAACGAGACCATTTTCTCAGGGAGCTACCACATCATCAGTCATGGACGCGAGAGCGCCTTTAGCTGCCATTCCATCCACAACATCAGAAATAACGGAAGAGGTTGATGCAACCCAGCCCGAACAACAGCTTCCGCAGCGGCATCTTGATGCTCGAGAAAATCCTTCACGAATACTAAAAACAAGCCGGGATGTGACAAGCCTTCACCGCTTCCGGCCTACATTACCCGCTATTGCAGAAAATACCGCGGAAGCTGAGGCAAACCGAAGAATACAGCCGCTTCAGACTCCACCACCTCTGGAAAATACACCGGTCAGCCCGCTTAGCCTGACGCTGGATAAAGGTAAATTACGGCTTGCTGACAGTAATCCCACTGCAATGAATACGCTTTTGGAACAAACCTTAGGCAAGGAGGGGCAACACTATGTTGCACACACAGCCAGCGCAGAGGGCAACCATCATATGCTGCTGGATGAACAAGGGCACTTGTTTGACCTCAAAAGTCATGAGGGTGGTTACAGCGTTTTTCATAACAGCCTGCCCTCAACGGTAAAAATGCAGTTGTCCAAAAACAGTGATGAACCGATTAAACTGGTAAATGATAATGGAAAACTAATCCTGGACAGGGGAGCTGAAGGTCAGAAAGTATTGCATCTCAATCCTCCCGGCGAAATCCACCATGCTTACCTCAGCGGTATCTGGCGACATTCTGTAGCAGGGGAGATGAACCAGAAAAACCAATGGGTCCGCATTCATGATGACAAAATCCATTATTTAAATAATGAAGTCGGAGTGTGGCAAACGTCGGATAAAACACCGTATAGCCAGCTTTCCGTTCAGGGGGATGGCAAACTCTACGCCGTACGGGATAGCCGGGCACTTCACAACCTTTCCGATAATCACGTATCAGAAAGGTTTGTCGACAAGATTAAGTCATTTGCTGTCAGTGAGCACGGGGAAGTCGCTGTTCTGACTGATACAGAAAGTCCCCACCATATTTGTCTGATGCCTTCGGCAAATGCGGTTTCCAGTGAGCGTATAGCGTTCAGTCTTCATCTGGCTGACACCATGCAAATGCTTCAGCGTGGTGAGTCACATCTTGAAACCCAGTCGATCGCGCTTAAGGACGGCAGGCTTTTTGCTGCCGACAGCGAAGGGAAATTATACTGCGGCGAGCTATCACAGATTAAAGATGGCGAGTTGCCCATGAATCCCATGTCGCAAAATGTTCTTAAGCAATATTTTGGCCACGATCACCGTATTGAAGGTTTTTTTACTGATGACAACGGACAGGTCAATGCGCTGGTAAAAGATAGCTTCCGACAGATGCATGCTTGCCCACTGGCTGACGACAATCAGTTTCATGCAGGCTGGAATTTGAGTGATGCCCTGATCATAAACAATCAGCTCGGGCTGAATAATATTAATCCTGCGCCTCATGAAATCATTAATCTGGGGCATGAAGGCAGTCTGACGCTGCAGGATGGCAAAGTGCACTATTTTGATCAGCTTACCAGGGGCTGGACAGAAGCAGAGGCGGGCTGTCAGCAGTTAAAAAAAGGACTCGACGGTGGCGCATATATCCTGAAAGAGGGTGAAGTCAAGCGCCTGAATATTAATCAGTCAACCTCGTCCATCAGCCAGGGCAGAGATAACTTCTTCGCATTGCCTCATGTTCGCAATAAACCGGAACCGGGAACGGCACTTCATGGGTTGGATAAAACGGATAAAGCGCAGGCTATCGCTGTTGTTGGCGTGAATAATTATCTTGCCTTATCTGAAAAAGGCGATATCCGGTCTTTTCAAATAAAACCAGGCGCTCAGCAATTAGCACGTCCCGCGCGAACCCTGAGTCAGGAAGGGCTGAACGGCACTCTTAAAGATATTCATCTCGATAAAAAGCAGAATTTGTATGCAGTGACCCGCGAAGGAGAGATATTTCGCCAGGCACGTGAACACTGGCAGCAGGGTGAGTCAGGGAGAGGTTGGCAAAAACTGACAATGCCACCAGGTGAGAGCGGAATAGATCGTATCGAAACTGACGCTCATTTTCATCCTGTTGCAGTACTTCTCGACGGCAGCCGTTACCAGTTAAGAGGTGAAACATGGCATTCTCAAAACGCATCTGAACCCACGCAATTAGAAACCGGTCTGCGCGATTCACAGCGTGTATTTGCAAGACTCAATCAGGATATGAAAGGTGGGCTAATTCCGGGGACCGGACTAACAATACAGGCTTCAGCGCAGCTTGCCGGCCAGACAGGGAGGGAAAACCGACAAATAAAGAGTAAATTCGCTGAAAGGGTGCGTGCTTATATATTTAATCCTACTATGGCTACACCGCGACCTCTGAAAAATATTGCATACAATCTTCAACACAGATGGCAAGGACGGCGAGGCCTGAGTGCCGTCTATGAAATGCAAGGCGCGCTGATTAAGCAACTGGAATCTCAAAATGTACGAAACAAGGGTGCGCAAACGGATTTGCAAAGCAAACTGGACGCACTGGACTTTGGGGAGCAGGGTGCGACGTTACTTAAAAACATAAAGCAATTCCGTGAAGAACTTGAAAACAGCGCAACACAAGCAGCAATATTGCTAGGAAAGCATCAAGGCGTACTGACCAGCAACGGTCAAATCAATGAAAAATTCAAACCTCCGATCAGTAAAGCGGCAATACAAAGCTTTAACGTTAACCGCTCTGGCAGGGATTTAAGTAAAGGTCTGGAGCAAGCCGTTCGTGCTGCCTCTCCGTCCCCTCAAAGTAAATTGCAAAAATTGCTAAGCCATTTTGTCACGTCAGGTCTCAATATGAGCCACCAGAAAGGTGATATACCGTTGGGACGCCAGCGAGATCCTAATGATGAGAACGCACTGACAAAATCCCGGCTTATTCTGGATGTCGTTACCCTTGGTGAGTTGCACGAGTTTGTAGATAAGGCAGCACTGATATCGGGGCATAATCCCGACCCCAGCCAGATAGCCCAGCTACATCAACAGTTTGAGGCCCTGCGTGAAAACCAGTACGAAGCAAACCCGGTAAAACAGTTTACCGACATGGGCTTTACCCATAATGCCGCACTGGAGGCGAATTACGACGCGGTAAAAGCTTTTATCAACGCGTTTCGAAAAGAGCATCATGGCGTAAACCTGACCACTCGCACCGTACTGGAAACCCAGGGAAACGCCAGCCTGGAAAAGAAATTGAAGGATACGCTTCTGTCCCTGAACGCGGGTGAAAGTATGAGTTTCAGTCGTGCATACAGTGGTGGCCTCAGTACGGCCTTTGTTCCCACTATAAAAAAAATACCGGTACCGATTGTACCCGGCGCGGGCATCACTCTGGATCGGGCTTATAATCTCACGTTTGCTCGTACTGATGGCGGACTCGATGTCAGCTTTGCCCGCGACGGCGGAGTGACAGGAACCCTCTCTGTTTCTACAGGACATGATTTATTACCTTATATGACCGGCACCCAAACCACCGCCGAAAACGCCAGTGACTGGCTGAGCAAAAAACATAAAATCAGCCCGGATTTTCGTATCGGTGCCACCCTGAGTAGCAACATGCAGCGCACGCTACAAAACAGCCTCAATTTTAAACTCACAGAAGATGAGCTTCCCTCATTTCTGAATGGGATGATTCAGGGCACATTGACCCCAGTAGATCTGATGAAAAAAGGGATTGAGCATCAGATGAAACAGGGGAGCAAACTGGTCTTTAACATAGATGTTTCGGCCGCGTCAGATCTCCGTGCCGGTATCAATATCACCGCCGACGGTAGCAAACCCGATACCGCCACCTTCCGTGCATCTACAGGATTGAGCGCCTCAGCCAATCTTGTTTCAGCCAGAAGCGAGCGCAGTACAACAGTCGGCCAGCTTGGGAATACGGTTTCGGCCAGTGACAACCGGCCTACATTTTTCAATTCTGCTAATATAGGTGCCAACCTTACGTTAAGTGCGGGCGTCGCTCATGATTTTATCCGCGGTGCCAGCGTCAGTCAGGATGGAACAACAAAACCAGAAAAAAAATCTGGAACCTTCCCTGCATTTATGTCAGTTAATGTTTCAGCAGCGCTGGCTTTGGATAATCGCACGACACAAAGCATCAGCGTTGAAATGAAACATGCTGATCCCGTCTCTCAAAACGATATCGACGAGCTAATTTCAACGTTAGGTAAGCATTTTAAAGACAGTATGAGTACTACATTACTTTCATCTCTTAAAAATCAAGAAAATCCCGATCCGGCTGAGCAACTGAAAAGCCTTGATCGACATTTCAGCTATAATAATGTCGTTGGCGATGACCGTTATGAAGCAGTGCGAAGTCTGAAACAATTAGTTCAGCGCCAACGGGCAGCAGAAAGTAATATGATGGAATTAGGTTCAGCCAAACATACCACGCAATACACCAACCTCTCTCGTTTAGATGAAAACGGCATTTTCGATATTTTACATCATCATTTCAATGCAGCATTACCGCCGACCAGCGCAACCCGTATTAGTAATATGATGGCTAACAACCCTTTACTTAAGGCGCTTATCCAAAAGTTGCAAAGTTCACCATTCACCAGCGCAAGCGTTTCGATGGAGCTCAAAGATGGCCTGCGTGACCAAACGGAAAAAGCCATTCTGGACGGTAAGGTGGGACGTGAAGAACTTGCGCTGCTCTTCCAGGATCGTAATAACTTACGCATCCGTTCAATCAGTGTCAGTCAGAGTGTTAGTAAAAGCGAGGGTTTTAATATGCCCGCATTGCTACTCGGGGCTAGCAACAGTGCAGGTCTAAGTATGGGACGTAATATTGGCACCATTAATTTCAAATATGGGCAAGATCAAGACACTCCCAGGCGCTTTACCCTGGAAGGCGAAATTGCTAAAGCAAATCCAGACGTAGCCTCTGCTTTGTCTGAGCTTAAAAAAGAAGGGTTTGAAATGAAAAGCTGACGTTATGATTAATTAATCAGTTACTTCAGGTTATTACAACATTCAGGAGTAAATTAATGACACCTTCTCAAAAAAAAATTGAAGCATTATTACAGCAATTTGCCACGAGCTGCAATACAACGTTGTACCTTAAAGAAGGTGTATGCGCATTGTATAACACTCAGGGACATGAAGCCGCAGTGCTGGAGGTTCCAGACCAAAGTGACTGCCTGCTTTTTCATTGCCAGTTAATCAACGCTGAACATCAGGCCGGACAGAACTTTTATGCGCTTTTACTGCAGTTGAATTTTGAAATGTCTGCTATGCGAGGCTGTTGGCTGGCGATAGATGAAAATCATATAGTGCGTTTATGTTTTCAGCAAACGATAAGTCAGATTGATGAGACCAGTTTTGGTAACCTTATAACAGGTTTTATTACACAAGCTGAAGAGGTGCGTGAGTTCATCACACACATTACTGAGCACGACGTGGCTTGAATTATAATACGTAACAACATCAAACCCTCTTAGATACAACTTAGTTAGTCAAAAAAGTGTTATAAAATAAATCGCCCTCATAAATTACAAAATTTAACATTAAGCTAAGTCGCCATGAGGCCGTAACAATGCGCAGTTTGGCGATTTTTTATTAACGTGTAGAGGAGGGCGCTTATCTGCATCACGCGACAAAGGTAAATTACTCAAGAAATAAATTTATGAGCAATGTATAGTCAACTTATTTTAGCGAAACTACAGATTATCCAAAAAGAGTCAAGCTGGCCCAGCCGGACCAGCGTAAAGGAAGGAAAATTACTTTATAAAACGCCGGATTTATTATGACTTATGACAGATTAGCAGGACTAAATAAATAAGTCATGAGAAGTATTTACGATAGATATCGCTATGGTTTTTCAAAAAAACTTTCATACTTTCTCATGAAATCTTTAAGCTGCATGGTCATTGCTTCCAGGTCCGGCACAATACCATGTTTCATAGGTCCTAAATCCATGCCTCTTGCCTGGGCAATAGAACGAACACATAATTCAGTTTTCGCTGCACTTCCACGCTTGTCTGGCATGGCATGCGCCATCCACCAATGCATTTCTGCCAGCGTGTTTAATGCTTTGGAATCAGGTTCTCTTGCATCGATAGCTTTTCTGTACAGATCTTCAACATGTTGCATGATTAGCGGTACATGTTCAGCACTTGTATGAAACATTTGATTCGGCTCTCCAATATCATCGAACCCTCGCTGACGTATACTTAAATAAGGTTCTTGCATTCGATCTGCATTCTTATCTGTACTGACCGTAACCTGTGTAAGGGGAATTTTTTCACCATTTATTTTCCCTATAATTTGAAGGGATTTAGTTGGCGGAAGAGAATATTGAGAAGGGCTGGTTTCTAAATCATTTCGGTCAGCTAACTTCCGGGCTACATAAGCGTACTGTTCAGCTAAGGGCGTCCCATAAACTTTATAAGTATTGGGATCACGTTCCTCCCGAAAAACATGTGCGTTTTCGGAAGCCATGTTTGCTCTCCATTCACGGGCCTTACCCCAAAGCTCATGGAAGTTTGTCACTGAGCCCTCAGCAATTTCCGAACCCAATTCTCTGGTTTTATTGTAAAAAGATTGTCCATATGCCATTTGGTGAGGTGAATCATCTCTGTTAAACCTTTGATCCGGCCAACGTGCCACACCGACCAGAGACTGCTGATAAGGTACCAACCTGCTAGGTTGTGGTCCTTTTAGCTCGCCATATCTAGGGGAATGTCCCTGACGCCTGACCGCAGAAGATGATGATGCCCCAAAATTGTCTGGAGAATTTAATGTGTAAGAACGAAAACTATCAGACGTGATAGAGTTTTTGGAAGATACGCAACCCATATCAATGATACCTCTTATTTTCCCTGGGAATGGATGGTAAAAGCCACTTTAACTAACGTTAAACCTTTTGTGAGTGGGAGTTAGGGGTCCACCAGTTCCACTAAATATGTGGGTGCTTTAGTGTCAATACAGCTTTCGCTACAGGCGCAGCGACCAGATATACGCTTCAGAAAAACGAGAAGCAGGAGGATTGTGAAGACAGGGCGACTTACAGGACTGGTAATGGGCAGATAATTACATAAAAGCTATATCATTTAACATAACTATGATTATGCGCACTTTACTGTAGTGGCTAAGTTCAGATGTCTGCCTCTGGCTGTATTGAGATGTCCGCATTGACGTCCTTTTACCAAGGCTTCCGGGCTGAGGATAAACCTGATGACGGCTTAGGGTTCGGCGTGCTTTACGATGAATGAAGTTAACCGCATCAAAATCGTGCATGACGTTATTGATGGCCGGCTTACCACCTCGCTTGCATCACAACGACTCGGCCTGACGGTTCACCACTGCCGGCGTCTGCCTGTTCGTTATCGCGAGTCCGGGCCGCTGGCAATGGCGAACCGCCGCCGTGGCTTGCGCAATCGCCAGCTTGTGCAAGGCCTTGCTGTACTGGTTCCCGGCATCATTCGATGACAATAGTTGAGCCGTTTTATATTTTGAAGAGCTGGATTTATATGCTGATGAGCCTTACCGACCAGCTGACCTGCTCCCTGAAAATGAATACATGGCCTGTTTCGGCTACAACCACCTCACCGGCATGCAGGTCGGCAATCATGCGCTGGAGTTCAGCGCGGTCAACTCTGGCACCTGAGGCCTTTTCTTTATAAACGCCGTCAACATAACCATCCCTGCCCCGGGCATCTTTAAAAATGCTGTTCTGCAGCGTCAGTTCTTCCTCGTCAGTACTGACACGTAATGATCGTGGGGTAAAGAAAGCGGCCAGGAAGGCCGCTGAAGCGTGGCTGAATGTACCCGCCTTAAACAGCGCAGATTAGTCTGTGTCAGGGCATGTTTACGGCTGTCAGATTCCGGATATGCTTTCACTGTCCCGTGACGTCATTTGTCCTTTGATAAAATTCAGTACGAGGTACATCAGGCAGCCAGCAATGATTGAGTTCAGCGCCGGTACGCCGTAGGTGACGTAATAACCCGCTACCGCGCCCAACAGGCTGGCGATGATCGCATTCCAGCCGAAGTTTTTCGTCTGCGATTCGTCGGGTAAGGCGTTCCTGCGCCGGCTTTCGTCCAGTACCTTCCTGTCACTTTTCAGAATGAAATAGTCAACCATCATGACTCCGATGACTGGCGGGAACAGGACACCCAGCAGGTTAAGAAAGTCGACGAAACGGTCAAGAATGCCCATTACCGACATCGTAGTGCCGGCAAGGCCGATGAAAAGCGTGATAACCACGTACGGGATTTTTTTCCCCGTAAAAGCTTCAATCGCGTTGGCCACGCCAAGCGAGGACGAATACAGGTTGATGTCGTTGATCCTCATCGTCGAAAACACCACGACGACCAGCCCAATGCCGCCGGTGACCTGACTCATAATGGTCACCACGTCTGCAGTATTCAGTATCACGGAAATGATCACTGCCAGCCCGTTGATAACGTATTCTCCCGCAAAGATGGTCAGAACCGTCATGAGCATGACCTGCCGGCCGTTGCTGTAATAGCGTGTCAGGTCTGGCGTTATCAGGCTGGCCACGATACTGCCTCCCACCACAAGCGTAATGGCATCACTGATGGAAAGACCTTTTCCTGCTTCAGACAGCGCCGAAAGCGCCCCCATGTCCTGACCTGTCAGCAGAACGGTAGAAATGTACAGAACGCTGATGGCGAACGCCGGGACCGCTATGCGGGCGGCAAAGCGTAGCGCTCTGAAACCGAAAGCCACGATAAGCGTCAGGGTAAGGCCTGAAAGCGCAGCTGCCCAGTGGAATCCGAGTTTCTGGCCAAGGGCATGATCCAGCGAACTGGCAAAGACGGAATTCTGTATGCCAAACCATCCCAGGAGACTGACGGCGATAAGCAGACTGACCAGCACGGAACCTCCCCGGCCAAAACCGCACCAGCGAGCCAGCAGGCTGCCGGAGATGCCTTCCCGCATACCGGCGTAACCCAGCCCAAATGTTGCGACAAAGAAAATCAGGCTGCCGGCGGTGATGGCGATGAAGGCGTGTGCATAGCTCATTGAGTGGCCAAGGGTGGCCCCCAACATGAACTGGTCCAGCGCAGTCAGCATCCCCATGTGAACCAGTGCCACGCCCCAGAACGGCAGGCGGGCTGCGGCCGGAACCCTTTCAACAGAATAATTTTCATGCAAGCTCATAAGTGCTCCGGTCAGATAAATTTTATGCCTTTATTAATGGCAAATTCAGGCAGGTAATTCTGCAGGTTTTTATGTAAGCAGAATTCATAGAGCGCAGAAACTGAATTAACTCCTGTCTTTCTGTATATATTTTGCATTTTGTTATTAATGGTCTTTGTGGATAATCCGAGTTGGTTTGCGACCTCTTTCTGACTCAGGTTTTTCATCAGATAAAAAATCATATCCATTTCCGAACGAGTGAATACAGACTGGTCGGACGCTGTATGCAGGACGCCCGGTTTTTTATCACTGATACATACGTACGGGGAAAGGACCCTTATTTTTCTGGCATTCCACAGTGTCCCCATACAGACACCGTTCGCATCCCTGAAGGGTATTTTCTCACTGATATAAGGGTAGAGTTCTTTTCGGCCAAACCAGAAGTCGGTCTCTATCACGCTGACGCCTTTTCCTTCTGATTCCGCCTTTCTGTCATGTTCAATAAACCCTTCCGCCTGCTCCGCCCACGTTGTGGGAAATTCGCAGTCAAGTTTACCCTCAAGATCGAAAGCCGCCGGTGTGCAGGTGTACATGCGGGCGGCTTTGTTCATAAAAAGATGTCTGGACTGGCAGTCTTTAATTCCCCACGGTTCATCCAGTTTTTCGATCATTTTGATCATGATGGACAGTGTGTTCGCGCAGACTCTCTTATACTGCATACATACCTCTGCTTTCGCAGGTATGCTACGTAAATTCTTTTGCCAGGTAGTGACGTCTGAACTTATGTGCATAGCCTGAGAGTGATCCATACTCTTTGTAACCGAGCTTTTCATAGAACGACCTGGCCTGAAAATCGAACGTGTCCACTGTGGCCATGTGGCAGTTTCGGTTTCTGGCCTCTGCTTCAGCAGCTGACATCAATTCTTTTCCATATCCCTTACCTCTGATACGTTCAGCGATCCATAAATACTGAATTTCAAGAGTCCCCCACCATGTCTGAGCGATCAGACCTCCAGCTACGTTGCCATCATCGTCTGTGCAGTAAAGCAGAAACGGTTCGATTTCAACGGGATGGAATGTGGCGTTGTGGCTCCAGAGTCCATCAGTAATAACGTTTTTTTCCTGGTGGGAAGGATTGGTAATAAGTGTGATCTTCAAAGTACGTTCCTTGCGGCTTGCAGATGTATAAAGCAGATTACTCTCTGTGGAATAAGAATCCTTATACACAAGTCATTGCATCTGTCAATGGGGTGAATAACCCCATTTACTCCATTCCGGTGTGGTGTATCCTACGTAAATGAAACAACAGACCGGAAGATGCTTAATTCCCTTTTATTTTCTGCAAGGGTATATAAATAAAAAACAGACTGCAAGAAATTTAAAATGGCATTGTTTTAGTAGTATATTTCTGGCGCATGATGGGTCTGGATTAGGGCATTCAGCCATGTGATTTTTACATAATATAAACAACACCAGGGAACGCTATTTTTTCTCGTTTATATTCACTAAGATTTTTTATAAATTCAACGTTCTGAGCTGTCTTAACAAAATTACCAGGTTCCATAATAAAAACTCTATACCTGACAATCTGTTGAGTGACTTTTGAAACTCGCCGTATTTTTTATATCAGGACGAATTAATCAGTAACATGATTTATGAACTCAGGGAAACGTATCGCAGTTAAAGTGATCATGAAGTCACGATGACTGCTAACGAATACGTAAATTATGAATCGCTTACAACATTTTTCCTGAGCAGACTGTGCAGCAGGCCACTCATCTTTGCATGCTGGTCTTCTGTCACATTACGAGAGAGAGTCTCGCTAAATAACTTAGGTTTTCTGAAGATAAGGTTAAAGAAGCCATCAATTCCGTGCAGAAAAAGCTGGGTGTAAACTCCCGGAAAATACTGAGAGCATCTGTCACCCGCCGCGCACTATTGAAGCTTTCCCTGAATGTGTCTGACGAAAAACCGCACACGTAATCCCACCGGCCGTTCTGGCCATTATATCACCCTCTCCTGCCGCCTTTGTCTGTACAGACACCATACTGTATTCAGGAAGAGTTACTACGTCACATGATATTGCAGCGAAAGACAGGCTGGAGCGGTATAAAATCAATATTGATCTCGCAGCCTCAGGCGTTGTGTTGTCTGTAAAGAGCAAATGAATAAACCCTTATCCCGATGGAAGCAGAACTGCAGCAGTCAGAGGTACTGCGGGTTTATTTTGATGAGCGCCTTGACCGTTAGCGCCAGATTTCCCTGACTCTGCCAAAGAGCGCCGATCCGTTTTACCTGAAAGAGGATAAGCCTGAAGGAAACTGATGACAGGTCAGCTGGTGGCCGGAGTGCGTTCCCGACCGTCAGGTTGCCCGCGTCACTATCAGCGGTATCTTCATAAAAGCGTCAGGATGATAATTCCGGCTGAACGTGAGGGCGCAGGCGTTGTACACAACTGAAGAACTCAATAACCCCTGTTTCTACGGAGGCAGCCCGAACCTGAACGCAGGTGAACTTTTCAGCCTCACCAGATAACTGGCTGTACTGGTGACGCGGCAGACCTCGGCGACATCGACGAGTAATTCGCTGCCTTCCAGCAATGCATATCTTCGGCTTTCGCCAGAGCACGGGCTGTGAGCCTCAGGCCAAAGGTTCGCAACTGCTGCGGCGTTGGGCGATAAAAATCCGCCCTGCGGACTCACAGGCTTCCGCAAGCGCGGCATTTTCAAAGAGAAAACCGTAACCCGGGTGAATTGCCTGCGCGCGACTTTGCTGCGCTGCGGTGATAATTTTCAGATCGGTGTAAGCAATAATTATGTAAATGCAAAAAATGAATCAGTCTACCTAACTGGAATTTCTGATAGCGCACAGGCTCATAACCACCACCTCTTTCCTGTTTAATCAGCAATATCAAAAAAGTCGGCTATTCATGGACAGCACATTCACAAACATCAATGCTATCTAATCTTTTGATAAAAGAATTCATCTTCTTTAACAGGTTACAGGTGGGCGCACAGACTTCTTTTGTAAAGAACAGCAAATATCCACATTAATTCCGGAGACCTTTTTTAAGTTAACAATTGATTTAAATCAAACAACGGAATTTTTTTTAGTAAAAAACAAAAGATTAATTAAAAAAATCATTTCAGCATAAAAAGAAAACTTCAGATTTATTCAGATCTCATATTTAACAAAATAAAAAAGAAAATGGTAGAGTTATCCTTCACATCATGACTTACCCAGGTCTAATAAACTAAGAGGCCGATATCAATTTATGAAGTCATGTAGTTGCCGCATCAGGGTTTTTTGAGGTTAAATTGTAGATCATGTCAAAAATACGAAGTGTTATAGCTGTATTTGCGTTTTTTTTAGTTTCCCTTAATCACGCCATTGCTGATGGTGGTATTACTATAGAAGGAACAAGACTTGTTTATCCAATGGATGATAAACAACTGACTTTCACTATATCTAACACATCATCCAAAGATTCTTTTTTGGTACAGTCCTGGGTTGAAAATCAGGCAGGTGTGAAAGTCAAGGATTTGATCGTAGTCCCTCCTCTTTATCTGAGTGGTCCGGAGGATGAGAACATTCTCAGGCTCATTCTTATGAATCATAATCTGCCGGAAGACAGAGAGTCTCTTTACTACTTCATTGCGAAAGGTATTCCTTCAATCGGAAAAAAAACTGATGATGAGAATAATGTCCGTATCGCCATAGCAAGCCGCATTAAATTATTTGTGCGTCCGTCAGGGTTAAGCCCCTCTCCTGAGAAAGCACCGGCAAAGTTAAGTTTCATGAAAAGTAATAACAGCATAGTTGTAAAAAACCCAACACCTTATTACCTGACCATGGTCAATATTAAATATGGCTCACAAAATATCGAAAGCATGATGGTTAAACCTTTTTCAGAACAATTATTAACATCAGGGGATACAAGCTCATCTCTGATTATTTACTCAACCATTAATGACTATGGTGCGAACACTCTCCCAATTCATGCCAAAGTGCTATAACAAAAAAAGCAATAAAAATGGAAAGAACATGTTTTTTTGTGAAAAGTATTTTTATATTGACCATAATTTTAAACCCTAAAATTAGTTTTGCCCGACTTAATTTTGATCCAGCTATGATTTCAGACAATGTCAATAATGTAGCTGATTTATCTGTGTTCTCTACCCCGGGCAGACAATTACCTGGAAATTATAATGTTGACGTGTATTTAAATGGTTCACTCATTGAAAAGAAGAACATTTATTTTACTTCCATACATTATATGAATATAAAAACAAAAAGCGTAAGAGATGATACCGGTTTAATGGCTTGTCTCAGGCCGGATTTTTTTCAAAGTATCGGCTTGAACTTTAACACGTTCACTAAGATAAATAATACGTCCCGAACGAAATGTTTTAATCCGGGAGAATATATAGACTCTGCGTATACACGATTCAGCTTCTCCAAAATGAGGCTGGACATTAATATCCCACAAGCATATTTAATTTTGAAAAACAATGAATCAACGAATGAAACTGAATGGGACAACGGCATAAACGCGGTTTTTTTGAGCTGGCAATATTCAGGAAATAAAAACAGTACCGTATACGGAAATGCCTTTAATGATTATATGAACTTAAATTCTGGCATAAACACAGGCGCGTGGCGTTTACGCGATAACAGTATACTAACTCGATATAGGAGCAACGGTAAGCGAGAGCATAGTTGGGAACATCTGAATACTTATTTAATGCGGCCTATCGTTCCATGGAAGAGTAACCTCGTCATAGGTAATACACAGTCGAATGGAAACATATTTGAATCTTTTTCATTCAGTGGTTTTAAAATAGGGACTGATTTAGCAATGTATTCCGACACGATGCAGGGCTTCGCGCCGGTAATCAGAGGTGTCGCTGCCAGTAATGCCGAAGTGTATGTTCGTCAAAACGGTAATCTTATCTACAGCACGGCAGTGCCTGCAGGGGCATTCTCTATTACTGATCTGGCTTCCGTCAGCAACAGTGGTGACCTCAGGGTTACGATTGTAGAAACTAATGGTACAAAGACACATTTTGTTGTGCCTTATTCTTCTGTACCGGTTTTACAACGAGAAGGACGTGTTGTTTATACGCTGGCAGCCGGGAAAGTCAGAGATACTAACAACTTATATGATCCGCTTAACTTTGCGCATGGAACTTTTCAGTGGGGTGTAACGGATGATACAACCATTTATGGTGGCACGCAGCTAGCAAACCGTTATCAGGCGGCTGCAATCGGTACAGGTTTAAATGCTGGCCTTCTCGGTGCCATATCAGCCGATGTTACCCGGGCAGAGAGTCTTTTAGCTGATGAATCGAAGCATAGTGGTGCTTCATGGAGATTGATGTATGCAAGATCTCTGTCATCGGTAGGGACAACATTCCAGTTAATGGCAAACCGATTTTCTACCAGGGGTTATTACACGCTATCTGAAGCGGCTTTGAAAAAAATGAACGGATGGGCCAGTGATGATCTTTCAAACCGCATTAATCCTAATAACGATAAAGTAAACTGGGGTGATTATTACAACCTCTATCAAGCTAAAAAAAATCTTATACAGGCTAATATAACACAACGACTCGGGGAAGTAGGCTCGCTGTATCTGACAGCAAGTCGGCAGACATATTGGAGTGGCATGACACCGACCACTTCTTTTCAAGTCGGATTCAACAGTTCATTCTGGAAGGTTAATTATCAAGTCTCCGCAGGGTATAGTAAATACAGCGATCAGCCTTATGCTGATAAGAGTATATACCTCTCTTTTTCACTTCCACTTGATAACTGGTTATCCAATAGAGGTATGCTGAGTAATAGTTACCTAGCATACAATATTAACAGCGGTAACGGCAGTACCTCTAATCAAATGCAGCTCAGCGGAAGTGCTCTGGAAAACAATAATTTAAACTGGGGTGTTAGTCAGGTTTATAACCAGCGGGAGGGTAACTCCAGCGACGCTGCCATTGATTATTTGGGTACCTATGGCGGTATTTCACTGGGTTACGGTCAGAGTAAGAATTACAGCCAGTTAAGATATGGAGCTACAGGAAGCGTGGTACTTTCGTCATATGGTCTGACGTTTGGTCAGCAGCTGAGTAAAACTAATATTCTCATTAAAGCACCTGAAGCATCGTATATACCTGTAACTGATAGTCCGGGAGTGAGAACTGACTGGCGTGGTTATACAATCAAAAATAATGCTTCAGATTATCGTCGAAATCGTGTCGCTCTTAATGTCGGCTCGCTTGATCAGTTTACTGAAATTAAAGAGCCCGTCAAATACGTTACTCCTACCGAAGGTGCGATAGTACTTGCCGGTTTTAACGTTCGTAAAGGGCATCAAGCTCTTTTAAACCTGATTTATCAGGATAAACCTTTACCTTTTGGTGCCGGTGTTTCTGTCTCTGACGATGATAAAGCCGGAATTATTGATGAAAATGGAGAGGTATATCTTACCGGTTTAAAGGAGAAAGGATTGCTTAGGGCTAAATGGGGAAATCATACAGGCGAACAATGTACTGCCCGTTATGACTTTTCAAAAATAAAACAGGATAAAAGCATTATTCAAATGTCTCTGGTGTGTAAGTGAAATATGAACTATTGCAAACATTCTTATTTCAAATTTTAAATGAAAACTATTGAGGATCTAAAATGCCTTCAACCAAAAAGTTCAGTGCTGCTTTCTTGATGAATATCATAATTGCATGCGCAGCTACTGATGTTTATGCGGCAACCGAAACTGCAAAAATTAATGTTACAGCAACGGTTGTTGATAATACCTGTACGCCCGGCTGGAGTGCTTCTGGAATCAATGTATCTTTAGGCCGGGCATCTCTTAGAGATTTTACGGGCACAGGAGAATCTGGTGCGGCTAAAACATTTCATCTGGATTTAGAAGGCTGTGGCGCTGGTGCTAAATCAGTTACTGTGACCGCAGATGGAACCCCTGACGGAACCAATCAGACACTTTTTGCAAATAGTACCCGTTCAGGAGCTGCAGGTGTAGCACTCGGTCTGTACGGTGGTAGCACACAAGCAACCCAGCTTTTGCCCAACGGTAGCAGCTCCGTTGATTATGCGATAGTGGATAGCAAAGTGAGAATGGATTTTACCGCAAAGTTAATCCAGACGTCTGCCACCGCACCCACGGCTGGTGATTTTAGCAGTATTGTCACGCTCAACGTTGCGTACAACTAATTAGCAAAGCTGCCCGTACCGGGTAGCTTTTATTTCACTTACTGAAAATGACTGGCGAATGTCGTTTATTCTTAACGGCATCGCCCTTCAATGAGTAAATACACAAAATGAATAATACGCTGACTTTTAGCTTTTTCCTTAAATTTTTTTTGGGGGCGAGATGCAAATTCATAGTTTTCTGTATCATACCTGTGCTTGTCTGTTCTCTACATTCCCGGTCTGTTTTTGCAGATTCCGTCAGCGGCAGTTTTACCTGCACGTCAAGTAAGGTATGCAGAATGCAGTTACAGTCTGTTTATAATGGCCATAGCATTGAGCCTGCATACGATTATGATATTACAGGATGGAAAAGTGACGATGCTCAGGTTGATAATGATTCTGTCATTGCCAATGTTACATATACTTATAGTGATGGTACGTCTTCATACGCAAATAATATAAAAATTCCTCTCAACCATGAAAAGAACCGTTATTTCCCCTCAAACCGTCCTGATTCAAATAAAAAGGTAGAGAAATTAGTAGACACTGTATACGCCACATTCAAAAATGAATCCTCTGAGACTAAAACGATAAGCATAAATATTGATCACCGATATGGAGAAAACTCCGACAGGTTTACCTACACAGTCAATGTATTGCCCCCACCGCCTGTGTGCACGACATCTGTCAGTAACGCGAATCTGAATATGGGGACCTTTACCACTTCTCAACTCGCCGCTCTTTCTCCTGGTCAGTCGACTGGTGTCAGTAAAAGTGTGAAAGTTATTTCACAGTGCTCTTACAGTGCTGGTATTAATATTAGCCTCAGCACCAATAAGGTAACATCTGGCGGGTATCTCGTTGCTGGCGGAGGTTTGAATTTTCTTACCGATATTGACGGAAAAAAAACAGTTTTCGGCTCTGATGGTAAAATATCATTTTCGGTTAATTCCGCCAGTCGTGTTTTTGATTTGGGTTTCACAGGTGTCCGTTCCGACGATAAACCTACTGCGGGAAATTTTAATAACATTATTACCATCACCACAACACCTTTATAGCGTTAAACTCAAATTTTATATTAATTTCATTCTGCTCGCCTTATCGCGAGCAATTTTTGATATGTCTGTCTGAATGAATGCGGATATAAAAAGAGGACGAATTCGGCTTAGATTATTAATTAAAAGACTTTAGCATATGAATGATATGATACCCGATGAAAGTCACTTATGCGGTAATTGACCAGACAGATTTTATCGCTTTTCCCGCCCCCTGTATTTGGGCAATTTTCGAGGTTTTCTCTGAGTCAGCCTGTTGTATGGCAACTTCCGCCGTTACCACAACTCAAGGACAGAGTGTCAGGGCGATGCCCTCCTCCCCCCTTTTCATTTTCTCTTTTACCGACAGAGGGTTAGCTTCATCTTGTTTACAGGAAACCGTCCAGAGCCCCGCTTTTTATTTCCGGACGACCGGGTTATTCTTCGCACACAGGAGAAAAGCCTGAAAGCGGACCCGGTGAGGATCGATATATCCCCGCCGAAAAGCTTTTACAGATGCGCGAAACTACATTTCACCATTACAGAAAATGGCAATTAATTATTCGCCTCGAAGCAACGCAGGTTTCTTTTTAATTCACCATGATAAAATAACCACGCTATATCATGTTTCTGACATTGAATTCGGTTTTACTTAAGATAATAAAGTTTTCAGGCTGCACAGAAGTGACCTGCGGTGTTCGCATCTGTATCAAACACCAGACCTGAACCTGAATCGTTAATAATGATGAGTCGGGAAGAGCCTGCGTCAGCAAAAGCCTTTTTATTCAAGCCTTTATCTCCAAACAGCTTTCTGCCCATTCCCCTCCTGTGACATCCCCCATCCCCAGCCAAAACATTTCCGCTTACTACCGGAAAAACACTCTCTGTATCCCATCAGAGCTTGCTGATAATTTATCCAGACTCTGGCTTTACATTCCCAATACAAACGCTTAACGGACACCTTCAGAAAACCGCAGCCAGGCATGTGTGCCACGCAGAGGCGCTTCTGACAGGCCGAAAAGCGACACGACAAAGTGGATGGATACTCTCCGCCACACTTTTCTGGTAATCGTTTCGACGTGAAGGCAAAGCGCGCATCACTGAAACGCTGCGTTCTGCCCTTTTACTCACGGCGCAGTCACTGCATTGATGAACGGGCAACCGTTATATTCGCTTTATGACACTGGTAAATAGGGAAAAATTATGAATAAAACGATTCTGACAGCAGCCGCCGTTGCAAGCGTTACGGCCTTTGTGCCGTTTATGGCTCAGGCATCTTACGCGTATGTGGGAACCTATAATACTGATGGCGAAGGGGTTTATCGATTCACGATCAATGCGCAGGGTGAACTGTCGGGAAAAACGTTGGTGAGTCAACTGCCCAATCAGGCGCAGATGGTCGCGTCAGCCGATGGTAAACATCTCTATGTGGCCAGTGAGACCGAAAAAGGCAGCGTTACCGCTTATCAGATTGGCCCGGACGGCTCGCTCACGGCATTAAATCAGGTTGACACCCAAGGTAAGGGGCCGGTTTATCTGTCTCTGACACCCGACCAGCGTTACCTGATGGTCGCCAATTATGTCAGCGGCAGTATCACAGTGTTTGCGGTGACGTCAGAGGGTAAACTGAGCCAGGCCATCGATCATCATCAGGACAGTGGCCCGGCAGGCGCAGGCAAACCCGCGGCGGCGCCCGAGGGCAGCTTTGCTATTAGCGACCACAACGGTCCGCATGCACATATGGTCGCCAGCGATCCTACGGGCCAGTTTGTGTACTCGACGGATCTGGGACTGGATCGCATTTACCAGTATCACCTGAATAAAGACGGTACGCTCACGCCCGGTAAACCCGCATGGATAAATGCCTCGTCAGCAGGAGCAGGCCCGCGCCATTTCGTCTTTAGCGCCGACGGTCGTGCGCTCTGGTTAGTCAATGAAGAAGCCTCGACACTCACGCATTACCTTATTAATCCGCATACCGGTGCCTTGCAGGAAAAGGCCACGGTTTCTACGCTGCCTGCCGGTTATAAAGGCACCAGTTTTGCAGCCGGGTTAGTTATTGATAAGGCGGGGAAAAATCTTTACGTGGCCAACCGTCTGCATGACAGCATTGCGCACTTTGAGGTCAATGCTAACGGCACACTGACGCATAAGGATGATGTGTGGACGCGCGGTGATTACCCCAGAACGCTGACGTTATCCCCCGATGGCAGCATGATTTACGTGATGAATCAGCGTAGCGATAACATCACCAGCTTCAGAGTGGATAAAGCGAGCGGTGCCATCACCTTTACCGGAAACTACGTTGCCGTAGGCGCGCCTTCTCAAATGGTTATTGTGCCCTGATGCATTATTCGGGTGCGGGTCATCAAAGCGACCTCACCTGCTGAAACGCGCCTACCCCACGATGATCTCTGGCGTCCCGCGCGGGCGGGATGCCAAACAGACGAGTATATTCGCGGGTAAACTGCGTCAAACTGTCATAACCCACCGTCGACGCAACGGCAGCGACGTTACCGGGCTGACGAAAGAGCAGATTACGCGCCGCATAAAGCCGCAGATGCTTTTGATACTGCAACGGAGAAAATCCGGTGCTGGCTTTAAAACGACGATGAAATACCGAGATACTCATGTTGGTCATATGCGCCAGTTGTTCAATGCGCACCGGCGAAGCATAGTGCGTTTTCAACCAGCTCACCGCACTGCGGATGGATGAAAAATAACCGCTTGTGTCAGCAGCCTGACGCAACAGCGCCCCCTGGGGGCCACGCAACAGGCGGTAAACAATTTCACGCTCCGTTAAGGGCGCCATCACAGCAATATCTTCGGGATGATGAATCAGACGCACCAGTCGCAACCAGGCATCCAGTAATGTTGCATCTGCATCCTCAACAGCAAACCCCGGTCCGTCCGGTGGTTCACTCATTGCGGGTGACACATGCAGTAATGCTCTTATCACGGCAAGATCGAATGTCAGGCACACTGCCAGATAAGGCGCTGTATCGCTGGCACCCACAATCTTACCGCTTGCTGGCAGATCGACAGACGAGATAAAGGCCTGCCCGGCGCTATAGCGAAAGAGACGCGATCCAATCTGCAGTTGCTTCTCACCCTGCAGGATCAGGCTAATAAAGGGCGGATAAACCTCAGGCGGAAGAGTAAGAGGTTGCGTGACCCGGTAGATGTCCAGTCGTGGGATGGCCGAATGCGCGTTTGCATCCACAGGCCAGTCCTGCACACTCTCGCGCAGGGCGTCTAATGCCGTTGTCATAAGCTCAGCCTTACGCAGAATTAAGCAGAAACAGGCAAATAATAAGCAGAATTCAGGCCGCGCGGCAATGATGTGCGCACTAAAATCAGTGCGGAGAGTGCCGCAACCGGAGCGAGAAAAGCGATGAATATTAAAGGGGCAGTAATCATGATAACCGGCGCATCGTCGGGCATTGGTGCAGCAACCGCCCGGGCGGCTGCACAATCTGGCGCGCAGGTGGTACTTATCGCGCGGCGTAAAGAACGCATTAGCGCGCTGGCGCAAGCGTTGGGAAACGCCATAGCGATAGCCTGTGATGTGACGCGTCATGATGAGATTGCCAACGCCGTTCAGACCACGCTTAGCCATTTTGGGCGCGTTGACGCGTTAATCAACAATGCGGGGCAAGGGCTGCATGGTGCCATTGACACGATCGGCAGTGAGGACTTCATGGCACTGCTGGACGTAAATCTGGTTGCGCCACTCAGGATGATGCAGGCGGTCCTACCCGCGATGCGTCAGCAAGGACGCGGCAGCATTGTTAATGTCAGCTCAGGTGCAACGCTGGCAACCTATCCAGGCTCTGCGGCCTATACCAGCGCGAAAGCCGGACTGAATATGCTTTCACGTGTTGCCCGTCTGGAGCTGGCTTCTGAGGGGATCACGGTATCGACTTTCTATCCCTTTGTGACCGCGACAGAATTTTACCAGTCCGTTAAATCAGGCCGTGAGCAGGCCAGCGCGCAGGAAAAAGAGATTGCCGCCTTCGCGCATTCACCTGAAAAAGTTGCTGAAAGTCTGTTAATGCTACTTGAGAGCGGGGATGCCGAGCAGGATCTGGTGCCGGAAGCTTATGGTGGCAGCGTCCGCGACGCGTAAAAGGCCGGGAATACGCATCACCTTTACAGCCGTTTTTGTTTAGCAAACAGCGCGCCGATAACATGCCAGAGCGCATGGCTTTCGGCGCGCAGGTGCACGAGCCATACCTGCTTCGCGCCCCTGCCAGACGGAGATCACCAACGAGCGTGATCAGCCCCGGCGGTAACCGCTATCCGGGGTCCGAAACCGCTCCCGCTTCAGACGTTCTCTTCCCTTATCACCGCAACCCGCTGTCCCGCGCGCACAGCACTGCCTGGCTGCACGTTTATCTGCTGAATGATGCCGTCGCACGGCGCCAGCAGCGGAATCTCCATTTTCATGGATTCCAGCACGACCAGCACATCCCCCGCACGCACGCGACTTCCCGCCGTGGTTTGCACCTGCCAGAGATTGCCGGAAACCGGGCTTTCGACGCCCTGTTCACCCTGCTGTAATGACCTATCGCCGCCCTCTTCCACCACGCTTTCCTGGCTGTCGAAATGAGCCTGACCGCTGGCGATCCAGCGATCGCGTTCCGCATTAAACGCCTTTTGCTGATGGTCACGAAACGCCGCGATGCTCTGCGCCTCCTGAGCAAGAAACTGCTGATAATCGCTTAACCGCAGCGTGCTGTGCTCAATGCGCAGCGGATAGCGTCCCAGTGGAAAATCGCGGCGGATTTGCATCAGTTCCCCGGCGGATACGGGGTAAAAACGCAGTTGATCGAAGAAGCGCAGTAGCCAGGGTTTTCCGGCAAAATCGGTGACGTCGCGATAGCGGTTCCACATCTGAAGCGTGCGGCCCACAAACTGATAGCCACCGGGCCCTTCCATACCGTAAACGCACAGGTAAGCCCCACCGATACCGACCGAATTTTCTGCCGTCCAGGTGCGCGCCGGATTATATTTTGTGGTGACAAGACGATGGCGCGGATCCAGCGGTGTCGCTACCGGCGCGCCAAGATAGACATCGCCCAGCCCCATAACCAGGTAGCTGGCTTCAAATACCGTTTTCCAGACCGCCTGCTCGTCAGGCAGATCGTTAATCCGACGAATAAACTCCAGGTTGCTGGGGCACCACGGCGCATCAGGACGTACCGTGGTCATGTATTTTTCAATCGCCTGACGGCAGGCGGGATCGTCCCAGGAAAGCGGCAGATGCACCACGCGCGTCGGCACCTGCAGATCATCATGCATACAAACTGTGAGCCACTCGCCGCGCACCCATGCCAGCAGCGCGTCATGGGTGAGAATTTCAGGCTGAAAATGGATTTGCAGCGAACGGATCCCCGGCGTGATATCAATCACCCCGTCTTTTGCATGCGCTTCCAGCGCCTGCATCAGGGCATGAATACGAAAACGCAGAACCAGGTCCAGTTCCGGCTCCCCGGCTTCGAGGAGCAGATGCGTATCGCCCGAAAGCCGCGCCACCAGGCGCTTATCGGCCTCGCCGCAGGTCATAACAATCGGCGAGGTCAGCGGCGCAGGTTGCCAGGCCGTCTCCTGCGCGCAGAGCGTTGCCAGCGCCTGGCGTTGCTCCCGGGCCAGCTGACGCGCGGTGGGCAAATCCACTGCGGTAAAGCGCACGTTATCACCGGCTTTCAGTTGCCCCAGCTGCCAGAGGTCGGCTTCTATGACCGTGACCGGACAAACGAAGCCCCCCAGACTGGGTCCATCCGGGCCCAAAATTACCGGCATATCGCCGGTAAAATCAACCGCGCCAATAGCGTAGGGGTTATCGTGAATATTCGACGGGTGCAGTCCGGCTTCGCCGCCGCTGTCACGGCTCCAGTCAGGCTTGGGTCCAATCAGACGAACGCCCGTGCGACTGGAGTTGAAATGTACTTCCCAGTCCGTGGCAAAAAAGGTGGCGATATAGTCCGGCGTAAAAAACTCCGGCGCGCCATGGGGGCCATAAATCACCCGCAAGGTGCGGACCTGCGGAAGATTCGTACGCAAAGCCAGAGGAAGTTTCGTGCCCGCCTGCGCCGCCTGCGGTGCCAGGTGCAGGATATCACCGCTGCGCAGGGCGCGTCCGACATGACCACCAAACTGGCCGAGCGTAAAGGTGCTTTTGCTGCCTAAATATGTTGGCACCTGAATACCGCCGCTCAGGCAAAGATAGCTTCGCACGCCCGCACCGTTTACGGCACCCAGCTTTAGCGTTGCTCCGGCGGATATCGTAAAGACACATTCCATCGGCACGGGCTGGCCATCCAGGGTAGCGCTCAGCGATGCACCGCAAATCACCGCCTCAATGGCGGTGTTAAATTTCAGGGTGGGTCCGGTGAGGGTGATTTCCAGCGCGGCTTCGCCCTCCTCATTCCCCAGCAGCCGGTTGCCTGAACGCAGGGCGCGATCATCCATCGGCCCGGATGGCGGTACGCCGACTGCCCAGTACCCCAGACGGCCCGGGTAATCCTGAACGCTGGTTTGCGTACCGGCACTCAGCACCTCAACTGTCGCCGCCTGATAACACAGTTGCTCCAGACAACGGGTCCAGGGTTCTCCGTGGACAAAGGGCGCAAACGCCAGGATTTGCTGCAGATAGAGGCGATTGGTTTCAACACCGTACAAACGCGTCTCCCCTAGCGCCTGCGAAAGCGTGGCAATGGCCTCATCGCGGCTGGGCCGCCAGGCGATCATTTTTGCCAGTAGCGGATCAAAAAACGGCGGCACTTCACAGCCGGCTTCGACCCAGTGATCAATGCGCAGGCTGGCATTCTCGGTTTCGGGAAAGGCTACCTCCGTGAGCAGTCCGGGGGAAGGCTGAAACTGCCGTCCCGGATCTTCCGCATAAACCCGTGCCTGAACAGCATGGCCCTGTGGCTGAAGCCCCGCGGCCAGCTCGCGCAGCGGCGGCAAGGTGCCCGCCGCCAGTTCAATCATCCATTTCACCAGGTCAACACCCCAGACCTGTTCCGTTACGCCATGCTCTACCTGAAGGCGGGTATTGACCTCCAGGAAGTAAAACTGGCGGGCGACGCTGTCATAAACAAACTCCACCGTGCCCGCACTGCGATAGTTTACCGCTTTACCCAGCGCAACCGCCGCCTCGCACAGCGCCTGCGCCATTCCTTCGGGCAGATTGGGCGCGGGGGTTTCTTCGATGACCTTTTGATTACGCCGCTGCACCGAGCAGTCACGCACGCCCAGCGCGATAACCTCACCCAGTCCGTCGCCGAAAATCTGTACCTCAAGGTGGCGCGCCCGTTCGATATAGTTTTCGAGAAACACGCCGGCGTCGCTGAAGTTGTTTTGCCCCAGCCGCTGTACCGTATCGAACGCGTCGGCCAGCTCGTGCGCATCGCGGCAAACGCGCATGCCAATTCCGCCGCCGCCCGCGGTGCTTTTCAGCATCACCGGATAACCGACTGTCCCGGCGACACGGCAGGCTGCGGCGGCATCGGCCAGTAATTCGCTGCCTTCCAGTAAGGGCACACCTTCGGCTTTCGCCAGGGCCCGGGCCGTGTGCTTCAGGCCAAAGGTTCGCAACTGCTGCGGCGTTGGGCCGACAAAAATCAGTCCTGCGGCCTCACAGGCTTCCGCGAACGCGGCATTTTCAGAGAGAAAACCGTAGCCCGGATGAATGGCCTGTGCGCCACTTTGCTGCGCTGCGGCGATAATTTTTTCGGCGACCAGATAGGTTTGCGCCGCCGGGCCGTCGCCAAGGCTTAACGCTTCATCCGCGTCGCGAATATGCAGGCTACCGAGATCGGCTTCGGCGTACACAGCCACACCCTTCACCTGCATGGCACGTAGGGTGCGCAAAATGCGGCAGGCAATCGCGCCACGGTTGGCAATCAGTAAGGTATCAAACATAAGCGGAACTCTCAGGGAAGCGGGCCGTCCCGCACAAAGTCGATCTGTCCCCTGGGGCCGTCCCCGGGGCTGATGTTGTTCAGGCGCGCGTAACGCTCAGCCGCGCCGGACTCAGTTCCACACCAGTACCTCGGCGGGTGTAGGGTTCCAGCCGTTGCAGGGGTTGTTTAACTGCGGACAGTTAGAGATTAAAACTACCGCATTACAATCAGCACGCAGTTCAACGTATTTACCGGCCGCAGAGATGCCGTCCTCAAAGGTCAGTCCCCCTTGCGGGGTAACAGGGACATTCATAAAAAAGTTGATGTTGGCACCGATATCGCGTTTATGCAGACGGCCATCGTGCAGGCAGGCACAGAGAAAATTATCCCGGCAGCTGTGCATATAGCGCTTGTCATGGGCATAGCGCACAGTGTTACTTTCCTGCGCACAAGCCCCGCCCAACGTATCGTGACGGCCGCAGGTATCGGCGACAATAGTCAGCAACGGATTGCCCAGATTGGAATAGAGTACGCTGCCGGTGGTCAGGTAAGCCTTACCCTGACGGCGTAGCGTACGTTGAGGATCGTAACGTTCACGCGGGTTATCCGCGTTGTAAAACAGCGTATCGATCGCCTGATTCCCTTCCAAATCGAGCAGACGCAGTGTTTGCCCTTTTTTAACCTCAAACAGCCAGGGTTCTCCCGCCGGGATCACGTGACGGTACACGGCATCTTCAGGACGGTGGTCGCTGGAAATCATGGTCATCACTGCCTCCTTACAGGGCAAAAAGTAGGGTATTGCGAATCGCGCGCTGGTTTTCATCGCGGATAAACAACGCTTCGGTAGCGGCCTGTTCGTCATCCGCCTGATACCAGCTCAGCTGAATGGGGCGCGGGGCATAGTCCGGGGCAGGATCCATCGGATGCGGCAGCGCGGTCAAAACGATCAGGACGTCCATAGGGGCAAACAACTCAACAAAATCCCCTGCGCGACTGTTCGCTGTGATGAAGTGGAAGCGGCCATCTTCATCTACAGTAACTTTGCTGAAGAAGTTAACGACCATGAGCAGATCTTCCAGACCCAAATCCCATTTGCCCATTTCGACCAACAGATTATCGACGCCGTTACGATGGAAGCCATTCCGCAGCTCCTGATAGCGCCCCGTGCCATATTTTTCGTGCGTTTCTGCCGCGTTCAGTACGCCACCAAACGGGTCGTGCCAGCCACAGCTGTCCGCCACGATTCCGGCGAGTACGCGGCCCATATCGGAGTAGAAACAGTGCCCGATGGTGAGCCGGGCAGTATGCTGACCCTTTAGCGTATCCGGCAGATTCAGGCGTTCACTTTTTTCGTGGGGATTGAGCATCATCATGCTGACGTTAGCGCCGCCGTCGAGATCGGTCAGGCGCAGGATCTGTCCTTTACGCAGAATGAGTGAGGTATGCGCCCCGCCGGGAAGCCGCTCTTCGCGCAGGCTGGGAGCCGAGTGAAAACGTGCGGTCATTGCTGTCTCCTTAATGCATAAACGTTGTCTTTACTGTCTGCCATTATCTGTGCCATTCGCGCCTCATTAAGCGGAATGTCGTAAGTAATACGTGCGCCCCAGGCATCAGGGGCCTGGGGATCGTGACGGACTTTGTCGAATACCAGTAGCCGGGTACCCAGGTTGAAGCCTTCGGCAAGATCGTGGGTGACCATAAACACCGTCATACGGGTTTCACTCCATAGTTGAAGCAACAGCGCATGCATATCTTTGCGAATGCCGGGATCCAGCGCGCCAAAAGGTTCATCAAGCAACAGCACGCGCGGTTGCATAATGAATGCCTGGGCAATCGCCAGCCTTTGCTGCATGCCGCCGGAGAGCTGCGCCGGATATTTATCCAGCGCATTTCCCAGCCCCACCTTCTCCAGCATCGCGCGCGCCTGCTGGCGGGCCTCGCGTTTCCGGGCACCAAACAGGCGGCCAAACAGCGGGGAAGCAGGTAACTCAAGTCCCGTCGCGACGTTATCCAGGACGTTGAGATGGGGAAACACGGAGTAGCGCTGAAACACGACGCCGCGGCTACGGTCTGGTTCTGTTGCCAGAGCCTGGCCATCCAGCGTGATCTCTCCCCGGGTAGGTTTCTCCTGACCCAGCAGCAGGCGTAAAAATGTCGATTTTCCGCAGCCCGATGCACCGACCAGGGAGCAGAATTCACCCTCTTTAACCTGCAAACTGATACGCTCCAGCACTACATGATCGCCGTACTCCTGCCAGATATTCCTGATGCTGATAAAACTCATTTCCGGCCTCCTTCCGCCCAGGGGAAACAGGCGTTGTGCAACCTGCGCAGGCCCAGATCCATCAGCCATGCCAGCAGCGTGATCCAGATGACATAAGGGATAATCACATCCATCGCCATGTAACGCCGCACCAGGAAAATGCGATAGCCGAGCCCGGCGGTCGCCGAAATCGCTTCAGAAGAGATTAAAAACAGCCAGGCCGATCCCAGCAGCAGACGTAGCGAGGTAATAAGCCGCGATAACAGCTGCGGCAGGACAACCCGCAGTACAACCGTCCAGCTATTCGCCCCCAGGGTTTGCGCTTTGATAAAGAGTTCTGCCGGGATTTCCCGCGCCCGGTGTTCAAGATCGCGCGCGAGCATCGGCGTAATGCCAATGACGATAAGCATCACTTTTGACAACTCATCCAGGCCGAAAACAATAAACAGCACGGGCAGAATCGCCAGCGGCGGAATCATCGAGACAACCGTCAGCAGGGGTGACAGGGCGGCGCGGGACAGTGGGAACACCCCTGCGGCGATACCCAGACACAGGCCGATCAACGAGGAGAGCGTCAGCCCCAGCAGCAGGCGGCTCAGGCTGGTAAACGTATCGGTCCACAGCAGGTATTCACCACTGCGCTTATCCGGCGTGAAAGCCATCCGGTCAATGGCATCAATCATCTGCGACAGGCCGGGCAGCAGTTTGTCCTGCGGATTGGCTTCAAGCCGCACCGCCGACCCGATAAACCAGGCGGCGATAATCAGCACGAAGGGCAACAGCATTAGCGTCAGGCGCATGCCCTGGCGGGGATAGCGGTTGATGAGGCGCATGGCATGAACTCCCGTGGTCAGTGGTTACAACTTGCCCGCGGCGGCCAGCTTCAGATAGCTGTCGTCGAAGCGCAGCTTGCTGTTAGCCCTGTCGCCAATGGTGACGTTGCCCGGGAACGTCATGCCGATAAAGTCAGCGCTCTGTGCGCCCTGGCCCAGCAGCCCTTTATCAAAGGAGAATGTCGCCACGCGCTGCATGGTTTTTGGCAATTCCGGGGAAGAAATAAAGGCCAGCGTTTCGGCAGGTGTCCAGAACAGGTGGGTCGTTTTCAGCTGGGCCTGATAGCCCGCAAGGTCGGTACCGGAATCAGCAGCCATCTCACTCAGCACTTTCGTATCGCCTGCGTGCATTTTTGCCATCATTTCAAACCAGGCTCCGGTCAGCGCTTTGCCGAGAGCCGGGTTATCTTTCAGCGTCTGGGTGTTCACCACCATCATGTCGATAAGTTCACCGGGGACCTGGGAGGAGCTAAACACTTCCGTGGTTTGTGGCGTCTTTTTAATGACGGACAGTTGCGGGTTCCAGGCGACCACCGCCCGCACGTTGCTGGTGCCAAAGGCCGAGACGATATCCGCATCCGAGGTATTGACGACCTTCACGTCTTTTTCCTGCAGTCCGGCTTTTTCCAGTCCGCGAACCAGAAGATAGTGCGATACCGACAGCTCAGGTAAATAGACCGACATGCCCTTCAGGTCGCTGAGTTTTTTATTCACCCCTTTCAGGACTATACCGTCGTTGCCATCGGAATAGCTGCCGGTGATCAGCGCAGTCGAATCCACGCCGCCTGCCGCCGGGATAGTCAGCGCATCCATATTAGTCATGGTGCAGCCGTCAAACTGCCCCGCTGTATACTGGTTAATGGATTCGATGTAGTCGTTGAGTTGAACGATATTGATTTTGATGCCGTATTTGCTGGCCCATTTATCAATAATTTTTTCATTACTGATGGTGCCCCAGGGCATCCAGCCCGCATAGATCGTCCAGCAGATGTTGAATTCTTTTTTGACCGCGGCGAAGGAAGGAAAGCTGATCAGCAAGACCAGTGACAGCAAAAGCGTGCGGATGAACGACGTTGTTTTCATGGTTAACCTCTGGTTGGCACAAAAAAGGAGCAGCGCGACACCTCACGGTGCTGCTGTCTCCCGGGCTTTTGTCCCGCCGTGTAACCTCGCAGAGGTCGCCAGCTCTCGGACCAGACATTCACCTGCGTGAACCGGAACCCTAGCCAGCTATTGCTATCAGATTATGTGTTGCGCTGCGTACTGTTCACAGTTCTGCAATTGACGTGCCAGAAATCATGTTGCCAGAAATCAGGCAATTACCCGATTTTCAGGCCGTTAAGCACCAGAATGATGAGTAATGAATGTGCGTTGCACACTCTCGGTGCCGGTACAGAACAGAAAGAGGAAATGGGGTGACATCGCACGTAACCGCATCTGTTTGCCTGACTTAAGGTGTGGTGGCTGGGGCATTTGACTCAGAGCTGAATGTCATCATCATCCCATTCACAACGCAGGGTAAATCTCGTGCTTTTTTTACGGCAGGATAATCCGGAATACACTAGAGTTAACTGATTCAATTACCAGTAAAAACCCATGACCATGCACTCTTCCTTTGGCTCAAATCTTTTCGCCCGGTTGCGCCTGCTCATCTCTGTCGTTGCGGGTATCGTCTGCTATTTTTTACTGCCCGAACAGTTGGGGCAAATGCAGCGACTGTTGATAAGCTGGAACGTGCTGGCGTGGCTCTATCTCTGGTTTATCTGGTTTCGTATGTTACGCACTGCGCCTGATCAGATTAAACGAATCGCCCAGATGCAGGATCAAAGTGCCGCACTGGTACTGGGGCTGGTGATTGTAGCCTGTACGATCAGTATGGTGGCCATTATGAGCGAGCTTCCCACGCTGAAAAGCCTGACGGGCACACCGCGGGCCCTGCATTTGCTTCTGACCGCCATAACGCTCATCGCCTCCTGGGCTTTACTGCCCAGCGCGTTTGCCATGCATTATGCACACCAGCACTATTTGCATCGTAGCAGCAGCGTTACCCCGATGATCTTTCCAGAGAAACCTGCGCACCCGGCTTACTGGGATTTTCTCTATTTCTCTTTTACCATCGCGGTGGCTTCTCAGACCGCCGATGTGGCAACGGGCACAACAGAAATGCGAAAACTCGCCCTGCTGCAGTCGGTCATCTCTTTTATCTTTAATCTGACGATTCTGGGGTTATCTGTAAACGTGGCCGCCAGCCTGCTGAGCTAACGTGCGTCACGAAAGGGAGAGAAGAGATTACCTGTGGTGGAAAGCCTGATCTGCCCTACACCTGTCCGCTGACGGACGGTGTAGGGAGGCGAGATTTACTGCTGCCCTTGCTGCTTAGCATCCGCCTCTTTTTGTTTTTTCTTCGCCATATGATGCCCAACCGCACAGCCAGCCGCCGCACCCGCTGCACCGTGGTTTTTCATATGCCCGGCAACGCCACCGACGGCTGCACCTTTCAGGCACCCTTTCGCTTCGACCTGAGTACTCATTGCCATGAGCAGACCTGCGGTAATAACAACAATCGAAAGTTTATGCATCAATTTGACTCCGTAACGATTATGAAAATGATTTACCTATATTGAGCGTAGCGATGTTGTACGTTTTTGCCGTTCAGGTTCTGTTACGTTTATGAGACGTTTAACTTTCATTAAAAATCTTATTTCGCCGCAAGGCGAAAAAATAAACAGACGGATAAAGTCGGCGAGAACGGGCATGGTTAAGCCTGGCGGAAAAGGCGATCAACCGGGATCGAAACCCATCTCAACGCTACCTGTTGCGAAATAAGCCTGTCTGTTTTGCTTTAAAAAACAGTCAAAGCATGCTCAGAATAGGTGACTTAAATCAGGCTGCGATCCCACGGCGTCTGGCAGATGAGATGACATCGTAACTGCCTGCATTCACAAGCAAAAACGGCGGATGCGCCGCCCGCTCTGGATAACCTGGCTTGCTGGTGTTTAATTCAGGAGAATGGCATACCGCACATACTAGCGCCTTAAGCTCTCGCCTCGTGGAATTACAGATATGTTCGATACCGTTTTTTGGTAAATCCTTAATCATCGTGATTGCGTCAAATAGAGTGATATCCGCTAAAGGGCTGTCATGACTAAAAGGGTTAATTCATCACCAGTGCCTTCTTCAAATCCATCCCGCGATCTTGTTTATTGCAGAACAGATAAACGAACCCGTTAGCTATCGCCGGATACCGTTAAACGTGATCCTTCTATTTTGTTGATAGCCCTACGCCAGTTTCAGTCCGACGATGTCGTGTGGCATTAAGTCGCAAAGTGTCGGGAAAACCGCACACTGCGCCCTTAGCCTCTGTACCGAACGCGCCGTGACCTTGCCAGGCATATTCTGCTTTAAAGACGACGGTGAATGAGCAGAAGTTTCATACGCAGGAAATTAAAACGCGCTTTGTTTTTCTGGTTTTGTTTACGCTAAGGGCAACGTGCAATGCCTGCCATAACCGTGACAATCGCTCAGGAAGAAAAAATGAAAGTACAAAAACTTGAACAACCTGCTTCGATCAGCACTCTCGAACCCTGGGGTACCGTTGAGGGATTACCTGGTTCACCTGAAATCATGATCGCCGGGCTGCAGAAAGTCATCCCGGGCCATGAGAGTATTGATATGGGCATTTTTGAATGTTCGCCGGGCAGCTATCGTCGCGGCGTAAAGCAAGCGGAGATGATGCACTTCCTTTCCGGAACGGGATCTTTTACTGCTGATGGCGAAACACCACAGCATTTCAAACCCGGCGATACGTTGTTTTTTGAAGCAAATACGGAAGGCACATGGGTTATGGACACGACCATGCGTAAGCTCTACGTGATATTTGAAACCCCTTAATGACGCCGACGAACAGACTTTTTGGTTGCCCGGATAACGGACAATCAGGACAACATAAAGTCTACGGCATCACGGGCATGAAGGCTGGTGGTATCAAAGACAGGCAGAGCGCTTTGCGCCTCGCGAACCAGCAGGCCGATTTCCGTGCAGCCGAAAATCACCGCCTGCGCGCCCTGATCGCGCAGCTGCGTGATCACATCAAGATAATACTGGCGTGCGCTTTCGGTAAATTTTCCCATGCAGAGTTCATCAAAAATGATGTGATTGAGGGTGGCGCGCTGCTCCGCCTCCGGCACGATCGTGTTAATCGAAAACCGCTGCTGTAACCGCCCCAGATAAAAATCCTGCTCCATCGTATAGCGGGTGCCCAGCAAGGCAACTCGCGTCATCCCTCTGGCTGTTATCGCCCTGCCCGTGGCATCGGCAATGTGTAAAAAGGGAAGATTGCAGTGGGCTTCTATATCGTCGGCAACCTTGTGCATCGTATTGGTACACAGCACGATGGCTTCGGCCCCGGCAAGTGCCAGTCCCCGGGCGGCTTCACCCAACTGCTTGCCTGCCTGTGCCCAGTTGCCCTCACGCTGACAGACTTCAATATCGTGAAAATCGACGCTGTGTAACAGCAGTCGTGCCGAGTGTAATCCGCCCAGTCTTTCCCGAATACCTTCATTGATGAAGCGGTAATAAGGCAGCGTGGATTCCCAGCTCATCCCACCGATCAGTCCGATTGTTTTCATGTTCATCCTGTGTGCATGCCGTGCAGGTTCAGGCCCGCCTTATGCGTGCGCAGGCCTGAATGCAGGTTTAATGGTCTGCCGCAGCAATAAGGCCATCAGGTTTTTTTACCTTTTTCGCTGGCCTGCTGCAGTGCCGTGATAACGATGCCCGGGGTTAACACCTGCGGCAGAACGACAGGTTTTCCGCCATCCGCAGGGTAAACGACATACAGCGGCAATCCGCCGCGACCAAAGTCGCTGAGCGCCTGTTCGACATCAGGATTGTACTTCGTGGAGTCCGCAATCATATAGATGGTGTCAGTGCGCGCCATGGCTTGCTTAACCGCCTGCGTCGACAGGGAGGTGCGCTCGTTAACCTGACAGGTAATGCACCATGAGGCCGTAAAATTGACCAGAACGGGTTTGCCCTGACCTTTTATCGCCTCAACATTTTGAGGTGTCCATGCCACCGCGGCCGCGGCAACGGTATCGGGCGAATCCGTCGTTGTCGTGGCGGTTTTCAATGTTAACAACGGCGGAATTAACAGAACGACCATGGCGGCTGTAGCGATGTGTAATGCCCAGTGCCGCCTTCCCATCATCTGTCGCTTTTGCGCCATACCATACAGCCAGGCGGCAAAACTCAGCACCAGGCAGCATGTCAGAATGGCTGCCAGGGCTGTCGAACCCGCCTGACGCTCCAGTACCCAAATCAACCACCCCGCCGCCCCCAGCATGGGAAAGGCGAGCCCGTGTTTGAGCGTGATCATCCAGGCACCCGGCGCAGGTAGCAGGCGGGCAAACACAGGGAAAAAGGAAATTAGTGTGAACGGTGCTGCAAACCCCAGCGCCAGTGAAAGGAAAATAACCACACTGATAACGGGAGGTTGCGTAAAGGCATAGCCGATGGCGCTGGCCATAAACGGCGCGCTACAGGGCGTGGCGACGACGATGGCCAGCGCGCCGGTGAGTGCCGATCCGGTTAGCCCTCCCCACTCGCCTCCGACTTCACCCGCCCGCTGAAGGGATAAGCCAACCTCAAACAGGCCGAACAGGTTGAGGGCCGATGCCACCATGATTAGCACCAGTAAGGCTATCACCAGCGGCGATTGCAACTGAAAACCCCAGCCGACGGAAGCGCCCCCCATTCTTGCCAGTAACAGCACACTGACCAGCAGCACCATCGTGACAACCACACCCACCAGAAAAGCCAGCCCTTCGGCTCGCGCATGTGCGGGTTGGGCATTGTGGCGCAGCAGACTCAGGGCCTTCAGCGAGATCACCGGGAATACACAGGGCATGAGATTAAGAATAATGCCGCCCAGAAACGCGGCGGCGATAGCAGTCAACATGATGGCGCTGTCCAGATGTGAGATTAAGCCGGGTTAGCCTGACGGTATTTTTTCACGGCATCCAGGGTCTTCTGAATATGGGCCTCTGGATTTTTATCGGTGTAACTCAGCAAAATTTTGCCATCCGGCGCAATAACATACGATGTGCGGTCAGACAGAGTTTTGCCTTTCATTTCCATCGTACTTTTGTATTCGGCCGCCACTTTGGCACCCGGATCGGCGGCGACGGTGAACTTATCGCGACACTCAAGCTGAGAGAATTTCGCAATCTGATCGGTATTACCTGCGGTCACGCCAATTACCGTTGCGCCCTGCTTTTTAAACTCATCGGTTGCTTCCGCAAAAGCATGCGCTTCCAGCGTGCAGCCGGCGCTGAACGCCGCCGGGAAGAAATAAAGTACAACCGGTCCTTTTTTCAGTGCCTGCTGTAAGGAGAAGGTCGTTTCTTTACCTGCCAGAGCCGCTTCCAGTTTAAAGTCCGGTGCGGTTTCTCCTGCGGCCAGCGCAGCAAACGCAGAAGTCACAGGCAGGCTTAACGCCAGCAGCGTCGCTGCCGTCAGCATTTTCAGGCGCTTCATTTGATGCATTCTTTTTCTCTCCATCGGCAAACAGGCAACAGTGCCTTATGCACATTAATACTAGATTCACTGGCAAAAAATGGAAATATTTAGCCGCATGGCCGGGCGGACAGAAAGGTCATGCACACGTACCCGGCAGATAAAATAAGATAGTCATATAACCGTTCTAATAGATATGCGGTTAGTAAGATAAATGTGTGACAGAGCGTAACGGTCCGTCGGTCACGCCCGCGCTATATATCCGACCTGATAAGCGCGAGCCGGACAAGTGACGGCCTGCGGCGTTCGCCATAAGGTGAATGTCAGGCGCCGCCAGCCGCAGGCGTCCAGTGCGGACACCCGTGCCAGCGCATTGTCCAGCGGCCGATGGTGAGTCAGTAGCGCGAGATCGCTGTAAGGTTGTACGGGGCTGATTTCACAGACGGCCCAACTCGCCTGGCTGATAGCCGTCGATATGTCGGCAGACAGCACCGGAAAGGTATCAATACGCGGCCAGCCAAAGGCCTGCGTCAACCTTTTGAACCCCTCGCTGGCTAAAAAGCGGTGCATACTGTCCGCATCCTGCCAGAGATAAAACGGGGCATAACTGTTTTCCTGGCCGTTCATATCGGCGCCCTTCTGCCAGGCGTAAAGAAAAGCTTTAAACAGCAGGCCTGGAAAGCCATCCATTTTTTTGCCGTTGTCAGCAATCCTGCGCTGAATGATTGTCATATCGTAGTCAGCGGGAAGAACAAAACGGTACTGCATCGCCAGCATATTTTTTCTCCTCAGCGTGATGAGATATCGGCCAGACTAAACACCTTGCCGTTGCCAAATGACCAGTCCTCGGGGTCACTGAAATTCACGACAATCATGACGTCAGCCGGATTAATGCCAATCGCCTTTACCAGACGCGCATTCAAATCTGCATAAAAAGCCTGCTTTTGTGCGAGGCTACGCGCTTTCCCTGCCGTAATGTGAAACAGAAGAAAGTCATCACTTCGGCCCGTCTGCGCGCTGCACAAATAGTGCCGGTCAAAAATACGTGTATGCCGGTGATAACTGTCAAAGAACTGAAAACAATCCCCGTACGGCACAGAAAAAGAGGTCTCGAATGCGTCCTGTAACGCTGTGGAGATAGCCTCACGCCACTGTTCAATACGGTGTTCAGATATCGCAATACGACTGACGGGCATAGATATTCCTTACTCTGAGAGCGTGTTTTTAAAAACCGTGAGGGCGGAAACAGCCGCCGGCCAGCCGCAATAAAAGGCCAGGTGGGTCATCATTTCCGTGAGCTCAGCCTCAGAGAGGCCATTCTTGCGAGCCAGTTTCAGATGCCAGCTCAGTTGTTCGGGTCGGTTTAACGCAATAAGCGCACTGACAGTAATCAGACTTCTGTCTCGCGGTGAAAGCCCGTCGCGCTGCCAGATATCGCCAAATAAAATGTCTTCACTCAACGCTGCCAGCCTGGGCGCTATCTCAGCCAGATTTTCGCGCGTTAACGGTAAGGGGTTCATTTCTCTTTCCTTTTGTGGGTGTGATAAAAAGATAAAAGGCGGCGATGATTTATAAAATCAGAAATATTGGGACAAACAGTCCCGTTTTATGGGATGAAAAAGAATGGCGAAAAGGCCCGTGACGTTTGATGCAGAAAGCCTGCGTACGTTTGTGACCGGCATTGAACTGGGGAGCTTTGCGTCTGCCGCGCAGCGCCTGGGCCGATCAACCTCGGCGGTGAGCGCTCAGCTAAAGAAACTGGAATACCAGGCGGGAGCAGCGTTGGTGCAGAAGTCAGGACGGCATCTGACGCTTACCGCGCAGGGCGAGATTATGCTTGCCTATGCGCGCAGGCTGATGAGCCTGAATGACGAAGCCTGTGCCGCCATCAAGGCCAGCGGGATTGGCGGAGAAGTGCGGCTGGGTTTGCAGGAAGATTTTGGCGAAACATTCCTGCCTGCCGTTCTGGGTCAGTTTTCGCGTGCGCATCCCGACGTGCAAATTTCAGCATCCGTGAGCCGCAATCAGCCCTTGCTGACCGCAATACGCCAGCACGAGATTGACGTCGCCCTCTGCTGGCAAGGCGAGGAGTCGACGGCGCACAGTCAGTCACTTGGCGCGTTGCCGCTCAACTGGATCAGCGTAAAGGGTTTTGATGTCCAGAGTCTACTGGAGGCTAAACAACCACTACCCTTGCTGGTCTTTGACGCGCCCTGCCTTATGCGTAGCGCCGCCACTGCGGCATTAGACAGCGCAAATATTCCCTGGCGCATTGCGTTCACCAGCCGCAGTCTGAGCGGAATATGGGCCGCCGCAGAGGCGGGGCTGGGTATTACCTTGCGGACACAGATGGGCTTACCGTCTTCGCTAACGTTGCTGACATCAGCTCTGCCGGAAATGGGCACGATTGGCGTCAGCCTGCACTGTGCTGAAAAACCGTTATCCCCTGCAGCCGCATCACTCTGCGAGTCGATCAAAGCGCACTTTGCTGGTCCGTGACGGACCGGAACGCTTTACCTCAGGCGCGGCATCACTGGTGTGAGTCGCTAATCAGTGCAAAGAATTCACCCCGCCAGATGAATGAACAAGGTGATAGTGGTGAAGAAACTGGGGGTTTTCCTTATTAGACTGCACGTTAATCTCTGCCCTGCTGCCGCTTCTCGTTACGCTGTCACGGATAGCACATACTTCTGGCGGGCCGATGAAAGCGGGTTTTCCGCGAAAAGTTATGTTCGCAGATTATCTGCTGCTAACGCTATTTTGCCGCGAAAGTTGATGCCGGCACCCTGGCAGGAAATCGTAAAAGTATGATGTAACTAAAATGCATAACACAGCGCTGTTCGCGTTTCCCCTGCATCAGACACGCTGAACCCGCACCCACAAAACGCTAGCCCCGGCTGATTTCTCCACCAAAACCGGACACCCTGAGTTGGTCACCCGTGATATCAACCCACGCAAAGGGCACCGCTGTGGGGCCATCCAGCATGCCTTTCAGGGTGAAAAATTCCGTCCCGTCGATACAGGCATAACCTCCACGATGATCGTGCCCGGCAAAACAGGCGCGTACGCGATAACGTGTGAATAACGCCACCAGCGCGGGGGCATTCATCAGGCGGTGCGTGGTTACGGGTGCCAGCGGATAGTGGCCAAAAACAATCACGCTTTCCCGTGACTGTTGGGCAGCCTGTAGCTGCTGTTCAATCCAGTTGAATTGTTGCCTGCCAACGGCACCGTTCCAGGGCTGCGCCTGAGGCTGTTGGTCATGTTGCAGTTGCGCTAACAAGGCTGCGGCCTCTTCACGATCGCGGCCGTTGAGGGTATTACAGTACAGGCTCATATCGTTGCCATCGTAAACAACAAAGCGCCAACCGTTAAAACGGAAAGCGTAATAGCCTTTGGGTAAGGGAGCCTGATTATCTAGTCGTTCAGCGATGGTCTGCGCATCATGGTTGCCCAGTACCACAGCATGCGGATGCTGTAACCGGGCAAACACCGGCAGTATTGCGGCATAGCTTTGCCAGTGGCGATCCACCAGATCGCCCAGCGTCACCACAAAATCCAGCGGCTCCGCGTTGAATGCCTTGATGGCCTGGCTGAGTTTATTAAGGCCATTGCGGTAGTAAAGATTGTTGCTGATATCCGGGTCCACATCAGCATACTGAGGATCGGCAAGCAGACCAAAACGGATGCCATTATCTCTGACGGGCAACGCACGTAACGATGGCGGCTGATACAGCGACGCAATATCCGCCAGCAAGGTACGTTGTGACGGGCTGAGAGTGTGCGGCGTTAACATGTTATTTTCCTTAGCGAATGCCTGCGCGCATAAATGACTGGATAAACTGGCGCTGGAACACCAGAAACAACAGCAACAGCGGCAGCGTTGTCATGATTGTTGCCGCCCCAATCAGTGCCCATTGCACGCCCTGCTCCGGTGCCGAAAATAACTGCAGTCCTACCGTCAACGGACGGACTTTTACAGAATCCGTAATAACCAGCGGCCACAGAAAATCATTCCAGTGGAAACTAATGGAGACCAGTGCAAAAGCGATATAGATTGGCCTGGCCAGCGGAATATAGATTTTGCGCAGGATATAAAACCGACTGGCGCCCTCTACAATGGCCGCTTCTTCCAGCACCACAGGGATGCTTTTAAAGGTCTGGCGCAGCAAGAAAATCGCAAATGCTGAAGCAAAATACGGCAAGGCAATGCCGGTCAACGTATCGCGCAAGCCCAGCGCACCAATGGTTTTGTAATTATTCAGGATCAGGACATCCGGGCTTATCATCAGCTGTAACAGGATAAGCGCGAACAGAAAACCCGAATATTTCAGGCGAAACCTGACCAGCGCGTACGCCGCCATCGTGGCCAGGATAAGCTGACACACCACAATCATGACCACCAGCAATATGGTATTCAGGAAATAGCGGCCAAAGGGCGCGGCGTGCCAGGCATCCGTGAAATTTTGTAGCGTCAGGGGTGCCCACAGCGAGAAGCTTCCCTGATCGGCCGCCGGGTGAACCGCTACCCACAACGCCACCAGTATCGGTAACAACCACAGCAGCGCCGCCAGCCAGATAACCATATTCAGGCACAGTCGGCCCGCAGAGAATTCAGGCTTCATTGATAGTGCGCTCGCTTATCCAACAGGGAAAATTTCAGCACCGCAATCAGGGCTAAAATCAGCAGCAATACGACGGTCATCGCCGCTGCCGCAGGGAGATCCCAGTAGCTGAATGCCGTACGGTAGATATAAAACAGCAACAGGCTGCTGCTGTTGTCCGGGCCACCGTTGGTCATCGCAATCACCTGATCGACGATACGAAATGCATTCATTGAGGCATTAATCAGCACGAAAAACGTCGTCGGCATCAGTAACGGCCACTGGACGCGGCGAAAAAAATACCCCTTTGACGCCCCTTCGATTTGTGCTGCTTCGCTGAGGCGCGGATCGATCTGCTGTAACGCAGCCAGATAAAAAATCATAAAAAAACCAGCCTCGCGCCAGACAGAAACGGCCATCAGGCACCCGAGCGTCGTGCCGGGTTCGCCGAGCCAGTTAACCGGTGCGACAGAAAACAGCGCAAGCAGCTTATTCAGAAGTCCCAGCTGTGGTGTGTAGAAAAACAGCCACAGATTGGCGATGGCTATCATCGGCAGCAGAGAGGGAATAAAGAAGGCTGCACGCACAGCGGCGTTACCCGCCAGCCGTCGGTTAACGGCCAGGGCCATCAGTAACGCCAGGGAAACCGCAAGCGGTATAGTGATCAAGGCATACAACAGGTTATTCCACAGCGACCGGATAAACACATCATCATCCAGCAGCGCAGCGTAGTTATCCAGCCCAACAAAGTGGGCCGGATGACCTGCACGGGCAGCGCTGAACAGGCTTTCCCACACCGTTGCCAGCGCAGGATAATGGGTAAACAGCAGCAGAAAACCCAGCGCCGGTAAAATCAGCAAATAGCCACACAGCTGAAGTGAACCGCGCCGCACACGCGGTGCGGGCGTTGCTGTTGCCGCCATGTTCATCGCCATCCCCTTACTGATAGGCCTTCAGTAAACGATCGGCCTGCTTCTGTGCCGCTTCCAGTGCCTCAGCCGGGGTTTTAGACTGCGTCACCGCCGCTTCAATGGCATGGTTCAGGGCTTCCTGTATCTGCACACTGTTGTAGGTAGAGAGTTCAGGCTGGGCATATTTCAGTTGTTCACGAGCGACCAGCGCCTGAGGAACCTGCTTCACATAGTCTTGCATCGCTGGCGTTTCCCATGCTGCCGGGGAGGTAGCGACATAGCCTGTCGCAATACTCCAGCGCGCCGCCTGCTCTGGCGCAGTGACCCAACGGATAAATTCCATGGCGGCTTTTTGCTGTTCTGGTGAAGCACTTTTGAAAACGTAGAGATTACCGCCGCCCGTTGGGCTGCCGCGCTGTGTTTTTTCAGGCAACATGGCAACACCAAACGGGAATTTGGCATTTTTGCGCACCACACTCAGGTTGCCGGTGGTGGTAACCATCATGGCCGTTTTGCCACTGAGGAAATCCTGTGGCGTCGTGCCCCAGGCAATCGCGCCTTTCGGGGAAACGCCCGCCTTCTGGCCTAAATCGGTCAGCCATTGCAGCGTTTCGACATTGTTGGGCGTATTAAAATAGACCGCCGTGCCCTTGCCGTTATCCAGATGCGCGCCGTTCGTGGCCGCAAACCCCTGGAAAACCCAGTAACCATTGGGCGTCGTCGGGATTTCGATGCCCCACTGACTGACGTTATCGCCGTCTTTCACGACCAGTTTTTTACCGAAATCCACCACCTGCTGCCAGTTCTCAGGCGCTGTATCAGCAGCCAGACCCGCTTTTTCAAACGCCTGTTTATTCCAGTACAGCACCACCGTCGAGCGCTGAAAAGGCACGCCCCAGACTTTGCCGTTGATGTGGCGCAAAAAAGCGGGGTAAAAGCTGTCGATCCATTTTTTACCGGCGTCATCCTGAGCCAGATCGCTGGCCGCCACAATAGCCCCTGCATCCATCAGAGAGTAGGCTTCGATATCACCAATGACCGCCATTTGCGGCGCATTCCCGCCACGAAAGGCGGTTAAGGCTTTCGTAACCGTTGTAGCGTAGTCACCGGTATAAACAGGCTGAATGCTGACCTCAGGATGAATTTTTTCGAAATCGGCCACCAGCGCTTCCACGGTATGGCTGATCGCCCCACCGACCGCGATAGGGTAATACATTTGCAGTTTGACCGGCTCGGCGGCAAAGACTGCCGTGCTCGTCGCGATAAGTAAGGCTGAAAGCAAACGTGACAGACGAATGGCTGGCATGATTTTCCCTTAGGTAAAAGTTAAACGGCGTATTGTTTGAAAGAGGCAGACATCTGCTGTTCAGCGTGTAAACAGCGTTTACCGCTCGCAGTGGAAAACAGGTATTGCTTATCGACAGGCCATTGCAGCCCGGTCAGATGACCTTCGTTAAAACGTTTCATGCCCGGCATGGTAACGGTTAAAACGGCCTGGCTGCCTGTTAGCTGACAGACCACTAACGTATCTGCGCCCATGTATTCGTAGTTCACGACGTTGGCAGTCAACCCCGCACTCTGAGGATCAATGAACTGGATATCTTCCGCCCTGATCCCCAGACTGAGCGCCGTCTCGGATGACTCGGTGACCACAGGCTGAGTGAGCTGGCTCAAAAAGTGCCTGCCGTTGACAGAGGTCAGCGGCAGAATATTCATGGGCGGCGCACCGATAAACTGCGCCGCAAAAATACTGGCCGGATTGTTATACAGGTTGTCTGGCGTATCATGCTGCTCAATCCGGCCATCATTCAGCAGAATGATGCGGTCAGCCATGCTCATCGCTTCCGTCTGATCGTGGGTGACATAGAGCATCGTCAGGCCCAGCGCTCTCTGCAGCGCACGAATTTCGCGACGCATACTTTGGCGCAGTTTCGCGTCAAGGTTAGAAAGGGGTTCATCCATCAGGCATAAGGTGTTGTTGGCAATCACGGCACGTCCGAGTGCAACGCGCTGTTGTTGGCCGCCCGAAAGCTGTGCAGGTAACCGATCCAGCAACGTCTCCAGTTCCATTAATTTGCTGACGCGGCTCAGGCGGCCAGCAAATGTCTGCCTGTCCTCGCCGCGCGCTTTTAAACCAAACAGCAAATTTTCGCGAACGCTTAGATGCGGAAACAGCGCATACGACTGAAAAACCATAGAAAGTTTGCGATCTGATGGCGGCAGGTGCGTGATATCGCGATGACTGAAACTGACCGTTCCCTCATCCGCGGTTTCCAGTCCGGCGATCGTCCGAAGCAGCGTCGACTTACCGCAGCCTGACGGACCTAACAGCGCTACAAAGGTTCCTTCTTCCGCTTCGAAACAAATGTTATCCAGAGCAGTTTTTTCGCCCCAGCGTTTAGTGATGTTGTGAAGCGCCAAATGGCTCATAGCTTCGCCGCTCTGCCAATGAGAATGGCAGTAAGCTAGCGGAGCAAAATGAAAGATTTATGGCTGAAAAGTGTCAGCAGAATGACAGAACGTGATGTGATTATGGCGGCTAACGGTTCTGCAAGGTGCAGGGACGGTTAAGCGTTGTGCAGACAGGCTATCGACGCCCTTCGTGTCGTGCTGCTGACAGGCCCTGATCTGATTCGTTTGAAGGCAGTTAACCTGTTTTTGCGGGTGAAAGCCAGTACGGTTAAAGAGCACAGCGCACTCTTTTGTTATCCTCACGACACGATTTTTAAAGGATGATGTCAGGAGAGATGATGAGCGAGATAATTAACCTGTTTACCCGTCACAAAAGCGAACGCAGCTTCACCGATCAGCCGGTCGATGATGCCATTCTGGATCGCATAATCAGCACTGCTTATCGCGCGCCTACCTCCGTAAACTCACAGCAGGTTTCTCTGGTGGTGACACGCGATCCGGCTAAACGCCAGACTATCTCGCAAATCGCGGGCGGCCAACCGTGGATCGCTAAAGCCCCTGTCTTTATCACTGTGGTGCTGGATATGCATAAATCACGGATGGCGATGGCCGCCGTAGGCAAAGAGCAAATTGCCCAGCAGAGCATTGAAAGTATTGTTTCTGGCTCGACGGATGTGGGTATTGCCCTGGGAAGCATCATGGCTGCAGCCCGTTCAGAAGGACTGGGCATTGTGCCGATTGGTGGTATCCGCCGCGATCCTGACGCCATGATCGAACTGCTTAACCTGCCAGAATATACCTTCCCGGTCGCAGGTGTGGTTATCGGCTATGTTGATCAACCCGCGTTTCAGAAGCCACGCCTGCCAATGCAGACTTTCCGTCATGAGGAAAGCTACCATACCGAAGGCCTGGAACAACAGATTGCCCACTATAACGCCGAGATGGTGCAGCACTGGAAAGATACAGGCCGCGCCGACGGCGAAAGCTGGAGTGACAGCGTGAGTGGCTATTACCAACACATCTATTTCCCCAAAGTCCTGCCCGCACTGCATAAGCAAGGCTTCGGTAGCGACAAGTAAGACACCACTGCCCGGTGCTAATCCGGGCAGCGGCACTGAATGGCGCGACGTTACAGACTAGCACCGTTTCGCCCTTCGTGTTTTGTCCGGTACAAGGCATCATCCGCACGCTTGATCAGTGATTCTGCATGCTCTGGCCCTTCGCCAGCCTCCGTAGCCGCCACCCCCGCACTGAGCGTAACGCAACCCGTTGTGAGCCCCGTTGAGACATGAGGTATGGCCTGTTGTCTGACGGTCTCGACCACACTTAAGGCAACGGTCAACGCATCCCGGGCCGACGTATCGGCCAATACAATCGCAAATTCTTCGCCGCCATAACGGGCCGCGATATCCGTGCGACGTTGGGCAAATGTTTTCAGTATCTGGGCGACCTGCTGTAAGCATTCGTCACCTGACACATGGCCATAAGTATCGTTGTAGCGTTTAAAATAGTCGATATCGAAAAGGATCAGCGACACCGGCCCGCCGCTGCTGCGCGCATGGAGCAGGCTTTTTTTCAGGAATTGATCGAAATAGCGACGATTTGCCAGCCCTGTAAGCCCGTCCGCGTTTGCCAGACTCTTCAGCGACTGATTCGCGGCGGTGAGCTCATCGCGAAGATGCGTCAGTTCAAGTTGATAACGCAGGCTGCGCCTGGCTTCATTCCGGATAAATATCCAGAGCAGAATAATGCCCACCAGCAATACAAGGCTCAGTAAAACCCCCTGCACGCGGCTTTGCATCCACTCTAAAAAAAGCCGTTTGGTATCAAATCCCGCGGTCACAACTACCGGATAACGGCTGGAGCTGACAAAACCAAATATTCGCTTTTCGCCATCCAGTTCGGCTTTCCACTGGCCGCTTCCGCGCTCGGCGTTGGCTAATAACTGATGGAAAAGTGGACTGGAGGAGAGGTTCTTGCCGATATAGCTGTCTGGTAACGGGCGCGCATACAGCACCGTACTGTCTGCCAGCATAAGCACCAGTAAATCCTGCGGGCCGATAACAAAGTAATCGTAATAATGGCGGAAATAATCAATGCTAATCGTGGCGAGCAGCACACCTTTGAAGCCGCCATAGTCGTCATTAATCCGTAAGGATACCGGGATGACATAGCGTCCCGAGCTGCGGCTGCGGAGCGCCGGACCGACATGCACGCTGCTACGAAGATTATGTTGATGGAAAATAAAATACTCCCGGTCAGCATTGTTATTTCCTTTGGGCATCTCAGTAAGCGAACTGGCTATCCATCGCCCTTGTGAGTCAAAGTAAAACATGTCCTCCAGTTGAGGAAGACGACTTTGTAAGGTGCGCATGATGTTATTGACTTCCGCCACGTCAATATACGTTCCGGGCTGGGACTGAATAACGCGCTGTACCTCGCGCAGAGAAAGTTCGATTTGCAAAAAGGTATCTTCTGCCTGACGGGCCTGTGCGACAGAGAGATCAATCGCACGCTCCTCGGTTGACCGGACGGTTCTCTGCCAGTCCATGTGCAGCGTCCAGGCATTAACCACAATCACGCCCAGCGTCAGTAAACTACAGGCCAGTGTTATGCTTCTGAGCAGCGGGGAAAGGCGCATCATTGCAGCATCTTTTTTACGACGTAATTCCATGCCGGTTTACCGTTTTTTCGCTATGGGATACCGCAACATATCAGAAATAACATGTTAACAATGACAACCACACAGGCCATTTCTGCCAACTGTGTTTAGTGTAGATGACGGTTACGCTTTCACGCGCATGCTGTGCATGTCAGCGAGAGGAAAGAGAATCTTCTCCGGCGGTGGAAACATAATGCGGCAGGGCGAGTGAGCTGATTATCAGGTTCCCCTCTGCCATCAGAGACAGAGGGGAAGATGCCTTAACGTCGACGACGCCACCACCAAAACAGCCCCCCAATGACCACCAGCACGCCTGCGACCATCGCCCCCCGGACCAGCGGCAGCAGCAGTGAAGGCTCACCGCCCTGACGCAATGCTTTCACGCGCGCCGGAGTGATGCGCACTGCACTGTTGCCGATGTCCTGCATCACGTAGTTCGTGACATCGGCAATTTGTGTGTCATTTAAGGTCTGGGCAAAACTGAGCATGCCCTGCCCTTTTGCAGGCCAGACACCGTCCAGTATGACCATCGCCACGTTATCCGCATTGGGTTTCTCCAGTACCGGATGTTTGGTTAAGGCAGGCAGGCCGTTAAGTCCCTGTCCTTCCAGGTTATGGCAGGATGCGCAGTTATTACGGTAAATCTGCTCGCCGTCCGTCATATCCGATAACATATCAGGTGTATCGTCCCCGGTGACGGGCGTCAGACCGACAGTGGGCTCCTCGCTGTCGGCATCGGCATCCGTGCTGTCGTCTTCGTGATCGACAGCAGGCAACAGGTAGGTCGCGATAGCGGCCCGATCGTCCGGCGTCATCCGCGAAAAACTTTTGTCGATGGCTTCCAGCATCGGACCGGCCGCCGTTGCACCATTATCGGCGTGACCGCTGGCGAGATAGGCTGCCAGCGACTCGCGTGACCACTGATCGTCACTTTGTAACGCAGCAGACGTAATCGCTGGCGCATACCAGGTCCCGAGAGAAGCGCCCTGTAACGATTTATCCGACTCCTCCGCCATCAGGAAATTACGTGGCGTATGGCAGGTGCTGCAGTGGGTTAACCCTTCCACCAGATACGCGCCGCGATTCCATTCAGCAGACTGGCTGGGATCGGGAGTAAAAGGCTTGCCGTCAAGGAACAGAAGATTCCACGCCGCCATGCTGAAGCGGAGATTAAACGGAAACGGCAACGCCGTTTTTTCTGGCTGTGTATCATCTGCTTTTACACCGTACATAAAATAGGCATAAAGCGCGGAGATATCGCTGTCGTTAATCCGGGCATAGGCGGTATACGGCATGGCCGGATAAAGATGGCTGCCATCCGCGCGAATGCCCTTGCGTAAGGCATCGGCAAACTGCTTCTCACTGTAGTGACCAATGCCTGCCGTTTTTGAAGGCGTAATGTTGGTACTGAAGATGATCCCTAACGGGCTGCCAATCGCATGGCCACCGGTAAACGGTGCTTTGCCCTCTTCTGTATGGCAGGCCGCGCAGTCCCCGGCTACGGCAAGGTATTCTCCCCGCTTAATAAGATCGCCCTGGCTTTCGGCATGCGCAGTGGTCTGCATGAGGCTGAGCATAAGGGCAATCGGCACCACCAGGCGCCTCAGTAACTTATCCATGCTGCGTCTCCTGCAAAATTTTATCAGCCGTGCGCAACGCAAGCGCCATGGCGGTCAGTGTGACATTACAGGTTCCGACCGTGGGCATCACGCCAGTGCCCACCATAAACAGGTTTTCATGATCGTGCGCCCGCCCCCAGGCATCCGTGACGCTGGTAGCGGGATCCAGGCCCATCGACAACGTGCCAGTAATATGTTGGCGATTAGAAAATTTGCCGCTTTTACTGTGGCGAATATTGGTCGCGCCCAGCTTTGCGGCAATCGCGTCATAACATTCACGGGTTTTCGCCGTGCCCTTTTGCACATACTCGTCCACATTCCAGTACAGTGCCGGGGTAGGCAGCCCCAGAGCATCTTTGTTACTGCTTAACGTGACGCGGTTGGTGGGATCCGGGAGCTGTTCCAGGGCATTCTTTATGCTGAGACGACGTGCCGCACGGAAGCGAATCTGTTCCTGAAGTTTTTTGCCAAAATAGCCTTCCTCCAGCACTTCTTTCGTCACCGCGGCGACCTGCGAGGCATTGGAAATATCCAGACGGAATGGCGCGTGTTCACGACGGAACTCACCGTCCCTGAACTGCCCGATTGAGCACGGGCTGACGGGGCCGCGTCCGGGCCAGATTTCTTCATCCACATCAAACGTGACGCCAATCGCGGGGTGATCGCAGAGGTTACGGCCCACAGTGTCCCGGGCATTGCCGATGCCCTGTGGGAATCTCTCGCTGGTGGACATCAGCAGCAGCTTAGGCGTTTCAATCGCATTGGCCGCCAGAACAAATGTCTGCGCCGTCACGCGATGGCGGGTTTTATTCCAGTCATAATAGTTTGCGGCCACAATCCGCCCCTGCGCATCGTGCTCAAGTTGATAAACGACAGCTTCAGTGATTACCTGTACGCCGCTGTCTTCCGCCTGCTGAGCGGCCAGGCCACCGTGATACTGCGCATCAATGGGGCACACGGGCATGCAGTTATTGTTTCCACAGCAGGCCGGTCGGCCATCGTAACTTCGGCTGTTGCGGCCGGTACTGTCATCCAGTACGGTGAAGTCTGGCGCGAGTCGGGCCGTGACACGTTGCTGCAACCAGGAGGCTGGCACCCGTTCCATCGGAAACGGCTTACTGCGAGGCGAGCCGTTGTCCGGCGATCCGCCGACGCCAGCGATGACTTCGGCTTCATAGTAATAAGGTTCCAGATCCTGATAGCTAATCGGCCAGTCTTTTCCCACGCCATACAGCGAATGTTGCTGAAAATCATTCGGGACAAAGCGCCACAACTGAGCCGCCCAGTGCCAGCTGGTGCCGCCAAAAATACGAATATATTGCGCATTAAATGCCTGAGGACCCAGTTGCTGCAGATAATCATTGGGTTCTGGGGTATAGCGCGGTTGGGGTGCCATCGGTGAAAAGGGGTACGGTGACATAAAGTCAGACTTAAAGGCAGAACTGCGGAAGCGCTCCACCAGTTCTCCACGGCTGACCTTAGGTCCGGATTCAAGCAGGATAACGGACTTTCCGGCTTTCGCCAGACGCGTCGCCAGTAACGCGCCATTCACGCCTGCACCGATAACGACCACACCAGCCGAATTATTCTTCTTCATGGATAACATTACTCTTGAAAAGGGTCACGGTTGGCTCGCCCAACTGCCACAGACGCCATAGGAGAAGCTCGGTGGAACCAGTTTGTCGTTAACGACCCGATTCGCAAGCGTGTTGATATAGGTGATATAGCGCGCATTTTTGCCTTTGCCGACAATGCCGGTATACCAGCTGCTCAGAATCGCCCCGGCCAGCCTGGCGCTTGCCGCCTCAGTTTCAGCAAACTGCAGGCGTGCCTGTTGTAACAGGTCGGGCTGATGCGTTAACAGGTTGCTGAGATGAAAAAGTGCCGCGCTGAAGTTTTTCTGCGTCTGACTGAACGCATCAAAAAGCGCACTGCCTACCGTGTCATTGAGCTCATTCTGTTGTGTCAGTTGCTGTGAAACCAGCATAAACACATCAAGGGCATCTGCCTGCATGTTCGGTTGCGCGGCGTTGAGAGGCGCCAAAGGGAACAGATGGCCGGTCGCACTGGCCACAGCGACAAGCCCAACCATCTTCAGCACGCGTCGGCGTGAATAGTGATTCATCATATTATCCAGTCAAAAAGCTGCCTTTCTCTGGCAGCAAATCCTTCTTTGGCATACGAATAGTGTGTTGCCAGAATGCATCGCGTCCTGGATGCTTTGCCTTACGTCATCGCTAAACTTGACGAAGTGATGACTGCGACGACCTGCTCTGATTAACTTTATCGACAAGCCAGCCACTGTCCTTTACGTTACGCATGCAAGAAATCTTTTTCCTGTCAGCGGTAAACCCAGCATGATGCTGTGTGATCCTTCACCAGCGCCTGGACAGCGTTATCCTGTTGGCAGTCGTTAAACCAGATGGTTATTTGGGTTATGAATATATTAAATGGATAGTAAACAAATTTGATACGAAGCGGTACTGACTGTTGAGACGGGTGAGGTGTGTGAACCTGTTACGTCAGGCTGTCCTGCGTGTTGTGCCGGCGGCAAGCTGATCTCTTTTTCCAGTCGGTTATTTAGCCGGCCAGACAAGGCTTTATTTTTGTGTGAGAATCCCGGCAGGAAACATGCCAGGCTCAGCAAAATGATCGGGCAACCGACGCCCGTCCAGAACGCAATTGCCAGCAACACGATGGCGGCACCGCTGATGGGACGACGGATGTTATCAAGACAGGCAAATGCAGCTCAAAAAAGTCGACAACCTCACGTGACAGCGTCACACGGATAGCAATCGTTGAGGCATTACGCTTCGCGTTGCGCCACGACCACCGGCACCGCCAACTCTACATAGATCCGTGCAAAAATTCGGGTATCCACGCTACGCCTTGCCGCACCGTTTCCCACATTGTAAAGGCCATTACCGCATGAAGCATGGCCTGGAGCGCATGTCCGGTGATAATGGCACTAATCGCGAACCCGGCTAACAGCGGGTAAAGCAAACAGGAGACATTTTCCGCCATGACCCGCAACAGGGTGAGAGTCAACTTTTTACTGTGACGTCGCCCCAGCGTTTTCAGGGTTGCAATGGCGGTATGTGGCGCGGTATTCGGTAGTGTCGCTCTGGAAGAACACATGATTTTCTTTTCGTAAACTGTTAAAACTGAGCGGTCGCTCAAGTACCAGCGCATCATAATTGCGTGATTGCTCAAAGTTAATTCAGGAGTCAGGATGCAAGCATCAACACAAACCGCCGGGGAAACACTGAAAGAAAAAATTCTGGCGGGCGCCGTCGCGCTTTTTCTTGAAAAGGGGCTCGAAAAGGCCACCACACGCGAGCTCACCGCGACGCTGGGAATTTCACGCAGTCATATCTATCACTATTTTCCTGACTGGCACACGCTGACCTTAACGGCGCTGGAGCGCTTTATGCAGGGCGAACTCGACGACTTCGCCCGTGAACTGGCCGCGCTGGATCCTGAGCAGCAACTATACTGTTTAATCGAAGGACATATTCCTGATGCGGCGGATTCCGGCTGGCAACTTTATGCTTCAGTGTGGCAGATGGCTGGCCATCACGATGATTATGCCGGACTGGCCGAAAAAATTACGGCCGGCTGGGATGCCCTGCTGTGTCGCATTCTTGAGGCTGGCGTCGCACAGGGATACTTTCGGATTGAGGATGTTGCGCGCAGCGCGCGTCAGCTCAACGCCATGCTGAATGGCTATGCCGATCTGCTCAGTATTAAGTCTTCGCCTGAGAGAGTCGAGCAGGTGATGTCTGATATTCATCACTTTGTAAAACTGCTGCGTTAACCGCATCCGCAACAACAGCGTGGCGTTGACGCCCACCGACATTAAAGGAATGTTAAATAGAAGTTATAATTATATTTACTCTTATCCTTATATTGTTTCATCTCTATGGCGCACGTTTTACATTTTGATGGTTGATTAATCTCAAATTTTATCGCTTATCCGCACCGAAACGGTTGCTAACACACTTTATTTTTACTTAGTAAAACGCATGCGTGATCCGATAAGCGCGTGTTTTTTGGCACTTTATTGATTATCTGTTTTAAGAAAAGTTGCTTACTTAGTGACGAAATTAACGGTAAGCAACTGTTTTATATAACAAATGAATTAATAAAAAGACATAAAATTAATCATTGAGTCCTGTGTTAAAAAACAATATATTGGCCGCGTTTTTAACATGAGTTCTAAATTTTATTCACTTATCCAACTGCAGCGTGATGCCACGCCCGGTTGTAGGAGAGATATGATGACGGATAAAGTCCGTATTGATAGTTTGAATGCGAATACATTAAACGGTAACAATGAGTCTTATCTGGCCCGCCAGGCCGAGTTTGAATCAAATGTTCGAAGTTATCCGCGTAAATTGCCGTTAGCGATCGCAAAAGCTAATGGCGTCTGGATCACAGACGTTGAGAACAAACAGTATCTTGACTGTCTTGCCGGTGCCGGAACGCTTGCGTTGGGTCATAATCATCCTGACGTACTGCAAAGCATCCAAAATGTCATTACCAGCGGCTTGCCGTTACATACTCTCGATCTGACCACGCCATTAAAAGACGCGTTCTCAGAATATTTGCTCTCTCTGTTACCGGGTCAGGGCAAAGAGTACTGCCTGCAGTTCACTGGTCCTTCTGGTGCGGACGCAGTTGAAGCCGCGCTGAAACTGGCGAAAAAACACACGGGCCGTTCAGGCGTGATCAGCTTCTCCGGCGGTTATCATGGCATGACCCACGGTGCGCTTTCAGTGACAGGTAATCTGTCACCGAAAGAAGCCGTGGACGGCATGATGCCGGAAGTGCAGTTCATGCCTTATCCGCACCTTTACCGTTGCCCGCTGGGCATTGGCGGCGAAGCCGGTGTTAAAGCGCTGACCTACTACTTCGAAAACCTGATCAACGACGTTGAAAGTGGCGTACGTAAACCGGCTGCGGTCATCCTGGAAGCCGTTCAGGGTGAAGGCGGCGTCAATCCTGCGCCAGCAGAGTGGCTGCAACGTATCCGTAAAGTCACCCAGGAGCACGGCATTCTGCTGATCCTGGATGAGGTTCAGGCCGGATTTGCCCGTACCGGTAAATTCTTTGCCTTTGAACACGCCGGCATTGAACCCGACATTATCGTTATGTCAAAAGCCGTCGGTGGCGGTTTGCCATTAGCCGTACTGGGTATTAAAAAGCAATTTGATGCCTGGTCGCCTGGCCACCATACCGGTACATTCCGTGGCAACCAACTGGCCATGGCAACCGGTCTGACAACGTTGAAATTGCTGAAAGAAAACAACATCGCTGACAGCGTGGCAGAAAAAGGTGAGTGGCTGAAAGGCAAACTGACCGAGCTGCAAAAACGTTATCCTGCGATTGGCAACGTCCGTGGTCTGGGTTTGATGATCGGTATCGAAATGGTCAAACCAAACGAAGCACAGGATCACATGGGCTGCTACCCGGCTGATGGCGATCTGTCTGCGCTGGTGCAGAAAAAATGCTTCGAAAATGGTCTGATTCTGGAGCGTGGCGGCCGCCACGGCAGCGTATTACGTCTGCTGCCTTCTTTGCTGATCAACCATGATGAGCTTCAGGTTTTCCTGGATAAGTTTGAAAACGCCCTGCTTGCCGCAGGCGTCGAAGCAGTTTAAGTGGAGTAAGTTCGATGTCACGGTCAAATCCTATTCTGGCGTCCTCGATGCAAAGCACCGAGGCTTATCAGCAGGCTATCGCTCAAAGCAGCGCGGCCGTTGTTAAGTGGCTGGAACAGCCTGAAATGTATCAGGGCAAAACGGTTGCAGAACTCCGCGAACGCATCAAGCTGGACTTTAATCCAGAAGGCCTGGGTAACCAGGCCGCCATTGAGCGCGCGATTGAGTATTTCCTGAAAGACAGCCTGTCTGTTCATCATCCACAGTGTGTTGCGCATTTACATTGCCCAAGTCTGGTTATCAGCCAGGCCGCTGAAGTACTGATCAACGCCACGAACCAGAGTATGGACTCGTGGGATCAGGCACCTTCTGCCACGCTTATCGAAATGAAGCTGATCGAGTGGTTGCGCGAGCAGGTTGGTTATCAGGCGGGTGATGCAGGCGTCTTTACTAGTGGCGGCACGCAGAGCAATCTGATGGGGCTGATGCTGGCACGCGATGCCTTCTTTGCCCGTCAGGGTCATTCCGTGCAGCAGGACGGCCTGACTGGCGATCTGAAAAAAATCAAAGTTTTCTGTTCGGAAAACGCGCACTTCTCAGTGCAGAAAAATATGGCCCTGCTCGGCTTAGGCTACCAGTCGGTCACGTTGGTGAAATGCGACGAGTTTGCGCGCATGGATATGACGGACCTGGCTCAGAAACTGGCACAGGCCAAAGCCAACAACGAGCAGGTGCTGGCGATTGTCGCGACGGCGGGCACAACGGATGCGGGTGCTATCGATCCGTTACGTGAGATCGTCAGGCTGGCGGCTGAGCAGCACATCTGGGTTCACGTTGATGCGGCCTGGGGCGGCGCGCTGCTGCTGTCCGAGAAATATCGTCATTACCTGGATGGTCTGGATCTGGTGGATTCCGTTACGCTGGATTTCCATAAACAATTCTTCCAGACAATCAGCTGTGGCGCTTTCCTGTTAAAAGAAGCCCGTCACTATGAGCTGATGCGCTATCAGGCCGCTTACCTGAACTCTGAATTTGATGAGGCACAGGGCGTACCAAACCTGGTATCAAAATCTCTGCAAACCACGCGTCGTTTCGATGCGCTGAAGCTGTGGATGGGACTGGAAGCGCTGGGCCAGAAACAGTATGCCGAAATTATCGATCACGGCGTCACGCTGGCACAGCAGGTTGCGCAGTTTATTGAACAGCAGGATGCGCTGGAGCTGGTAATGAAACCTCAGCTGGCGAGCGTCCTGTTCCGTTATCGCCCACATCAGTCCGCGGGCTGGAGCGATGCTGACATTGCGCTGTTCAACCAGCGCATCGGCGATGCATTGCTGGAATCCGGCCGGGCCAATGTCGGCGTGACCGAGCATAACGGTATGACCTGCCTGAAAATGACGTTGTTGAACCCAACGGTGACCCTGGAGGACATTACTGTCCTGCTGGCACTCCTGGAGAAAACAGCACAGTCATTGCTGTAAGCCTTTCTTATTCTGCCTGACTCAGGCCGGTAATTTTTACCGGCCTTATTTATTTGTGAAGACTGTCCGCAAGGCTTAGCGTGCCGGTGGACAATGTCGCCCCACAGCGCCCCTGACTGAACTGACTTGCGCCACGCAGCATCGTGCTGCAGGATAAGACTTTTACAGCATTTACCGGAAAGACTATGACCGCTCACGTCTCTAACGATCCTCTGCACGGTATTACACTTGAAATGCAGGTCAACAGCCTGGTGGCACGATATGGCTGGGCTGAACTGAGCAAGCGTATCAATATCAACTGTTTTAAAAACGATCCCAGTGTAAAGTCCAGCCTGAAGTTTCTTCGCCGGACGCCCTGGGCGCGTGCTGAAGTGGAAGCCCTGTACCTGGCTTCACGGGATGACGCGCAACCGGATTCCGCACCGTCATCCGATGAAGATCCGTGGTCCAGTTGGCGCCGTGATAAAACCTGATGAAGATTGCGCGCACGCTTCAGACGTAAAAAAGCCCGCGTCATCACTGACGCGGGCTTTTTCAGATTATGGCATTACAGCGCCATATCGTGCTTCGCTGGTTCAGGTGTTTTATCACTTTTCGCCGCGGGAGCTTCAGCAGGCTTAGTGCCCATGTTAATAACCGGTGGCTTCGTCAGCTGCAGCGTTGCAGCCGTTTCATCCCATACCTGCTGGGTCAGTGCAGGATTGTCGTTCAGTTTCTGACCGTAAGCAGGAACAATTTTACGGATTTTTTCCTGCCATTCCGCAGACTTGAATTGCTCCGGGAACAGTTTCTGCATAACGTTAATCGCAATAGGTGCAGCGGTTGATGCGCCTGGCGATGCGCCCAGCAGTGCAGCAACGGTTTTCTGCTGATCGGTCACGATTTCTGTACCGAGTTTCAGCACGCCACCTTTCTCTGCATCTTTCTTGATGATCTGTACACGTTGACCGGCCTGGATCAGCGTCCAGTCTTCTTTCTTCGCATCAGGATAATATTCTCTCAGCGCAGCAAAGCGGTCATCATCGCTCAACATGACCTGACCAATCAGGTATTTCACCAGATCGAAGTTATCCAGGCCCACATGGGTCATTGGCATAAAGTTGTGAGTCGTCGTCGAGCTCAGCAAGTCAAACAGCGAACCGTTTTTCAGGAACTTGGTTGAGAACGTGGCGAAAGGTCCAAACAACACGACACGTTTGCCATCGAAGTAGCGTGTATCAAGATGTGGAACGGACATCGGTGGCGCACCCACAGAAGCCTGACCGTAAACTTTGGCTAAATGACGCTCAGCAATCTGCGGGTTTTTGGTGACCAGGAATGAGCCGCCAACCGGGAAACCTGCATAATTATCCGCTTCGGGAATGCCGGTTTTTTGCAGTAACTTCAGCGCACCGCCGCCCGCGCCGATGAACACATATTTTGCGTCTACCGTGCGTTCGCCGCCATTTTTGGCATCTTTGATGGTCACGTGCCAGGAGTTATCGCTGTTACGTTTGAAGTCAGTGACTTCAGAAGACGTTTCCAGACGGAAATTATCATGTTTCTTCAGGCTACCAATCAACTGACGGGTAATTTCACCGTAGTTAACGTCGGTCCCGACAGGCGTCCAGGTTGCCGCCACTTTTTGTTGAGGGTCGCGACCTTCCATCACCAGAGGTGCCCACTGCGCAATCTGTTTGTGATCGGTGGAGAACTGCATACCCTGGAACAGGACGGTTTTCTGCAACGCCGCGTAGCGCTTAGTCAGATAATCCACATTATCGCCCCATACAAAACTCATATGCGGCGTAGAGTTGATAAATGAACGCGGGTTATTTAACACGCCGTCTTTCACCTGAGAACTCCAGAACTGGCGGGAGATCATGAAGGCTTCGTTAATTTCCAGCGCTTTGGTCACGTCAATAGAACCATCAGCACGCTCAGGCGTGTAGTTCAGTTCCATATTGGCGGAGTGGCCGGTACCGGCATTATTCCAGCCATTCGAGGATTCAAGTGCCACACCATCAAGCTTCTCAACCATGATCTGTTTCCAGCCCGGTTGTAGCTCTTCCAGCAGGGTGCCCAGAGAAGCACTCATGATACCGCCGCCGATCAGCAGAACGTCTGTTTTTTCTGGTGAATTTTCAGCATGGGTGACTGAAGAAACGAGTAACGCTGCAAGCGAAAGTGCAGGTACGAATTTAGTTGATTTAATCATTCGGAATCTACAATTAACGTGGAGAAGTAGTTAAAAAAAGTCCCGAAAGTTTAAAATATTGTTATTGCGTAGTTAATGTGAAAATAGTTAAAAAATTAAAAGCTTCTTTATTTCGATTAATTTAGTTACAAAAGGTTAACTTCATTATCGATATATTTTAACCACACAATAAAGGGGCGTTTTGCAATATACAATGCCCTAAGGCAAATATTTTCAGCGCGCGGTGATGAGAAATGATGCGACAGCTTTTACTCGCAGGAAGGCTAAAACACAAAGAGGAAAGCGCGCCGTTCCAGATAAGATATTACGGATAGTGAGTCTCTCAACGGTGATAAAAGCGGCTCTTTATCACTGACCGGTCAAGGGGATCCTCAGTGACGGATCTGCGCCAGATCATCCGCATTAAGACCCGTCATTTTCATTACCGTCTCGTTATCCAGGCCGTTTTGCAGCATAGTACGGGCAATTTTCAGGGTAGCTTCACGTTCCCCTTCAGAACGACCCGCTTCACGTCCCAGCTGAATGCCCTTTTCGATACCTTTCTCCATGCCCTTTTCGATGCCTTTTTGTTCGAGCTGCTGCGCGATGGTCATTAGTTCGTCTCCATGTTGCGGCACACGTTGTGCCAGTTCTCTGACCAGGGCTTCGGCATCCGAAGTTTCCCCTGTCTGCACAATGTAGTGTATCAATGATATGACTTGTGATGAAGAAAGATAGCCTGCCAGCAATACCGGGACAAGCGTATCCATCAGCTCCGCAAAATCACGCTGATGGATATGCTTCTGGAGCAGTGTCAGCGCGGCCATACTGCGATGACCCGCAATTTCTTCATCAGGAATCACGGTGACATCCACCAGCGGGAAGGGTTCGGCATAGAGTCGGGCAGCCAGTACGGGATCGCTGAATGCATCGAGCCAACGGGTCGAGTAGGGATAGGGACTACGTTTCCCGGTATAGAAGAGGACAGGAATCACCAGCGGCAGACTTTTGTGGCCGGCTTCAAGGTGACGTTGCATGGCCGCCACCGCGTACCGCAGTAATCTGAAAGCCATCAGTTTATCCGGGGAGGACTGATGTTCGATCAGTACATGGATATAGCCCTCCTCGTCTCGTGTCGTTTTCAGACTGTAGAGAACATCACTGAAATACTGGCGAAGGTCGTCTTCCACAAAAGAGCCGGATTCCAGTTTCAATGTATTCAGATCACAAATAGCGCGTAATTCGGCGGGAAGATGCAATTCCATAAAGTCACGTGCAATCTCGGGCTGCGAGAGAAATTGTCGAAACGTTGCATCGTGAGGCATTGGCGTGCCGTTCTTCTTCTTCATCAACCCTGACTCCAGAATAACAAGCTGACATTTCATTGTGGCAATAAGAGGCCTCTGGGGGATAAGCACGGAAAACACGCGCAATGACGCACGATAGCTTTACTTTTGGGTAGCAGCATTGACCTGAATCAGTCCTGCCTGTGTGGTGAGTTTTTTTAAACTGATGATCGCTGGCCATGAAACTGTACTGGTGGTACGACTTCGCGTATGTTGCATCGCGAACCTTACTATTGCTGATACTCACTATGAATGACTCCCGGCCCCACCGTTCGTCTAAAAAACGCCCCATGAAACTCAGCACGCTCTCGTCTCTGATGATGGCTGCTGTGTTGATGACCGTCTTGTTAAGCGTACATCTGCTTTACTATGTGCAGATTGATAACTTCACACGTGCGCATGTGAAAGATAAGGCCCTGGCCGTGGCGCGAACGCTGGCTGACAGCCCGGAAATCCAGCAGGCGCTGACCCAGCCTGATGGCAGCAAAATCATTCAGCCTATCGCCCAGACAACGCGTAAACGTAATGATTTGCTGTTTGTCGTGGTAACAGATATGCGCGGTATTCGGTTTTCGCATCCGAATCCTGATGTGGTTAACCAACATTTTGTCGGTGAGGATATTAACCCTGCTTTACAGGGTCATGAGAACGTTGCGGTTAATCATGGCGTTCTGGTCGAAGCACTCCGAGTGTTTACACCCGTGTTTAATGCCAGACATCAGCAAATCGGCGTTGTGGCTATTGGCATCTCAGTGAATGACGTTGCCGCGCAAGTCACAAAAAGCCGCTGGAATATCTTCTGGACGGTATTATTAGGCGCGTTGGTCGGCATGCTGGGCATTTTCATATTAGTAAAACGCCTGAAGCACATTTTGCTGGGGTTAGAGCCATACGAAATCTCCAGTTTGTTTGAAGAGCGTCAGGCTATCCTGGATTCGATTAAGGAAGGCGTCATTGCCGTCGACGATCAGTCCCGCGTCAGCCTGATCAATCAGGCAGCGTCACAATTATTGAAAGAGACGACGCGTGAAGCCTTTCTGAGTGGCGATCGCGTACCGGAAAATGCGCAAATGCTGACCCATCTGCGTGATGCGTTGCATGATGGCAAAGCCGCATATGATGAAGAACTTAATGTGCGCGGCAAGATACTGATCAGCAACACCGTACCCGTGCGCAGTCGCAGCAGTATCATTGGCGCGGTGAGCACCTTCAGGGACAAGACAGAGATCAGTCAGCTAATGCAGCGTCTCGACGGCATGGTAAACTATGTGGATGCGCTGCGTGAACGTTCCCATGAATTCATGAACAAACTGCACGTGATTCTTGGGCTGCTGCACATGAAAAACTATGCGCAGATGGAAGAGTACATCCTTAAAACGGCCAATAACTACCAGACCGAAATCGGTTCGCTGTTGCAGAAGATTAAATCACCGGTCATTGCGGGTTTCCTGTTAAGCAAAATTAATCGTGTGACGGATGAAGGCCATCAGCTAATCCTGAGCGAAGCCAGCTACCTGCCAGACAGCGGCAGTGAACAGCAAATTGCCGCATTAATAACGGTGCTGGGTAACCTGATCGAAAACGCCCTTGAGGCGCTTGACCCGGATATGGACGGTGAAATTCACGTCATGCTGCACTACCAAAACGGCTGGTTGTCATGTGAGGTCAGCGACGATGGTCCCGGCATTCCTGCCGATCAGCTGGCAACCATTTTCGAACGTGGCGTTTCCACCAAAGGTGAAGATCGTGGCGTTGGACTGTTTTTACTCAAGCAACAAACGGAAAGTCTGGGCGGTAACGTCAGCGTCGAATCCGAGCCAGGCGTGTACACGCAGTTTTTAGTACAGCTTCCGTGGGAAAGAGGAAATATTAACGAATGATCAATGTGTTAGTTGTAGACGATGATGCCATGGTGGCCGAGCTGAACCGATGCTACATCGGTCAGATAGACGGTTTTACCTGTTGTGGCACTGCGTCCACGTTACTGCAAGCCAAAGAACGCCTGTTGCAGACCGATCCGGCCGTTGATCTTATTTTGCTGGATATCTATATGCAGCAGGAAAACGGACTGGATTTGCTGCCGGAGCTGCGCAGCGCCGGTCGTCCGATTGACGTGATTATCATCTCGTCAGCAGCGGATGCGGCAACCATCAAAACCTCGCTGAATTATGGTGTTGTGGATTACCTGATTAAACCGTTTCAGTTTTCGCGCTTTGAAGAAGCATTGACCGGCTGGCGACAAAAAAAACGGCTCATGGATAATCATCAGTTTTATCAACAATCTGATGTCGACCAGTTGCTGCACGGCAACCCGGCGAACGCCAACGAGACAAAACGTCTGCCTAAAGGACTGACACCGCAAACACTGCGTACGCTTTGCCTGTGGATTGATGCGCATCCCGGAACGGAATTTTCCACCGATGAGCTGGCAACGGAGGTCAATATTTCTCGTGTATCTTGCCGCAAATACCTGATTTGGCTGGCGCAAAGCAATATTTTATTTACGAGCATTCATTACGGTGTGACAGGTCGTCCGGTTTATCGTTACCGTCTCCAGCCTGAGTATCACGCACTTTTACGTCAGTACTGCCAGTGATGTAGCGGAAGCTGTGATCCAGCAATGTAAAATCAAAGTGACGTTGTGACGAGCAGATGATGCGTTTGTCGCGCGTCACGAAGATAGCCTCTATGCCGGGATAGGCTTTCAGATAGTCGCTCCCCTTTTCAATGCCCATGCCATAGATCAGCGTGGTAAAAATATCCCCATCAATTGAGTGATCTGACACAATGGTTACGCTGAGTAGCGCGTTATCCAGCGGATAGCCGGTATGCCTGTCCAGGATATGGTGGTAGCAGACCCCTTCCTGTTCAAAGTAACGTTCGTAAATCCCGGAAGTCACTACGGATTTATTCGTTACGTTAATCACCCCAAGCAGCGCGTCCGAAGCGGCAAAGGGTTTTTTTAAACCAATTGCCCAGCCTTCCTGCGGTGCATCAGGCGGCGCGCCGAGCGTTTGCACATTGCCGCCAAGATTGATGAGCGCGCTGTCCACACCATGCTCATGTAAAAATGCCTGCACCCGATCGGCAATATAGCCCTTGGCAATCGCACCCAGATCAATCTCCATGCCCGCTTGCTTCAGAAAGACCGAACGGTTCGCCGCATCAAGTTCAATGTTCTCAGGATGGGTTAAAGCGAGTTTTGCCTGTATCTCTGCCCGCGCCGGCACGCTTTTCCCCTGAAAGCCGATCTTCCAGCATTTGACCAGCGGTCCGATGGCCAGATTAAAACTACTTTCAGGCAGCAGGCTGACCGCAAGTGCACGCTCGATTAGCGTAAACACGGGCTGGCTGACGCTGACGGGACGCTGACCGGCCGCATGATTAATCGCCATCACTTCGGAGTGCTCGCGATTGACGGTAAGCACATTCTCATACTGTTTGATCAAGCGAAAAACCTGACCTGCCAGCGCCTCATTATGCTCATACAGCTTAAGCAGAATGGGCGAGCCCATCAGGACGGCGGAATAGGCGTACACGTGCGAATCAGTTTGCATAAGCGACAGGACTCGGGGAGAAAGAAGAACCGGCATCCGATGTTATACGGATGCCGGATATCACGGCTTAGCGCTTGGCAAAAGCCGCTGCGTTTGCGCCAGCAAGAATACCAAAGATGATGATATCGGCAACCGCGTTTCCACCGATACGGTTTGCGCCGTGGATACCACCGACGACCTCACCACAAGCCCAGGCACCGTTAATAACCTGCTTCTTGGTGTCCAGTACTGCAGTCGCCGTGTTGATAGTCACGCCGCCCATTGTGTGATGGACGCCGGGCGCGATGCGAATGGCATAGAAAGGCCCTTCGCTTAACGGATGACGCAGCGCGGTTTGACGGCCAAAATCCTCGTCTTTCTGTTTAATCACAAAACCGTTGTAGCGTTGCAGTGTCTCTTCCAGCGTACGGTGTTCCATATTCAGCTTAACCGCCAGCTCCGCTACGCTCGGGGCGCTGATCACAAAGCCTTTCGCAATATATTCATCAGCGGCCTTGTTGTTCATACGGACCTGCTCGTCAAAGATAATCCAGGCACTTTTTTCTGGCAGCGCAATAATCTGCGCCGAAACTTTATCGCGAGTTTCCATTTCGTTGTAGAAGCGCTGGCCTGCCTGGCTGACCAGGATCGCCCCGCCACCGCGAATTGATTCTGAGACCAGGTAAGATGTCGTCTGCTCGACGGTCGGGTGAATCTGAATCTCGCCCATATCGACTGTATCCGCCCCAATTTTTTGCAGCATTGCGATGCCTGCACCGGTAGCGCCTTTATGGTTGGTGGTGACAAAACCATCCAGTTCCGGGCGATATTTCACCACCATTTCCCGGTTAGCACTGAAACCGCCTGTCGCCACAATCACGCTTTTTGCGTTCAGAATACGGCTGTCATTGTATTCATCCACCACCTTCACGCCGCTGACCGCGCCATTTTCAAACAGGATCTCTTCAACTGCGGTTTCAAGCAGCACGTCGATATTACGGCTGTTGATATTTTTCACCAGACCACTAATCAGGAAGCCGCCGACAGCGGAGCGGTCTGCAGGGCGATGCGTACGGTCGATACTCATACCGCCTGTGATAGTGATATCGTTAAGCTCAATACCGTGATCTGCCAGCCAGTCGATGGCTTCCGGCGCTAAGTCAACAAACTCACGCAACAGCGCGGGATTATTTTTAAATTTACCGCCTTTGAGGGTTTCTTCATAAAACAGCTCCTTGCTGTCCTGAATCCCTTTCAGCTTCTGAAAACGCGTTTCTGCGGCGTTCATCCCGACAGAGGCTTTAATGGTGTTGCCGCCAATGGTCGGCATCTTCTCAATGACCACCACTTTAGCGCCTTCATCGTGGGCCTGAATGGCGGCGGCCAGCCCTGCACCACCACTGCCAACAACCACAACGTCATACTGCTGTGGCGCGTTGGGATTGCCGCCCTCTTCAATGACGTGTGCTTTGTTCGATGTGGTCATTGCGCGTGAGACCGCTTTTTTCAGCGCTTCACTCTGTGTCGTCGCACCGGTAATCGCGTCAACATGTGGGCTGTTTGCCACCAGAATACGATTACGCAGACTTTCAAACGTGGTGGTGAAGTCCACATCCAGCGTGTCATCAGGAACCAGGGAAATATCGGTAATACGATCGGTATCCAGCGTAACGTTGATTTTCAGCTTCAGCGCTTCAGCCTCAACTTTCTCCTGATAAACGCCCGCTTTGTATTTACGACCGGTTTCGCTCATGTCACGAATCATGGCGTCAACCAGTGAGAAACGCCACAGAGGCTCGGGGATGAGTAAAGCTTCACGTTTGTTGCTGTCGATATAGAGTTCAAGGTGCTCATTATTGATGATGCGGTCAGTCCAGTCTGGATAAGCGATGCAGGCTTTACCGACGGCGACCAGGTCATAGCCTTTTTCCAGTGCCTTTTCTGCATCCTCTTTGTTAACCACGCCGCCGACACCTATTACCGGGACCTTCGCCAGGGTTTCTGACCGCATGGCAATAAACTTCTCAATAAGCGGTGTAGGATCGGTGGTATCCACGATGGATGGGCGCATCAACTGCCCGACAGAGAAGTGCACATAATCCAGGCCCCGTGCTGCAAGTTTCTCCAGTAAGTACATTGTGTCGTCAAAGCGGATGCCGGGCACTTCGAGTTCTTCAGGCGAAAAACGATAACCGATGATGAACGAGTTATGCGCAAAGCGCTCGGCCATCTTATGCGTGATATCCAGCACTTCCAGCGGGAAGCGGGCGCGGTTATCACGACTGCCGCCCCATTTGTCTTCACGCTGATTTGAGTTAGGTGAGTAGAATTGCTGAATAAGATAGGTGTTAGCGCCATGGATTTCTACGCCATCGAAACCCGCTTTGATGGCGCGGTTAACGGCATCACCAAATTTGGTGATCATGGTATCCACTTCTTCTGCCGTTAAGGCGCGGGGCGTCGTTGCCCCTTCACGGGGTGCCGCAATTGCGCTGGGCGCGACTGGGGTTTTACCGCCAATCAGTTCAGGCTCAACCATGCGTCCGCCGTGATAGATTTGAAGAATCGCGGTGGATCCTTTTTCCTTGATGGCGTCAGCGATGCGTTTTAAGCCGGGTATTTTGTTGTCGCTGTCGATGGCGATCGCACCCGGAAAAGCCGGGCCTTTTGGATCGATAAAGCAGCACTCAACAATCACTGTTCCGATACTGCCCGCACGTGCACGGTAATATTCAACCAACTCGCTGGTCACCGTACCATCATAAAATCCGGTACAGGTTGTCATTGGTGCCATGATCAGACGATTTTTTAAAACTGCACCACGCGGCAAGGTGAGGGGATTAAGAATTGGGGTGAGTGTATTCATTGCGATTAACTCCAAAATATCAAAAACCGGGAATTCTTTCTGGACGTTTTTAATTTAATTTAAGTGGTCCGATGTCATGCTTCTAATATATCAGTTAATTTAGTTTCATAAGATATAATTTTAATTATTTAACTTTTAAATATCTTTAGACTTTTTGTTTGATTGGAGTGATTTCGTGATGTATGGTTATTGTTAATCAATAGTTACCAAAAAGCAATAGTGAAACAGCAGTAAAATAAACCCATTAAAAACAATAATTTAAAATTAACGTTCTGCGTTTTTTCTTCCTGATGTGGTTGCAAAAAGTATTCAATGCTATCTTACTCACCTGTTCCTCATTGATTATTGTTTAATTTGTTAAAACATAAAAAATACAATTTAACTTGTTTGATCCAGATCAAAATTTTATTTTCCAGAAGTCGCATCATATTCACATGGTTTCTTAAATTTTCTGCATCGCACGAGTAGAAACGTTAAAAGAATATAAAACACCACGGGTTATTCTTATAATGTAGAATAAATAAAATGTCTTGAAGAATTCGCCGGGGCGTTAATCGTATTATCCTTAACTCGTAGAAAAACACTATGAAAACACTCTCAAACATGAAAGAGCCCCCTAAAGCAGCCCCTGCAGCTGCGGGCAAAAAAAATAAAGCACTGATGCTAGCCCTGCCTGTCATCGTCGCAGTGCTTTTATTACTCGTCCCCGTACCGTCCGGTCTTGAACCCTATGCATGGCATTTCTTCGCCATCTTTGTTGGGGTGATTGTAGGCTTGATTTTTGAGCCGCTGCCCGGTGCCGTAATTGGTCTGACAGGCGTCGTAGTCATCGCCCTCTTCAGTCAGTTTTTGCTGTTTAGTCCGACAGAACTGGCCAATCCGACATTTAAACTCGCAACGGAGTCCTTTAAATGGGCCGTCAGCGGCTTTGGTAATTCAACCGTGTGGCTGATCTTTGGCGCATTCATGTTTGCTGCTGGCTACGATAAAACGCAGTTTGGTCGTCGTCTGGCCCTGATTCTGGTGAAATATCTGGGCCGCCGCAGCTTAACATTAGGTTATGCCATCACTTTTGCTGACCTGCTTTTAGCACCCTTTACTCCGTCTAACACCGCGCGCAGTGGCGGTACCATCTACCCGATTATCGCCAACCTGCCACCGCTGTATGGCTCTAAACCCAACGATCCCAGCGCGCGCAAAATCGGATCCTACTTAATGTGGGTTGCCATCACGGCGGCCTGTATTACCAGCTCCATGTTCCTGTCTGCACTGGCGCCGAATCTGTTAGCCCTTGCTTTAGTCAAAAGCGTCATTGGCTTCGATATTTCCTGGGGAATGTGGTTTCTTGCCTTTATTCCTTTAGGTCTGCTGCTGATTCTGAGCATGCCGCTGCTGGCTTACTGGTTCTATCCACCTGAAGTCAAAGTGAATGATGAGGTGCCACGCTGGGCGATGGCAGAGCTTGAAAAACTGGGTAAACTGACCCGCAATGAAATCCTGTTACTGGTGTTTGTGGTCTGTGCGCTGTTGATGTGGATTTTTGCTACTGCCTGGATCGAACCGGCCATGGCGGCACTGTTAGTCATCATCCTGATGCTGTGGACTGGTGTGCTTAACTGGAATGATATCACCAGCAACAAAGCGGCCTGGAACACTTTTGCCTGGTTTGCCACGCTGGTAGCCCTGGCTGACGGTCTGGCCAGAGTGGGCTTTATCGCCTGGCTGGGTAAAGAAGGAGGAATATTACTTCAAGGCTATGATCCACAGATCTCGGCGGTCGTGTTGTTAATTGCCTTTTTCCTGCTGCATTACCTGTTCGCCAGTACCACCGCGCACACAACGGCGTTACTGCCTGCCATGTTGACGATTGCCGCCTCGATTCCTGGCATCAATATGCCCGTGTTCTGTCTGATGCTGTGTACCTCTCTGGGCGTGATGGGCATCATCACACCTTACGGTACAGGTCCGAGCCCTATTTATTACGGCAGCGGCTACTTACCTACTAAGGATTACTGGCGACTGGGAACTATCTTCGGCGCTATCTTCCTGATTGCAATGATGCTGATTGCTTATCCCTGGATGGTGTGGATGTTCTGACCGCGCCCTGTGCAATCCAGCGCGTCATACGATAACATGCCACTACTTGCCAGCCTGCGCTTACGGCTGGCAAGCATAATAAACAACGAATTCGCCTGTGATGTTGCTCCTGTCAGCCTGTCTCAAAAGGAGCCAGCACGTCATTAAGTGAGATACCATGTCGAACAAACCTTTTTATTATCAGAACCCCTTCCCTCTTACCCACGAGGATACCGAATACTACCTGCTCAGCCCTGACTATGTTTCCGTTGCTGAATTTGACGGGCAGGAGGTGCTGAAAGTAGAGCCTCAGGCGTTAACCCTACTGGCACAACAGGCTTTTCATGATGCTTCCTTTATGTTGCGCCCGGCCCACCAGCAGCAGGTGGCCTCTATTCTTGATGATCCTGAAGCCAGCGATAACGACAAATATGTGGCACTCCAGTTCCTGCGCAATTCAGAAATCGCGGCCAAAGGTGTACTGCCAACCTGCCAGGACACCGGTACAGCCATCATTATGGGGAAAAAAGGTCAGCGCGTGTGGACAGGTGGAGGTGATGAGGCCGCCCTGTCAAAGGGGATCTACAATACCTATATCGAAGACAATCTGCGTTACTCACAGAACGCGGCGCTGGACATGTATAAAGAGGTCAACACCGGGACTAACCTGCCCGCCCAGATCGATCTCTACAGCGTGGATGGTGACGAATACAAGTTTCTCTGCATCGCCAAAGGGGGCGGTTCAGCCAACAAAACCTATCTGTACCAGGAAACCAAAGCCCTGCTCAGCCCGGGTAAGCTGAAGAATTATCTTGTCGATAAAATGCGCACCCTGGGCACCGCAGCCTGTCCGCCTTACCATATCGCCTTTGTCATTGGCGGTACCTCCGCTGAAAGCACGCTGAAAACCGTGAAGCTGGCGTCAACGCACTACTACGATGGCTTGCCAACAGAAGGCAACGAGCATGGCCAGGCATTCCGCGATGTTCAGCTGGAACAGGAATTACTGGAAGCCGCACAGCAGTTAGGGCTGGGCGCACAGTTTGGCGGAAAATATTTCGCCCACGATATCCGCGTTATCCGTCTGCCACGCCACGGCGCATCCTGCCCCGTCGGTATGGGCGTCTCCTGCTCCGCTGACCGCAATATCAAAGCCAAAATCAACCGCGACGGTATCTGGATTGAGAAGCTGGAAGCCAATCCTGGACGCTATATTCCTGAAGCGCTGCGCAAACAGGGTGAGGGCGAGGTGGTGCATATTGACCTGAATCGCCCAATGAATGAGATTCTTGCACAGCTTTCTGAGTATCCGGTGTCCACCCGTCTGTCCCTGACCGGCACCATTATCGTGGCCCGCGATATTGCGCATGCGAAATTGAAAGAACGTATTGATAACGGCGAAGGCCTGCCGCAGTACATCAAGGATCACCCGGTATACTATGCCGGACCGGCAAAAACGCCTGAAGGCTATGCATCGGGTTCACTGGGCCCGACAACAGCAGGCCGCATGGATTCCTATGTTGACCTTCTGCAGGCAAATGGCGGCAGCAAAGTGATGCTGGCAAAAGGCAACCGCAGCCAGCAGGTTACTGATGCCTGTCATAAACACGGCGGGTTTTACCTGGGCAGTATTGGCGGACCCGCGGCAGTTCTGGCGCAACAGAGCATCAAGAGCCTGGAGTGTGTGGAATACGCTGAGTTAGGAATGGAAGCAATCTGGAAAATCGAGGTAGAAAATTTCCCGGCCTTCATTCTGGTCGATGACAAAGGAAATGACTTTTTCCAGCATATCGAACGTGAACACTGCTCGCGCTGTGTAAAATAAGCTGGCAGTAACAGAAAACGGCCCCCTGACAGGGGCCGTTTTTTTTAGCGCTGCAAACGTTGCAGAGCGTGACTGATGCTTTCATCACCTGCGGTCAGTTCAATGATTTTGTGATTCAGTTGCGGTGTTTCAACGAGCGCCACCAGCGTGGCGGCAACGTCTTCACGTGGAACCGCTCCGTAGGGGATGGCGTAACCGGCTCGTACGGTGCCACTGCCCGCCGTATCCGTTAACGTCCCGGGACGCAGGATTACCCAGTCAAGCTGACTTTCCACCAGGCGAACATCCGCCAGCCGCTTCACATGCATGTAGTTCTCGAAGCCTTCAGACGTTTTTTCGCCCCGCGCCGCATCCGGAAAAACCGACACCAGCAAAAAACGGTTAACCCCCGCCTTCTCTGCTGCAGCAACCGCCAGCGCCAGACCCTGACCATCAATAGCATTAGTGAGTTCAATGCCAGCACCACCCGCCCCTGCGCTGAAAATCACCACCTCATGACCGGTCATTTTCTGCCCTAGCGTCTCAACACTGAGTTTCTGAAGATCGCCCATGATCGGTGTCGCGCCCACAGCGGTGATGGCTTCGGCCTGCTCCGGTTTACGGTGCAGCGCCGAGACCGTATGCTGTCTGGCGCAAAGCTGTTTCGTCAGGTGGGTACCTACTTTTCCCGCCGCGCCAATGATAAAACACGTTGCCATCGTCCTGGTCCTTATTTCACGTCAGTCAGACTACAAGTATAACCCTTAGCGCAGCGACGATGGCCTTCCGCTGACAGGGCCGAATCCCGTTACTGCGGGATGATTTTTTCCTGCTTCAGCTTATCGAACAGCTGGATGAATGAATCCAGCGTGCTGCGGTAGCCGGTAAACCCCGCTTTACGGCTTTTACTCATATCGGTAAAGGCTTCCATTGGACGGCCCAGATCGGCGTCAGTGTGCCACCACGACGCCAGTCGGGTGACGTCGCTCTCGCGCAGGTTTTCGCGCCCGGCAATGGCCTGCCATACGCTGGCAGCGTCCTGCATACGGCCATCGAGCGGCATCATTTTTGCCGGATAAGCAGCGGCTTCAATACCAAAATATTCAGCCAGTTTCGGCCACATCCAGTTCCAGCGGAACACATCACCATTGACAGCGTTAAAATCCTGATTGGCCGCGTCTGGACTGGTTGCCGCCCACTCAAGTTGTTCAGCCAGGAGATCCGCATCGGTCATATCCACAACGCCGTTCCACTGTTCAGGTGAGCCCGGGAAGATAAACGGCCAGCCTTTTTCTTTACACAAGGTCGCGTAAACGGCCAGCGTCTGCCCCATGTTCATGGCATTGCCGAGCGCATAGCCAATGATGGTATGGGGACGATGGACACTCCAGCGGTAGCCGTACTTGTCAGCGCCTGCAAAAACCTCATCTTCCTGCGCGTAATAAAAGTTATCAACGGGCTGACGACCTTGTTCTTCACGGAAAGGCGTAACCGGCACCGCACCTTTACCGTAAGCCTCGAACGGCCCCAGATAGTGCTTCAGCCCGGTGACAAGGGCAACATGCGCCCCTTGTAAGCGCTCGCCGAGTGCCTCAATGACATTACGGATCATCCCGCCATTGACGCGGATATTCTCTTTTTCGCTGTCCTGACGTGCCCACACGCTGAAGAATACCGCATCGGGTTTCGTATCTTTCAGGGTAGCGCGCACCGCATCGGGATCGGTCAAATCGGCCGTCAGACTGTAGCAGCCTTGCGGAACAGCGCCGCGACCGCGGGATAATCCGCTGACCTGCCATCCGTCTTTCATTAACCTTTCAGCCAGCGCTCGTCCGATAACCCCGCTGATTCCGACAATCAAAGCCTGTTTTTGCATGTTAATTCTCCTCGTTTTGCGTAATGCTAAGCGTAATAGAGAATTTAATTCCTATTATTGGTAATTATTCACAGCATTCTCAACCTGAGTTCATCAATCATGCACGATCAACGTCTTAAGGATATTGTTCCCTTTGTTGCCAGTGTTGAAAGCGGCAGTTTTACTGCTGCGGCAGCACGTCTGCATGTCACCGGCTCCGCCGTCAGTAAAAGCGTCAGTCGGCTGGAAGCGCGGCTGGGCTCGCGCCTGCTGGAGCGCACAACACGCAGGCTGCAGCTCACCGATGCCGGTAACGCCTATTACCAAACCTGCATACGCATCATGGAGGAGCTTGCTGAAGCTGAGTCAGTTCTGGCAGCACAACGTATTATTCCGTCAGGACGCCTGCGACTCGCTGTGCCGCATACGTATGGTCGCCTGAATGTGATGCCGTTGCTGATTCCGTTTTGCCAGCAGCATCCCGAGCTTGAGCTCAGAGTGAGCTTTTCAGATCGTTTTATTGATCTCTTCGACGAAGGTATTGATGTCGCGGTCAGGATTGGCGGATCCGCCGATTTACCAGCCTCAATGGGCAGTCGCTACCTGGGACGAGAGAGAATGGTGTTTTGTGCATCGCCAGCCTGGCTGGATCGCGAAGGCCGGCCACAGGACGAACAGGCGCTGATGCAACATCGGGCCATTCTTTACGAACGCGCGGATAATACGCCCAAACCCTGGTTATTCCCCCGTGAAGAAGGACATGTCCAGTGGCGAGACATGCCGTTTCGGATGGCATTGGGTGATGTAGATGCGCAACTCCAGGCGGTCATAGCCGGACTTGGCATAGCGCAAATGCCCTCCTGGCTGGTAAACAGTGCCGTAGCTAAAGGCGAACTGGAGATTATCCTGCCACAATTACAGCCTGATGGTCTGGCCCTGAGCGTCATCTGGCCACGCCGTAAGCAACTGCTGCCGAAGGTAGATGCCTTGTTATCCGCACTGACACAGCTGGTGATTCGCTAAGTGATCAAAGATCTCACCTCTGCGGCCGACGGGCGTTCGGCACGGCCAGCGCAGAAACACGTGCGGGATGATCTTCTGTCACACACGCTGTGGCCTTTATTGTGGCGTGTCGCTAATTTATTGTGTAGCCGGTGGAACGGATAAGCCTGTAAGGACAAATAAGGTATGGCTTTTCAGAGCGCGAACACTTCGGATTATGCACATAGTACGGCGCCACGCGGCACGTTAACACCGGCGGCAGTCTGATGCCTCTCCTGCCCCTTCTGTGCCGCCTGAGTATTCTGGCAGGGATAGCTTTTGCGCTGTCAGGCTGTGCGCGCCAGGATGCGTTGTGGATGGTGACGAACGACGTTTGCAGGGTGAACTACGCGTACACTGGCTATGCTGCCCCCTGCCAGCAAGTCTATCTTGCAAAAGGGGAACAGCAGGGCTTCAGCGTTATTCAAAATCCACGTTATCCGTATCATTTTATTCTGGTGCCCACACTTTTGTTATCTGGTATCGAAAGCCCCTTATTGTCGTATACGACCCGCACAGACTATTTCGGTTATGCGTGGCTGATGCGTTATCGCGTAATGGCGGCGTATGGCGGAACGGTGCCGGAAGACAGGCTGGGCATGGCTGTCAATTCCGCCTGGGGGCGCAGCCAGAATCAACTGCATATTCATCTCACCTGCCTGCGGGAAGATGTCTATCGCCAGTTACAGGCTGAACGCCCTTATATTCTGGATGACTGGCATCCCCTGCCAGACAAATTGTTAACGCACACTTATTATGCGCGACGCGTCCTGCAGCCCAGTGTGATGGGCATTTATCCTGTTGCATCCGTTGCCCGCGATTTTCATCTGTCTCCGCCTCAGTTGGCGGAATACGGGATTGCCGTTGTTCCTGCCACGTTTTCAGGAAAAAACGGCTTTATCCTGCTGGTGACGCGACGAGGCTGGGATAAAGGGAACCGGGCATCCGTCGAATCGCTTCTGGATAAAAATTGTGAAATTCTGCACGACCCAACACTGCTCCCTCCGCAGGCCTCCCCAGTGGCAACGATGAAGACAGTGCCGCATCAATAAGGGGATGGCACGCTATGGCATAAAGCCTGACCGCTGGCAGCCTCAGTGCCCCTCACACAGTCAGCCAGTCATTAGACTAAATTACACAAAACGTGAATTTTTTCATTTTGTAACTTTAACGTTATGTTACTGAGTATTTTTACTGCCATGATGCATTGCGTTACGCATTGAAATGTGGTCGTTACCCACACCTTCTTATCAGCTACAGGGAAAAGCACATGTCACAACGGTCACTTCAGGCGCTGTGCCTGATGAGTTTTTTTCTGGCCGACGTCAGAGACGGCCTTGGGCCCTTTTTAGGCATTTTTTTGACAGAACGCCACTGGAGCCCGGATGAAATAGGCCTGGTGATGACCTCAGGCGGTATCGCCGGACTGCTCTCAACGTTACCGGCGGGTGTGGTTGCCGACGCCACACGTTACAAACGCTTTATTATCCTGGCGGGTTGTGTCGTGATTACGGTCGCTACCTTACTGCTCTGGTACAGCAATCAGTCATGGACGGCGATTATTTCGCAAATCGTCGCGGGCATCGCTGCCGCCTTCATCGGTCCGACGGTGGCAGGTATAACGCTGGGCCTGACCGGGCAAAAAGGGTTCAACCGTCAGATGGGACGAAACGAAGCCTATAACCATGCGGGGAATACGCTGGCGGCTGTCCTTGCAGGTTTTGCCGCCTGGAAATGGGGGCTGGGTGCGGTGTTCATCCTGATGATGGTCATGGCGGTATTTGCGGCTATCGCCACCCTGGCTATTCGTGCAGACGATATTGACCATGATGTGGCGCGCGGCCTGGACGATAAATCGTCGGATAAACCTACGCTCAGCCTGTGGATACTGGCGCGCAAACCGGCGTTGCTGGTGGCCGGATTGACGCTGCTGCTGTTCCATCTGGCTAACGCTGCGCTGTTGCCCATGCTGAGCATGCGTGTGGCCTCCTCAACCGGACCTGATACGGTGGATCCCGGCCTGTATGCTGCCGCAACGGTCGTAATTTCCCAGTTAGTGATGATCCCTGTCGCGATCTTTGTCTCTAAACGTGTCGATCACATTGGCTATCGCCGTTTAATCATGACCGCACTGTTAATGATGCCACTGCGCGCGGTTATTGCAGCAGAATTTCCGGAGACCTTTTTCGTGGTTCCCGTACAAATCCTGGACGGTATTGCGGCCGGGATACTGGGCGTCGCCGTGCCGGGCTATATCGTGTCGCTGTTGCGCGGCAGTGGGCACGTGAACGCTGGCCAGAGTGTGGTAATGCTGATGCAGGGCGTTGGGGCGTCCATGAGCCCGGCCATGACAGGCCTGATTGTGGCCCGTTACTCTTACAGTATTGCCTTTAGCGCATTAGGCTGCATTGCCCTGGTAGCCTTGATGTTGTGGTGGTTCTCGGGCCGGACACCCGAGGCGAAGCCTGCCTGATGTGCCCTTCTCTGCCAGCCCTGGCTGGCAGAGAGTCTTCGCGCACCACTTTTAACGGGCTCCCGGGTCACTCTCAGTGCCTTTTGGAAAACATAGCAAAATGTAAATAAAAGTAAAAACTCATTTTCTGCTATCTCACTTATAAGACAGTCTTTTTTCCCAGAGACTTGCAAAAAATGACATTCATCGACTATGTTTCTACGCTGCGGTTAAGAACGCTCTATCATTAAAGTTACTGGCCTCTTATAGCTTTCACTTCCTTCTCTTCCGTTAACCTCGCTGACTGGCTGCGAAAGCTATAGGTCGTCCCATTTAAGTCGTATGAGGAAAATATGGATACTAACCATTCATCGTCAACCAGGCCAAAAAAGCATTTCTGGAATAAAAGGCCAAAAAAACTCACTGTTGATGATATTACCGTTATTGATAATGACATGCTGAAGCGGGCAGTAGGGGCCGCGGCATTAGGCAATGCCATGGAGTGGTTCGACTTCGGGGTTTACAGCTATCTGGCGGTGATCATCGGTAAGGTTTTCTTTCCCGATGCCAATAACGCGATTCAGCTTATCGCCACCTTTGGTACTTTTGCGGCCGCCTTTTTAGTGCGTCCACTGGGTGGGATGGTCTTTGGTCCACTTGGCGATCGGATTGGACGCCAGAAGGTGTTGGCGATAACGATGATCATGATGTCGATTGGCACGTTTTGTATCGGCATTATCCCTTCTTATGCCTCTATCGGGATAATGGCCCCCATTCTCTTGTTGGTCGCCCGCCTGGTGCAGGGGTTCTCAACGGGCGGTGAATATGGCGGTGCAGCCACCTTCATCGCAGAATATTCAACAGACAAACGTCGCGGTTTCATGGGCAGCTTCCTGGAGTTTGGAACGCTTGGCGGTTACCTGCTGGGCGCGTGTCTGGTGACGGTCATGACTTCGGTAATCTCGTCCGAGGCGATGATGTCGTGGGGCTGGCGCGTGCCCTTTTTTATCGCCGCACCGTTGGGCTTGTTCGGCCTGTATGTGCGTCTGAAACTGGAAGAAACGCCGGCCTTCAAACAGCATATGCAAAAGCAGGAGGAACTGGAGCAAAGCAAACCGCGCCTGAGCCTGTTTAAGATGCTAAGTAAGCATCGTGTCCCGATGATGAAATGTATCGGCCTGGTCCTGTTATTTAACGTGTCGAACTATATGCTGACGTCGTATATGCCCAGCTATCTGACCGGCGTGCTGGGTTTACCTGAACTGAGCGGTCTGTTACTGGTCATGGTTGTCATGTTTGTGATGATGCCGCTCACGCTGATGTGGGGCCGCTGGACCGATCGCATTGGGCGCCGCCCGGTGATTGGTTTCGGTGCGGTAGGGCTGATTTTGCTCTCAATCCCCTGCTTTATGTTGATCGGGACACATAATATGTGGGCCGTCTTTGCGGGACTGTTGATTCTGGGCGTGCTCCATACCTGCTTCAGCGGCACAATGCCCTCGACATTACCGGCACTGTTTACCACGGATATTCGTTACAGTGCGCTCGCCATCGGCTTTAATCTGTCTGTATCGTTGTTTGGCGGGACAACCCCGTTACTGACAGCATGGCTGGTCGATACCACGCAGAATACCATGATGCCAGCGTACTATATGATGGTGGCGGGTGTGATTGGATTACTGACGATTCTGACGGTCAGGGAAACCGCCCGTAAGCCGTTAAGCGGTTCATCCCCCGCTGTGGCAACCGAAGCTGAAGCGCATAGCCTGATTAGAAAACTGGATAAAAGCGCAGAACCAGTGCCACCCTCACCAGCCGACGCGAAATAAAGCAAACTCACGAAAAACACCCTGCACATGCAGGGTGTTTTTTTGATCGCATAGCACGTTAGTCATTGCCGAAACGGGCGACGGTGCTTGCAGCAGCCAGCGCATGCCCTTTAAGTTTACTCAGCAGTTGATCATGCGTTAAACCGGCTTCAAGCGCAGACGGCGGCAGGTCTGTGGCAATAAGCACAAAGTTGTAGTGATGAAGCCCAGATCCCACAGGGGGACAAGGACCATAATAGTGCGCCGTACCCGGTGAATTTTTACCGCCGGTATAGCCTTTCCCCTGCGTCAGTTCGCCCTGAGCAAATGCGCTGCGTTCAGCGGCAATGTTGTACGCCACCATATGCGTAACCCCGAGCCCTTTTGCGCCAACAGGATCGGTCATCAGCAAGGCAAAGCTTTTTGTGCCCGCCGGTGTTTCGGACCAGTTGAGTTCAGGAGAAACATTCTGCCCGGTACAGGCTGGTTTACTTTTATCTGCGCCCGCGAACTTCTTATCCAGCACGCCATTATCACTAAAATCTTTTGACTGCAGCGTCAAAGCCAATGCCGCAGGACTCAAACAAATTAATAGCAGAGAAATTAGTTTATTCACCGGGTACTCCTGTGCGAAACCGTATTGAGAGGAGGTAAGCGTGAGGCACGTTGCCGTAAACAGTATATGTCGCAAAGCCTGGCTGTGCAGAAGCATGAGACGCTATGAAAGCGAGGGCTGTCATTAGCCTGAAGGCTTACGGTAAGCGCGAGCATGCTGTTACATAATCGCCTGAACTTTCGACGATTTCAGCATGAAATCGCCAGCTCACCTTGGCTGCTCTACGGTTTACCTTCTTAGAGAGGCATTGTTTTTTTATTTACACAAAAGGTCTGATACTTGATCTAAGTCACAAAAAACCGCATGATCGTAACAAATCATGAATCAGGGATAAGGGCTCAAATGACACTTTATCAACACATGTTGGTTTTCTACGGCGTGGTTGCTTTTGTTGCCGCGCTCATTACGTTTTTTATCGCCCGCGACAAACTCAGCATTAAATTACTGAGTGCCTTTCTGGTGGGTGCAACCTGGCCGATGAGTTTCCCCGTCGCCCTTATGTTCGCGTTGTTTTAAGGCCTTTCTCCTGCCCGTGCCGGCTGGCTTTTCCTGATCGCTTTTCTCTCTGCCAGACCTTTCCCTGCACAAGCCTGCGTGATATCGCACCTGTTCCGCGCAGTCTGCTTTACATACGGACGCCATCCTTTTACAGATGGCGCGCGCCCTGCCTGCCGTAATCGGGATGCTTTTACCGCGCCGTTGCCCCCTCCTCCTGAGGTTGTTGTTTTGCCAGCGTACGTGCCAGTATCGTTGAATACAGCGGTGTACCGCCGAAATACTGTGCAGAGAGTGTCGCACCGAGACAGGTAATAATCATCGGCAGGATCAACTGATAATTGTTGGTCATCTCCAGTACCAGAATAATTCCGGTGAGCGGTGCCCGAACAGAAGCGGCAAACAAGGCGCCCATGCCTGCTACGGCAAACGTCGCGGCTTCAAGATGATAGGCTGGGAACAGGTTAACGCACAGTTGCCCCACGCAGGTACCCAGTAAGGTGCCCAGCGTCAGCATGGGGGCGAAAATGCCCCCTGGGGCGCCAGAGGCAAAACACAGTAGCGTGACGACCGCCCGCAATAAAAATAAGGACAGTAAGGCAATCGACGTATAGTTTCCTGCGGTAAAGTCGGGGATGAGCGTAATCCCGCCGGTTACGCCCTGGGGCAATATCAGCCCCAGTAAGCCACATAAGCCGCCCAATAACGCCCCACCCAGGACCCAGCGTGATGTCCGTCCCTGATGCAGCCTTTGAAACAGATCCTGAAGGGTAAATATCAGGCGATTAAAAGCGACGCCACAACCGCCAAATAAAATCCCCAGCAGTAAATATAACCAGAGCGTCTGGATCGGAGCGTCTTTTAACTGACCAATATTGATAATGGGCTGATTACCGTTCAGCGCAAGAAAAACGATGCTTGACGTACTGACGCCCACAAACACCGCTTTAATGGAGATAAGGCTAAAGCGGAACTGCAGACGCATTTCTTCAATGATAAACAGAATGCCCGCCAGCGGTGCATTAAAGGCTGCGGCCAGACCTGATGCGGCCCCGGTAGCCAAAATAGTGTGGCGGGATTCAGAGGAGCGCATGCGAAAGATATCGAGGCACATACGCCCGATGTTACCACCAATCTGAACCGTCGGGCCTTCACGACCCAGCACCATGCCAGAACCAATTGCGCCAAGTCCGCCAAAGAATTTAACCGGCAACACGCGCCACCAGCGCACCGGCCTCAGTTCTTCCAGCGCACCTTCGATTTCAGGAATGCCCGAACCGCCTGCTTCCGGCGCAAAGCGCCTGACAAGAAAATAGCCTGTCGCGGCCAGCACGGCGGAAAAAATAAAAGCGTAGCAGCCAAGAAGAAAGACATTATTTTCATGCTGGCTCAGCCAGTTGACCCGCGAATGAATCACCCAGCCAACGGCTTTATCAAACGCCACCGCGGTCAGGCCAGTCAGCACACCCACCAGCGCGGCCATCAGCAGCAACGCGGCCGGTGTTTTGTCTCGACGTATAATATATTGCAACAGACGGAGCCGACGAGGCCGAAAAATCCCGTGTCGGTTTGAAACAGAAGCGCGCATGCCTGACCTCAAATATCCTGCTGAAAACTGACGACCCAAATTAAATCGAGAGGTTAGCGTATTTGCAGCATTATTCCTCGCTTTTATTTATCTCTGGATTTTACTACGCCAGCAACGCCTGCTGTTCTGCCACTCGCCACCCGCGAAGAACATGATTTCAGGATGTGCACGGCAATTTTATCCATAAACCATTGATTTGCGCCTGAAGGGCGCTCATCATCCTGCGCCATCATCGCTTATTCTGGAGTGAAACGTGTGACCACGCTGAGTAATGCCTTGCTGGAAGAGGTTCTTGAACAGGTTCGTCCCTTAATTCATCGCGGTAAGGTAGCCGATTATATTCCGGCACTGGCCGACGTCGCTGCCGATCATTTAGGTATTGCCGTCTGTCTGCGTGACGGCACAGTCTTTCAGGCGGGTGATGCTGAAACGCGCTTTTCCATCCAGTCGATTTCTAAAGTCCTCTCCTTAACTGTTGCACTGACGCGCTATGAGGATGCGGAGATCTGGCAACGCGTGGGTAAAGAGCCCTCAGGTCAGCCGTTCAATTCACTGGTTCAGCTTGAACTTGAGCAGGGAAAACCGCGTAATCCTTTTATTAACGCCGGCGCGCTGGTGATCTGTGATTTGCTTGAAACGCGTCTTACAGCACCGCGCCAGCGTATGCTTGAGATTATCCGTCAACTGAGCCAGCAACCTGATATTCAGTACGATCGTCATGTCGCGCGTTCAGAGTTTGAACACTCAGCCCGCAACGCGGCTATCGCCTGGTTAATGAAGTCATTTGGCAATTTTGACAATGACGTGACCAACGTGATGCAGACCTACTTTCACTACTGCTCATTGTCCATGAACTGTATTGAACTGGCCCGCAGTTTTATTTACCTGGCAAACCAGGGAAAAACGCTTGACGGCTCGGCGCTCATCACCTCCCGTCAGGCCCGGCAAATCAATGCCTTGATGATCACCAGTGGCATGTACGATGGGGCGGGTGAATTTGCCTGGCGTGTCGGCATGCCCGCAAAATCGGGCGTAGGTGGCGGTATTATTGCCGTGGTCCCGGGCGAAATGAGTATAGCGGTATGGTCACCCGGGCTGGACAGTGCAGGCAACTCGCTGGCAGGCACTGCCGCGCTGGAGTGCCTGACTGACAGGCTGGGCCGCTCAATATTCTGACTCAGCTGACAACATTTACAGGCCGGTTTTGCTCAAAGCCAGCCAGATTGACCATGATGCCTTGCAACAAATTGTGCATACCACTTTTGCTTGCCCAGGCAATATGCGGCGTGACAAGCAGATTCGGCACATCGGCCTGAAGCAGAGGATGATCGGCTGGCGGCGGCTCACTGCTCAGCACATCCAGTGCCGCTCCGGCTATCGTGCCCTGTTGCAATGCCTCCGCCAAATCAGCTTCATGAATCAGACCGCCACGCGCTGTGTTGATCAACAGCGCATGGGGTTGCATCTTATTCAGGGTTTCACTGTTAATCAGATGCCGGGTTTGTTCGCTCAGGGGACAATGCAGCGAAATCACATCGCTTGCGGCCAGCATCTCGTCAAAACTTACATAGCCCTCACGCACCCTGGTGCTGTCCCTGCGTTCGGCAAAGCACACCTTCATGCCGAGCGCCTGTGCCAGCCTGCCCACGGCGATACCAATGTCTCCTTTTCCCACAATGCCTAATGTTGCCCCCGCAATATCCTGAATCGGTGAACGGTGAAAACAAAAATGAGAAGAGGCAGGCCATACTTCACGCGTGAACGTCGCGTATTCCACTATCTGGCGACGCAACGCAAAAATAAAGGCGATCACGCATTCTGAAACGCTTTGCGTTGAATAGCCGGGGATATTACTCACGACGATTCCACGTTCCCGACACGCCGGAATATCAATGCAATCAAAGCCCGTGGCGGTGACGCAGATGTAGCGCAGGTCAGGAAGCTGCGCCAGCGTCGCCGCACGCAGCGGGACTTTATTGGTGATGGCAATCGTTGCGCCCTTTAACGCCTCAATAATCTCATTGTCGTGCGTTTCTTCACGAAAACACCAGTCGCTGCACCAGTCAGGTTGAGAAGGAGGGACGGGCAGCGTGCCGCCATCAAGCGTTACGATTTTCATGACGTATCCTTTATCACGTTTTGCGGATGAATAATGTTGCTCAAATGTATGGCAGCAGTAACAGATAAGTTATTCTTAATATCTAATTAAGTGAAGGTGTTCAAAAGGTGCTAATTTTTTGGGGCAAAAAGGCATTTCTTTTAACCCTAAACTCTCTGACGCGTTACACTGCCGCCTCTATCGTGTACCCGACTACCGCCGTTCAGATGATTAACGCCACCCATTATAATCGACAACGTTTTACCGCCTGTCTTGCGATACTGGCGGTGCTGCTGTTGTTCATTGCACCGATGGTATCCAAAAATCTGGCTGAAAATCGTGACGCGATGGCGATGTCCGACATGACGATGCTGGATCAGCATAACGATATGATCATGGCCGACATGCCGATGGGGGATCACCATAGCGATATGGCCATGGGCGATCACAGCATGATGATGAGTGCCTGTGGTTATTGCGATCTGCTGGTCCATATCCCCTTTATGCTGTGGGTGTTTATTCCGTTCATCTGGTTAATGTGTTTAATTAGCCGGGCCCCACCGACTCCCGATACGTTTTGCCCTCTGTTACCGCGCCACAAGCGGGTTTACCGGCAGCGCGCCCCACCATTGCAAATGCGCGCCTCAGCTTAATGTGATCTTTTCTTCTTCGTCATCCACGAAGAAGAAAAGCCCGGTATTCTCGAAATATGGAATCGCTATGAGTGTTTCACAAGAAATAACATCGGCGCCGCGCGGCACGGTACTGAATGTTTTGCGCCGTTTGCATTTTTACATTGGCCTGTTTATTGCGCCGTTTATTTTTATTGCGGCATTAACCGGCACGCTTTATGTCCTGACGCCACAGATAGAAAACGTAATTTATAAAGATGCGTTAACCGCGGAACCTGTGGGTGCCGCTCAGCCGCTGTCCGCTCAGATTGCTGCGGCGCGGCGATATGTTGGTGATGCGCGGATTTATGCGGTACGGCCTGCGCCCGGCGCTCATGACACCACTCGCGTGCAATTTACGGATGCACAGTCAGGCCCCTCAGAGTCACGCTCTGTTTTCATCGATCCTTATACGCTTCGCGTCAAAGGTGATATGACCGTATACGGCACCAGCGGCGTGTTACCTCTGCGGATGTGGCTTGACCAGATGCATCGTGGACTGCTGCTGGGGGATGTTGGCCGCAACTACAGTGAACTCGCGGCGTCGTGGTTGTGGGTAGCGGCGCTGGGCGGGATCGTGTTGTGGTCTGGTACCCGGCCCCGGCGTCAGGTAAAAACGCGCAAGACGGGTTTTGCACTGACACGATACTGGCATATTACGCTGGGCCTGGTGTTATCTCTGGGGTTGATCTTTTTCTCCGTTACGGGATTGACCTGGTCGCAGTGGGCCGGGAGCAATATTGATAAAATGCGTAGCGATCTTGGCTGGCTGACACCGCAGGTCAGAACGGCGTTAAACGGGGCTGCACCCTCTGCGCCTGCCGATCCCCACGCCGATCATCATCCCGACATGGACGGCATGGTGATGGAGACTTCAATGCCGGGTCATCATGCCAGTATGCCCGCCGTATTCAATCAGCCGGACGCGGACTGGGACAGCGTTGAACACGCCGCGCGCCTGGCCGGTTTACACGCTGCCAAAATTGAGCTGCGCCAGCCCAAAAACCCTGACCAGGCCTGGACGGTCAGTGAGATAGATCGTCGCTGGCCGACGCAGGTCGACTCGGTATCCGTAAATCCGCATGACTTCAGCATTGTTGATCACGTTGAGTTTGCCCGTTTCCCGCTGGTCGCAAAACTTACGCGCTGGGGCGTGGATGCGCATATGGGCGTGCTGTTTGGCTTACCCAATCAGTTGCTTCTCGCGTTCTTTGGTTTTGGTTTGTGCGCCATGATCGTGCTCGGCTACCGCATGTGGTGGATTCGACGCCCGGCACTGCCGCAGGCCAATCCAGTGCAAACGCTGCTCGCGGCCTGGCTGGCGTTACCCCGCTATCTTCAGGGCTCAAGCCTGATTCTCGCCCTGGCTCTGGGTTATGCGTTGCCGCTGATGGGCGTCAGTTTAGTGGTCTTTGTGCTGCTGGATCTGCAACGCTGGCGTAAAGCGCAGCGTGCGGTACGCCAGGTGGTCGCTACGCCGGAAGATCAACAATCGCCGCTGGCGATTGTGCAGTCCCGTTTTGCAGTAAAGCGTAAAGAGATGCGCTATTTCCTGCGCAGTGTCGCCATTCTCGCCATTATTGTCGGAACGGTGATGGCTCGCGCCATGGTGAGTGGTGTAATTGAGCAATACAATATTCCGTTCAGCGACTGGACCGCGATGATGTATATCACGCAGGCCTTGATGATTTTGCTTTATACAACAGTGTTTACAGGCTTAATGTCCATTCCGCTCTGGTACTTCTTCCTGGGTGAAAGCGACGAGCAAGGTAAATAAACAATGTCGCCCGCTAAAAGCGGGCGACAGTGCTGTCAGGCATAATAACGTTTTGTCCGTTCAGTGATGATGGATAACATGGGCACGTTGTAGCGCATGTTTAAACTGCCGCACATCCTCGCGTAACCAGTGACGCTGCGTCAAAGGCAGATGCTCCAGCCCCTCAGGCAATGGTACCCCATATAACGCCCCACGATTGCAAAGCGCTCTGACCAGGCTTGTTTGCGAAATACCCAGATAGGTCGCCATTTCGGGTAATGTCATAAACTCTGCATGCATGTTCACCTCCCAACCTGTCGTTAATGCTGCATTTTTGTTCAATTCAGGGCAGTTCTTATTGATCTGCGTCATATACACGCATTAAACAGACGAAAGAGGGAGAAAGTTGCTAAGCTGGAAGTTCTCCTGAATACAACATGAGAAGACCACGTGCAACGTTATGGATTGATGGTGCTTTTTCTTGTTTCCTGTTGGTCTGATGCTCACACATTTACGATGGGCAAACCTGTTCCGGCCGTTTCTGTCGCAGATAAAGGTGAAATGCAGTTACGCAACGGTCAAATTCACTACCAAACCTGGAACAGTCAGTCACTTATAGGAAAAGCCCGTTTACTTATTCATGTGGCTGGCCGGTTATCGGCTAAAGAGCAGTCCGCAGGCCTCATCAGCGCCATTCAGCAGGCCAGTCTGCCGGAAAAGACCTTTCAGACAACCACCATCGTTAATACCGACGATGCGCTGCCGGGCAGCAGTATTTTTGTGGTTAACAGCATTCGCGCCAGTAAAAAAGCGTCGCCGTGGCAGCAGTTCATCATTGACAGCAGTGGCCTTGCCCGCCATCGCTGGCAGCTTAAACCGGGCGGGGCGGCGGCAATTGTTCTTGACGCACAAGGCAATGTGCAATTTGCCAAAGACACTCCCCTGAGCGCGGATGACATTTCGCAGATTATTTCGCTATTACGGGTGCTGACGCGCTGAAGAACGATCCAGGTGATTAAGGCCAGTCCGGCAGAGGGCAGTGACGGAGGTTGATGAATTTCCCCTCTTTTCTTAAAGCTCAACTAGTATTAATTATATGGGTTTAGCCCAATAAAAACTGAAAACCCGAACGGTAAAAAAACGGGTAGCCCTGCCAACGATGCTCTGGCAGTTAAAGTGTCTTTTAAAATGGCATCGCACGTTTTAGCGTTGTCGTAAATGTATCCGTTAATAAGGACAGCCCGAATGACGGTCTGCGCAAAAAAACACGTTCACCTTACTGGCATTTCGGCTGAGCAGTTGCTGGCTGATATTGATAGCCGCCTTGATCAGTTACTGCCGGTTCAGGGTGAGCGGGATTGTGTGGGTGCCGCGATGCGTGAAGGCACGCTGGCACCGGGCAAACGTATTCGTCCGATGCTGCTGTTATTAACAGCGCGCGATCTTGGCTGTGCGATCAGTCACGGGGGATTACTGGATTTAGCCTGCGCGGTTGAAATGGTGCATGCTGCCTCGCTGATTCTGGATGATATGCCCTGCATGGACGATGCGCAGATGCGTCGGGGGCGTCCCACCATTCACACGCAGTACGGTGAACATGTGGCGATTCTGGCGGCGGTCGCTTTACTCAGCAAAGCGTTTGGGGTGATTGCCGAGGCTGAAGGTCTGACGCCGATAGCCAAAACTCGCGCGGTGTCGGAGCTGTCCACTGCGATTGGCATGCAGGGTCTGGTTCAGGGCCAGTTTAAGGACCTCTCGGAAGGCGATAAACCCCGCAGCGCCGATGCCATACTGCTAACCAATCAGTTTAAAACCAGCACGCTGTTTTGCGCTTCAACGCAAATGGCGTCCATTGCGGCCAACGCGTCCTGCGAAGCGCGTGAGAACCTGCATCGTTTCTCGCTCGATCTCGGCCAGGCCTTTCAGTTGCTTGACGATCTTACCGATGGCATGACCGATACCGGCAAAGACATCAATCAGGATGCAGGTAAATCAACGCTGGTCAATTTATTAGGCTCAGGCGCGGTCGAAGAACGCCTGCGACAGCATTTGCGCCTGGCCAGTGAACACCTTTCCGCGGCATGCCAAAACGGCCATTCCACCACCCAACTTTTTATTCAGGCCTGGTTTGACAAAAAACTCGCTGCCGTCAGTTAAGGATGCTGCATGAGCCATTTTGCGGTGATCGCACCGCCCTTTTTCAGCCATGTTCGCGCTCTGCAAAACCTTGCTCAGGAATTAGTGGCCCGCGGTCATCGTGTTACGTTTTTTCAGCAACATGACTGCAAAGCGCTGGTAACGGGCAGCGATATCGGATTCCAGACCGTCGGACTGCAAACGCATCCTCCCGGTTCCTTATCGCACCTGCTGCACCTGGCCGCGCACCCGCTCGGACCCTCGATGTTACGACTGATCAATGAAATGGCACGTACCAGCGATATGCTTTGCCGGGAACTGCCCGCCGCTTTTCATGCGTTGCAGATAGAGGGCGTGATCGTTGATCAAATGGAACCGGCAGGTGCAGTAATCGCAGAAGCGTCAGGCCTGCCGTTTGTTTCGGTGGCCTGCGCGCTGCCGCTCAACCGCGAACCGGGTTTGCCTCTGGCGGTGATGCCTTTCGAATACGGCACCAGCGATGCGGCTCGGGAACGCTATACCACCAGCGAAAAAATTTATGACTGGCTGATGCGACGTCACGATCGTGTGATCGCGCATCATGCCTGCAGAATGGGTTTAGCCCCGCGTGAAAAACTGCATCACTGCTTTTCTCCACTGGCACAAATCAGCCAGTTGATCCCCGAACTGGATTTTCCCCGCAAAGCGCTGCCCGACTGCTTTCATGCGGTTGGACCGTTACGGCAACCTCAGGGGAGGCCGGGGTCATCAACTTCTTATTTTCCGTCCCCGGACAAACCCCGTATTTTTGCCTCGCTGGGCACCCTGCAGGGGCATCGTTATGGCCTGTTCAGGACCATCGCCAAAGCCTGCGAAGAAGTGGATGCGCAGTTACTGTTGGCACACTGTGGCGGCCTCTCAGCCACGCAGGCAGGTGAACTGGCCCGGGGCGGGGACATTCAGGTTGTGGATTTTGCCGATCAATCCGCAGCACTTTCACAGGCACAGTTGGCAATCACACATGGTGGGATGAATACGGTACTGGATGCTATTGCTTCCCGCACACCGCTACTGGCGCTGCCGCTGGCATTTGATCAACCTGGCGTGGCATCACGAATTGTTTATCATGGCATCGGCAAGCGTGCGTCTCGGTTTACCACCAGCCATGCGCTGGCGCGGCAGATTCGATCGCTGCTGACTAACACCGATTACCCGCAGCGTATGACAAAAATTCAGGCCGCATTGCGTCTGGCAGGCGGCACACCAGCCGCCGCCGATATTGTTGAACAGGCGATGCGGACCTGTCAGCCAGTACTCAGTGGGCAGGATTATGCAACCGCACTATGATCTCATTCTGGTCGGTGCCGGTCTGGCTAACGGCCTTATCGCGCTCCGGCTTCAGCAACAGCATCCGGATATGCGGATCTTGCTTATTGAGGCGGGTCCTGAGGCGGGAGGGAACCATACCTGGTCCTTTCACGAAGAGGATTTAACGCTGAACCAGCATCGCTGGATAGCGCCGCTTGTGGTCCATCACTGGCCCGACTACCAGGTTCGTTTCCCCCAACGCCGTCGCCATGTGAACAGTGGCTACTACTGCGTGACCTCCCGGCATTTCGCCGGGATACTCCGGCAACAGTTTGGACAACATTTATGGCTGCATACCGCGGTTTCAGCCGTTCATGCTGAATCGGTCCAGTTAGCGGATGGCCGGATTATTCATGCCAGTACAGTGATCGACGGACGGGGTTACACGCCTGATTCTGCACTACGCGTAGGATTCCAGGCATTTATCGGTCAGGAGTGGCAACTGAGCGCGCCGCATGGTTTATCGTCACCGATTATCATGGATGCGACGGTCGATCAGCAAAATGGCTACCGCTTTGTTTATACCCTGCCGCTTTCCGCAACCGCACTGCTGATCGAAGACACACACTACATTGACAAGGCTAATCTTCAGGCCGAACGGGCGCGTCAGAACATTCGCGATTATGCTGCGCGACAGGGTTGGCCGTTACAGACGTTGCTGCGGGAAGAACAGGGTGCATTGCCCATTACGTTAACGGGCGATAATCGTCAGTTTTGGCAACAGCAACCACAAGCCTGTAGCGGATTACGCGCCGGGCTGTTTCATCCGACAACCGGCTACTCCCTACCGCTCGCGGTGGCACTCGCCGATCGTCTCAGCGCGCTGGATGTGTTTACCTCTTCCTCTGTTCACCAGACGATTGCTCACTTCGCCCAGCAACGTTGGCAGCAACAGGGGTTTTTCCGCATGCTGAATCGCATGTTGTTTTTAGCCGGACCGGCCGAGTCACGCTGGCGTGTGATGCAGCGTTTCTATGGCTTACCCGAGGATTTGATTGCCCGCTTTTATGCGGGAAAACTCACCGTGACCGATCGGCTACGCATTCTGAGCGGCAAGCCGCCCGTTCCCGTTTTCGCGGCATTGCAGGCAATTATGACGACTCATCGTTGAAGAGCGACTACATGAAACCAACTACGGTAATTGGTGCGGGCTTTGGTGGCCTGGCACTGGCAATTCGTTTACAGGCCGCAGGTATTCCTGTTTTGCTGCTTGAGCAGCGCGACAAGCCGGGTGGCCGGGCTTATGTTTATCAGGAGCAGGGCTTTACTTTTGATGCAGGCCCTACCGTTATCACCGATCCCAGCGCGATTGAAGAACTGTTTGCTCTGGCCGGTAAACAGCTTAAGGATTACGTCGAGCTGTTGCCGGTCACGCCGTTTTATCGCCTGTGCTGGGAGTCCGGCAAGGTCTTCAATTACGATAACGACCAGGCCCAGTTAGAAGCGCAGATACAGCAGTTTAATCCGCGCGATGTTGCGGGTTATCGAGCATTCCTTGACTATTCGCGTGCCGTATTCAATGAGGGCTATCTGAAGCTCGGCACTGTGCCTTTTTTATCGTTCAAAGACATGCTTCGGGCCGCACCCCAGCTGGCAAAGCTGCAGGCCTGGCGCAGCGTTTACAGTAAAGTTGCCGGCTACATTGAGGATGAGCATCTTCGGCAGGCGTTTTCTTTTCACTCGCTCTTAGTGGGGGGGAATCCGTTTGCAACCTCGTCCATTTATACGCTGATTCACGCGTTAGAACGGGAATGGGGCGTCTGGTTTCCACGCGGTGGCACCGGTGCGCTGGTCAATGGCATGATCAAGCTGTTTCAGGATCTGGGCGGCGAAGTCGTGCTTAACGCCCGGGTCAGTCATATGGAAACCGTTGGGGACAAGATTCAGGCCGTGCAGTTGGAAGACGGCAGACGGTTTGAAACCTGCGCGGTGGCGTCGAACGCTGATGTTGTACATACCTATCGCGATCTGCTGTCTCAGCATCCCGCTGCCGCTAAGCAGGCGAAAAAACTGCAATCCAAGCGTATGAGTAACTCACTGTTTGTACTCTATTTTGGTCTCAACCATCATCACGATCAACTCGCCCATCATACCGTCTGTTTTGGGCCACGCTACCGTGAACTGATTCACGAAATTTTTAACCATGATGGTCTGGCTGAGGATTTTTCGCTTTATTTACACGCACCTTGTGTCACGGATCCGTCACTGGCACCGGAAGGTTGCGGCAGCTATTATGTGCTGGCGCCTGTTCCACACTTAGGCACGGCGAACCTCGACTGGGCGGTAGAAGGACCCCGACTGCGCGATCGTATTTTTGACTACCTTGAGCAACATTACATGCCTGGCTTGCGAAGCCAGTTGGTGACGCACCGTATGTTTACGCCGTTCGATTTCCGCGACGAGCTCAATGCCTGGCAAGGTTCGGCCTTCTCGGTTGAACCTATTCTGACCCAGAGCGCCTGGTTCCGACCACATAACCGCGATAAGCACATTGATAATCTTTATCTGGTTGGCGCAGGCACCCATCCTGGCGCGGGCATTCCCGGCGTAATCGGCTCGGCGAAGGCGACGGCAGGCTTAATGCTGGAGGACCTGATTTGACGAATACGTCATTACTGAATCATGCCGTCGAAACCATGGCGGTTGGCTCGAAAAGCTTTGCGACTGCATCGACGCTTTTCGACGCCAAAACCCGTCGCAGCGTGCTGATGCTTTACGCATGGTGCCGCCACTGCGACGACGTCATTGACGATCAAACACTGGGCTTTCATGCCGACCAGCCCTCTTCGCAGATGCCTGAGCAGCGCCTGCAGCAGCTTGAAATGAAAACGCGTCAGGCCTACGCCGGTTCGCAAATGCACGAGCCCGCTTTTGCCGCGTTTCAGGAAGTCGCGATGGCGCATGATATCGCTCCCGCCTACGCGTTCGACCATCTGGAAGGTTTTGCCATGGATGTGCGCGAAACGCGCTACCTGACACTAGATGATACGCTGCGTTATTGCTATCACGTCGCCGGTGTTGTGGGCCTGATGATGGCGCAAATTATGGGCGTTCGCGATAACGCCACGCTCGATCGCGCCTGCGATCTCGGGCTGGCTTTCCAGCTGACCAACATTGCGCGTGATATTGTCGACGATGCTCAGGTGGGCCGCTGTTATCTGCCTGAAAGCTGGCTGGAAGAGGAAGGACTGACGAAAGCGAATTATGCTGCGCCAGAAAACCGGCAGGCCTTAAGCCGTATCGCCGGGCGACTGGTACGGGAAGCGGAACCCTATTACGTATCATCAATGGCCGGTCTGGCACAATTACCCTTACGCTCGGCCTGGGCCATCGCGACAGCGAAGCAGGTGTACCGTAAAATTGGCGTGAAAGTTGAACAGGCCGGTAAGCAGGCCTGGGATCATCGCCAGTCCACGTCCACCGCCGAAAAATTAACGCTTTTGCTGACGGCATCCGGTCAGGCAGTTACTTCCCGGATGAAGACGTATCCACCCCGTCCTGCTCATCTCTGGCAGCGCCCGATCTAGCCGCATGCCTTTCTCTCAGCGTCGCCTGAAGTTTAGATAACGGTGGCGCGTACAGAAAACCAAAGGACACGCAGCCCTCTTTTCCCCTTACAGCATGATGCATACGGTGGGCCATGTATAACCGTTTCAGGTAGCCTTTGCGCGGTATGTAGCGGAACGGCCAGCGCTGGTGTACCAGTCCGTCGTGGACCATAAAATACAGTAAACCATAAGCGGTCATGCCTGCACCAATCCACTGGAGCGGCCAGATTCCTGTACTGCCGAAGTAAATCAGGGCAATCGACACAATGGCGAATACCACGGCATAGAGATCGTTAACTTCAAATGCGCCTTTACGCGGTTCATGATGTGAAAGATGCCAGCCCCAACCCCAGCCGTGCATGATGTATTTATGTGCCAGTGCAGCAACCACTTCCATGCCGACCACGGTGATAAACACGATCAGGGCATTCCAAATCCACAACATAATCTCTCCAGTACAGACGTCCGGCATCAAGCGTGAGGAGTTAATTTTAACAGAGATTAGCCCGTCTACTTACGGGAAAGAGAAAAGGCGCGCCAGAAAGGCGCGCCTGGCATCAGAAATCCGCCTTCAGAACCACGCGGTAATTGGCTTTACCCGCGCGTACGTGCGCCAGCGCATCGTTAATTTTGGACATTGGGAAGTACTCTACCGTCGGGGCGATATCTGCACGACCAGCCAGCTTCAGCAGTGAACGTAACTGAGCCGGAGAGCCTGTTGACGAGCCAGTAACGGCACGGTCGCCCAGAATCAGACTAAAAGCCGGGACATCGAAAGGTTTCAGCACCGCGCCGACTGTATGGAACTTGCCGCGAGGAGCCAGTGCCGCAAAGTACGGCTGCCAGTCAAGATCGACCGCGACAGTGCTGATAATCAGATCGAACTGACCGGCCAGCGCTTTCAGCGCCTCGGGATCGCGACTGTTCACCACATGGTCTGCCCCCATGTCGAGGATAGCCTGCTTTTTGCTTTCAGATGAACTGAACGCCGTTACTTCCGCCCCCATGGCATGCAGGATTTTAATGGCGATATGACCCAGTCCACCAATCCCGATCACACCAACCCGGCTCATCGCCGTGATGTTGTGCATCAGCAGAGGCTTAAATACCGTGATACCGCCGCAGAGCAGTGGGCCTGCCGTGGCAGGATCCAGTTTTTCCGGCAGCGGAATGACCCATTGCCAGTTAGCACGCAGCTTCTCAGCGAAACCGCCGTGGTTGCCGATGGTCGTCGTCGTACCCTGTGCACAGTTAACGTGATCGCCACTGATGCAGGGATCGCAGTGCTGGCAGCTCTTGGCCGTCCAGCCAATGCCCACGCGCTGACCAACTTTCAGCCCTTTATTTTTTGCACTGTCGCCCAGTGCGGCTACGCGTCCGATGACCTCATGACCAGCAACCACGGGATAAGCCGAAATTCCCCACTCGTTATCGATCATCGACAGGTCGGAGTGACAGACACCACAATACTCAACCTCGACTTCAACATCTTCAGCGTCCAACGGGCCGGGATCATAGTCGTAACGCTCCAGCGCTTGTCCCGCCTGCATGGCTGCGTAACTCTTAATTGTCATTCTGTACCTCTTTTAACGCGTTGATTTGGCAGTCAGCGTATTCGCAACGGTCACGAACTGACCACCGCCAAGATGATGTAATGTATGGAGCGCGGGATCCACGGCCTCGAAATGCCAGCGGCCGTCATAAAATACCCGGCTGTCAGCCGCCGCAGTGATCACCTCACCAAACAGCGTGTCATAGGCCTGTTGCGCTTCCGTTTCAGGCAGCAGACGGCACTCCATCCACGCGACACAGCTCTCTTCCAGCAACGGCACGCCATAGTGCGGACTTTCGTGTGCCTGAATAGCGAAGTCGGCAAACTTGTCCTGATCGCGCCCGGACGTGCTGCCCACCGCATAAGCCATATCCACAAAACCCGCCGCCGGTACACAAATGCCAAATGCCCCACTGGCTTCAATGATCTCACGTGACAATGTGGATTTATCCACAACGATAGCCATTCTTGCTGGTGTGAACTCAACGGGTACCGACCAGGCTGCGGCCATGATGTTGCGGCGCTTTGACTGACTGTCGCGACTGGTAATTAACACCGTGGGACCGTGATTAAGCAGACGGCTTGCGTGTTCCAGCGCTACCGGACGAAAATGCGACATGCAGTGTTCCTCAGACCTGAACCAGGCATAAATGACGCGACTGAACCCCAATATCAGGGAATAAAGCGCGTTACCTTAGCGGCTTTTATTTCGCTTCAGTTTGCCGCTTTGTGCCTTAACGTTAAAAATAATGTTTAATATCATGATTTAACATTGATGAAATCTGATAGTGCTGGCCTTTAAAGCGAAACCGCCGGATAGCTAATTCTAGTTTGGTTTGGTTTGATGTGGGAGAAATGAGATTAATCCTTATCAGTTTAAAATAAGGTCTGCACTGGCAGAACCTGGCTAAGTTTGTCACAGTCATTGAAGCCAACTTTCATGCTTTACAACAGGAGCCGCTATGAACACTGAAACACTACGGGCAGAACCACTGACCTGGGGTCATGGGCCTCATCTTTTTGAAGTTTTTATCGAGCCCACCTGCCCTTTCTCCGTTCGGGCTTTCAATAAGCTGGATGCGCTCCTGAGCCTGGTCGGAGAAGATAAGATGACGCTTAAAGTCCATCTTCAGTCCCAGCCCTGGCATATGTATTCCGGGGTTATTGTGCGCTATATTCTTGCCGCCTCAGTACAAGGTAAAGCGGCGGCTAAAGCCGTCCTCCAGGCGGTGGCCGATCACCGCGAAGCGTTTGAGTTCACTGACCACTGCCGTGGTCCTAACATGGACACCACGCCTAACCAACTCCTGGCACGGCTCAGGGATTACAGCGGCATTGATGCTTATGCGGCTTTCGATCGCCCTGACTTACAAAATCTGGTGAAATGGCACTGTAAGTATGCCCGTCAGAACGGGATTCATGTCTCGCCAACCTTCATGATTAATGGTCTGGTCCAGCCCGATATCGGCAGCGGCGATTCGGTTGAACAGTGGGCAGAACGCCTTCTGGCCTGATATTCCCCTGCGATGCACACAAACTGAGTGGATAACCCATAAACGGACGTAATATTCCCATGACAATGAATGTGGAACAAATAAAGGCTAAATATCCTGGCGCACTGTCGTGGTCATTTGGCGATTCACCTGAGCTGGCGAATGAACTGGCGACCCTGGTCCTGACCGGGAAGAAAATTGCCACCTGCAGCTCACTGCAGGGCTGGTACGATGACGACGTCAGGCCGCTGCCTGGCGGTTACAACATTATTTTAGATGGCGAGAAAAAACCGCTGTGCGTCGTCAGAACGACCGGGCTTTTTCTGACGCGCTTTGATCGCGTCACGCCGGAAATGGCCATGATGGAAGGAGAAGGCGACCTGAGTCTTGAGTACTGGCAGCGTGAACATCAACGCTTCTTCCAGCGCAACGGCGGATTCAGTCCCGAAATGGAGCTGATCTTTGAAACCTTCCAACTGGTGGAAGTCATCTGACTAACCGCCCGTTCGTATTATATCCGAACAGGCGGTTTCATTCCGCGGCAGCAGGCCGAATCAACGGTGCAGCGCCATTGACCATCGCTGTCCCGGCGAAACACATAGGTGGCGCGCCGGGTCGTTTCAACATGGTTTTCCTGCTGACAAGGATAACGCAGCACGGTTTCCATGATCACCAGCGCCGTTTTCCCCCCTCAGTGACCGCCATTCTGCCCTGCTCAACCACCCGCTTATCCTGAACAATGGCCTTAAAAGCACGACGCATGGCGGCCTTGCCCGTTACCGTCATTCCCGGCTTTATCATCAGGCTGGCACCCTCTGCATAGTGCTGCATCAATGCGTCGTAATCACGGGAAGTCATCGACCTGTCGCATCGTCTGATAACCTGTAAAACAGGTAGCTCATTCATCAGCTCTTCCGCACACATTGCGGGTATGTTAAGTATATGCTTACCGATGTTAAAAGGAGTTAATCATGTTTAGTCATATGGTTGTTGGTACAGACGATATTGAACAGGCTAAAAAATTCTATGACGCCATTTTTGCCGTAATAGCGTGTGAAGAGCAGGGAATTGATGCCATAGGCCGCCCTTTTTATTCGAAAAATAACCAGCGTTTTATTGTCACTAAGCCCATTAATGGTCAACCCGCCACCTTTGCCAATGGCGGAACCATTGGCTTTGCGATGCCCTCATCTGACGCCGTCTTCCGCTGGCATCAGCAGGGTCTCGAAAACGGCGGAACCTCGGCTGAATCCCCACCGCATATCAGAGAAACCGATGGTCGCTGTGTCGCTTATCTCAGAGATCCCACCGGTAACAAGCTGTGTGCTTTTTACAATCCGTCATAGTGTATGATCGGTTCTGTGCACGCAGCGAAAAAGCCTTGTAAACGGAGAGCCGTTGGATATTAATCTCGCTGGCTTTCTGCCTGCACTGTTGCCGATTGCGCTGTCACCTGGGGCGAGTTTCACTCTGGCGATGAACAGTGCACTTACATCAGGCTACAGAGGCTTGTTTAAAACACTGTTCGGCACTGCGCTGGGTATTTACACGCACGCGCTGCTGATTGGACTGGGGCTGTCGGCGGCGCTGGTGGCGTCATCCACACTGTTCACCTGGCTAAAGATAGTGGGGGGCGTTTATTTACTGTGGCTTGGCGGACTGCTGTTTATCACCGGGATAAAGACAAAAACCTTTACGCTGAACGCTATGGACAGCGCGGTGACGATAAAAGGCGCCTGGCTGGCCAACGTCATTAACCCTAAAGCTATCCTGTTTTACCTGACGGTGGTTTCCCAGTTTACAGGCGACAGAACCGATTTGGCTGCCTTCCTGAGCCTGGCCACCGTGCACATTGTAGTGATGTGTCTCTGGCTCACGCTTATCAGCCAGCTACTGGTTTTTTCAGCGCAAAGCGTGAATCCCGTTGTTCTGAAACGTTATGTAAACATGGCAGGGGGCCTTTTGCTGATAGTGATTGCCGTACACAACCTGGTATCCTGATCGTCAGCTCAACGCGGTCATCATAACTTTCATTCATATCGGAAGGCAGGGGGAAACAGATGGTAGCCGTTCAGCAATGGTATAAAGACGATTATCTGATCACGACAGATCGCGCAAGGATGGATATTGAGGCGATTCATCGCTATCTCACCCGCTCAACATGGGCAGCCGGTATTGATGGAGAAACCGTGGCCCTGTCGGTAGAGAACAGCTTAAATTTTGGCCTTTTTCATCATCAACAGCAGATCGGATTTGCCCGCTTTGTTACTGATTACGCCACCTTTGCCTATTTATGTGATGTCTACGTGCTGGAAGAGTATCAGGGCGCAGGTCTGGGAGGTTGGCTGATTACCTGCTGTCAGTCCCATCCCATCGTGGATAAACTTCGCAGGATGCTACTGTTCACCTCAACCGCGCCATGGCTATATAAAAAGTTCGGTTACGAGCCCGTCAACCGGCCCGATTACGCCTGGACGATTACCCGACCCGATATCTATCAGGCCCGTCGTTCAGACCGGGCCTGATAAGCCTGCTTTTCCGTCAGATTTAGCGGTCGGCGATGATGGCCAGCCGCTCACAGCCACGCGCCTCCAGTGCCTGCGCGGCCTGCGCGGCACGCATGCCGCTCGCGCAGACCAGAACAATGCGCTTATCCGCGGGCGGCTGCCAGCAGGCAATATCCTGTGGCAGTAGCCTCTCAGCATTCGTGCTGACGCTCACGGGGGCTTCATCTATCCCACGCAGCTCCACCACGCAGTCGTCTGGCGTCAACAAGGCAGGATCAATAAACGGAATCCCGGGTTTTTCCGGTTCCGGTGCCGCGTCAAAGCGGAACTGACGCAGTTGCCATGACACAAAATCACAGTTAATCATGCACCCTAACGGTGACGGCGACAGCGTTAGCAGTATGCTGAGCGCCATCTGAGCCTGCATGGCGCCTAAGGTGGCAACCGCCGGGCCTAAAACCCCCGCGGTGTTGCAGTTGCCTGATGCTTTGGGTAAACGGGGAAACAGCGCGCGATAGCTGGGCGCTCCGCCGCAAAATCCGCCAACATAGCCCTGTATTCCCAGCACTGAGGCACTCACCAGGGGAATTCGTCGGGCATAGCAGTTGTCGGAGAGCAGATAGGTCACTGCAAAATTGTCTGCGGCGTCAATGACCAAATCAATCCCTGCCATTGCCGTATCGATAATGCTGGCACGCAGGGCATCAACATGCGGCTCGATGAGTATGTCAGGATTGCGTTGCGCCAGCGCACGCTGCGCGCAGAAAACCTTGGGCTCGCCAATGTCGGCAACGGTAAACAACGTCTGGCGATGCAAATTATGCAGCGTCACGACATCATGATCATACAGCCGAATATAGCCCACGCCGGCACCTGCGAGCAGGGGCAACAGGGTTGACGCGAGTCCACCCGCGCCCACGACCAGAACGCGGGCTGCAGCCAGCGCCTGCTGCCCCTCATCCCCGACTTCGGGCAACATAGTCTGTCGTTGATATCGCGACATTTTCGCTCCTTAACTGAACTGCGCCAGACCAAAAACGGGCGTGGAGGCGACCGCCATATCCCGACGTTCCATCATGCCGGCCAACCGCGCCTGATGTCCTGACTGAATGGCACTGGCAAACGCTCCCGCCATGCGTACCGGATCGTGGGATTTCGCGACGGCGGTATTCAGCAACACGGCATCAAAGCCCAGCTCCATCGCCTGCGCCGCCTGGCTGGGAGCACCGATCCCTGCGTCAATGATCAGCGGAACGTCTTTAAACCAGGCACGCATGGTGCGTAAACCGTCAATATTGCGTAGCCCCTGCCCCGAGCCAATGGGCGCGCCCCAGGGCATCAGCACCTGACAGCCCGCTTCCAGCAGTTTTTCGCCCACAATCAGATCTTCTGTGGTGTAAGGAAAAACATGAAAACCTTCGGCACATAAAATACGGGCGGCCTCCACCAGGGCGAAAGGATCCGGTTGCAGGGTATCCGCGTGCCCGATCACTTCCAGTTTGATCCACGGCGTGGCAAACAGTTCGCGCGCCATATGCGCCGTCGTGACGGCTTCCCTGACGGTATGGCAACCCGCCGTATTGGGTAACACGCGCTTATTCAGCGTTTTCAGTAAATCGCGAAAGGCCCCACCCTGACTTCCTTCCCGACGCAGACTGACCGTGATGATATCCGCACCGGAGGCCACAACAGCCTGCTGAAGAATATCCGGTGAGGGATAACCGGCCGTGCCCAGTAAAAAACGGGAGTCGCCCGTGTAGTCGTAAAACATGATTAACCTCCCTGCATTGGCGACAGCACTTCCAGACGGCAGTTGGCCTCAAGCAACTGTGAGGCATAGCGCTCTCTGGGAACAAAGGTTCCATCGAGGGCACTGGCCACACAGCCAGCGTCAATGCCCTGCTCTTCTAACAACTCCGCAAGCGTCCCGGCTTTCGTCTCGATAGCACGACCATTTAGTTCGATTCGCATAGTAGTCTCTCTGTTGCAAGTTGATGCATGAGCTTTTCGGCCATAACCGGTGCCAGCAAAAAGCCATGGCGATACATACCGTTAATGGAAAAGACACCGTTTTCATAACGCACGTCGGGGAGGTTGTCGTGATAAGCAGGACGTAACCCCGTCCCGCTTTCGATAATGCGCGCTTCGGCAAGCGCAGGATGAATGCTGTAAGCAGCGCTCAGCAGCTCCATCATGGCGCGCGCGCTGATGGGGCTGGTATCCTGACTCTCAACCATGGTGGCCCCGAGCATAAAGTGCCCCTGCGCCCGGGGAACCAGATAGCAAGGAAAACGGGGATGCAGCAGGCGTAAAGGTCGGGAAAACGTGATCTCATCCGTTTGCAGGATTAGCATTTCGCCCCGCACCGCACGCAAGGCTGGCTGTGCCTCACGCGCATGAATACCGCGGCAATCAATAATGCGTCCGCTGGGATTGCCAGCGTGAATACTGACGCCCGCGCTGACCAGACGTGCACGTAACTGTTGCATTGCCTGACGCGGATCGAGATGCGCTTCAGCCGGGAAAAATAATCCCCGGGCGAAGCGGTTTTCCAGCGCGGGTTCGATGTCACCTGGCGCAACCCACTGATGCGCTGTGGTCATGCTGGCAAACCGGGTAAGTTCGGCGCTGTCACGCGGTGGCGTGAGTACGAGTGTGCCCTGCTGTTCAACGCCACTTACGCGGGCTGCCCACCACGCTGCAGCATGCTGTCCCCATTCAACGACCTGCTGAGGCGCACTTTCTGCCTCACACCAGGGTGCCAGCATGCCGCCAGCCCAGTAGGACGCCGCCTGACAATTCGGTCGTGTAATGACTTCAACCTTCTCGCCGTGTTCGGCCAGTAACGTCGCGATACAGAGTCCGGATACACCGCTGCCCAGCACTGACCAGCGGCTCATTGTCCGCCATCCTGATGGGGTAAAAACGGAATAAGGATAGTCACATTGGCCTCTCTGTTAGCTCTCAGAGACCCGCGATACAAGAAGGGAAAAAGCACAAGCCTGACAGAAACAGGCTCTGCGGCAAGCATCTACGCGATGCGCAGATGCCCGTCTTCCTACGCCAGTATCAACTGGGTCAGGTTCTAAGGGTCGCTAAGCCGCGCATGGCGCTATTAGCCTCTCAGTCTCTCTGGCGAGACTCCCCTGACGGGTTCTAGTTGTATTTTAAGCGACGCTGTTCGTCAAGGCTGACACGCAATTTATCGCCGGGTCCGGCAAGATAAATAGCGCATTCAGGGTACACCCATATAGCGCAACAACGCCGTCATGCAGGCCGCGCTCAGAATAATGAAAATCAGCGGAGCTCTACGCCAGGCAAGGAACAGGGCAAACCCGACACCCAGCACTCTGGCCATCCCTGCAAAATACTGGCCTTCAAACAGCGTGGTGGTTGCCGCAACCGCAAGCAGCAGTACAGTGGCAGCATCGGATAACATGTTTTGGGTTCGTTCACTGACGGGCAGACGATTGCCGAGTTTAACACCCGCGAAACGGATGGCGTAGGTGCCAGCAGCCAGCAACGCAATACCTGCAATAATCATGGCGTGATTCATTTGCGCGATCTCCATGTAAAGAGGCCCAGCAAGGAAAACAATACGGGCATACCGGCAGGTACGAAAGGCGTGACCACCAGCGACAAAAACGCACCAGCCATAGCAGGAATGCGGGTGCGCGCTTTGCGTAAGGCAGGAAAGATTAGCGCAATCAGGATCGCGGGAAAGACCGCATCCAGGCCGATAGCAGACACATTCGGAATAAACTGCCCTATCGCCGCGCCAGCCATTACTGTCACAGGCCAGATCACGCCAATACTGATGCCGCATATCCAGAATGCCTGGCGACGTTGCGCCAGCGTAGGCTGGGAAATGCCAAACACGACACTTTCATCATTCATGATGTGGCATCCTAGCAGACCCCGTCTGCCCTGACCGACCAAATCCTTGACAGTGATACCAAAAGGAAGATGACGCGCATTGACCAACAGCCCCGCCGCTGCCGCCGTGAGAGGACTGCCACCGCCCGCCACGATACCGATAAACAGGAACTCCGACGCCCCCGCCAGCACCAGCGTCGATAACGCCAGCGGCACCCAAAACGGAAAACCTTCTGCAAGAGCGAGCGAACCATATGACAGGCCAACAATGCCATCGGCAAGACAGACAAGGAAAATGGCTTTTATCACGCCCTTGTCCAGCGTCTCTTTTTTATCCAGCATCACGATTAGATCCCATAACGAACGATATACCCATTATAATGAACGGACCGCAGCAGCATTACAAGATGAACGATACGTTCGCTATAACGAACAGGATGCAGGATGAGTACACCCATTGATATTATCGCCAGCAGTTTAGTCAGAGAGCGCCAGCGGGCAGGACTGACTCTCGCAGAAGTCGCGCGTCGGGCTGGCATAGCAAAGTCGACCCTTTCTCAACTTGAGGCGGGAAACGGTAATCCTGGCATTGAGACGTTGTGGTCACTTTGCGTTGCCCTGAATATTCCGTTTGCCCGCCTGATGGAGCCGGAAGCGAACCGCCTGCAGGTGATACGTCGTGGTGAAGGTCCTGCCGTTGCCGCCGAGCAGGCGGATTATAAAGCCGTCCTGCTGGCAACCTGTCCGCCCGGCGCGCGACGGGATATCTATCTGCTAAACATCCAGCCCGGCAGCGAGCGCCGCTCGCAACCGCATTCGCCGAACACCATTGAGCATCTCATCTTGACTCAGGGACGCGCGCTGGTCGGGCCCACAGACTCGCCCGTCGAACTGGCACCGGGCGACTACATCAGCTATCCCGGCGACACTGAACATATTTTTCGTGCGCTGGAGCCGGATACGCTGGCCGTGCTGGTCATGGAGCACATCTGAGGGTGCTCTGCCTCAGTCATCAGGCAGGCTAATCGCATCAAGGGAAATGACCCGATGTGCACTCCTCTCAAGTAGCGTGAGATCATGACTGACCAGCAGAATGGCGCAGCGTTGCTGCATGGCCAGATCAGTCAGTAAGGCCAGCGTCTGTTGCTGAACCACAGGATCGAGACGCGACGTGGGTTCATCGGCAAACAGGAACACGGGATTCAGCAACATCGCCCGAAGCAGCGAAAACCGCTGAAGCTCACCGCCTGACAATCCTGAAGCCGGACGGTGTAACAACGCCTGTCCGAGCCCCAATTGGCGCATCCGCTCATCACGTCGCCTCACCGGAATTGTGTGGCGCTGCAGCAGATCGTCGATGATCTGGGCCATAGTGATATCCGGTGGAAAAACCGCAGAAGGATCCTGGTACAGTTTTTGATAACGCAACGGATGAAACCTGCCCGGTCGGGTTATCGTTCCCTTATCGGGCTTAATCAAGCCCGATAGCGTATCTCCCAGGCTGCTTTTGCCACTGCCGCTCTCACCATAAAGCCCAACGATTTCACCGGCGCGAAAGCATAAATTTACATTGCGGAACAACGTTTTCCCGGCGCGTTTCAGAGTAAGCCCTTCGGCCCGTAATACGAGGGTGTCATCACAGGGCAACAACGTGGCTGGTGGCCAGGCATGGGGTTCGGCGGCCAGCAACTGTTTCGTATAAGCCTTCTGCGGCGCATTCAGGACTTGCGTGGCATTGCCCTGCTCAATCACCTTTCCCTTATGCATCACGACAATGTCACCGCCTAACTGCCTGGCCAGTGCGATATCATGGGTGATGGTCAGCAAGGCTTCGCCGCGGGCTACGGCCAGGTTGAGCATGTCACCAATTTCGTCCCGTCGCGCCACATCCAGTCCTTTCGTCGGTTCATCCGCGATAAGCAGAGTGGCACCGCCCGCCCGCGCAGCGGCAAAGCACACCCGTTGGGCCATTCCACCGGAAAGCTGCCAGGGGAAACGCTCTGCCGCGTGGGCCAGCCCCAGCGAGTCCAGCGCCAAACCTGCCGCCTGCTGTGCGCCCTGACGCGTGTACCCCTGTATGTACCGATAACCCTCTTCTGTCTGGCCTTTCACACGCATCGTCGGATCAAGCGCCAGCAAGGGCTCCTGAGGTAACGCGGCAATACGGTGTCCCCACAGCGCACGGAGTGCTGTCAGATCGGTTTGCAGATTATATTGCTGCCCGTCAATGACTACTGTTCCTTCAGCCCGCAGTCCGTCGGGTAAGGCGCCGAAAATCGCCTGCGCAAACAAACTTTTTCCCGATCCTGTCTCACCAATGAAGGTGACGGGCCTGCCGGGATGGATGCTCAGACTTACAGGCTCAACAATGCAGGTATCCGCGAAGACGGCGACCTGTTTGATTACGATACTTGCCATTTGCGCTCCTTGTTGACCAACAAATTCAGCCCCACCAGCAGGATAAACAGCACAACCACAGGCTGCAGTAATAGCCAGGGCGCTTCCCAGGCATAGGGGAACAGCTCCGTCATCATCAGGCCCAGCTCAGGTGTGGGTGGACGAACGCCAACACTGATAAATCCCAGCGCCGATACGGCCATAATGGCATTGCTGAATGCATAGACGGTCAGTGTCAGCAATAACGGAGACAGGGCCGGCCAAAGATGTCGGCGAAAGAGATAAACAATGGAGAAGCCAAGCAGTGAAGATGACTGAACGGCTGGCGACATGACCACAGGCCGCAGCGTGGCGCGCGTCACACGGAAAAATTCCACCCACAGTACCAGTGAAAGTCCCAGCCATAACATGAGCGGCGCGTCAGGTGCGATTGCGGCGAGCAGCAGGACTAACAGCAGGCCCGGCAGCGCCAGACACATGTCGGCAAGCATACCGAAAAGTCGATCGACCCATCCGCCGTACCAGGCGCTGGCTATTCCCGCCAGCAGCCCCATAAGCATTGCTGTAATCACACACAGGGCCGCCAGCCCCAGCGACAATCGCAGCGCCGCACTCAGGCGCGCCAGCATCGAACGCCCTAAATGGTCATAACCCAGCCACGCGTTATCCGAGGGTGGCGTTAACATCTGCAACAGATCCTGCTGCAGGGGATCGTTCTGATTCAACAACGGCATCAGCCACGCAAAGGCCAGCAAGGTTAAAATTATCACCAGCCCCGTTTTTTGGCGGTACGTCATACGCGTTTACCTCGGGGATCCAGGACATAACACACGCCATCAACAAGCATATTTAAGGTGACAAAGGTCAATCCCAGTACCACCGCACTGGCCTGAATCACCGGAACATCCCGGGCAAAAATCGCATGTACCAGCGCGTGTCCGACACCTGGCCAGGCAAAAAGAGTTTCGATCACCACCACACCTTCCACTAACCAGACGAACTGCATGCCGATCCAGGTGACGACAGGGACACTGAGATTGCGCAAACCATGTCGCCAGAACAGGTGCGGCGCGGAAAGGCCCTTTTGCGCTCCCCAGCGATACCAGCCTGCTTTCACAGCCTGACAGGTTGCCTCACGGACAACACGCGCCCCTACCGCGCTCAACGTTAATGCCAGCGTCAGCGCCGGGAGGATGACATGTTGCCCTTCCCCATGCCCCGCACTGGGTAGCCAGTTCAGGCGCAGCGAAAACAACATAATCAGAAGTAAACCCAGGGCAAAATGTGGAATCGATTTAAACGTGGGTGCCAGCACGTTAATGAGCCGATCAACAACACCGCCCGGCCGACATCCTGCCCAGACCCCCGCAGGAATAATGAGAATCAACATCATCAGCAGTGCTACACCGGCCAGAGCAAGGGTTTGTGTTAACTGCCAGCCCAGCTCACTGCTGACCGGCTCCCCTGAGACGAGAGATCGCCCGAAATCGAAGCGCAGCAGATCCCACATCCAGTGCCATAGTGCATTTCCCTGAGCGGAAAAGTCCGTCAGCTGTTGCTGCACGCGGGTAACCGCCGCCAGGTCGACCCGGTCATAACCATATCGTCCCGACGCAATGCGCCACGCCATATCGCCCGGTAACGCCTGTACTAAAACGAACGTTAAAATACCGACGGCAAAAATCACAAAGGCAGCCTGACCCAGGCGCCAGACGAGTTGTTTAAGCATTATTCCGTCCATTTCATTTCACGCAGGCCAAAATGGCGTTCAAAGGGATCCAGTTTTATGGCGGCGAGCTTCGCGTTTACTGCTGCTGACTGCTGGTACCAGGCAACCGGAATAACCGGTAAATCACGCTGTAATGCGGCGGTGATGACCGCTCTTGCCTGCTGTCGTTGATCAGGATCGTTGCTACGTGAAAGCGTGCTGAGCGCCTTATCAAACGCGTTGTCGTGCCAGTTCATTGCGCCCCAGTCACCTCCCTGCGAACCGTAATCCTGAAGTAGCGTGCCGCCAGGATCCGGCGTCAGGGCGAAATTACGGGCATAGAGCGCCATTTGCAGGCTGCCATCATGATGACGCGCGGGTATCTCACTGGAATTGGTTGAATTGATGATGACCTCGATCCCGACCTCTCGCAGTTGTTGCTGAATGACCACGGCGATTAAGGGCAGCTCGGGGCGATCGGGATATGTCAGCAGCGTGAGGGTAAAGCGCTGGCCAGCGCGGGTTAACATGCCGTCCCGGCCGGACATCCATCCGGACTGTGCCAGTAAGGCGGCGGCAAGCTGAGGAGCATAATCCAGAGGCTGTAAAGACGCGTTGTGCCACCCGGCCATAGAGGGCGGGAACATCTGTGTTGCCGCACCGGGATAGCGTAATATGGCCGCAGACAGCGCATTCCGATTGATCGCCAGGCTGAGCGCTTCGCGCGTGGTTTGTTCCTTCAGGAACGGATGAGCGACGTTCAGCTTCAGCATCACCGTACGGGGTACGGAAACGGTAAGCACCTGTAGTGAACTTTTGTGTGACAAGCGCTGACGGCTGGCGGCGTCCAGATTAAAGACGTAATCCGCATCACCACTTTCTGCAAGTAATGCGCGCGTTTCGGCCCGACCCGCGGACAAATAACGGGCACGTTCAATGCTGGGTTTCTCTCCCCAGTATCCTTCAAACCGTTTTACACTCAGTGACTGAGGTGGCTGGAAACTGACGAGCTGGAAAGGGCCACTGCCGATGACGCGCGTAATGGTATTAGTATCGTCCCAGGAACTCAGCGCGAGGATTTGCGAACGGCTTTCAGCCAGCACTGCCAGCAGCGGCGTGAAAGGCTCGCTCAGCGTGACCGTCACACGCCGATCTTCTCCGCTGACCGACGTAATGGGTGCCTTGTCGAGTAAACCTGGCTTACTGCGGGCGGTATTCAGCGATTTTACGACGCTCTCAGCAGTAACAGGCGATCCATCATGAAAATGGGCGTTGCTCCGCAGCGTAAAATGCCATTGCAGCCCATCAGGCGAAATGTCCCAGCTTTCGGCTAACGCGGGTACCGCCTTACCTTTCTCATCCGTTTCCACCAGCGTTTCCACCACATCCATACGAAGCAGAATGTCGCCTGAAAGGGCGGGATCGGGACCTTTAATCTCGAAAGGTGCGGCAATGCGAACGGGCTGATTGCGATCGGCGTAAGCACTTAATGACGCAAACAGCAGGCCAGTAAGCGTACCGAAAAACCAGTATTTGAATTGTGTCATGATATGTCTGTTTACCACATAATGTTTCCCAGAATTAATTATGTTATAACATAACAATTAAAATATGAACCCGCTTAACGCTCAGCCAGTCGCATCAGCCTGCTCGCTTTCAGTCTTAACAGCAAAGAAATGGAAACCCTGAATCCAACAAAGCATATTGAAAATGGCCGCTATTTTGTTATGTTATAACATAATATATTCGCCATTTAAGGATCATTTCATGTCAGGCCACTTTCTTTCATCGCCCACAGACAAACGTTTGCCCGTTTCCGTGCTGTCCGGCTTTCTCGGGGCAGGCAAAACCACCCTTCTCAACCATATCCTCAATAACCGTGAAGGCAGGCGCATCGCCGTGATTGTCAATGACATGTCGGAAGTCAACATCGATGCAGCCTTAGTACGTAATGGCGGTGCGGCACTGTCTCGTACGGATGAAAAGCTGGTGGAAATGAGCAACGGCTGCATCTGCTGCACGCTACGTGAGGATCTTTTGCTGGAGGTGAAACGGCTGGCGTCGGAAGGTCGTTTCGACCATCTGGTCATTGAATCAACCGGCATTTCCGAACCGCTGCCCGTTGCCGAAACGTTTACCTTTGCCGATGAAGAAGGTGAAAGCCTGTCGACGGTGGCAAGGCTGGATACCATGATCACTGTTGTGGATGGTTATAACTTTCTTCGTGACTACCGTTCACTGGACTCCTTACAGGCGCGTGGCGAATCACTGGGCGAAGAGGATGAGCGCTCGGTTGTGGATTTGCTGATCGATCAGATTGAATTTTGCGATGTTTTGATTGTGAACAAAACCGATCTTATCAGCCATGAGGATCAACGCACGCTCAAAGCGATGCTGCACAGGTTGAATCCACGGGCGCGCATTATCACCAGCCATTTTGGTAATGTTCCGCTCGATCAGGTACTGGATACCGGCCTGTTTGACTTTGACCAGGCCGCTCAGGCACCAGGCTGGCTAAAAGAACTTCGCGGCGAGCATCAGCCAGAAACAGAAGAGTACGGTATTCGTAGCTTTGTCTATCGCGCAAGGCGTCCGTTTCATCCTGAACGATTCTGGCATGCGGTTAATCATCAGCTTGAGGGGGTGATTCGTTCGAAAGGTTATTTCTGGCTGGCCAGCCGTCCTGAATATGCAGCGTCGTGGTCTCAGGCGGGTGCGATAGCCCGGCATGGCTATGCAGGCAGCTGGTGGGCCAGTATCCCGCGTGATAAATGGCCACAGGACAGTGAATCCCTCGCGTTTATTGCCGACAACTGGATAGACGGGACAGGCGATGCACGACAGGAACTGGTTTTTATCGGCATCGATATGGATGAAACGGCAGTGCGTGCTGCGCTTGATCACGCCTTGTTAACCCCTCAGGAAATGGCGGCGGGGCCGGGATACTGGGTGACGCTTTCCGATCCCCTGCCCGGCTGGTTCGATGACGCAGAATCGTAACGGATCTTTTTCTGCAAAGGATCCTGTTTTGTGTCAGGCAGAAATCAATGTTGTTGTCCGATGGGAAAAGACAGTAAGCCGGCGCACTGCTGCGCCGGTAGACTCAGGGGATAAGAAAATACTGGTTAGCGCCGGTTTTTCCAGACTGTCTGAATATTACAGAACTCATGGACGCCAAAGTGCGATAACTCACGACCATAGCCACTCTTCTTCACGCCACCGATAGTCACGCGTGGATCGGATGCACCATTGCCATTAATAAATACAGCACCCACTTCGAGGTTTGCCGTCATCTGCTCAGCAAGATTGGTGTTGTTCGTCCATACCGTTGCACTGAGTCCGAATTCGCTGTTATTAGCGATTTCCAGCGCATGATCCGCATCACGGGCGACTGCGATAGCGGCGACAGGCCCAAAAAGCTCTTGCCTGAAGGCTGTCATGTCACTTGTTACATCAGACAGGATCGTCGGTGCATAATAATTGCCCTGCCCTGCTATTTTTTCGCCACCTAACACCAGACGTGCACCTTCACGCAGACTCGCTTTGACCTGGTCATCCAGTTCATCGCGGAGATCGTAACGGGCCATTGGGCCAATGTACGTTTGTTCATCCAGCGGATCGCCGATTTTAAGCGCCTTAACGGCTTCAACAAAACGCATTTCAAACGCTTCCGCAATCGGCGCTTCAACGATAAAGCGTTTCGCTGCCATACAAACCTGCCCGGTGTTCTGGAAACGGCCTGTGACTGCGGATTTAACGGCTTCATCAAGATCAGCATCGGCCAGCACGATGAAAGGATCTGAACCACCTAACTCCAGCACGGTTTTTTTCAGCGCCGCACCCGCCTGGGCAGCTATAGCGGCACCCGCCCGGACGCTGCCTGTTACTGCAACCGCTGCGATGCGATCATCCCGGATTGCGGTTGAAACGCCTTCGTTATCGACGTTTATCAGGTTAAAACCGCCTTCAGGCAGATCTGTAGCATCGAACAGCTCTGCCATCAGCATTGCGCTTCCCATGACATTAGGGGCGTGTTTCAGCAGATAAGTGTTACCCGCCAGCAGCATCCCTACAGCACCGCGCAGAACCTGCCAGAAGGGGAAATTCCAGGGCATTACCGCCAGGATAGTCCCGATTGGCCGGAATGACTGCCACGCATCGGGAATCTGTGAGGGTTGGTCTTGCAGCATGGCAGGGCCAAATTCAGCGTACCAGTCACACAAACTGGCACATTTCAGGATCTCTGCTCTTGCCTGTGCAACAGGTTTACCCATTTCCAGGGTTATCATTCGCGTCAGTTCTGGCTCACGCTGGCGAAGTTGTTCGCTCAGTTGACGAAGTACGTTGACACGCATGTCCATGCTGCTTTGCCGCCACGCTTTACTGGCCTTGGCACTTGAGTCTAACGTCTGCTCCAGTTCAGAAGCGGTTTGCATTGGATATTTTGCAAGAATTTCACCCGTTGTGGGATTACGGGAAATGGCAAAGTCAGTCATGATCGTGATCCTTATTAATGACGAAATTCTGTCACCATACGCCGTCGTAATACTGATGAAAAATGAATAATAGTGATGAACTTGTTTCTGATAAATGAAGGTACAAGTGAGTGCGTTTGTCCGGGACGGGTGGCAGTTACCTTATCGTTTTTATAAAAAACGCTATTCAGGGAAACATCACTATGATCTGTTATCGCTGAGTTATCCACTTATACAGTGAATAGTTCCTATATAACGATCATAGAGAGATCCATAATAGATCCAAAGAGATCCCCGATCGCTGCAGGCCGCGCCACACAAGGGCTGAGAGGGGGTTGGTGTTCACTGTAATCAGCAAACTATTCACTGTAATCAGTACTTTATTCACTACACACTGTAGAAAGTTCACTATAATCAGTGCTAATGTTCACTGTAATCAGAAAACGATCCTTTTCATCCACAGAATGAAGATCTTATCCCATGGCAGATAAAGATAGTGAAAACAAAGCGTTACTAGAGCCTTTTCTGTCTGTGACTAAAAACAGCGGTGAAGTTATTCAGCTTCATCCCAATAAAAATAACACTGTTCAGCCTGTTGCCTTGATGCGACTGGGACTGTTTGTACCAACGCTTAAATCCACCGCGCGCGGGATTTCAGGCGCGATGGCGTCCACGGATGCGACGAAAGAACTTAAAAACCTCTCGCTGGTGAAAGCGGAAGGGTATGAAAAGATTACCATCACCGGTGCCAGGCTGGATATGGATAATGATTTCAAGACATGGGCAGGCATCATCCAGTCTTTTTCGCGTTATCCTACTCAGGGCGATACGGTCACGCTGCCCTTTATCGATTTCGTTAAAATGTGTGGAATACCTTCAGCAAACTCTTCTGCTGCCTTACGTAAGCGGCTTGATGCATCCCTACGGCGAATTGCGACCAATACCCTGTCATTTGAAGGAAACGGTAAGGCCTATCACACGCACCTTGTTCAGTCTGCCTACTATGATCGTGAAAAAGATATTGTTCGCATACAAGCTGATCCCAAGCTTTTTGAGCTCTATAACTTCGATCACAAGGTTTTACTTCAGCTACGCGCCATCTCCCGTCTGAAACGTAAAGAATCGGCTCAGGCGCTCTATACGTTCCTTGAGAGCCTTCCCACCAACCCTGCGCCTATATCACTGGCACGCCTGCGTATGCGCCTGAATTTAGGATCTAAAATTACGACGCAGAACCACGTTGTGCGACGCGCAATGGAGCAGCTTAAAGAGATTGGCTATCTCGACTATTCTGAAGTCAAACGCGGACGCTCTGTGTTTTTCATTATCCACAGCAGGACGCCTAAACTGGATGGTATCGGCAATCTTGAAGGCATTGATACCCTTGAAGACATTGAATTTGAAGAATAGCGCGCACATTTACTGTAATCAGTAAGTTTTGCGTTGCAGTGTCACTTTTAACTAAAAAGTGACACTGCACGCCAGTTCATATACTTCTTTCACTCCTTACCTACAATCATTCACTGTAATCAGCGGCATTCACTATAGTCAGTAACGCCGCTGAAGTTATGCTGTTGGAACGTCTGCCATCTGATTTTATTTTAATAATATTTCAATGACTTATAAGTAAGTATGCGCTTACTATTATTTTATTAATTTTCTGCTTATCCTTTTTTGCCTCGCCTTGCTGATTACAGTGAATACTGGCTGCGTTTATTCGCGCCCTGCCTTTCACTGATTACAGTGAACGTTTGTGGAGAATGATATAACTGATTATAGTGAATATTGTTATTAATTAATTGATTTTATTTGTATTTTTTTTGGGTTAGACAACGCAGGGTTGAACACGTTGGCATTAATGAACAATCACACTAAAAAAGTGACAGGGTTAGTGGAACGCTGATTACAGTGAATGTTATGACGGGTTAAGCCGACAAAATGCATTTACTGATTCCAGTGAATCTGTCCTCTGTTCGTCACGAGGTTCCTGCTGATTACAGTGAACGTTCCGAAGTTAGATCCAGATTACTGACGGTGGCAGCTACGTTTACTGATTACAGTGAATGCTATCGACGTGTCATGGATGGACCACAAAGTCAGGCAGAGGCTGATTCAGATCAGGGCGTTTACTGATTACAGTGAATGTTACAGGGAAGCGTATCATTCTTATAGCCTTCCAGCCTGATGCCATGAGCATTTTCTCCTTCTGAAGGCTGCAAGTGTTACTGATTACAGTGAATATTCAGGGGACCGGGCTGATGAAGCCTCTTCCGGACTTCTCTACCCGACAACAAAGACTGCCACGCTGGTATGGGGTTTCTCCTACTGATTACAGTGAATGTTTACGTCATTCCCCTTCCCTGTTTATTTTTCGCTAAAGGCTCGTCACGGTCTGTATCGCTACGCCTTTATCGCCAGGTCCGGCCTTAAAGCTGGCCCGGCATCACTTACTGATTACAGTGAATGTTTTAGTCGATGCCTTTCCACATCTGTTGCGACAGAAGCAAGTCGTGTGGCAAATAGCGGCATCTCTGTGGTCAGGCTTTTCATCTGCAGGCAACTGGAAGGGATACTGATTATAGTGAACATTGCGGATGTATATGTTCGCTCTGTCAGATTTTTAGAGAGTTAGCATTGAGACACAGCTTGCTTCAGTGAACACAGGATGGGTCCAGAACGCCTCCGCTGAGTCTGAGTAATAGATATTGATGCTGAATCACCTGCTGTGCTGTTTTAGCTGTCTGTCATCCTGATTCTGACCACACGCTCGGCGCTCATCCGCTACTGAATACAGTGAATCTTTTACTGATTACAGTGAACGAATACAGGTTAAAAGGCACCTGCTGGTCAGATGCCCGTTAAATACATTCGCCAGCAGTGACGCCACAAGCGCGGTAGCTGCTGACCCTCTGCTACGCAGTTTTGCGCTCATGTGATCGGCGGGCTTTACTGATTACAGTGAATGTTCGCTTCTCGTTGTACGTACTGACGTTCTACTTTTCCTGTATAAACCGAGCGAAGATAGCCTCACGGTATTTTTGTCCAGCTGTGTGGGCGAGACGGATTAAGTTCATCCTCCTGTATAGTCCACTCCTGAACGCATCGCAGATGCTTATTACAGTAAATTATGTGTATAGCGTCACATAAATCATAAGTTCAGCATTAAACACAGCATAGCGTTTATAAGATAAATTCTTGCCCGATGTGCAGGATTTAGGTATAAAGTCGTAAATCCTACATATCTGGAGTAAGTATGGCTAACGATGACAGTCAGGTCATGAAAGTTGCTCAGCGTTCTGAACGGATGCTATTGAGCCTTACTGAACAAATTCAGGCGCAAAAGCTTGAGTTACAGGAAAACAGTTATTACCAGATTTATGCGAAGGCTGCGCTGGCTAAACTGCCAAAATTAACCCGCGCCAGTGTGGATTATGCTGTCAATGAGATGGAAGAAAGTGGCTACCAGTTTGATAAGCGTGCTGCGGGAAGTTCGGTCAAATACGCCATGTCCATACAGAATATCATTGATATCTATCACCATCGCGGCGTACCGAAATACCGTGATCGCCATCCTGAAGCCTTTACATTATTTGTCGGAAATTTAAAAGGCGGCGTATCTAAAACCGTTTCGACAGTTTCTCTGGCGCATGCGCTTCGCGCTCACCCTCACCTGCTCTATGAAGACCTGCGCATTCTGGTTATCGATCTTGACCCACAATCCTCAGCCACCATGTTTTTAAATCATGAACGCTCAGTCGGTTTGGTTGAGGCTACGGCCGCGCAGGCCATGCTACAGAACGTGAGTCGTGACGAGCTGGTGAATGAGTTTATCGTATCGTCCATCATTCCGGGCGTGGATGTGCTACCCGCCTCCATCGATGATGCGTTTATTGCATCTAGCTGGGATGAGCTCTGTGCCACGCATCTTCCAGGACAGAATGTCCATTCAGTGCTTTATGACAATGTTGTCTCAAAACTCAAAAAAGATTACGACTTTATCTTCATCGACAGTGGTCCCCATCTGGATGCCTTTTTAAAGAACGCGATTGCTGCTTCTGATCTTCTGATGACGCCGGTGCCGCCTGCACAGGTGGATTTTCATTCCACTCTCAAATATCTGACGCGTTTACCTGAGTTGATTGGCATCATTGAAGAATCGGGGGCAGAGTGTCGCCTTCAGGGAAATATCGGCTTTATGTCGAAACTCTCGAATAAAGCTGACCATAAGCTGTGTCACAGTCTTGCTAAAGAAATTTTTGGCGGCGATATGTTAGATGCAACGCTTCCGCGACTGGATGGTTTTGAACGCTGTGGAGAGTCATTTGACACCGTTATATCTGCTAATCCATCCACCTATGTGGGCAGCAGCGAAGCGCTAAAAAATGCGCGTTCTGCCGCTGAAGATTTTGCAAAAGCGGTTTTTGACCGCATCGAATTTATTCGCCTGAACTGAGGTTTTTATGAGTGCAAAAAGAATAACGATTGGTCGAACCTTCAGCCAGACGCCGTTAACTACCGAAAAATCCTCTGAACTCCCCTCACAAACCTTTGTGCTTTCGACGGGGAAACGCGCCGTGTTCAGGTTTAATCATATACCTGCCAGCGAAGTGGCTGCTAAAACCTTCGTAAATATGGAAACCAATGGTCGCGACCAGTCTGGTCTTACACCTGATTCATTACGCGACATTATTCGTACCATCAAACTCCAGCAGTTTTTTCCTGCCATTGGCATCATGCAGGACGAACGTATCGAGATACTGGATGGTTCAAGGCGACGGGCCGCAGCGTTGCACTGTAAAACCGGTCTTGATGTGTTGGTTACCGATGCTGCAATCACGCCCGATGAGGCACGCAAGCTTGCACAGGATATACAGACGGCGCGCGAACATAATTTACGTGAAGTCGGCATGCGTTTGCTTGCGCTTAAAGAAGGCGGACTTTCACAAAAGGAAATTGCTGAAAATCAGGGGCTGTCTCAGGCTAAAGTGACCCGTGCATTACAGGCGGCGAGTGTGCCTGCCGATCTGATTTCGCTTTTCCCCAATCAATCTGAACTGACTTATCCTGATTATAAAGCTCTGCTCCAGGCTTCAGACAAGCTCAGTGAAACAGGGCAATCAGTTGATGCATTGATTAATGCGATTTCTGCTGAAATCGATGTGGTCAGAGCGCGTGAAAATTTAGCTGAAGATGAGCTAAAGAATAATATTCTTCGCTTAATTCGTCAGGGTAGCCAGACGTTGATTAAAGAGCCCGAAAAAGACAAAACCACTGCCATTGCGCTGTGGTCTTTCGCAGATAAAGATCGTTTTGCGCGTAAAAAAACGCGAGGAAGGATGTTCAGTTATGAATTTAATCGCCAGTCTAAAGAGCTGCAGGATGAGCTGGATAAAGTGATCTCAGAAACCCTGAAAAAATTCATGACACGATGAGCGTCTAACCCTGACCAGGCAAATAGCCTTTGCCTGGTTTCTTTCCTCCCTTCCTGCTTTGTTTATGCTGCTATTTACACTCGCAATTTCAGGCTGAAATCGCCATCTAATAGTCTTCCTTGTCGATATTAATATATTGAAAAATAAGTTCTTTTTTATCTCAGTGCCGTAAAATTTCGCCCGAAATTCTTTTTCGGGTCTTGGTTGTGCTTGTCGAAATTGTGCATGATCTGTAAGACTGTAATGAAAGCCTGACGTTCAGAAATCCGGTCTTATAATCATCTTATGGATGATATTTGTTCAACCGCTTACGCTTTTATCAGCTCTTCGTGCTGTCTCTCGACTGTTCGTACTGAAAGGAAAGTTTGAAGGAGTGATGGAATGCTTTAATGTTACACCATGACGGCGATAAATTTGCGATTTTCTCTTATATCTAATTGTATTATATAGCTTTTGTTTTGGCGATTTCACCCTGAAATTTTTCTAAATCTGCCAGCAATGTAAACCTCATTGATATGAGCTGACACCGTATCCTCACTAAACTTATTTGCCGCGAGAAAATTTGATAAACAATAAAATTATCAATAATGACGATATACAGAAAATATCCCTTAGTTATCCACAGAAAAAGTGGATAACTAAGGCTGTGATGGATAAATCACTCTGTATGATGATGTGCTAACGGGAAAGTATTTGGTAATGATTAAGCCAAAGTTGTCAATGCATGGCACCATCACGATTTTGCCCGAATCTCTCTCACATGCTGATTAGCGCCCTCATCCCTCTTTTCTTTAAGAGTGAAGCCTGTAGTCGCCCGTACACTGCAGGACTGGGGCCAGCGAGTGAGGAAAGGTGAGACAAATGATATCACCGCGTTTTCTGGAAGGCGCTGTGAATGATGATGCAAATTCGCGGTGTATCAATAAAACCGCTTAAGCCTGCGGGTTGCGTCAGTATCATTGCTGTTGAATCGGCCGCAAAACGTTTCAGGCACCAGAATGCAGGTGACACAATCATTGGCTTTAATCTCACTTTTAGAAAACAAAGAAAGGCTTATTACATCTGCTCCGGCTAATCATGTTCAAAAGGACAAAGCGATGGGAGCTCAGGTTTTAATATTGAATTCACTGTAATCAGTATTCTGGTGCCCTGAGCATGTTGCTCAGGCTTTGACGCTTGCCGATGCTTCACACTACAGATTACAGTGAATCACTTGCCACGCATCGGTACCGCTGTTAGTCAGGAATATGCCGTTTACTGACGGCGCGGTGCGCAGCCTGGGATGAGTATGGCACTGACATGAGATCTCTTGCTTAGCCTGAAGAGGCCATATGTAAAATGCAGTTGATTACTGATTACTGATTACTGATTACAGTGAACACCTGCTGCATGTTCACTGTAATCAGTGAGCAAAATGAGTTTGGCGATTTCAGGCTGAAATTTGGTCGTCAACCTTTCCGGGCGGAAGCTAAAAGCTAAGCCGTGAATGCGGTTACGCGCCTGAGTCAATGTTTACAACTCATCACGCTGAAACTGACTCGCATCGTTATTGAAGAAATACAGAATTAATATAATCCGGAAGGCCGCAAAGCGAAATCGGGTAAAAGTTAAACTTAATAAATCACGGCACTATAAAATGCGCGTCCAGCTAAGATGACCGTGACATTTTAGCGGCTTGCTGCATATCGCAAGCCTGCGGTACCCGTATTGCTGTCCGTGATTCATGTTCAGCGCGCTTGTCTTTCAGGCCGGCTCAATGACCTTAATATCAGGCGGTCTAGGGCTGCCACTAGCTTCGATCTTAACATCGCTGCAGCATCGCTGTTAGCCGTCCTTTTTATCTGTTTATAGAATAAGCGTGCCAATAACGCAGTCATGTGTTCACGCGAACTGACTACAGTGAATACTCAAACATTCACTGTAGTCAGTGCTTCTCTTTGGCGATTTCAGGCTGAAATTCACATGTCATGGGTTTCTGAATGAATCCCTTTTACGCAGTCCCTCGCGTAATACGAATTAATTAATCAGGTGCCTTTTGACAGACACGGCCAGTTTGTCTGAATGAGAAAGCCTTATGCAGATAAACCGCAATTCTGGTTATGACAGGTATGCGACAGGTTGATAAGCGAGCTGCGAAACGTCAGCCACTCGGTTTGTTATTCGTATCGCAACGACAATGTGGCATATCTGTATGGCATGTCAAAAAGCTTTCATAAGTATGAATACAAGCGCGATCGCTGCAATATTAATAGCCAGCCAGCATCTTTCGCGTTGAGCATGCCTGAAAACCAGATAGCCAAGAGAGGAAAGTATAAAAGCCGGCGCCATAAGAGGAATACCACGTCAACGTGCAGAACAAACGTGTACCGCACTTATCTGAAATGATGTGAAGTCAGAAAAGGATAGGTCATGGAAAATACATTAAGAACATGCTGTGCGAAAAGCATGTTCTTACCCGTTGGTGACATTACACGTATGAAAAGGGCAGGGCGAACTTTTCTTAAAGTGCAATGATCGCCTCAATCTCAATTAACAATTCAGGTGCAAAGAGGGCGTTAACCTGAACCAGTGAACTGGCTGGGAGAGCGGTGCCATAGCGTTTAAACAATACCTTACGAAGTGCATCAATATCAGTGAATGAAGTAATGAACAGGGTCACCTTTATCAAATTCTCTAACGACGTTTGCTCAGCGCTGGCGATAACCTCAAGCTGATCGAATATCGCTTCTGCCTGAGCTGCTATGTCACGCTGGCTTGCTGTCGTGCCGTGGGCGGTAAGGCCTGAAACATACAGTGTTCCGTTATGGCTGACGGCGTGGACATATGGCGCTGTTATTTGGCCCAGCGCAGCGTAGTTTTTGCGTTGCAGCATGATTAAGTGACCCTTTGCGCAGTTATTTATTGTGGGTGAGCAAGTGTTGGCACTGCGTGTTATTACTGGCGGCGAGTTGCTGCTGGTCGGGCGTCAGATTTTTCCAGACAGTGATGACACGTTTAGCCAGTCCCGGGATAAAATGGATTTTTTGCAATGCATAATCAGAGTTACTGCCTTCGATAACATTATTCATTGCATTGTATATCTGATGTTCATTTTGCTGAGGCACTGTACAGAGCACTGATACATAATAAGCTTCCTCTTCCGCATCATAATGCGGAACGAGCCACCAGGCCAGGCAAGCCAGCACAATAATTACAGGAACAATAAATTTAGGACCAACCTTTGCCATGATACAACCTTAAAAATATGACTGACAGTCTGCACAGTTACGGGTTTGGTTGCGTATCCTGCCATAAACATGAAGTGTTGTTAAAGCACATGGCTGGGGAAACAAGCGAAACAGTCTTTCGTTGTTTTATTAAATCAACTGCGAACACCCATTTTTAACATTTTTACGCGCCTTTTCGTTTCCTGTAAATAACTGTAAATATCAATATAATTAGGGTGTTATCTGTCCAGACTAGTCTGTATTTACCGTTACGTTTCTTAAAACCGACTATGCTAAAAAATCTACAACAGGCGAAATCATAAATGGTGCGGAAAAACAGTAACAGGGGAATCATATGCTGATAAAAAAGAAGAAATTGCGTTCACATACCGAAGACCGTTATCTTGCTCTGGCATTAGCGACAACGGCAGGTATTCTTAATGCCATGGCGCTTGGCGCGTTTGGTTTTTTTCCGTCACATATGAGTGGAAATACCTCTCAAATTTCAACTGAAGTTTTTACATCCGATTTTGACAGCCTCATATTTCTTGCTGGATTAATTATGGCGTTTGTTGTTGGATGCACGTCGGCAAGATTATTTATCATTGCCGGAGAAAGGCGGAAAATAAGGACGGTTTTTTGTCAGATTATCCTGGCTGAAGGAATTGCTCTGACGTCTGCTTCGCTGTTCGAGAAAATGTTTTATTCTCCTGAGTATAATGGTGAAGTGTTATTGATGCTGGCTTTCCTGATGGGATTGCATAATGCGACGTCTACTCAACTCTCAAATGGCCGTGTTCGATCAACACATATCACAGGTACGCTTACTGATGCCGGAATTGCACTTGGCACGTACGTCTCTTCGTTCGTTTCTCGTGCCGAACCCTGCGACAGACGTTTTGCACAGAAACAGTTGCATACCCATCTGACCACCGTCTTTTCATTTTTGTCCGGGTGTATCGCCGGTTTAATGCTTTTTAAAGGTTATGGATTTAATGCGATGATTGCATTGGGTATTTTCCTTATCACCCTCGCGACAAGCGCCATAATAATCACCCTGAATAATGCAAAAAAGGTAAGCGTACAGCGCAAACCGTCTGCTCATAATCTGAAGCATCCGACAAAGTGATGTTCACCAAATAAGTAGTGGGAACCGAAGTGTCAGATATGCAGAAAAATATGACTCCCGGCAGGCGTAAAGACTGCCCTGATTATTCTCCTGAAATTAAACAGCAGCGCGTTGCTGCCCCCTGCGAACCCGGGAAATTTATTTAAAAGCTGGCGCTTGAAATGGCATTTACGCCAATCTGTTGTTTAAATGGCACCAACAATAGCGTGAGGGAAAGCTGCTATTACCCTCTTCAGAGAGTCCTCAGCTACTTCCTGTGACTCTCGATGCAGCTGCCGTACAGTCAGAGCCACTCGCAGAGGACCCGGGAACCCTTAATATTGGCTGTGAGGTAACGTTCCGGCACGGAACGCTCTGCCTCAAGGGCACTGTCAGCAAAAATCTGCTGACCCTGCTGATACAGGCGTTCAAACGGTAATCCCGTTATCAACAGGCACCAAAATCTGGCTGGTTGCCGGTATCACCGACATGCGTAACGGTTTCAATGGCCTCGCCACAAAAGTACAGACGACGCTGAAAGACGATCCGATGTCCGGCCACGTCTTCATCTTCCCGGGCTGCAGCGGCAGTCAGATCATACGGCTGTGGTCTGTCGGTGACGGGCTGTGCCTGCTGACCAAACGGCTGGAGCGCGGCCGCTTCGCCTGGCCGTCAGTCCGCGATGGCGCTGATGTGCAGCCTGATAGGGACGTGCAAACTGAACGATGTGGAACCTGAAAGCGATTTCCGGCATGTCCTGGACGTTATTGCTGACTGGCCGATAAACCGGGCGCATCGTCCTGCCAACCAAGTCGTTCTTGTTCGTCATTACGGTTCTCTCTGTACGCCTACATTTCTGTAAATTTCTCGCCCTTAAACCTTCTTCACTTTCACCTCTCCATTATCATAGATTCTGATGGGGTGGCTTTGGGGACTTATTTCATATTGTCCAGTTACATACTTATTAATTGCAACTGGAGTAACTAATACGGCGCTAATAATCTCAGGGTTTTAAGTTTTAAATGGAAATTTATTGGGATGTAAACTCAGTTTATCATTTCAAATGAAAATAATATTGATCCAATTGCTGTCTTCCTGGAAGGAGTGTGTATTTTCCATTATCAAAATGAAAAGGATTAATTTGGTGCCGCAACGTAAATATTGTCATATATCAAATAAAAGTTTTTTTTGCGGAACCATTTTTCCCTGAGAATTTCACATACATTCAAACACTATGCCAATAAATGCAGCAGGTGCGTGCTAAATATCATCTTTATTTTCAATATGATATGTGTTTATTTGCATAATCCACTAGCTGTGGAAAACGATCAATACTTGTTTTTTTGATAGTTGATAACTATCAGATGCCTTTTTATGATCGGGTTTGACGTCGGTGTGTCGTTGTGCATAATGCGCTTGATTTTATTTTTTCGGAAAGCTCTTACCCCTGCGGGGTATTGCTGTATCTGTTAAAAAATATTTATCCATCTGATAAGGGCGGCAGGATGCTTATTTATGCTAAAGGAATTAAGGGGGTAAATCAGGTATGGCAAGTTGGCTTCAGTCATCACTGATGCGCAGTATTCTTAAAGACAGGATTAGGATTTACGGGTTTATTCAGTGGGGACAAAATATATCTTTTTTGACTATGTATGCGATACATACCCCAGGGAGGCAGAACTGAAATAGGTTCAGGGAAAGTTAGTTGAGTGTCTTGTCGGGCATGATGATGGGTGTATGTTTTTTCCGGGATGAATACTCTGTGACAGGAAATTAACTCCGCGCTGGTCTGTTGTTCCGCAGGAAATGATCTCTGACTTTTAAGTTGACGCCTGAAAGAACGTTTTTATCCAGAGCGACTGATGCAGTCACAGGTTTCTGTTTCCCGTGCAGGTCTCGTTGCGCCGTAAATATGGTTATATGCCATCATCAACGGCCGGGGCCATTTATTTCCGCTCTCAGTCATGTTGGGTCTGAAATTATTTTAATCTGAATGTTGACGGTTCAGATAAATGAACATTAATGCCAGTGAGGTTTGTCATGCAGCTTCGTTCACTTATTTTCGGTGTGACTGCGATTTATTGTTTTTTTATAACCGCAGATGCTGCCGCGGCCATGTACGTCTACCCGATGGAAGTCTCTCTGAATGACAAAGGCACCAGGCAACTCACGCTTTTATCAAAAGATGATGATGTACAATTTGTTAAAGTGACGCTGAAACGGATAGAAAATCCCGGCACGCCGCAGGAGCATGAGGTTGTGTCTGATATTGGTGGTGATACCGGTATTGCTGTTGTGCCCTCAAAAATTGCGTTGGCAGCCGGTAGCGAAAGGATTGTCCGCATTGTATCAATGCTGCCACCAGAGAAAGAAACAACCTGGCGTATTTACTTTGAATCTGTGGATAACAATACCTTCAATTCAGAAATTACCGGGGAAAAATCAAATAAAGATATTTCCACCCGGGTGGGTGTCAATATTATCTGGGGTGTTTTATTGCATGTTCCACCTGAGAATGTAGTTGTCAGCATGAAATACCGTCCGGGCTCATCTGAAATCGTAAATGATGGCACGGTCAGGTTGCCTTTAAAGGAAATCGGCATTTGTGATAAGCAGGGGCGCTGTAAATGGCAAAGCAAAGTGAAAACAATTTATCCAGACATGCATGTCATCCTTAAAGATTTTACGTTCAGACCAGGCGAACATTACAAGTTTAAATATACAGACGTTACAACCGGCAATATTAAGGAGATTGCGCCTGAGGTATTGCCATAACACTTTTAATAACAGTTGATTTAAGGGTATCTGATGAAAAAAATTCTTTCCTGTTCACTGCTTTCTGCAGCCATGCTGACGTTCGCATCCGCGCATGCTGTGACAAAAAACATCACCGTCACGGCATCGATTGATCCGACTGTGGACATCACGCTGGCCGATGGCACTGTTTTACCTGACACCATTGCCATGCAGTATGTTGTGGGTTCTGGACTCGGTACAGTCTCAAAAGATGTTAAGCTCTGGTCCAACTCAACCACTGCCGACCTGAACGTTGCCCTGGCCAGTTCACCGGAACTGAGCGCATCCACGACTACCACCACCATTCCGCTGACGGTGACGCTGAACGGTACCGCGCTTAGCACAACTAAGTCGACGCTGTCATATGCCACCTATTTCCCGAACGGAATTACTAACGGTTCAATCACAATTCCCCTGGCGATATCCCAGACAACCAAGGGGGTTGTCAGTACTGCCGGTGAGTACAGCGGGACCGTCTCCCTGATTCTGTCCCAGGCTACAAGTTCCTGATTCATTAATTCATACCTGACGGTAACCCCGTCAGGTATCTTCTGTGCGGGTGTTACGTGAACCGATTTCCCTCTTGGGCTATTTTCTTTCCTTTTGCAGTCATCATTCCTGTGATGTCTCAGGCCGCTATGCGTGTTCCGGCTGGGTTTGAAGAATTGATTCAGGGCCAGGAATTTCAGTCAGAGGTTCAGATATACGGTCAGTCTCTGGGAATGGCCCGTGTGCGGGTGGACCTTGAAAATATAACCTTTCTTGAGCCTGATAAATTATCGCAGGCCATCGCGAAACTTTACGGTAATCCCTCCGGACTTGATTCCCTGCTGACAAAAAATCTTCATCTGCCATTGAGCAGGAATGGCCAGCTGTCATGCAGTGCCCACCGGGGGCGTGTCGGCTGTGATTATCTCAAAACAGACAGCCTCAGTGTCATTTATGATGAAAACAATAATGTAGTCAGACTGTTTCTCAGCGATCTTTACACTCTTCACGTGCCTGAAGACAGTGGTTATTACAAGGCCACTCCGGCAGGCAGAAACGCCTTTATTCACCAGCAGGCTTTGAATCTGGCCACGACGGGTCAGTATCAGTCACTGACCTTAAGAGGTAACGGCACGCTCGGGCTTGGAGAAACCAGCTATGCCAGTGTGGACTGGAGCTGGCTGAGTCAGCGCTCTGGACATTCCGGCACCCAGGAGGCAGAAGCCTCTAATGCGTATTTCAGGCAAGATTTTCTGAAGCGCATCTATATCCAGGCCGGACTGATGAATTCTCAGGATATTTTTACGAATGCAGGGGGGAATATAGTCCTGAATCAGCTGCCGATAGAGCGTATTCGCGGCGTTCGCATGGGGTCGACTCTGGCGTGGGCAAATAAAAGTAAAATGTCAGCAGGCACGCCCGTAAACCTGTTTTTACCCCGGGATGCGCGAGTGGATGCCTACCGGGATAATCAGTTGCTCAATACGTTTTACCTCAAAGCCGGCATGCAGCTGCTCGATACCAGTATGTTACCGGCCGGCAGTTACACGCTGACCTTGCGTATTTATGAGAATAACCAGCTCGTGCGAACCGAATCACAACTCTACACCCGCCAGGAGATGGGGTGGGGGAATGGATTTCAGTGGTTCCTGCAGGCGGGCTCACCGGACAGTGAACGGTCCTCCATGACTACTGATGCTTCACATGAGCATTTTGTCATGCATGCCGGCGGCCGCCTCCCTCTGACAGACACGCTGGCGCTGACGGCCGGAACAGCTGTGCTCAGTGACTCTGAATATGCCGAAGCGGCAGCCGACTGGCTTCACGGATTTGACTCAGGAGTACTGGACGGGCAGCTAAGCACACGGGTCAGCTGGCTGCAGGGCAGCGATGGCTCTCGGGGGAATACCCAGCAGGTGAGTTACAACGATGGTTTCGCTCTCAGCTTTTACCGCACATCCCGGACAGCGGATGACTGTAATGTTCAGCGATCGCATATTTACGGCTTCACGGGCTGCTACAAAAATACCAACGTGATGCTGTCTGTTCCCGTAATGAGCTGGCAGGCCTCTGTGGGTTATACCCTTAGCGATAATCAGGGGCGTTATGTTTACCGTCAGGACCTGGATGAAAGCAGTGCTGAATATAATGCCGGTGCCCCCTGGGAGCAGATTTATCAGTCCAGTTCCCGTAGCGAGAGCTGGCAGCTGGGTCTGAATCGCAGCTTTGCTGTCAATAGCTTCAATATAAACATGCGGCTGAGCGCTTATGTCAGAAATGTCAGTTCCTACAGCAGCCCCGACAAAGGCGGGTACATCGGGGTGTCAATATTCCGCAGTACGAAACTTTCAGACGGCGCCCGACTAACAACCAGTGCGGGCATGAACTGGCAGTCTGAACGGTCGGGTGGGGCGCTTGGGTACAGTACCTCAATGACTCACTATGGCGAAGATAACGGAAATAACCGTGCAGGTGTGGCGTTGTCAGGCATCAATACGGATACGGTGAATGGCTCTGTCACCGGAAGTGCCGGCGGTCAGTACGGTGACGGGACGCTGACGATAAGTGATGCATGGGACCGTTCAGGAAGCCGCCGGCACACGTTTGGCAGCAGCGGAGCCTACAACTCCTCCCTGGTGGTGGACCGGTCAGGCGTGGCGTTGGGACGCTGGAGCAATGACGGCGCGGCCTCAGCCTTTGGTGTCTCCGTCGGGCGGAGTGATGGTGAGACCGGCTCCCGGGTCAGTATCTCCGGTCTTGGGGGGCGGACGGATATCACCAGCGGACGGCGGGCTGTGTTCACGACGCAGGGGTATCAGGAAAGCACGTTCAGAATCCACGAGTCGGGCGTCTCCTCTGACGGGGTGGCGGCTGAAATCACCCGGGGCGCAGGCACGACCACAGCCTTTATGGCTCCCGGCAAAATACTTAACAAAGAGGTTACCGTCAGTCCGCGCTATATCTGGCTTGGCCGGTTGCTTGATGGTTCACGTCAGCCTCTTGAGAACGTCATTCCTCTCAATGTGACGTCATGGACGACAGTCGGTGACGGCGGTTTTACCATGGAGACGGAGTCACGTATGGACCAGCTGTACGTCATGCGGGCAGACCAGTTCTGGGTGTGTGCACTCAGGGTGCAGAAAGTGCGCGAGGTCGTTCGCTATCTGGGGGCGACCACATGCCAGAACACCGATATGGCACGCCTGCCGTCAGCAGAGCGTCGTCAGGTTACCCTGATGACCGCCGGGTCAGAGCGTGCAGACAGCCCGGTAGCGATGACAGATTAATACGTTTATACCAATAATTCAGACCGTGAGAGACCATGAAAACAAACATCTATTGCTGGCTGACCGCCCTGTGCTGGCTGGTATCGCTGCCTGTCCTGGCCGACCTGCCGACAAGTAGCACGACGACCGTGACGGAGACGATAGACACCAGTTCGCTGCCCGCTCCGCTGTACATCTGGAATAACGTTACCGTTGGCAGTATTAGTGGAACATCCTCCTTCAGGGTAGGCATGGTCTGTAAAAGTAGCACGGACTCCACAAATGGGGCCTGTGATACTGCTCTTTCCTGGAAGCCTGAAGCCCCGGGAAGAATTACGCTGACCTTCACTCAGGACCGCACCGGGCAGACAAAGCCTCTGACTGTGCTAGGAAGGCGCTCTTATAATGGCCCCAGTGACTGGGCACCCTGGAGCAGTATAAATATGGATACACCAACTGCTCCTGTCTTTACTTATTCTATCGCGCAGAGTGAGTTAAGCAGTCTGACTGACGGAGTCTGGCGTGCCACACTGGTGATGGATTACTACAGCTGGGAATATACGTATGTGGCTACCTGGACTGCCGACATCACCCTGACTGTCACCACTGCCAGTGCCCAGCAGGTGTATTTTCCTGCCTTTACGTCCTCGGATGCAACAGTCGACCTGGGCGTTTCCGGTTTCTGGCCAACCACAAGCGGTTCGGCCTCGCTGGATATGTGCCTGTATGACGGTGCAAATGCGGCGGGAAAAAAGATAATCCTGTCACTGAGCGATGCAGGGGGGAGTCCCTCTGACCGGACATCGGGTCTTTTCTCTGTTTACCGGATCGGAGGGAGTGAGACTAATCCGGCTGACCGCGTTGACTTCGCCATCAGCGTAAGGAATCCGGTTACCAGCGCTGCGCAGACGGTGAAGAATGGGGAAGCCATCACCTGGGTAGCACCCGATAGAGGGTTCACCGGCCGCCTGGTCACCCTGCCGGGTTACACAACCTCCACGTATTGCGTTCCGGCACCGCTGACATTTACCACCCCGACTTTTAAGCCATCAGCTAAAAACAGCGGCGAGTATACCGGGACGGTAACGGTCACCTATACCCCCAGCACCAGTTGAGAAGTCGCGCTTACTATGACCGCAGGAATTTTTTACGTTTCCGACGGGCGCTCAAAGGAGATGATATACAGGTTACCTGGTGGAAAATATTGAGAAGGTGCATTTGCCTTTACTTAAAATATGACGGGTGATGCTGCCCAGGTAGTATCAGGTCGTGCTGCTATTTAAAATGATGCTAATGCGACATTCTTCCATTCTGCAACAGCCAGTTCTGCTGTTATTTAAAGCATGAGGATGCAGACTGGTAAGGTAGGTAATTTTCAATAAAAGCACCAGAGCTAGCAGCGTGTGACGTTAATAAAAATAATTCACCAATTGGTAATATTGTGTCAGGTACTACATCAAAAAATCCGAGCTTCGCTTTAACCCTCTCTGATACTGCCGCTCTGAATTATCATTCATTCCATAATCGAATATTCAGACAGATTGCAAGCCTGACTCTGGTGTAGGCTCGAACAGGTCAGGAAAGGTGTTGAATTGATTATATCAGGTGATCGATAAAGTGATGCTGCTGGCGTCCCGGATATGAGTAGTGATATTCATAACTTAAATCGTGTTGATTACTGAATATTAAGTTATTCGTGTGGGTCAAATCTCTCATTTTCGGTTGGTTTAATACTTAATGGGGTTTCTTTTATACTCCTTTTCGTACAGGTGAGTGGACATGAATGAAGTTGTAAAAATACAGAGCTCACATCCCTCTGGAAGAAGACTCTGCATAATAGATGACTGTAACTTCTTTTCGTTGGCAGTTAAACAATTGTCAGGCGCGAAATATGACGATATAGCGCATATCCGTTTGCCTGTCGCCGGTAAGTGCGGTTTATTTCCTGAAATGCATTATGATGCTGTCATAATAAATCTTCACTACAGTATCAGCATACAATTCAGTATCCTTCGTTCACTTGTTCGGAGCTGTGTCAGAGGAAAGTTTAAGGGACCGGTTATCATACTTACTGATATGTCTGCTAACTGTATTCAGGTGCTCCTGCGTTTAGCCGGCCTGCCTTATGTCTCAGGTGATAATTTTTACGCAATACCCTCCAGACTTTCACCTCAGCAGATGAAATGCGCATTACAGGACATCATCACGGGTTCCACTGAGTTAAAACCCGTAACTGCACAAGCATTCAATCTCACCCCTCTGCGTCGGGCTTCTCTCATGGCAATGATTGAAGGCGTTCCGGAAAAGCAGCAGGCGCGCAATCAGAACTGTCAGATTAAATCCGTCTACAACCTTCGCCATGTTGTTATCCAGAACCTGGCAGGCGTATCCCAGCATGCGTTCCTCTGTGGGGCCTTTACGCATCGTTTTTCTCATTACCAGGAAAATATGGCTGCATGCTGAAAGTTAACAAGAAACAAAAAGGTAAAGTCATCCAGCCGCCGGGTATGAGGGATGCATCCCGGGTTTTACCCGCGGAGGTGTGCTGGCAGTAGCCTGGTGGGCCAGGTTTTCAGGGCGACCCGTATCCGTCACAGAAAACTCCTGCGCATTCAGGATAAGTACTCAAAGGGCAGGCGATGCGGTAAGTTACATGCTTACTGGTTGTAAAAAACAATGTGATAGCCGAAGGTTTTATTCAGGGTGCACCGGGTGGTGGAGGTACGCGTTTCATTCAGATTCATGACGATGACATCAGGTTTTCAGCCTCGGGACAGTGTTTTCTCACTGCATGGCTGGGTCGATACACGTGCCAGACTTAAGGAAGATCATGCGTTTTTGTCAGCGCTGGGCCGTTTTTTCCTGCTCGGGGGCAAAAAGACAGAGAATGAATTTTCCGGTTTCTGAAATTTTTCTGAGTGGCTACCTGACAGCTTCCAGCGTTGTTTTTCTGTGTTTGCCATATCAGGTAAAACAACTGATATTCGCTCTATGATTGGCCGATTTATTTCATCGGGTAGTCGGCGTCTGCCAGGTAAATATCATCGCCAGTCGTTAGTAATCGCAACAGGCGGCAATCGCTTGACGCAGACTAAAAAAGAGTTGAAGTCGTATTTTATCGGGTGGCGTTATCTGAAAAGCCGCTCTGATTTTTATGATACATCCGCAATATCGGTCAACATATAAAGTAAGGATTGTTAAATTTTCTTCACGTTTTGCTCTTTCAGGAAATATAAATTTACTTTTTATCGTATTTCGTCAATTTATCCTGTACCAGGAATCTCGCTATTTACGCACGCTTAGTAATAAATAATTCAGAATAAAATCAAGAGCATAACTTAATGTCACCGCTCCGCTTACGATAAATTTCCATTATCTTCTTTGTTTTTAAGATGATAAAGATGTTAGTCTGTATATACATACACCAGTTGGAGGTTATGTGAATAACCATGAAGACAACGATATTCGTGCGTTGATTGGAGAGGTGGTGAGTGAGCTTTTGAAGATGGGGGAGCCCGTTCAGTTTCATCAGATCACGGATGCACTGTTTCGAATGGGCGAGGATAGCCGGGACAAAAGAGTCAAACATCTGTGCAAGCGCGCCATTCATTTTTTTATGCGTAAAATGCATTAGCCTTATCCTGCAATACAAAGGTGTTGCAGGATAAAGAGGGCAGCCAGGAAATATCGTTGTTTTATTTCCTGGTGATAATATCAAATGCCCGCGTCGTCCGGGGTACGGCCTACTACGATTTCCAGCGTATTGCGTAACAGTTCAATCTGAGATGCATCGTCAGTGCACTCCAGTTCAGCAATTAAGTACAGAATAATGGCTTTATTCGTCACCCGCTTCTTATCGCTGACAATGTTTCTGATCACCCGACCAAGCAATTCAGTTTCTTTGGCGAGGTGATCGCCCTCACTGCGGAAAAATTCGATGATGGCTAAATCTGATGTGCTCTGTTGCATAGTCTCAATTCTCTAAGAAAATTGTCAGTTGAATAGCAGGAAGTCAGCCGACAGTATTATTATTTATCAGGGTTAATCAGGTAACTTACCTGTCTGCAATCACACCGCATCATCGCCTGATGACCAGCCACAAACATTAAGCTCAGTGCTTTTTAGAACCTTCAGGCGGACCATCATTGTTTAAACGGTGCTTATCACGTTCGGAAAGATCCACTCTTCGACGACTGTTTGCAGAAGCCATTCCTTTTTGCACTTCAACGATGGCAACTTTAATCGCACGCAGTCGTGTTGCATCTTCCGTTTCGCCCGCCATCACCTCAAGCTGGGCAATTAATGCATTGCTGGAAATCGGACTTTCGGACTTGAGTAAGGTCAGCACGGCCTCACCTATCATCACATCCGTTATTTTTTCTTCTTCACTTCTGTACATACTGGCTTCTCTGATTACGAATGTGTGGCCATAGTCCGGTCACGATGACGGGGACAGCTAACCTTCCCGCGTCAGCTGTGGACAGTACACTCCCTGTGACTAAACGCAGTACTGTCCGATCAGAATTTACTTTAAAAACGAATTAACGATTAATGCAAAATTTATCAGCCTTCACGGCTAAACAGCAAACCAATCAGGGCCTGATAATGCTGCTGTTGTTCTGATGAAGCGCACCCATCAAGACGATGGAGAAGTTTACTGCAGATAGCTTTACGAGAGAGCGTTTGACCAGCGCGCAGGAGTTCCACAACAATTTCGCCCAATGTTTCCTGCTGAGAGGGCTGGCTGGCCTGGTTAAAATAACGGGCAATGTCGCTGGTATTATCCGGTGCATGTCCGTTCTGACGCATGCTCATATCCTCAAGTGGTTAAAATATACTTCGCCGCTAAGCGAAAGTTATACATGTTTTAAAAACTTGTACAGAATTTTGATGATCTTGAAGGAATATTTTTGTGCAAAAAGTGCTAATTGAGGTAAAACAGAGGGTTATAGAGGTTGGCGTTTAAACTTTTTTAACAATTATGGCGTGCGGTTAAGCTTGTTTCCCACCAACAGGGATGAAAAACAAGCTTATTACTATTTAAAGAAAATATCATCATAGTCATTGTCAGAAGACGCTGAAAAAGGGTGCTTGCGTGCAGACCAGCCTGTGCCGGCAGACGACCGTGCACCGATTTTTCTGAATCCCATGAGCCACTTTGTCGCATCGGCCAGTTGCAGAAGTCGTTTTTCATCAACTTCAGATTCTTTCATTACCCTGAGCTCATCCACCAGGGACTCAACACTTACGTCCTGATTAATTGCTATCAGGTTCAGAGCGGCCTCGCCAATGATAGTGTTAGTCAGATACTGTTGTGAAAGTAGCAAAATAACCTCCTTTGGCATGTGTTCCACATTCGTAATTTTAGCAAAGAATACGATCCGCCTTACCGTACAGCGCTGTTTGTACGCTTACACGAACTCACTGCACCTGTTTAGACAGAAAATCTGCATTAGCTGGAGAGGGGTGGATCTATTTTTTACTCTTTAAAATAATGAATTACATACCTCCTGTCAGAAAAAATGAAACTTCCATTCATTTCATTAAAAAACTTCACAAAGTGTTTCTGTCCCTGATTTATAGCTTGTGCTATACAAGTTAGCACAAGCTATATTTGCGCATTAAGCTGAGGACAGTACGATGAACAGGTTTAAAAGGTATTGGATAACCGCGCTGAGTGTCATGCTCGGTGTTGCAATGACAACAAATAGCCATGCCGCTGAAAAATTTAAAGTTGTAACGACATTTACCGTCATTGCCGATATGGCAAAAAATGTGGCGGGGGAGGCGGCTGAAGTAACATCCATCACTAAGCCCGGAGCCGAAATTCATGATTATCAGCCGACGCCCGGAGACATAAAGCGGGCTCAGGGGGCGCAACTGGTGATGGCTAACGGCCTGAATCTTGAGCTATGGTTCCAGCGCTTTTATCAGCACCTGAAAGGCGTACCTGACGTTGTCGTTTCTGCCGGAATCGAGCCCATGGGGATAGGGGAGGGGCCTTACAATGGCAAACCCAATCCTCATGCGTGGATGTCGCCCGATAATGCACTTATCTATGTCGACAATATTCGTGACGCGCTGAGTAAATATGATCCGACCAATGCCCAGATCTATGCACAGAACGCCGCTGCCTATAAGCAGAAAATCATCGCATCGCTTGAGCCTTTCCGAAAACAAATCGCCGACATCCCTGAGAACAAACGCTGGCTCGTGACCAGCGAGGGGGCATTTTCCTACCTTGCGCGCGATTTGGGGCTTAAGGAACGTTATCTCTGGCCTGTCAATGCCGATCAGCAGGGGACGCCTCAACAGGTACGCCAGGTTATTGACCAGATGAAGAAACATGCCATTCCCGTTATTTTCAGTGAAAGCACCGTATCGGATAAACCGGCTCGTCAGGTAGCACGTGAAACACAGGCGCACTATGGCGGCGTTCTGTATGTCGATTCTCTCAGTACCGCCAGTGGACCCGTACCAACGTATCTGGACTTACTTAAGGTCACCACTCATACATTGGTGAAAGGCATTAATGATGGGATGAAAAAACAATGACGCCGACAATTGATGTTTCTGACCTCTCGGTAATCTACCGCAATGGCCATATTGCCCTCGACAAGGCCAGTTTTTGCGTGCCAGCCGGTTCCATTGCCGCATTGCTTGGCGTCAATGGCTCGGGAAAATCAACGCTTTTTAAAGCGCTGATGGGGTTTGTTCCTGTCCGTGCAGGTACGGTCAGTATCCTCGGTATGACAACGCGACAGGCCTTACGCCGTAGTCTGGTGGCTTATGTGCCGCAGGCAGAAGAGGTCGACTGGTCTTTTCCTGTCCGGGTTGAGGATGTTGTCATGATGGGGCGTTATGGTCACATGGGTCTGATGCGCAGGCCCAGACAACAGGATCGTGACAAAGTCATGGCTGCGCTCGGACGGGTAGATATGCTCGAATACCGGGAGCGGCAAATCGGCGAGCTCTCAGGCGGTCAGAAAAAACGTGTCTTTCTCGCCCGGGCCATTGCTCAGCAGGGAGAGGTAATTTTACTGGACGAACCTTTTACAGGCGTCGATGTAAAAACCGAAGCCAAAATCATTAGTCTGTTGCGTGAACTGCGCGATGAAGGGAAAACCCTGCTGGTCTCAACGCACAACCTCAGTTCGGTGGTGGCGTTTTGTGACTACACCGTGATGGTCAAAGGTACCGTTCTGGCCAGCGGGCCGACGCGCACCACCTTTACACAGGCAAATCTCGAACGGGCATTTAGCGGTGTACTTCGCCATGTGATGGTTGAGGGTGAACTACGTGAGGTCATGGATGATAAGCCTCTTTTACCCGCATCGCCTGACAGGCGTTCAGTACGAGGTCAGCCATGACGTTATTATTTGAACCCTTCAGTTATCAATATATGTTGAACGCCATGTGGATTGCCGCAATGGTGGGTGGATTGTGTGCCTTTCTTTCATGCTACCTGATGCTAAAAGGCTGGTCGCTTATCGGCGATGCGCTGTCGCACGCTATCGTGCCGGGCGTGGCAGGCGCGTACATGCTGGGGCTTCCGTTTGCCTTTGGTGCATTCCTGTCGGGGGGATTAGCGGCGGGGAGCATGCTAGTCCTGAATCAGCGTACACGTTTAAAAGAAGATGCCATCATTGGTCTGGTATTTTCTTCGTTTTTTGGGTTAGGGCTGTTTATGGTTTCACTGAATCCCCTGTCGGTGAATATTCAAACCATCATACTGGGCAATATTCTGGCTATCGCCCCCGCGGATATTGTTCAGTTGGCTGTTATCGGGATCACGTCTGCCACGATTTTATTTTTCAAATGGAAAGATTTAATGGTGGCTTTCTTCGATGAGAACCATGCTCGCGCCGTGGGGTTACAGCCGGGACGGCTCAAAATACTGTTTTTCACCTTACTTGCAGTTTCAACCGTAGCGGCATTACAAACGGTTGGGGCTTTTTTAGTCATCAGTCTGGTGGTAACACCGGGCGCAACCGCATGGCTGCTGACCGATCGCTTTCCACGTTTACTGGCTATTGCTGTCGCCATCGGCAGCCTGACCAGCTTTGCGGGTGCCTGGGCAAGTTATTATCTCGATGGTGCGACAGGAGGAATCATTGTGGTGGCCCAGACGTTTCTGTTTCTGCTGACTTTTGTGTTTGCACCTAAGCACGGTTTACTCGCGAACCATCGGCGTCGCCGGATGCAGGAGATATGATGATGTGGCTGGAACCTTTTCAGTTTGGTTTTATGAACCACGCCCTGTTAATTGCCTGTATCGTTGCTATTCCCTGTGCGCTGTTGTCTGTCTTTCTGGTTCTGAAAGGGTGGGCGCTAATGGGGGATGCCATGAGCCATGCCGTGTTTCCCGGTGTTGTGCTGGCATGGATGCTGTCATTACCGCTTGCCACAGGCGCTTTCAGCGCGGGTTTTTTCTGCGCGATTGCCAGCGGCTATCTTAAAGATAACAGCAGAATCAAACAGGATACGGTACTGGGGATTGTTTTTTCGGGCATGTTTGCCACCGGCCTGATTATGTTTGTTGCGTTAAAACCCGCGATTCATCTCGACCATATTCTCTTTGGCGATATGCTGGGAATCAGCCGTGATGACATTATTCAGACAGGGGCGATGGCTGCGACAGTGGTAATACTTGTTATCCTGAAATGGCGTGACCTGATGGTATTCAGTTTCGATGTCCAGCAGGCGCGGGCTTGTGGCCTGGCGGTGCGCTGGCTGCATTATGGCTTGTTAGCCATGGTTTCTCTGACGATTGTGGCGACGTTAAAAGCGGTGGGCATCATTCTTTCCATTTCTTTGTTGATTGCGCCCGGCGCGATTGCTGTCTTACTGACACGTCGTTTTTCACATGCGTTGATTCTGGCCGCTCTCATTTCCGTAATGGTATCGCTCAGCGGTGTATATTTGTCATTTTTTATCGACAGTGCCCCAGCACCGACCATCGTTGTCTTATTCGCTTTCGTTTTTATGATCAGTTTGTTGATCACGCACGTTAAAGGCCCACGTTTACCTGCCCATTAATCTTCGCTGTTTCGCTGACCGTCACCCTTGTCTGGACGGTCAGCGTCAAGCACAGCAGACATTCTTCTTGTTTTTAGCTCCGACCCGAAAAATAAGTGCTAAACCTAATGACGGACATACGCATGTAAACATCAGGGTTATCCGCGCTTCACGTTTTTAATTTCGCCCGTTAGCGATAAGCCTCACATCACGTAACCGGCCCTGCAACCATGGGAAACAGATAATGTCAGAAAAAATACCACTCACGATGCAGGTCAATGGTGAGACCCGGCAGTTAACGGTCGATCCTCGCGTCACATTATTAGATGCACTGCGCGATCATCTTGATCTGACCGGCACTAAAAAAGGATGCGATCAGGGCCAGTGCGGCGCCTGTACAGTGCTGGTGAACGGTCAGCGTGTCCTGAGTTGCCTGACGCTGGCTGTTCAGACGCAAGAAAAAGCCGTCACCACGATTGAAGGTCTGGAACAGGCATCGGGTGAGCTGCACCCGGTACAGCGCTGTTTTATTGAACATGACGGTTTTCAGTGCGGCTACTGCACGCCCGGGCAGATTATGTCTGCGGTCGCCTGTATTAAAGAAGGTCATACAGGCTCAGACGACGAGATTCGTGAATACATGAGCGGTAATCTCTGCCGCTGTGGCGCGTATCCTTTTATCATTGATGCGATAAAGCAGGCTGCAGCTGAAATGGCGGAGGACGTACGATGAACGAATTTCGCTGGCAGGTTGCCCGGTCAGTAACGGATGCAGCAGGCGCTAAACAGCACGCTGACAATCAGCTTATCGCGGGCGGAACGACGCAACTTGATTTGATGAAATGTGGCGTACTGACTCCCTCACTTCTCACCGATATTGCCGGCTTGTCGGATCTGTCAACGATCGAATTCGGCGACGATAAAATCACCATTGGGGCGCTGGTCACCATGAGTGAACTGGCCAGTCATCCTGATTGTGAGGCCCTGGCCCCCGCGCTGTATGGCAGTCTGTGGCAGGCGGCGTCGCCTCAAATCCGCAATATGGCAACCATCGGCGGCAATCTCTGCCAGCGTACCCGTTGCGCCTATTACCGCGATCCGGCCACCTTTTCCGCCTGCAATAAACGCACGCCGGGTTCCGGATGTGCAGCGCTGCACGGCATCAATGCGAGTCACGCTATTCTGGGCGGCAGTGAACAATGTGTGGCGGTCTATCCTGGTGATCTGGCCGTCGCGCTGACGGCCTTTGACGCGACGATCATTGTCCAAAACAGCCATCAGGATACGCGGCGCATTCCGGTTGACGACTTTTTTCTGTTGCCCGGCGAGACGCCGCAGCATGAGCACGCCTTACAACCCGATGAAATTATCGTCGCCATCGAAATTCCCCGTTCCTTAGCATTAAAACAGTCCCATTACCTGAAAGTACGCGATCGGACTTCTTACGAATTCGCCAGCGCGAGTGCGGCCGTGGGATTAACGCTTGCGCAGGGACGGATAGAGACCGTTCATATCGCGTTAGGTGGTGTCGCAACCAAGCCCTGGCGTGCCCGTCATGTGGAGCATGCGTTAACCGGACAACGGTTTGAGGAACAAAGCCTGTATAAGGCCGCAGAGTTAATCACTCAGGAAACGCGCGCGCTGGCGCACAACGCTTACAAAATAACGTTAACGCCGCGCGTGATTGCCCGCGCGCTGCTGGCTGCGGGAGAACTGGCATGACAAAAGACAATAATGATCCGACGCTGACCGATAATGCCGTGCTGTCCGCGGATGAGCAAAGCGTCAATCCTCACCGTCGCGCCTCTGCCAGCCCTTCCGGTCTTGGCACACCGCGAACCCGCGGTGAGGGCAAGGTCAAAGTCACGGGAAAAGCGCGTTATGCTGTAGAGCATAAGCCCGACCGCGTGCTGCATGGCGTCGTCCTGCAATCGACAATTGCCAGTGGCCGCATCTCACATATCGATACGGCCAAAGCGGAACGTGCGACAGGTGTGATTGCCGTTTATACGCATCTTAATTCACTCAGAATCAATAAGCCGACGGCTATCGCTGATGGCGGTGCGGCGCAGACAACCTATACGCCCATTCAGGACGATGTGATTATTCACAATGGTCAGAACATTGGCCTGGTCGTAGCAGAGACATTTGAACAGGCAACTTATGCCGCTTCCCTGGTCGATATCCACTATGAGACGACGCCTGCCCTGATCTCGGCGACGGATGAAGGGGTGGAGCCTAAGCCGACTACAAAGCAGGACATCGATTTAGGTGAGGCTCAGGCCGCCATGGAACGTGCGGACGTGCGGATTAATCAGCGTTATACCACGCCACGCGAATATAACATGCCGATGGAGCCCCATGCCTGTATTGCACACTGGGAGCAGGGCCGCATAACCGTCTGGGAACCCAGCCAGTGGGTGGCAGGGGCGCAGGTTGAAATCGCCGAATGGATGGGGATCTCGCCAAAAGATGTTCACGTCATCTCGCCCTATGTGGGTGGAGGTTTTGGCTCTAAGCCGGTGCCTTATACGCACGTAGCGCTGGCCTGCGTGGCCTCGCGCGCGCTTAATCGTCCGGTTCGGGTGTCACTGACGCGGCCACAAACCTTCACGGGTTTAGGGGGACGTCCTGCCACGTCACAGCAACTGGAAATGGGAGCGACACGCGACGGGAAAATTCAGTCGGTGATTTTGCGCAGCTTCAGTGAAACGTCACTAATTGATGTCTTCGCTGAAAACTGCAGTAAGGTGACGGGGCGCATGTACGCTATTGAAAATCTCTCGGCGCAGCACCAGGTCAGGCCCATCAATACCGTCACGCCAGGCTGGATGCGCGCACCGGGTGAGAATCCCAGCGCATTCGGGCTTGAGGTGGCGATGGATGAAATGGCTTATGCGCTAAATCTCGATCCGCTGGCCTTTCGCTTACGCAACTGGGCAGATCACGATTATCAGTTGGGGTTGCCCTGGAGTTCACGTCGTCTGAAAGAAGCCTATGAAAAAGGGGCGGAAGCCTTCGGTTGGGATAAACGCATTATGGCGCCTCGTTCGATGCGCGCAGGGCGTGAATTAATTGGCTGGGGCATGGCATCGGGCACGTATCCGGTTAATACCATGCCGGCTGAGGCAAAAATCCTGCTTTCCTCTCAGGGGAAGATCGTTGTGCAGTGCGCGGGCGCGGACATCGGCACCGGGACGTACACGATTCTGGCGCAAACCGCCGCTGATATCTTAGGGGTGGATTCACATTGCATTGAAGTTGAACTGGGCGATACGCAACTGCCACGAGCCGGCGTCGCGGGGGGCTCTCAGCTGGCAGGAAACCTGACGGCTGCGGTTGATGACACCGCCAAAAAAATGCGCGCGCGCTTAGTCACGCTCGCAAGCGAATTAACGGGCTCGCCTCTGAAAGGCATCCCTCCGCATGAACTCAGCCTGGCGAACGGGGCGATTTGTGTTACCGCTAACCCTTCTCAGACTGTTTCTTTTGGTGCACTGGTCAGCCTGACGAATGCATCCGTGCTGTGCGTCGAAGGCGGCACGTTCTCAGCGGATATGTCTGCCGAGGAACGGGACAGTGTGACCGGTAGCTTGGGTGAAATGAGCCGCCCGGAAGACGTCTCCGCACACAGCTGGAGTGCACAGTTTGTCGAAGTGAGAGTGGACGAGGACTTTGGCACCATCCGGATCAAACGTATGGTCGCGGCGTTTGACAGCGGCCGGCTTTATAACCCCAAACTGGCCCGCAGTCAGTGGGTTGGCGGCATGATTATGGGCGTGGGACAGGCCTTGCTTGAGGAAGGCATTATCGATCCGCGCAACGGCAGAGTGCTGAACAACAATCTTGCCGATTATCTGATTCCCGTGAACGCGGATATCCCGGCGATTACCACGATTGATGTTGGCCTGCCGGATTATAAAGCGACCCGGATGGGCGGCAAAACGGTTGGTGAACTGGGCATCGTGGGCGTGGCGGCCGCGATCAGTAACGCGGTTTACCATGCTACGGGCAAGCGGGTCCGCGATCTGCCCATCACGCTGGATAAGATTCTGTAAGCATGCGAAGGAACGCGCTGAGATGAAAACGGCCATTGTATTAACGGCGGCAGGGATGGGCCGCCGGTTTCGGCATGCCAGTGGCGAACATAAGCTACTGACGGCGTGGAATGGCAAAGCCGTGCTGAAACATACGCTTGATCAGGCGAGGGCGAGCGGAATGGAGGTGGTCGTGGTATCGCGTCCCGAAGACGTGGCCATTCATTCTCTGCTAGGTGATGCGGTGCGGGTGTTGTGTGCCAGCGCCGGGCTGGGCGAGTCGATAGCGGCGGGCGTCAGCGCGTGCACGGATTATGATGGCGTGATCGTGGCGCTGGGCGATATGCCGTGGCTTACCGCTGCAAGTTACAGGGCGGTAAACAGGGCGTTAAGCACGTATCCGCTGGTGCGTCCCTGGGTTGACGACCGTGCTGGTCATCCCGTGGGTTTTTCGGCCGCTTTTTTCCCCGCGCTGCGCCAGCTGACCGGTGATACTGGTGCGCAGCAACTGTTACAACATCATCCTGTACATTACGTGCCACTTCGGGATCGCGGTTGCCTGGAGGATGTTGATTATCCGGATGATTTACGGCGAATAAGGTGCAGTCCATGATGACGTTAGATCAACGAGTGATTGAAACGGCATTAGGCTGGCATCATGCGGGACGGGCCGTCTGGCTGTGCACTGTGTTGCAGACCTGGGGCTCTTCACCGCGCGCACCTGGCACGATGATGGTGATCAGTGACAGTGGAGAAGGATGCGGCTCGCTTTCCGGCGGCTGTATAGAAGAAGACTTTCTGGCACGGCTGGCTGAGGGGCATTACCGCATCCACAGTCAGGTTGTCCGTTATGGTGAAGGCGGAAGGCAAACGCAGGTGCAGTTGCCCTGTGGCGGTAGCCTCGACGTGCTGGTGGAATATTTGGTTGCCGATAACGACAGCGGCCAGATGTTACAAGCGATGCATCAGGCGTTGCGTGGCAAAACACGACTGCTCAAAACGGTCACTGTGAGCAAACGTGCCACCTGGCAAACTATGGCGATGACGGCGGCGCTGCCGGTGCTTCGTTATCAGCATCCAGAGGTCGTGTTACCGGTTGGTGCCGTCCCGGAATTGCTGGTGGCAGGTTACTCTACCGTGGCCTTTGAGTGCATCCGGCTGGCACAAATCCTGGGCTTTCATGTTCGGGTATGTGAGCATCGCTCAGAGATGTTAAGTGAGCTGGAAGGTCATTTTACGGGCCAGGATACGATTACGATCGTCCCTCAGCATCCCGCGCGCTGGCTGGAGCTCAACGGTGCGCATGCTGCGGTAGCCATCGTCTCATTAACCCACGATCCGCGCATAGATGAGCTAACCATGATGGAAGCGGTCAACACTCATGCGTTTTACATTGGCATTATGGGGTCGGCTAAAAATACGGCCAGGCGCAAGACGCGTTTACAGACCATTGCAGGGTTGGATAACGATGAGCTCGCACGGATCATTGCGCCTGTTGGTCTGGCTATCGGAAGTAAAACCCCCGCGGAAATCGCGCTGTCTGTCATGGCCGACATCGTACGGGTAAAAAATCACTGTTAAGACGTTGCGTTGACCGGCGTCACTATTACGACGCCGGTCAATCCGTGATCAGGTATTGGGCGTCAGCTGACAGAAATAGGTGCCGGAATACGGAACCGGCAGAAAATCAGTAAACAGCTGGCGCAGCGTTTTTTCAGGATCAATATCGTTAAAGAGCGCGGGATGAAGCGTTTTGGCAAAAAATTCTGCCGCGACAACGTGCCAGGGGCTGAGGTAAAAATTATGCCACAGGGCTGCCGCGTGGCCGTCCTGCAACGCACGCAACGACTTCAGGCCCGTTTGTTGCGCGGTCAGTTGCCGCAGCGAGGCGCGCGTTTCAGCCTGCGTGATGGCAGGGCCAATACGCAGATCGGACGTATCATTACGATCGCCGCTGCCCGTTGCAAAATAGAAGTCCGGATGTGACGCAATCACCGTTTCTTCATTCAATCGGCCGAAAACGCCGGAAACCGTTTTGCTGGCAATGTTTTCGCCGCCGGCAAACGCCAGTATCTCACCAAGGCTGCCGTTTACCGACGTCACACAGCATTCATTTCGACGTCCCAGATGCAACTGCAGAAGTACGGTGGGCTTCTTCCCGCGAAACTGAGCGAGGCGCTGCGCAAGGGTCTGCATATGTTGCTGATAAAACGCATTAAAAGCCGAGGCTCGCTCACCCTGATCGAGCACCTCTCCCAGAATGGCTACGCTGCGGGTCGTATTTTCAAGAAGATGCACCCGCAGGTCGATTTTCACGACCGGGATATGCGCGGATTTCAGGACGCGCTCCAGCCGTTGTCCGGCCTCACTGCTGCGCGCCAGTGCCGGCAAAATTACCACATCGGGTTGTAATGCGATCACCTTCTCAGGGTTGATGTCATTTGATCCCTCCTGACCTAATGACGCGATATGCTGCATCTCAGGAAACTGACGCGCGAAAATATCCCATGTCTGACGATCGTACTTTTTCAGATCCTCGGGCCAGCCGACCAGCCTTTTGAAAGGGTTGCCGGGCTCCAGCAGTGCGTAGGTGTAAAGCATCCGGCTTTCGCCCAGCACAATACGCACAGGATGGTCGGGAACGGTGACCTTATCGCCGTTGATATCGGTGATGGTTTTGCCCCAGACCAGGCTACTGAAGGTCAAAGCCAACAGCAGGAGCGTTCGTAGCAGGCTGCGCTTACAGAAATCAGAATTCAACACGGGCTTGTACCATCAGGTTGCGGGTTTCACCTTCACGTACGCGCAGGTTTCCGCCGCTCGACGTGTAATAGTGTTTATTAAACAGGTTATTCAGATTCAGTCGTATCTGTGTTTTCTTGCCCAGCAACGCGTTGTTCCAGGCAATAAAGCTGTCCGCTACGACATAATCCGGTAAGGTAAAACTGTTGTCAGGATCGCCAGCACGACTGCCAACATAGCGGGCGCCGCCGCCGACACGAAAATCACCGGGCACGTTGCTGACGATCAGATTATGGCTCAGGTAAAGCGCACCGGACTGCTCTGGTGCGTTCTGTAAGCGATTGCCATTATTCGCCGGGTTAATCCGGTCATCGACAATTTCAGCGTTGTCATAGCTGTAACTGGCACTGACATCCCAGTCCTGGACCACTTCACCATTAAGCTCAACCTCAACGCCCTGCGAGCGCGCCTTGTTGATCGGACGGTTAGTACCGTTGATGTTCAGTGTCATCCGCTTTTCATCGATTCTGTACAGCGCCAGCGAGGCGAAGAGGCGCGGAGAAAGTTGCCATTTGCTGCCAACCTCCCAGGTGGTGCCCTGCTCAGGCTTACTGACGTTTCCTTCATCGTCGACATCCGTCGATGGGGTGAACGATTTACTCATGCTGGCATAGAGCGAAACATCCGGTGTGATTTTATAAATCAGCCCGGTTTGTGGCAGGAAGGTATTTCCCTCATCATTCAGCGTTTCAACGACCGGATTAAATCCTTTTGACGCGCGTTGTTCGTAATGTTGATAACGTCCGCCAATGACCGCAATCCAGTCTGGAGTAAGCGAAATACTGTCTTTTAAATAAACCGAACGGCTGTGGATACGGTTAAGGTTGTTAGCATTTGCCGTATTTTCGGTTGTGCTGTCGGTTACCGGTGACAGCAGGTCATAAGTGGGGTTGAGGTAGTTAAAGCGGCGGTCATTTTTGCCCTGATACTGGTGCGCCCGGTACGTCTGGTTCATTTCATAATCCGTACCGAAGACCAGCGCATGCGCCATGCCGAATATGTCCGGATTCCCCAGGACGTCCCACGACAGATATTTGGTTTGCTGATTAAATCCGCGATTGGCATCGGCGCGCCGGGTAACCACGCCGGTAGCAGGATTAATCGCCGTGACCCGAACTTCGTTATTGTCATAACGGCGCTGATTCCAGCCAAGCGTCAGGCGCGTGCTCCAACTGTCGTTGAACTGCCAGTCGTAATGCGCGTTCAGTGCCTGATTACGTCCCCAGGCATGATTCGCTTTGTCATCCAGTCGCTGTTTGTAACCGACATCGAGTGGTGCGCCATTAATAAAAGCGGTACCGCGATCGTAAGGAATGTCATAACGATAGTCGCTGTAGCTGACCAACAGGCTGGCTTTCTCACCGTACCATTGCAATGACGGTGCGAGCAGAGAATGCGCATCACTGCCAAAATTGCGCCAGTAATCCTGACGCTGCTTCTCTGCGATGAGCCTGAAAGCAAAACCATTACCCAGCGGGCCGGTGACATCGAGCGTACCGGCTCCACCGCCTTCACTTGCGTAGCGCCCACTGACGGAAGACTGCCATGAATAGCGTGGTTTTTTGCTGATGACGTTGATGATACCGCCCGGATTTTGAATGCCATAGAGCAGAGATGCCGATCCCTTGAGTACCTCAACCCGCTCCGTGGTCGCATCCAGATTTAACCCCTGGCTGCTTCGTATACCATCGCGATATATCGAGCCATCAGAATTGCTACCGAAGCCACGGCGAACGAAACCGTCCTCTGTTCCTGCCAACGTGTTGGCTTCCGCAACACCACTGACGAAGCGCATCGCATCGCTCAGATTGCTGACCTGATAATCATCAAGCTGCTGTTGTGTCACGGTACTGACAGACTGGGCCTCGTCGAGACGCGCTGTCGGCATTTTACTGCCAACGCTGCTGGTGGTGGCTGCATAGCCCTCTTCACGGTCAGCATCGCTGGTGACGGTGACGGTATCATCCCCGGTGGCGGCAAGGCTGTTACCGGCCGGAAGCCAGGCGCTGGAACAGATCGCCACTATTAAAGCCTGCTGAAATCTGAGGTTCTTACTCTCGCCTGGACGTGTTTTCATTATATTTTTTCGCTGATCATCAAAAACAAAATAAACGTAAAGGCCACGTTAAACGTGGGGGTTTTTCGCCTTCAGGCGGAGGTTTTTGCGTCCGTCCTGGTAGGCTGTTTTGTAATTGAGAATCATTCAATCATTGAGTAATGTAGTAGTAAATATAAAAACATTTATTTTTACTACATTTCCAGGAGAGTGTATTAACGATGATTTAACTGTTTTTATATTGTTAAATCATTAATTTTCATGAATTAAAAAAGTTATTCTGGCGAAGTGTATCCATGAGAAGAAGCATAACCTTGCTGTTCGTGAGGGAGAAAAGGCTTGCTGACTACAGCCGGGCGAGACATGCTTAGCGCAGGCGAAGCAAGAACAGTATCGTCGAAGGGGCTTACCCTGTCAGGTTCACACATTATCGTTCAGGATTTAACGGGGGCGTGAGAGTGTTTCATCTCATCGGTGTTTTTAACAGTAATCAGCGGGACAGGCTTCCTTGATGCAGGCCAGAAGTCGTACAGATATATTGGGCGAGCGTTTGCGTTCGCGGGAACAGCAACTCTCACCCCGCCTGCTGACTGTTGCACATTATCTTCACACCAACCGGGAAACGGTTCTGGACAGCACTGCCATGGATATCGCCCGCGCGAACAACACATCGGATGCGACCGTGATTCGCGCCATTCAGGCACTGGGTTTTTCAGGACTGCGCGATTTGAAAAACGTCCTTCAGGCCTGGTTTGGTCCCGGCCTCTCTTCAGAAGAGAAAATGCTGAGCACCGTCAATGCTATGACGCGGGATGTTTCGTCGTCGATAGACTTCGTATTGCAGGGGCATCTCCATGCGTGTCAGGTACTGGCCTCTGAGCAAAACCGTCAGGCGCTGGCCGAAGCGACGGGGTTACTGAGTGAAGCCCGCCAGGTGGCCGTTTTCGGGATTAACGCCTCGGGTATTCTGGCTGACTACACCGCCCGCCTGTTAAATCGCATCGGTTTGCCGGCCTTCTCACTTAACCGTTCAGGTATTGCGCTGGCGGAACAGATGCTGGCGCTGCAACGGGGCGATGTGCTGATCATGATGGCGCAAAAGTCGGCACATCGCGAAGGAACAACAGTGGTGCGTGAGGCCAAAAGGCTGGGCATTCCGATAATTCTTCTCACCCATGCAACCGACGCCTTCTTTGCCCGGGAAGCGGATGTGGTTATTGACGTGCCACGCGGCGGGGAAAAAGGGCGCATCCCGTTACACGGCACAGTGATGGTTTGCCTTGAAATGTTGATTCTCTCGGTGGCCGCTTCCCTGCCAGATCGTACGACTAAGACCATGAAACGGCTACAGGATTTCTACCGTGGTCTTAAGCCTGCCATAAAAAAATAAATCCTTCGTTCAGATGTCACACGACAAGAGGAGAGTTGAGCCAGTACATGGCTGGCGCAGCTTAACGCTTTCGCTCACCCTGCAACGCCTGGATGTGTTTCCTCAATACCTGGCGTGATCGGGTTTGCAAAAGTGGCAGACACTTTTCGGAATGGCTTAAAAATTTTTCGTTTTTGCGAACTCACGTCAGCTTTCGTCTGGAGCGTTCTTCAATCTGCGGCTATTACTCAGCCGTGATGTTTATTTGCTGTTCTTTTGATTTATCCATCCTTGTTATTTTCCTGAACGGAGCTGGTCATGAAGAAAAATCGTGCATGGTTTCCTGTGTCGTTCGTCGCGCTTGGCATCCTGGTAAGCCCACCAGCGGTGATGGCCTGGGACAGTCTTACCGTATTTGGCGACAGCCTGAGTGATACAGGCAACGTCGGCCGTTTTACCTACGATTCTGCCAGTCATCCACTCTATGATGAAATCATCGCCCGTGACGCGGGACTGATGCTGCAGCCGTCCTCTCAGGGCGGGAGTAATTACGCGGCAGGCGGTGCTGTGGCGGTGCCTGCTCTCAATCCGCAGTTTAATACCCAGGATCAGGTTGCCCGCTATCTGTCGTCAACGAATGGCCGGGCCGATTCCAACGGGCTCTATATTCACTGGATCGGCGGGAATGACCTGGCCGCTGCCACGCTCATTCCCAGCCCCTCGCTGGCGCTTTCTCTGGTTGACAACAGCGCCGGTGCGGCCGCCAGCCAGGTCAGCGCGTTACTGAATGCGGGCGCTGGTACGGTGATAGTGCCAACCGTGCCGAATGTCGGTGCGACGCCTGCCCTGATAGAAGGAATACTTCAGGGGGCCGGTTCCGCAGCGGTGGCGGCGGCGTTTCAGTCACTGAACGCGGCGACCACGTTCACTACGGCGGAACGGCAGCAGGCTATCCAGACGGCTTTCGGTCAGGCCGCTGCGCAGCTCTCTGCCATACCGGCGGTTCGTGACCTGATCGCACAACAGCTGTTCGCCACCTGGCAGCAGTTAAGCGATCAGGCGGCTTCTCTGACGGCCCGTTACAATCAGCAGGAAGAAAACGCGCTGGCGGCTGCACAGGGGAATATTGTTCGGGTCGATATTAATGGGCTTTTTAATGAAGTGATCGCCAGTCCGGCGCTTTATGGTCTTACTAACACCGCAGGCATGGCCTGTCCACCGGGCATCTCTTCCGCCGTCTGTACTTCGTCGACAGCGGGTTTCTCATCGCAACAGACTTTTTTGTTTGCCGATCGTCTTCATCCCAGCCCTGCGGTGCATGCCCTGATTGCTGACTACATTCAGTCAATCCTGGATGCACCAGCCCAGGTCGCGGTACTGACGCAGGCACCGCTGTCGATGCTGCAGGATGTGCATAACACGCTGGACAGTCATTTCCAGCAGCAGCGCAGGCAACCCGCTGAAGCTGGAGAATTCACCGTGTTTGGCGGTTACGCCGGTCAGCACGCGCGCAACAAACGTGATGTTTTTAATGATGGCGACACAGATACCGCAAACCTGTCAGCCGGCATGGGTTATCAGCTGACCGACAACCTGCAGGCAGGGGCGTTGCTGTCAACGGCCAGCCAACGACAGCATCCCTCTGAACGTTATGATTACCGGCTACACGGCAACATGGTGGCACTCTGGAGCCAGCTACAACTGATGGACAGACTGTGGGTCAACGCCGATATCCATTATGCGGATCTGGATTACGACAGCATTGAACGTCAGATAAAACTTGGCCCTGCGGTCCGCACTGAACAGGGCAGCAGTAGTGGAAAGCTGATGGGCACGCGGGTTCAAACCGGTTGGGATTTTCCCTTAAACGAGACGATTACCACGGGGCCTGTTGTCAGCTATGCGCTGGATTATGTGCGGGCCGACGGTTATCAGGAACGCGGCGACAGCAGCAGTGCGATGCGTTTCTCCGATCAAACACGGCATTCACAAACTGGCGCAGTGGGGTGGCGCATTGATACCCAGGGATTAGGAATCAATCCCTGGGCACAGGTCAGTTATAACCATCAGTTTGGCGACACGGATACATCGGTGAGTGCAGGTCTGAAATCGACACGAACGGCTTTCCGACAAAGCCGTTCGAATCAGGATAAAGACTGGGCGGATATAGCTGTAGGGGCCAATGTCCCCATCGGCGACGCGGTTAGCGCTTTTGCCGCTGTGTCGACGGTGGCGAGCGCACGTGATTATCATGAGGTCACCTGGAACCTTGGCATGAGCGCGCGGTTTTAGTACCTGCCCGGTGCAGAGCTATGGGCGTCGCATCGATCAGGCCCGGGTCAGCGCCATCGAAAAAGGCGCGGGACGAGACTGATGTGTCACGTCGTCTGCCTGCACTTTCAGGTTCAAAACGCAGAGGATATGGCCTGATTTTACTGGCCGATGAAGGGGCCAAAAGTTTAATGCCTTCTGCTTCGCAAGCGAGAGCGGGTAAGGTATAGTGCGCGTTTTTGGAGGAACCATGCTGACGCATTCATCAACACGACTCAATAAATACATCAGTGAGAGCGGAATCTGCTCCCGCCGCGATGCCGATCGCTTTATCGAACAGGGCAACGTTTTTATCAATGGTAAACGCGCAGCCGTTGGTGCCCAGGTTTTTGCTGGCGATGTCGTAAAAGTGAATGGGCAGCTGATTGAGCCTCGTGATGAAGATGATTTGGTGCTGATCGCGCTGAATAAACCCACAGGCATTATCACCACAATGGAAGAGGGCGAACGCGATAACATCAGTGATTTTGTTAATCACAGTAAACGCGTTTTTCCCATCGGTCGTCTCGATAAAGATTCGCAGGGACTTATTTTCCTGACCAATCATGGCGATCTGGTCAATAAAATTTTGCGTGCAGGCAATAACCACGAAAAAGAATATGTCGTCACTGTTGATAAGCCCGTTACCGATGAATTTATTGCCGGTATGGCAGCCGGCGTTCCCATGTTGGGCACGGTAACCAAAAAGTGCAAAGTGAAGAAAGAAGCACCCTACGTGTTTCGTATTACGCTGGTACAGGGGCTTAATCGGCAGATCCGTCGTATGTGCAAACACTTTGGGTATGAAGTCACCAAACTGGAACGCACGCGCATTATGAATGTAAATCTCAAAGGTATTCCTTTGGGTGAATGGCGCGATCTGACGGATGATGAATTAATCGAACTGTTTAAGCTGCTCGAAAATTCCACTTCTGATGACAAATCGGCAAAAAAGACGCCGCAGAAAAAATCTCCTGCAAAAAAACCAGGGAATAGCCAACCTAAATCGGGCGTAAAAGCTGATGATAAGCCCGCTTCACGCAAGCGATTTACGCAGCCGGGTCGCAAGAAAAAAGGGCGCTAAAAAGCGAAATGATAAACGGGCGTCAGATAATCGTGAGTGAGTATTGCCCTGAATGGGCGAATCATTTCTCTGCTGAGGCGGCTGTGTTAGCGGCGAGATTGGGTAAACACCTTGTCGCTATTCATCATATTGGTAGCACTGCGGTGCCAGGATTAGCGGCCAAACCGATCATCGATATTTTGCTGGAAGTGATTACTCATGATTCGTCTGACATTACGTCAGCGTTGTGCGCCTCTGGCTATCAGGCGCGTGGCGAAAACGGTATGCCAGGAAGACGCTATTATACCAAGGGCCTTCAGGGCCGCCGTACGCATCACGTCCATGCTTTTATCCAGGGCAGTCCAGATATCATCCGGCATCTGGCGTTTCGGGATTATTTGCGAAAATATCCAGACATCCGCGACAGCTATGCGGCAGTGAAATACGCCGCGCAACGTGACTGCCGGGGGGAGAGTAACGTTTACTGTGAATTAAAAAATGCGTTTGTTCAGACCCATCAGCAACGCGCACTAGCCCTCTATCCCTTCTGAATTATCTCTCTGAACGCGTCTTTATTTTCCTTTTGCAAAATTTAGCCTTGCCTGCACATTCAATGATGCAGCCTGATGCTTATGGCTTCAGACGGCATCACAGAACGATAAGTAAGACGGTGCCCAAAAGGAAAGCGCAACGTCGCATAATCAGATGACGCCACCTTTTCAGTAGTAAAATGGCATGGCAGGATACGCTAAATTACAAAGGAGTGGGCCTGATGTTACTGAAAGGTATGAATGATCCGTTGTTCAAAGCGTATCAGCATCCCAAAGCAAGGCTAATGATAAGTCGTTTCAGAGGATTAGCCGGTGACCGGCGGCTTAGCGACTGGCAGGTATTTTGTATTCTGGTCAACGGTTTTACTAACTACTGGTATGTGCATTCAGGCAATTTCACCATCAATGTCACCTTAACCAAGACGCGTCAGTTCGATTTTATGCAGGATTTTTTGCATTTCACGGTGACGCTGGATGGCCTGTTAAGCGACGAGAATTTCCGCTGTCCCGACTTTATTTTGCCCCATTATGATGTGCCTTATGAATTTTGCCGTTGGCGGAGTAAACGTGGCTACGATTCGCAAACCACCTATGTGGGCAAACATGGTGTGAAGTCCCACAAAGGCCTGTTCATTGCAACTCATGATCCGATCAGGGATGAATATCAGATGAAATGGGAAGGCATTATTACGGTTTTTGATAAAGCCTTTTTTAAAATGGGAAACTTCAACACCACCTGCGATTTTTTAATCAACGATATTACCAAGACCATTCATGAGGGCGTGGTGAAACATCTGAGCCTGTATCGCGATCTGTACCATTATCTGTTTCCCTCACCCACAGAAGCGCGTATCCAGGCCCGTGATACGAAACGCCATCTGGCCAGAAAATAAATACCAGCAGGATGGTCCACGAGTACAGAACGGGGAGAAAACGCTTACCCCGGTAACTTCCATTTCAGCCAGGGATCGAGTTCCGTTTCTGTCATAGGTTTAATGTTGAAATATTCATAGGTAGCCTCACTGTTATCTGAGGTGACCACAGAGGCGGGACGATCGCTGTAGGCTAAAACAAGGAGATTGAGCTCTTTAAGCGTCGTAAAAATACTGTGTGCGATAAGTCGGGAAGTAATATTTGTATGGATTTCGTTGGCCAGTGTTTTATCCAGTTTTATAACATCAGGCGGCGTCCCGCGCAGATAGCGTATTTTGCGATAGCCTTTCGCGATATATTCCCATGTCATTGTGAATCCCATACGTCTTAGCATTTCCAGGCCCAGCATGGCTGAGGGGCTGTCAATGATATGCTCTTTTTGAACGATTTTGATGACCAGCATTGACACAGGTAAGGTTGCCTTAAGCATTTTTTCCGCCAGCTTTTCTGCAAACGCCCGATCTGTCACATCCCGCTCATGAATACTGATCGTGACAGGTAACTGAATAGGATGATTACGTAGACGTTTAAGCCGGGCAATGGTGCTGTCAATCAGCCAGGTCGTGAGTGTTGTGCCCAGCTCAGTCCCAACGGCCAGTGAAGTAAAGTTATCGGCTGCCAGCTCTCCACGTTGGGGATGATGCCAACGGATCTGCGCTTCGAGGCTAACCGGTTTACCACTGAGCAAGCAAACGTTGGGCTGGAAAACCAGATACAGTCCCTGGTTGCGCCGCAGCGCGTCTGCAAGATCACGCATTAAGGTGAAATCAGCGTGGGAACTCGCGTCTTTAATTCCATCACTAACAGCATCACACAGACGAACGGACGGACCGCTCACGCGTTCCAGCGCATTGACTGCCCGTCTGAGAGCGTCCTGGGGGAAGGTCTGGCCGGCGATAAAGTCGATCTGCGCGGTACAGGTCGCCAACGCCATAGTGAGGCCGTCGCCCATATCGGCATGAATCCCGTTTAACCGTTCCTCAACCCATTTTGCGCTAACGTGGCTTTCTGCACGGGTCAAAATCGCAAAGCGGCCAGTCGCGATCGTGTAAATCGACTCACCACTGGCAGGCCGAAGACGTAACCTTAACAGGGTGGCGACATCCTTAAGCAAGGACTCCAGCGACGCCATGCCCAGTGACCGGGACAGGTCGTAGGCGCGTGACATATCAATACAGTCGATAAGCACCAGACGGCGCAGTGCCGTGTCATTCAGCGTGGCAAGATGCAGAATGTCGCGAAAGAGACGTTCCCGATTGGCCATGCCGGTAACAGGTTCGATAAAGGCCGCCGAATGCCAGGCTTCAAGAAAGGCAACAACCAATCCAGCCAGTGACTCAATGATCTGTTTCTGCTGGTGGCTAAAAGTCCGTGGCACCGTATCCGTCAGGCATAGCGTTCCCAGTATCTGTCCATGAGCGTTTTTCAGCGGCGTACCGACATAAAAGCGAATATAAGGGGCATGGACAATCAAAGGGTGATGGGCATAACGCGGATCAAGTCGGGTATCAGGTGCAATGACCGTCGCATCACTTTCGACAACATGTCGGCATAAGGCCTGTTCGCGCGTCGTGTCACTCAGCTCAATATTGTAATTGGCACGCACACTATGCTTATCGTCATTTAAGACAGCGATATAACTTCCATTAATACCAACTAACTGACAGGCCAGACGTAAAAACTTTTTCAGCACCTCATCCCGGCCTCTGTCTGAGAAGCGCAGTGACTGTGTTGTTCTGGTGCGGTGATATTCCTTGTCGCCAGGTTCCTGAGCCATTGCCGCTCCTGCCCATATGCTGAATGATATTGCAAAAAATAATTGTACGTTGATTTTAAAAAATAAAAGCCAATCACTATAAAAGGCGAAAGCAATTAATGCGTTGCGATATTAAACCGTCATGGAATAACCGTTTACGTCCCGGATGAAGGCCGTTTATTTTTTGAGTTAATGCGTATTGATTAATACGTCAGGTGAGGAAAGAACAGAAACCCTGGAGCCTCGAACGAAGATTTTATTTTCGCTTACGCTTTTTTATAAGGGAAATTTCTGGCTGCGATACATTTTCCGACGTTCTCCGTGCGGCATGTCGGGCCGGCTTCAGGTGGATAAATCTGCAAACCCAGAAGCGCGGGTCACCGGCAGGTGGGTTAAAGCCTTTTAAAACATAGAGTTAAAAAATAAATAAAAGCGCACTCATTAGCAGTTAAAAAATATCTCTTGTAAAAAGAGGTCAGGGCAGTAATCGTTCCCCGCTGAAAAAGTAACGATAATTAATGAGAAGCCGATCCGGGTTTACTTTATGTTATTTTGTCTTGCGCGCCATCACTGTTCCTCCCTGATGCAATTTAATGTAAATTATTGCGTCAGTCCGCGCACCGAGACCTGCATGTTAAAGGAATAACTGATAAGCTGACGACTACAATCACGTTGATGTTGGAGATGCCCTTTGCTGACCACAATAATTTATCGCAGCCATATCTCGGATGACGTTCCTGTTAAGACGCTACCCGGAATGGTGGATGATGCCAGCATACTGAATGCGTCTCATGATGTGACCGGTATTCTGTTGTTCAATGGCACGCACTTTTTCCAGTTACTGGAAGGCCCGGAAGAGGGCGTGCTTGCCATTTATCAGCGCATTTGTGCTGATCGACGTCACCATAACCTGGTCGAGTTGATGCGTGATTATGCGCCCTCGCGTCGGTTCGGTAATGCCGGCATGGAATTGTTTGATTTACGTGAGCATGATCGTTCCACTGTGCTTCAGGCGGTGCTGGATAAAGGCACGTCGAAGTACCAGTTAACTTATGCTGACCGCGCGTTGCAGTTCCTGCGTACCTTTGTTGAGGCGCGTGAGAAAGAGAATTACTTCGAGGTATTGCCCTCCGAATACTGGGAATTCATTCCGGAAAGCACCACTGCCAGCAAGGTGACGCCTTCGGTATCGGGTATTACTTTCCGTCCCGTCGTCGATCCGCTTGCCCGTCAAGTGACGGCGATTGAGGCGATAGCGGACGCACGGCTTCGTCGTACTGAACAGCGCGATTCGTCAAAGCAGTTACATGATGCCGATCTTGACGCGGTGATTACAGCGTTCAGGATGGCCGGGCGGGCCTGCCCGGACGAGATGACGCTGTATGTCAGTATGCTGCCTATGACGCTGGTTGTCGTACCTGATGCGGTTCAGACCATTGTTGCGGCCATAAATGCTGCAGGGCTGGTCCCTGAGCAGGTGGTCATTGGTGTCAGCGAAACGGAAGTTATTTCACGCGTGGAAGCTTTTTCGGTTGCCGTCAGGGAGCTTAAGGCTGCGGGCATCAGTCTGTCCGTCGATAATTTTGGTGCCGGTTCCGCCGGGCTCTCGTTATTGACACATATTCAGCCCGACCGGATTCGCATTGACTCAAGTATCACTTCCGATGTTCACCGCAGTGGTCCGAAACAAGCCGTGGTTCAGGCCATTATAAAATGTTGCTCTGCCTTAGAGATTACGGTCATTGCTGCCGGCATCGTGAAAGCGGAGGAGTGGATGTGGCTGGAAGCAGCGGGCGTGATTAATTTCCAGGGCAGTTTATTTGCTCCTTCAGGTGCGCTTCATTCAGACGCGGTGGCCTGGCCGGAATATCGAAGCGCGATGTAAGGTCCGGTTAATATTATATGTCACGATAAAGACATCGTATCACTCGCAGCAGGGACCGCTGCCGTTTTGATTGCGTCAGCAGTGCTCCAGATACCGCATTCAACCTGTCCCGACTTCACGCCTGAATCAGTCATCTCGCCTTTCACATCAAATTTTTACCGTCCTCGTTTCAGACGAAGTGGGGCGAAACCTTATATTCATCTAAGAGCATTAACACGCCGTCGCTCGCTGAGAAGTCATGCTGAACAGAATGCTTTCGCGATGAGAGTATGCATGGCGCAGGAAAGCGGATCACCATCATTTTAGTCGTGCAGTGAGGAATCCAAAGGTATTTACTCACCCGTGAGCTGAGTTAATCATCTTCTCAGATATTACCTGGACAGAAAAATCGCACTTTGCGATCATATCTGCATGATCCAAAAAAGAAAACGCCCTGGTCAATGTGAAGATGAAAGAAAACAGTCGCTTAGAATCGATAATGAATTACCTGAAAGGAAATAATCTGGTAACGGTTGAACAGCTTGTTTCGGTCACAGGCGCTTCTCCTGCCACTATCAGGCGTGATCTGATTAAACTCGATCAGGAAGGAGTGGTCAGCCGCACGCACGGGGGCGTAACGCTTAACCGCTTTATTCCATCGCAGCCGACGACGCTGGAAAAATCGTCACGGAATCAGCCTGAAAAACATGCTATTGCGCGCGTTGCAGCCACCTTCATTAAAGCAGGCGATGCTGTAATCCTTGATGCAGGGACGACGATGTTTGAGCTGGCCCGGCAAATTACCCATATGCCGCTACGTGTGATCACCAATGACTTACATATTGCACTGTTCCTCTCCGAGTTTAAGCAGATTGAAGTAACCATTATTGGTGGGCGAATCGATGAAAGCAGCCAGTCCTGCATTGGCGATCACGGTCGGAAGATGCTGAACAATATCAATCCTGACATTGCTTTCCTGAGTGGTAATGGATGGGATATGACGAAAGGCGTGACATCGCCCACGGAAGAAAAAGCGGCTCTGAAACACGATTTGATCATCAATGCGAGGCGACGTGTTTTGCTGGCAGACAGTTCAAAATACGGTGCCTGGTCTCTTTTCAATGTGGTTCATCTGGATGCGCTGACGGATATTGTCACTGACGCTAATCTGGACGCAGATGTCAGGAAAGCGCTCCTGTCCAACAGCGTGCCTGCGTTGACTATCGCTCATCCTGCCTGAGTTGCCTGCATTATTTTGCCAGTAACAACTTACAAAAACTGATGGGCGCAGAAGCCGCAACGATGGGGCCCAGAGAAATGCGGTCAACCCGCGTTTTCTGACTCGCCCGGTGGCGGCTGAGAACGGTGATCGCGTGTTGTGATGATTGGGTCTCGCTTAAATCACGCGCTTGTCGCATCACATCAGTGATTCAGTAAGTGCAGAGCCGGGACAGATGCCAACAACCACAATGGACGGCATCGGTATGCGTTGACGATGAAAAGTGACCGAATCGCTTATCTTTCTGCAGAGCGGGTGGTCACGCCACACGCATCATGGCAGCGCCAGGCAGTGTCTCGAATCAAACTAAACATGGATAGATGAAGTGTTGATGCTACAGGGTAAAGAGCAGGGCTGACTAAGGGAGGATCAGTGTGTAACATGAGTCTCGCAGCGTTGACATGAATGAAGGTGAACGGGGGCGTGCCAGGACGGGGATTTACAGATGTGTAAGTATGAATGCGTCACAACGGTTATTCTTCCATTGATGGTCTGAGGTAGAGCGGCGTATCGCCTTCTTCGTAGTGTTTCGGATGCCACACCATCGCGCCATTTTCATCGCCAATAAACGTCATACCTAATGGTTCAATGATCGCATAGGGCTGTGCGAACGCAGCACGGTAAACCCGTATCTCTTTCGCCATTGCCACAACCTGATCTGAAAATTCGTCGGGGTGGCTGAGAATGTAATTCAGTTGATCGTCAGTCAGCATACTTCATTTCCTGAGCAACCCAGACCTGCTGGCGCCAACTGGCAGGGTTGTTTAACCTGTTAATCGAGTTCAGCATTGGCATTGTTCCGCCAAGGCAATAAGTGTACCAATTATCAGCGTGTCAGCCCATCATTACCGTCAGGGCGTCGTTTAATAAGCGAAAAGAAAAGCTGTTCAGCATACCGTAGCCGGCGATAGCGGGCTAACGTCCATTTCCTTATGCTTTCAGCCAGAAGTCTGCTGACATTTATCGTGTCTGCAGACACTAAGATGCCTGAACTGTTCTGTATTCCTCGCGCCATCACGAAGCCCCCGACCGTGTTTGTTAATCTTTGCTTCCATAACTTTACATTTTGCATTTAATTAACGTCTGTGCCGTCAGGATGTTTTGCCATTATTAAGTTCTTATCTCTGACAGAAAAGCTTAAGTAATATTTCATAACGGCAGTCTTACAGGCGCGCAACAGGTAATAACTGAATGCGCATTCATTACTGAGAGAGGCAGCCTGTGGCAAGATAAAGCGTCGGGAGAAAAAACCGCTTAATGTGGACCAATACCCTTAATGGGGTAAGCTGATCGATTATTGTGCCTGAACATTGACAGCGATGTCGTCTCCTCACCAAAAGTGCCGCCTGCGTGTCGGGCATAACGCAGAACGTTGTGACATTTACGGTTAAAAATGACTTAAAACCTTTTCTTGCATGTTATACAGTCTCGCATGGCCTCTTGTTTGCTATAAATTGTCGGTCAATGTGGCGCTAAATATTTAAAATTAGGCTAAATTGTTTTCTGCGTTTTGCACCCGCACATGGGGAGGCTGTTGTGCACGATAATCAAAGTGGCAATGAAGAAAATCGTCTTAAAGCGGTTAAAGCACTTTTGTCACCTGATGTAACCAGGGATGAGGTGCTGGAAAAATTTGTACAGCTTGCCGCGCAGGCACTCGGCATTTCGGGCAGTTTTATCTCAATTATTGACGACAAAAATCAATACATTAAAGTTTCCCGCAACTTTAATCTTAAGGCGTCGTCACGTGATGTTTCCTTGTGTCGACATGTTATTGATGGCGACGGCCAACTGGTCATTCAGGATACACTGCAAGACAATCGGTTCTCTTTCCATCCGTTAGTGGAAGGCGAGCCGCATATCCGCTTCTATGCGGGCGTGTCATTATGTAATGTTGAAGGGTTGGTTCTGGGCACGTTATGTGTCACAGATACGCAACCCCATACCTTTAACGATGCGCAACTCGAAACCTTAAAGTCGTTAGCGAGGCTGGTCACCTCATTTCTGGACGCCTGGAATCTGGCCAGTTTTACTGACCTGATCACGCATCTTCCTAATCGCCCGCGGTTGTTGCGTGATATGCAGCAGCTGGCCGTGAGCAATCCTGATCGACGCTTCCGCCTTATTCTTATCGACTGCATTGATATTCCGCATGCTTATGAACTCTCGCGCACCTTTGGTATCGCGCCGGTAGAAAACCTGCTCCGGCAAATCGCCGGCCTGGTCAGTGCGCGCCTCGAACTTGAGTCCGATGATATGCTTTATTCATTCGCACCGGGTCGGTTTGCCCTCATCCAGCCCTATCTTGAAGGGTACACGGCACAAAGCACGATTGATGTTCTCAAGAATTTGAAGGCGGATTTAGCGGACAATATCACGATCGATATCGACGTTTATGCAGGTGAAACAGAATTTGTCTCCCGAGAGATAGATGCCAATGAAATCGTTCGTCAGGCGGTAAGCGCACTGCATGAATGCATTTATCAGAATTGCGGTGCCATGACCTTCGATCATGCTTATGATTCGCGCCGCACGGATGATTTTCTCATCATGAATGATTTGGCACAGGCGCTGAAAAAAGACGAAGGTCTTTATCTGGCTTATCAGCCCAAAGTGTGTTTAAAAACCGGCAAAACCGTGGGGCTGGAAGCGTTGATCCGGTGGCATCACCCGGAACGAGGCGAGCTGTTCCCTGCCGATTTCGTTCCCCTGGCTGTAAAAACAAACCTGATCTCGGTGCTGACGGACTGGGTCATCGATCGTGTCATCGTTCAACTCAAAACGTGGAAACAGGAATATCAGTTAATTCCTGTCTCAGTTAACGTCAGTGAACGTGACTTTTCACGCCCCGGCTTTGCGGCAGATTTGGCCAGTAAAATGCAGGCTGCTGATTTGCCTACGTCCTTTATGGGCGTGGAGTGCCTTGAAAATGAACTCATTACAGAAAGCCATGTTGCTATAAACGGCCTGGAAGCGCTGAGAACCGAGGGGTTTGTTATCTCTCTGGATGATTTTGGCACAGGCTACAGCAACATCAGCTATTTACAGGAAATTCCCTTAGACGTTATCAAAGTTGATATGTCTCTGATTAACCGCATGGACAACGATCAGGCGTCCAGAGTGATTGTCAGAAGCATTATTCAGATGTTGAAGGAGCTGAATTATACGGTTCTGGCGGAAGGGGTCGAAACCGAAGCGACGCTGAGTCTGCTGAAGCAATATGGTTGCGACCAGATTCAGGGCTACTTTTTTTCTAAACCGCTGCCAGCCAGCGAGATTGAACACTGGCTGCTGCAAAAATAACCGGACCAGAAGGCGACAGTATTATCTGTCGCCTTATCCCTTTAAATGGTTCACCGCCGTCGCGTCTGGCCACGTCTCGTGGCTGCACACCGACTCAATCCAGATCGCGGCCATTGCTGGCGATGACTTTCTTGTACCACCAGAACGATTTTTTCCGGCGTCTTTCCAGCGTCCCGTTACCGTGGTCGTCCCGATCAACATAGACAAAACCATAGCGCTTGCTCATTTCACCGGTTGAAGCCGCCACTAAATCAATGCAGCCCCATGTGGTATAACCCAGTACGGGAATACCGTCGCCAATCGCGTCAGCCATGGCGCGAATATGCTCACGCAGGTAGCTGATACGATAATCGTCTATGATTTCGCCTTCTGGTGTTAACTCGTCACGTGCACCCAGCCCGTTCTCGACTAAAAACAGCGGTTTCTGATAGCGGTCGTACATCATATTCATGGTGATGCGAAGTCCAAGCGGATCAATGCCCCAACCCCATTCACTGCGTGCGATGTGCGGATTAGTCAGCGATTTGACAACATTGGCTGCGCTGCTGTTCTGGTCATGCATATCAGCAGATGCGCAGCGAGAGGCGTAATAACTGAATGAAACAAAATCGACAGTGTTTTTAAGGATCTCCGCATCGTCTTCCGCCATAACGATCTCAATGCCTTTCTCTCGAAACAGACGCGCGGAATACGCTGGGTAGGCGCCCCGTGCCTGCACATCGATAAAAAACAGATTTTCACGATCCTTTTGCAGTGCCGCCCAGACATCGTCGGGTTTACTTGACCAGGGATAAAAATTGCCGCCGGCCAGCATGCAGCCTACCTGGTTGGCCGGGTTGACCTCATGAGCAATTTTCGTTACCAGCGCACTGGCAACCAGTTCATGATGGGCGGCCTGATATTTAACCTGCTCGGTATTTTCACCCGGTTCAAACACCAGTCCAGCGCCTGAAAACGGACTATGCAGCATGATGTTAATTTCATTGAAGGTAAGCCAGTATTTCACAAGGCCGTCGAATGCCTCAAAACAGCTTCGTGCATAGCGTGCGAAAAACGCGATCATTTTACGATGACGCCACGATCCATATTCCGTTACCAGATGCATCGGCACGTCAAAATGGCACAGCGTCACCAGTGGCTCAATGCCATAGCGACGACATTCGGTAAACAGATCACGGTAAAACGCCAGCCCCTGCTCGTTGGGCGTTAATTCATCCCCTCGAGGGAAAAGTCGGCTCCAGGCGATAGAGGTGCGAAAGACGGTGAATCCCATTTCTGCCATCAGCGCAATATCTTCGCGATAGCGATGATAAAAGTCGATAGCGGTATGGCTGGGATAAAATTCATCATCGCGCAGTGTGACGCGTTTTTCCTGCCCCAGTTTCACCGGCATGCGTGCCGGGCCAAGCGGTAACATGTCAACGGTCGTTAATCCTTTCCCGCCTTCAAGAAAAGCGCCCTCTGACTGGTTTGCGGACAGGGCACCGCCCCATAAAAATCCTTCCGGGAATACTGACTCAGACATGACATCCTCTTTAATACTGTAATCATTAATTAACTGGCGTTAACCGCGTTCGCTTTTTCTGCGGTGACGACGGACGAGGGCGCAGACGGCTGGGTCGTTTCAGGGATATCTTCAAACCCCAGAATGAGAGTAAGAATGAACGACAGCACGACAGAAAGCACCATTACCGCCACGACCCAGACAATCGACAGGGGATTGGACGGATCAAAAAACTGCACGCTGGTAAATAATCCTGGCGAAGCCATTGAATGGCTGGCAAGCCCGCCGATTCCGGCAACGGCACCGCAGATAAAGCCACTCATCAGGCTGGCGATTAATGGGCGTTTCAGGCGCACGGCAACACCGTAAAGAGCAGGCTCAGAAATACCGGCCACAATAGCGGAGGCCGCGGCTGCAAGCGCCGTTTGGCGTAATTCGCGGTTTTTCGTTTTAAAGGCGACGGCCAGCGACGAACCGCCAAGTGATAAGTTGGCCCCAATTTCTGAAGGCATCACCATGCCTTCTTTACCTGTTTCTGCAATCGTCTGGATGATGGTAGGGGTAAAAACCCGGTGCATGCCGGTCATTACCAGTAGCGGCCACAGCCCGCCCATGATGGCCACGGAAAGCCAGCCCAGATAGCCGTGAATGGTGTAGACCAGCGCAGAGATACCGCTGCCGATCCAGATGCCAATGGGACCTATTAATACAATCGCAATCGGTGCCGCAATCAGCACAATCAGCATGGGCTTGAGGAAGTTTTTGGTGACGGCAGGCGTAATTCGATCCACGCCACGTTCGATATGGGACAGAATCCACGTCATCACGAGGGCGGGGATCACTGTATAGGTATATTTCACCGCCGTCACCGGAACAGAAGCAAACTCGACATGCTGGCCTTGAGCTGCTTTGGCCATTAAATCGATGAAAGTGGGGTGCACCAGGACGCCGGCAATAGCAATCGCCAGTGACATATTGGTTTTAAATTTCAGTGCGGCAGAAGCCGCTACCATGACCGGTAAAAAGAAGAATGCCCCATCCCCGATAACGTTCAGGATGGTCAGCGTGGACGAGCCTTTGTCAAAAACGCCCGCCATATCCAGAATCATGGCCAGCAGTTTGACCATCGATCCGCCAATGATCGCCGGAATCAGTGGTGACATGGTACCGACAAGCGCATCGAGAATACCGGCACCAATGCTTTTCAGCGTGATACGACGTTTAACTGGCGCAGCGCTTTCAGCCTGCGGTTGACCGAGGGCCAGAACGGCCTGATAGGCTTTGGCAACATTATTCCCGATGATCACCTGATACTGTGTATCGGTATGCACGACGCCCATGATGCCGTTGACGGCCTTCAGGGCCGCCAGATCGACACTGTCGTCGTCTTTCACGACAAAACGCAGGCGCGTCATACAATGCGTAATGGCGCTAATGTTGTTCAGGCCACCTAAGGCGGTAACGATAGCCTGTGAAATCCCGGCATAATTTCCTGACATGATGTTTCTCTCGTAGGGTAGAGGGAAGTGCGTTCTGGTTTCCGCTCATGACGGCTGCCTTATTGTTTTACGTCTTTCGCCAGGGGAACGTTGTGTGACCACTGACGATCGGCACGGCAAAATAGGAAACCGGTTTCACAAAATCATGAAGCTGTTTTGGGGCTGACACAAGCGCCAATAATCACCCTGTGTTATTTCTGTGATTAAGGTCACTGTCAATGATCTGGCGCGCCCTGTGGGCTGGCGTGTAAATATTTCAAATAATGAAAGACTTAGGTAGACTGCTTTCAGGCTGAGAATTCTGGCGATCCTCATATGACAACGATTTCAGAAGTGGCAAAACGCGCCGGTGTCTCAAAAGCAACGGTTTCCCGGGTGTTGTCGGGCAACGGTTACGTCGGCAAAGAGAAACGTGAACACGTTTTGCAGGCTATCGCTGAAACAGGCTATCGGCCCAATTTACTGGCCCGTAATCTGGCAAATAAAAGTACACAAACCATAGGGCTGGTGGTGACTAACACACTGTACAGCGGCAATATTTTCAGCGAGTTAATGTCGCATTCCGCAAGGATTATGGAGCAGCAGAATCGTCAGTTAATTCTGGCTGACGGGAAGCACACTGCCGCTGAGGAGCGCGCGGCGATTCAGTTTTTGCTCGATCTGCGCTGCGATGGCATCATCATCTATCCGCGCTTTCTGAGTATTGATGAACTGGATGCTATTATTTCCGACCACAAACAACCCATTCTGGTGATCAATCGCCGCCTGCGCATTCATGAAAGTTTTTGTGTATTCAGCGACCAGCAGGCAGCAGGGCGGCTGGCTGTAAATCATCTGCTTGAACAGGGGCATCGTGATATCGCGTTTATCACCGGCTCGCTGGATTCTCCTACCAGTCAGGAACGACTTTCCGGTTATCAGGCTGCATTAAGCGCGGCGGGCATTGCGCCTAATCCCCAGCTGATTGTGCAGGGTAAGTGGACCGCACAAAGCGGCATGCTGGCGGTCAAATCCCTGCTCGCCGGCGGGGAGTCTTTCAGCGCTATCGTAGCCAGCAACGATGAAATGGCAATTGGTGCCATTAAACAACTCACGGAAAACAACATTGCCGTACCGGCCAGAGTTTCGGTGATAGGTTTTGATGACATCCCGCTGGCTCCGTATGTGATTCCCTCGCTTTCCAGCATGAAGTTTCCGGTTACCGACATGATCAATGAAACTATCAACCGGCTGGTCGCCATGCTCGATGGCGGCGAGTTAATGCAGCGTAAGCCTTTTATCGCCAGTCTGGTTTTGCGCGATTCTGTCAGCGTCGCACCCTGAAACCGACAGCCACCTTTAAGCGATCGTCACCGGTATCACCTCGGTGCCTTGCTCTGTAAGCCGGTTCACTGTATCCGCGGGCAACCCATGTTCCGTGATGACATGACGCGGCGCATAACCGGGCGATAAAGGATAGGGATAAAGCTGTCCGAATTTACTGCTGTCTGTCAGGATGTAGCTCTCAGCGTTTTTTGCCAGTACAGCGTCCACCACGTCACACCGTAGCATGTCGCGACCGGTAAAACCGGTTTCCGGGTGCCAGCCATCAGCACCAATAAACGCTTTATGAAAGTGAATCTGCTGAATGCAGTAACGCGTCAGTGGCCCGGTCATCGATTCACTGCTCTTTTGTAACCGGCCTCCCAGCACAATGACCTCACAATCGGCTTCTTTCAGCAGATGAGCGATATAGTGACTGACGGTGATAAGCGTCAGATTTTTTCGACCGGCAAGCGCAAGTGCCAGTAAGGCATTCGTACTGCCGCCCTCGATAAAAACTGATTCGCCCTCATTGACCCGTCCGGCGGCATAACGGGCCAGAGCCTGTTTGATGCTGAAACGTGTGTTCATCCGTGTGCTCACATTATCACTGTCCAGGGCGATGGCTGCACCGTGAACGCGACGTAACACGCGCTGCTGTTCAAGTTGTGTTAAATCCTGCCGTATCGTCACCTCAGACACACTGACAACGCGAGCCAGTTCACTGACGGTGATGCTGCCACGCGCATTGACCAGTTCGATAATTTTTTCCTGGCGCGTATTCATACCGGCTCCCTTTATCCTACTGAACCAAAGCGGGCATTAACCCGCTTACTCTTTTTTATCAGGACTGGCACAGGCTGCGTTTCCCGAGTGGGTTAAGATCGGCCAGGGTAAAGCGATTCTTCCAGTCAGCTTCGTAATGCTCCGGTGGGAAATCCGCAGGGGAATGACCTTGCTTCAGCGCATGCGCCACATGATGCGCATACGCACGGTTTTTATCGCACATTGGCGCAGCAGGAATATACATCACATTTCCCCAGCCTTGTTGGTTTTCGACCGGCGCGACCGCGTGAATAAGGTCACAATGCCACCAAACGGAATCGCCGGCGGTAATAGCCGGTACCGGGCATAAGCCCTTCATCAAATGGGGATGCCATTTTTCATTAACAGGCAGGACGCGGCCGGGTGCGACACCGCACAGTTCATCTTCCGGCACATCGGAGAGCAGTGGACGTAACAGAAGATAGGCCATTGCCATGGGGACGGGCACAACGTGAAGTAAACCCTGACCCGGGATCATATCGGACAGCGCGGTCCAGCCCTGGAAAGTGCGGAAGACAGAACATTTTGTGGTGTCCGGCACATCGTATTCATCGACGTCGCTGCGGTGAGCGGCATTCCAGGGATCGTAGCGATCAATATCCCCGTTAAAAACGGCGTGAAAGACGCGTTGATAAGCAGGCAACAGCCACCGTTCCAGCGCGCCTGAATCGGTATGCGCACCCAGTCCCTTTGACGTGGTGCCCGGTAGCCGTCGACGAATACGGTCTGGATAGAGGATATTCACGTCAGGATCAAACCAGCGCTGCCCCTCCGATTCATAGGTCCATAACCGGTTCAGAAACGACTGTACCTGATGCATTTCCGGGCGTTGACGGGCCTGCATTTGGGCCTGAGACCAGTAAATGGGGTAAATTTCTGGACGGGATGCCTCAAGACTGCCGAAAAAATTGTCTCCTGGCCCGCGGTACTGTGCATCAAACTGGTTTTCATCCAGATAACGCAACATGTCGGCGTCCCAGGCCAGTGCCTGCTCACGGGGGAAATGCTGCCGGACGACGACACAGCCGCGCCGCTTGATACGCGCCCGCGTTTCCGGGGAAACCGTGCCTGAGGCTATCGCCTCGCCCGTGACGATGGGCCAGGCGCTCCCGGTTTGAGCCTCTTCCTGCCTCGCTTCGGCAATGGCCTCTTCTGTTTTCTGACAGACTTGCCGAAATACGCGCTCAACGTCGCCGATCTGCTTACGTGCGCGCTGCTTAAAGTTACGGATAGAGGCAGAGATGTCCTCAGGAAGTGGGGTGTAGTGAAGTCCTTCGCGCATAGATTAACCTCTTAACAGATGATGTTATTTCGAATGAAATTTATGTAACCTTCATTCGAAGGTGATGGTCATTATTAACAGAGCTTTAACTTTCAATCTGGGCGCGACGGCACAATTTGCCATAACAGGCGGAAATTCAGCGTTTGTAACTTTCAATAATCCTTACAGCGAGTAAGCTTAACCACACAGTTAGCCTGTTAAGGCCGGGAGCAAAGGGGGAGTAAAATGGCAGTAAGGATGATTGCAGTGGATATGGACGGTACCTTTCTTGATGAAAACAAGCAGTACAATGTCCAGCGCTTTTCACGCCAGTATGCTCTGCTCAAAGAAAAAGGTATTCATTTTGTGGTCGCCAGCGGCAATCAGTATTACCAGTTACAGCGATATTTTCCTGACATCAAAAATGAAATTGCCTTCGTGGCAGAAAACGGTGCGTGGGTGTCGCATGGCGATGAAGTGATATTTTGTGGCGAGCTGGCAAAAGAAAGGGTACACAGCGTACTCGATATTCTGGCCAGAGAACCGGATATCAGCGTCGTTGTTTGTGGCCGCAAAAGTGCTTATGTTCATGCGTCCATGCCGGATAGCGTGATCGGCATGCTAAAAAATCATTATTACCGACTCGAGAAGCGCGACAACCTTTACGATATTGATGACACTGTCTTTAAGTTCTCGCTCAATCTGGCGCACGAAGGGATTGAAAGCCTGATGACGCGTTTGCATACCCAATTGGGCGAAATCGATCACATCATGCATCCCGTTTCCAGCGGTTATGGCTTTATTGACCTGATTATTCCGGGTTGCCATAAAGCACACGGTATCGCTTTGCTTCAGCAAAAATGGGGCATTAGCGATTGTGAAGTGGTGGCTGTCGGCGACAGCGCGAATGATATCGAGATGTTACGTCAGGCCTGCTTTAGTTTTGCAATGGCCAATGCGGGTGAGGCTGTCTCGGCTGTCGCGCGTTTTAAAACCGAGAGTAATACGGACGAGGGCGCGCTGAATGTGATTGCCCGCGTTCTGGCTCGTGAATTTCCATTCGACTGATTTCACTAATCAGATATCAACCAACCCAAATCACGTCCTGCGGAAACCACAGGTGACGTTGTCACTTGTAGCGATGTTTTCAGGGGCTGCTCACTCATCGTGAGCAGCCTCCCTGACGAGCCTGAACGTAAGCTGAGCATCAACGAGGCATAATATAGTTACAACATACTTTAAGCGTTTTAGGTTATCCCTGGCATTAACCTATGTGCCTGTTTCGCCTGCCAGATGCAAAGGCTGGCCCGATGCATATCGGGCCATGGAAGGTTAGCGATCGGCTTTATTTTCATCAACACCGGAGGGATCGTTTTCAGCCTCTGACTGCCACGGTTTCAGGAGCTGAATATCCAAAATGACATAAACCATCGTACTGATAAACAGTGAAATGACGCTACCAAACACACCGCTGGTAGTGAAGGTAAGATAGTTATAGATGATTAACCATGTGAGGCAAATGAACATCGCGAGCGCCAGCATGATGGATGAAAGCGAGTAGTTGCTGGTACCCGCGCCTTGCTGATGCGTCAGTTTAAATACATGACCTGTGGTATACCTTTCCAGAATCAAAAGTGTTCGTTGCCAGTTACGGCGTTGACGTGAACCCGCGCGCACAAGAAACAGGTAAAGCACAGAAATAAAAAAGCCGGAAAAGGCGATAAGCACCGGCACGGCTTCTAACGCGTATTCAATACTTTTGTGACTCGCCCCGGCGGGACTCAGGTCCAGCGTCAGTGATGCACCCAGCGCCGCATAGAGAAAAACGAACAGGGCCAGAAACGTGGTCGTCCGTTTCCAGTCTGCCTCAGCCTCATGATTTTTTTGCTGTAGCGCGATAGTATAAGCGCGATCAATGTGTTCAGCGTGGGGAGAGTGCATCTCAATGACGTCAACGGGTTCGTCCAGAAGTGCGGTGATAAATGCTTTATGATCGTCAGGCAGGGGGATTTTCATTATCCAGATTCTCGTTGTTAATTTTCGCTTATTTTAGCTGTCCTGAGACGAAATGATACTCACGTTGCCGGTTAAAATGCGTTAAGAGGCAAGCAAATGCCTTTTATTCATCCGGCTTGTTGTACACTGCCGATGATCCCACGACGAGGAAAGCGACGATGAATGACAAGAAAATGATTTCCATCGATCAGTTCAGCGATGAAGAGCGACTTGCCGTCAATGAAGTGCTTCATCATTTGATTGAAAAATACCGCCAACGTACGGGTAAAGAACCGGACGTCAAAAAAGAGAAAGCGCTTAACCTTGAAGCGCGTCAGCAGGTGATGGCGGATAAATTGCTTAAAGAAAAGTTAAAAGCAGAAAAGGAAAACAAAAAACCTGTCCGAAAAAAGAAACCGTCCTCACTGACTGCCAGTGAAGTCAGCGATTTTAACTGGTCTGCGTCGGTCGCGAAGGGCCGCAGGAGATAGCGGCAATGTATTGCTAAATTGACAGCCTGATGCATGACAATGAGGTGATGTTGCGCGTTGGGCTTAAACGTATTTTTTAAAATGCGGGCAGCTAAAATTTTCTCGTCAGAAAAAATAATAAATAAAGCGGAAAGAATCTTGAAAAGTCATGCTGCCTGCTCTTTTTGTAGATAAACTGCATTATATAGACTGCTAATTACGCCTTCGAATGACCTATTACTCACCCGATGATAATCATCTCAAAATGCGATCGACGCGATTTGTTCGTCGCATGTTCGCAATGCGTCAATTAGGGACGATTTTATGTGCCATGCCAATCGCTTCTGTATTAGTCGAACAGGGTCACGGCATCTCCATTTTTGCGTTACTGATCGGTAATGTCATCCTCTGGCCGTCTCTGGCCTATCGCCTTGCGGCTTCCGCGCGTGATTCAACCGCGAGGGAAAGAATGAATCTCACGCTTGATGCGGCGTTTGGCGGTATCTGGGTCGCGTTGCTGGCGCTGAGTCCCATGCCGTGTTTTGTGATCATGGCAGTATTAATTTCCGACCGTTACGCAGCAGGCGGCTGGCCACAGCTCTTGTCCGCATTTCAGTCATTTCTTTTTGCCTTTCTTCTGGTCTGGACGCTTGAAGGCGCGCCGGTATCAATGACATTCAGCCTGCGTACAGCCTGGCTGACATTACCGCTGGCGACCTTTTATATGCTGGCGTTAAGCGTTGTATCCCATAATCTGACGTATATGCTGCGTCAAAAAAATCGCGAGCTTGAACGTATTGCATTAATGGATCCGGGTCTGCAAATTCCTAATCGACGTCTTTTTGAGCGCCGACTCGAAAGCGAATTTCTTCGTACCCGCCGTGGAGACAGTAAAGCCTATCTGATTCTGATCGATGTTGACCATTTCAAACATGTTAACGATACCTATGGTCACGAAGCAGGGGATTTTCTTCTGGCGGAAATTTCAGGTTTATTACGCGACAGTGTGGGAATGAAAGACACACCGGCGCGGTTCGGTGGCGATGAGCTGGGCGTCATTGTCCGTGATGCTGATGACGCTGGCATCGTCAAACTCGCTGAGCATATTCAGTGGCGCATTACGCAGTTACGGTTGCCTGCTTCGCCCGATTTTACCTGTTCAGTCAGTATTGGTATTGCCTGTGCAGAAAAAGCCAGTTCGATACACGAATGGTTGCGCCGTGCCGATGAAGCGTTATATGACGTTAAGCGCTCAGGACGTAATGGTTTAAAGTTATGGCGAGGTCTTTAAGCACAGGGCACGATATCTTATACCGCAAAAATAAAGCCGCCTGTTAAGGGCGGCTTTATTGACTCAGATAGCGGGATAATCGCCCGTTCCCTCGGGCCAGGGCGTGAGCAGGTCAAAACCCGTGTCGGTAACGGCAACGGTATGCTCCCACTGTGCGGAGAGTGATCGATCCTTCGTGACTACCGTCCAGCCATCGGAAAGTACGCTGGTGCCCGCTTTTCCGGCATTGATCATCGGCTCGATAGTAAAAATCATACCAGCTTTCAAGGGCATCCCTTCACCGGGCGTACCGTAATGCAAAATTTGTGGGTCGGTATGATAAATCTCGCCGACGCCATGACCGCAATATTCTCTGACAACCGAAAAGCCGGCATTTTCAGCAATGCGCTGAATGGCTGCCCCTATATCGCCTAAGGTCGCGCCAGGACGGACAGTTTTTATACCGGCAACCAGCGACTGGTAAGTGATATCGACCAGGCGTTTGGCGCGCACGGACGGTGTGCCAACAAAATACATGCGGCTTGTGTCGCCATACCAGCCATCTTTGATAATGGCGACATCGATATTCACGATATCACCGTCTTTCAGTTTTTTTGCCGCAGGGATGCCGTGACAGACAACGTGGTTTACAGAGGTGCAGGTGGTTCGCGTATAACCGTGATAACCGATATTAGCCGGCGTCACGTTGAGTTCATTGACAATAAAATCGTGGCAAATATCGTCCAGCTCTTCCGTCGTAATGCCTGGACGAACGTGCGGTGTGATCATGGCCAGCACCTGTGCTGCAGCATGACCTGCCGCGCGAGCTTTTTCGATTTCTTCGGCGGAATGTATTTTCACTGTTCCCATTACACTTCTCCCTGTGGGGCCAGGTCACTCTTATGCAGCACCTGGCGAATATCAGCACCGCCGTTCATTTCTATACGAATGAGCGTTTGCGCCAGTTCATTTTGCGTTAACTGCGGATAGAGCTCGGCCAGCATGCCCAGTTTTAACCAGTGCTCAGCCTGCGAGTTGATCGAGCGGCTCATTGCCTGACTGGCAATACGAAGATTCTCATGCATCACGTCGGATATTTTTACGATGCCCATACTCATCCTGTATATAAAATGTATGCGTTTTATATACAGGATAACGCTAACGTCATGAGTTGCAAGAGCAAATCGACGGCCGTTCGAAAATGTCCGAAATTTGTCCGAATTTCTCATACATTGCTTATACCAAAACAAACTCATTTGACCGTGGGTCGAGATATTTTTTGGTCATCGACAGGTTTTTATGGCCCAGTAATCGCTGCGCAAACTCCTCCCCAAACCGGGCTTCGTAAAGCCTTCCGGATAAGCTGCGAATTTCATGGAAGGTGGGAGGATTTGTTTCTTCACTCAAACCGCAACGCTGACGTGCTCGGGCAAATGCCTGGGTGATATTGCCGGGCGAAACGGGGCCGGGCTTGCGTCCGTTCCGTCGGGTAGTGGAGTAAATGAAGTACTCAGAAGGATTATTCTCACGGCATAATCCAATGACCTCATTGAGGGTTATACCGATTTCTTTCATTTCCAGATCAACAGGTATGGCGAGTTTACTCCCTTTTTTGCTCTGAGTAACAAACAGGCGGCCGTTGCTGACATCGCTGAATTTCATGCGGCTGATGTCTTCACGTCGCTGTGCCGTCACCAGCGCTAATAACATCGTTCTGTATAACCAGGGCTCTGATTCGCGAACGCATTCGGTGAGCAAATTGAACTGATCCATCGTTAACCGGCTTCTCTGTACCGCAGGCTGTCTGGCGCGCGTGGGCTCAACAGGGTTTCTTTCTATCAGACCCGCCACAATAGCCTCGCGGAAAATATCATTGAGCAGGCTACGCAGAATGACTGCCATGGTCCTCTTGTCGTCAGCAATGTAACCTTCTATAAATTCCGCGATATGACGGGTCGTAACCGAGGACAGGGAGTAGTCACCGAGATGTTTTGCGATGACTTTGAGCTGATAACGGCGAAGACGCATTGTTGTAGGCTTAACATGCCGACTTGCCAGAACAAGCTCATATCTTGAAAGCCAGGTACCTACCGTCATTACCGCATTCATCTGTAATTTCGCCAGCAGGGCAGAGGGCGTGTGATTTTGTTCAATGTAATTGTTTGCTTCTAATGCCTGCGCGATGGCTTCTCTCCGGGCAATACTGCCCAGAAAGAATTCCTTTCCCGTTTGAGGATTGCGCCAGTGATAGGTTTTGCGTTTATGCCTGTAAGTCAGATTACGGGGAAGGTTAGAATCGTAGGTTTGAGGCCTTTTCGCCATTGATGATTTTCTCCAGCAGCGAATTACCTGAGCCAGAACTGCTTGGGTGGCTGTTCAGGTTTCTTGTCAGTTTTCGTGGATTGATATAAACAGAGTCAGGGTGGAGCTTATATTCTTTGCCGTGCAACTGAGGGCAGGGATAAATACGGCCTTCCCGTGCCCAGCGCCGCAGGGTTGAGAGAGAGGGCGGCACAGAATATGTTGTGCTCGCCCATTCCTGCAAATTGAGTAGCTTCGTCATGTTCTGCCTCCGGAATTACGGCATAAAAAAACCGCCCAGCGGGCGGTCAGGTTCTGTCGCTGTGTGACTTGCTGAAATCAGGGTTTTTCTTTCTCACTCGCGCAAGGACACTCATGTTTCAGGTTCGGGTTATGCCCTAAGAGGTTATCAATCTTTACGTTATGCAATTTGGTCAGTGCATCAGCTGCGGATTGATGATACCGGCTGGCCTCTTTGGAGCTGACCATACCCTTGAATTTTAGATCTTCAATAATCTTAACTGACTCTGTCAGCGTTGTTGTCACCGCCAGTAAAGTGTCTATTACTTGCTTAGCTGCTTCACGGCTATGCATAACCCGCCTCCTAACATAATCAGGGTAAGGATGCCTGACAGGGAGTTCAGGCATCCGCTAAGTGAGCTTGGTAAATGACCATTGGTTGAAAGGTGTGTCAGGCAATCACTTACCACCCAACAGAAAGACCGGCTGCCACACCAAGGTTTCTACTGGTGTCATAACTCAGATAGGTTCCGCTTCGGACATTGTCGCCCAGCTTGAAAATCGACCCCCATGCAAGCGCCGATTGTCCGCCATATGAACCACCACTTAACCCCATGCTGACGTTTTTTCCCTCAATAAAGGGGATCGCGTTCATTGCCATCGCCGCACTTATCCCGGCCATCGCTTTTTTGTCGTTCTTTCTAATATCATTTTCAATGTTGCTGAATCGGCTTTCAGCTTCGAATTTAAATGTACTTAACTGGCTGGTGACAGTTTGGATAGCATGAGTGTTATCAGTAATGAGCTCATGATTATGAAGAGTAGCTTCATGGTTGACCGCAATAGCTGAACGATTGTGGTTAATGTCGTTCCTGTTAGCTTCTGTTCTGGCAATATTGGCCCCAATTTCCTCTTTGTTGGCCTCTATGCCTGCTGCGTTAGTACTGATACTCTGCTTGTTAGTTTGAATGTCAGCAGCATTTGTGCGGATATTCTTCTGGTTGGTCTCAATCTCAGCAGTGTTGGTGCTGATGTTGTCTCGATTGCTTTCAATGTCATCAGCGTTAGCAAAAATGTTCTTTTTATTGGTTTCTATGCTCGCGGCATTTTCATGAATATTATTTTCAATGGCTGATGTGTCTATTTCAGCAAAGTGTTGCTCAATGGGTTTTTCCTTCTCGGAGGGGCGAAATATGGAAAGTATATCTGCATATGCCGGTGTTAAAACTGACACACATAAAATAAAAAATGGCATGGCTGTTTTTAATTTCATTTTCTCTGTGCTTTTGTATTTAATTGGTAGAAATAAAATGACAGGGCGGCAGGATTTTTAACTGGTAATCCATTGCTGTCAAAGTGGTATGCTGTAATAAAGCGTTGACTTTATTTATCGGATTTCTTTTTAATGGTTTCACTACTCCTATTAATTTAATTTGAAATTAATCCTTACTTTCTCTGCTCACCTCACAGAACTCAAATTTTAAAGTCGCGAATAAAGGGGCAATGTATTCATCTTTTTTCGCACGTTTATTGAGCGACTCAACAGCCTCTGAGTAGGAGGAAAATAAACTCTCTCCGTTACCTCCCGGTGGCATGATGACCCATGCCACCGGGTAAGCGGTAAGTGAGAGCTTTGCAATAAGATAGACCAACTGCTCAGAAGGATCTGATGAGGAATGGAAAAGGAAATTATCAATATATTCTAAGATTTTATTTTTCACCACTTACTCCTTCAGGTGCAAAAGTCTGAGAATGCCGAGTTTGGTTGTTCTTTTTTTATTGCTTATTACCCCTGTGCGTTGAGCTCGTAAATTATCACTGTGGTTATGCTCAGTGAAGTCATAAAAATGAATTTATGTGGTTTGCAGACCATAATTTTTTAAACTCCTGAGTTCAGGATTTAGCAGGAAAACAATTATAAGACCAACCATTACGTATTACGCTTAAACAATAATGGTTACGGTGCTCTGCCCATTGGGCATTAATAATGTTTTTTGCGAGCTTTGCTGCCTGTGACCAGAGTTTCTCGGCATGTTCGTATTGGCCGCGGCTTTCGGCAAATGCAGCGGCCTCGGCTACCGTATAATATCGAACGTTGCGTAATTCGATTAAGGGGTGGTTATCGGTATTCATTGATGACTCCTGCTAAAAGCAGCTAGTGCGTTTCTGTGTTTAAGGCTTCTTCCTCGATTTCAGCCTTTCTGACAAGAAAGGCATCTGTGGCTTTTTCCAGCAGGGCTGGCGTTGGTTGCAAAAGTTTTGCCGCATACGCATAACATCGGTCGAGTGCTCTGACTGACTTGCTGTTCATGGCGGCTTCACAAAAATCAGTCAGCAATTCTTCTGGGGAGCGTTTTTGTTTACCAGTATCCGCCTCACTCATAACCTCAGCTCCACATTGAAGCGGAACCGGCTGCGTATTATCTGATGGCTTAATGGGTGACCTCGCAGGAGGTTCAGGTGGCAAAGCGGGGGCAGGGGTCTCTGCTTTTGGATTGTCGGGCAAAAGCACCTCTACCTTCTCTGCATTATTACCGATTTCTGTGTCATCGATTTTCATCGAATGATTAATGTAATCGTTCAGATCACCATCCTGTGTGGATGGCGTGATATCACGTTCGGTCTTAACCGTACCTTCCAGTTCATCGGTCGTATAAACACCGAGGATGACATCCGGGCAATGCAACCGGGCCCACCTTTTAATAGCCAGATACGCGAGCTGCTGTTTCGGATCGCTCGCCCACAGCGTTGAATTTCTCACCTGTGCTTGTGATAACAGCAGTTCCAGAACGCGAGGTTCCTGCTCATTCTTCATTGTCGCCCACACGCGGACGCCGCAGCCGGCTTCATCTTCAAGCGTCCAGTCGGGAACGGTGTACTTGTGTCCTTTACCTGACGTTTTTTCGACGAATTTGCCTAAGACCTTTTCCCAGGGGCCAAACCACTCATAATGTGGACGGTCACGGGTGGGTGCCATAGTTGTGATAACGGCGTTCACCAGTTGTGCCTCGTAGCCGAGTACGCCATTGACCAGGAAGGTTTTCTGAGCGACGGCGAAGGGGTTCATGCGCCATTGTGCGGCCTGCATGGCGACGGCAAGACAGTCAGCCGTTTTGCCCGCAAGGTGTGCTGGTACGGAAACTCTGCTGCTGGCCATGATGTCAGCAAAGCGAATCAGCTTGTCCAGTGCATCCGGACTGAAAATCGTGGCTGCAGTGCCTGCATTTTCAGCGTCAGTATTCATCAGTTGGGTGTTCATCGTGGTTTTTCCTGTTAACGTGCCCATGCAGGGCGGCGGATAGTTTCAACGCCGCCCCAGTGACCACTGAGACGGCAATCATGGTATGTGTTGAGGTCGCGACGAAAAAGGTTGTATCCGGCGCTCAGATCATCCTCATGGACTTCAAAAACCCGGACTGGGTAGAGTCCGCAGTCAATGGCTTCGCTTACCGCAATAAAGACAAACTGCGGATGCGTGTTAAAGGTGTTGAAAAAGCCTTCGGAATACATGGCTGCCTGAACGTGGTACCTGAATTCTTCGATATGGCGAGCAAAGCGGGACATGTCACAGACCTTTTTTAAATCAATGACAAGAGGCCGGTTCATCAGCATTTTGTCGGGTCGGATGCGGCATAACTCTTCTGTTTCATTGTCAGTCCAGTAAACAGAGGATTCACAATGGCCGTCTGCTTCAAGTAAAAAACGCGCGGTATGGTGTGCCATTACGCTCTCGCGCATCAGCTGCAGCTTTCGGCCCTGTTCGGCGTCCATAACGCTCAGACCGTGCACACGGGTTTCTTTTATGAATGCCTGCTCATCCGCTTTACCCTGGGTGGTACGCCGGTTGAACGAGGGGGCCACAACGAAACGTTTGGCGAATTCCTCTGGTTCCAGCAGCAGGCAGTGCAAAGCGCTCCCCATGTCGAGCGCAGCCGTTTTTTCAGCATCAACAGGCGCATGTTTACGCCACAGGTAGACTGCCGGGTTAATGGCGATGTCATCCAGTTGCGATTTACTGATGCCGGGTCCGGCATGGTAGGCCTCATTGCTGAGGCCATAGTAAATGCCCGGTTTCATGAGACTGTGTCCTCCCAGCCAAGTACCACCTGCAGGTTGTAATTCCGTGCTGCCTGCAGGTAGGCCAGATTTCTGATGAAGCTGATGTACTCCTCGTCTGCTTCCGGATGGGCACAACATTTCTTTACTTCCGGATGCAGATTCCAGTGGCGGAACAGATAGAGGTAGTCAGGAAAACAGCTCAGCAGACGTTCTGCTTCGTCATCAATCCACTGTTCCTTCCTGATAGCCTCTTGTTCCTGGGCATCAAGGTGGTCCTTGTGAAGTTCAAGTAATGCACAGGGGTCTCTCATGGTTCGTACTCCTTAAGCAAAATTTCAATCAGCCTGTCTGCCAGCAACTGCAGCAGAGGTTTTGGCGGCGCTGGAGGGAAGCTGGCGCTACTGAGAATGTTTTCAGAGCTGAATTCGATTGAACGAACAGCGTGAAAGGGGCGAGCAAAAGCGGCATCGCCCCTGATGTCTGGTTGCATCATGGGAAATGTTCCTTTGAACGGTCTGTTTAAATGGCTTCGTTGCCGAAACGTCCGGCGGTGTGGAGAGGGCTTCGGATTAGGGTTTTGTTGAAGTATCATTATTTATGGTGAAACTGGTCTCAGTTCCGCGTTCAGATTTCCTCCTCGCGGCGGGCCGCTCGGGTAGCTGCATAGATGAGTGCAGGGTCTCCAGATATGAATGTGCGAATAATAAACAGTCCTGTGTGAGTGACCTCAGCGTCAGGTGCGACTTTAAGAGCTGCCTGAACCACTCGGTCATGAACGAAAGCCTTCAGAATGCAGGTTTTAATGAGGAGCGTTCCGCGTTTTGGTGTCGCAATATATTGAATTCTCATTTTTTTGAGTCCTCTGTCGTTAATTCAAATAACCGTAGACTTCAGTGACTACTTTGCACCCATTCTGGCCGTGCACCGACGCCCATATGGCAGTCGAGAATATCCAGCAACCGCGGGTAAAAGTTGAGCGCATTTTGTCCATCCATTTCTTCAACTTGCTCACGGGTCATTGTGCGCCAGTTTTCGATAGTGTGTAGCTGACATCCCGCCTTAAGATAGATACCGTTCATGATGTGGATGTCATAGCGTTCACCTACAATCAGCCAGGTTTTTTCAGGCATGCGGGTTGCTAAAAAATGGCAGTAACGCAGGTCTACACCCAGCAGGCTCGCTCCACGAAGGTCTGCTAAACTGAAATCGGTAAACCTGACAATCGCATTGTTGAGTGAGGCATTGTTAAGCTTCGCGCCATGAAGCGAGGCGTTACGTAAATCGCATTTTTCAAGCGTTGCGTTTCTCAGTTTTGTGAAATGCAGACGGGCACCCTGGAAATTCGTATGGTAGAAAATAGCGCTGTCTAGTCTCACCTTTTCAAGGTCATACTCCGCTAAACATGCACTGGTTAAATGCAGTCTCTTTCCTTCTCTGCCCTCAGAGTCCAGCCAGCGCTCATGAGCAGCAAGGTGATGTTGAAACTCTTCTTTTTTCATGATGTTTCCTCGTTTCAGGCAAAACGCTGCCTATATTTGTTTGTCATAGTCCGCGTGACTGAGCAGTTCCCAGTGCTGACCATTGTCTTTTGATAACAGTCGCCACTGAGGCGTCACACGCAGGGTGAGATATTTGCCCCGGTAAGTTCGTCTCGCATGAACCAGACCGGCGCGCCAGTGTTGCTTGATTCGCTGAGCCCGCAACCTTATTCGTGCAGGAGCATGAGGTTTGGGCATCAGCTAACCCTCATTTCGTTGTGCCTCATAAAATGTCGCCTGCTGACGTAAAAAAACCGCCTTGGGGGCGGTCAAAATTGACGTGATGACCGGTATCTTAGTCATCCATTTTTTCTTCCTGTTGAGATTCACAACAGGTGCATTGAGGCCTCATCTCAGGATGCTGTTCAAAGATGCCTTCAAGGTTTGCACCGAGCATTTTATCCAGTGGGTCCATGAGGCTTTGACGATACAACGCTGCTTCCTCTGAACTCACTTTGCCATCCTTATTCATGTCATAGATTTTTTGAACGGATGTAGTGACGAGTGCTGTTAATGCCAGCAGAGTTTCAGTAACGAATTCCGCTGCTTCACGGTTTTTCATAATGTGTCTCCAACTGGGTTGAATGCCCTGCGGGGGGAGGCGCTCCAAGCAGGGCTCAACTGGGTTAATGAATAATGATAATGCGGATGTGGCGGACAAAATCTGCCAGGTCTGCGCCCACGTTCTGCCACTGAGTCAGTGCCCGGAGCACGTCAACACGGGACTGGCACTGACAGGCTTCCAGATAAGACTTCATATGCATCAGTGCGAGGTGCTGCATTTCTTTCGAAGAGAGAGCATTCGGGGATGTGTTTTTTTGCATATGTTATTCCTTTTTTATCAGGCATAAAAAAACCCGCCGAAGCGGGTTGAGTTTGGTTTGTCTGGCCGCATGGATCGCGGTATCACCTTAATGGTGAGGTGGGGTTAATATCATTCAGTTTTGCGGCTGCTCAGATTCATGCGGGGGATTGTCATATTCCCCTTCATAAGGCTGGCATTCGGCGCCTAAATCTGGATAACCGCCCGTGATAATGGGGTCCAAAAGTTCGGTATAAAGGATCTCCAGGATCACATTCACCTTGTGCATGTGCGTACCCGCCTGCTCTTCAGTGACTTTCCCCTCTTTCTGATACTGATGCATCTGGGCAACAGACACTCTGAGTTCTCGGGATAACGTCATCACTGTCTGGCTGATACGAACTGCAGCTTCACGATACAGCATGGCTACTCCTCCTGTAGGCCTGCCCTAAGGGCAGCGTGAAATGATTACTGATGTGAAAAAAAACCCTGGTGTTGACCTAAGAGGTGAACATCTTCACGGCAAAAAAAATCCCGCACGAGGGGGCGGGAAAGAACAAGAGTTATCATTATTATGGCCAGGGGATCACTACTTTCCTTTCATCAGGCTGTCGTGCTTGGCCTGACGATATATTTATAGCGAATCCCGTTTTCATAATTCTGAATAAATGCTGAAACTCAGGAATGTGATGGTCCACTAAGCAGTATGAAGGTTCGGGGAATCAACGGGATACGGATAACTTGTAAGTGAGTAAGTAGGATTTTTTCTTTATGGGCTTACTCTTTCCGAAGCAGCGACGTCGGGCGTCACGTAACGGAGCTAACTCAGCGTCGCTTGCTAGCGCATGATACTCTTGGATATGGGGATAGGGTGCCCTCGGGTCAAAACTGCGTCCACACAGAGGGCAGTCGATAATGTGCTTCTTCATACAATCCTCCGTCAACAAAGGAAATGATACTGGTGAGTACCATCTCTTTTGTTGCAGGGAGGTTGGGTTTTGCCACTTCGGGATCTCGCGCTTCTGCACTCCTCCCGCCCGACAATATGCTGTGCCGTTCAGCTTTTCATAAAGAGTACCCACTGCGCGTTTAATGTTCAATACAAAATGTATCGTTAGTCGGCGAGTTTAATTTCATTGATTTTATTAGGATAATGTGGGGGTGAAGAGGTGATGTTCTGTTTTTAGGTTGCTGCTTATGTATACTTAGTGTTTTATTCTGTCCTATTTCAATTTTAGTTTTGACTCCACGCCTACGGCTAAAATCCTATGTTTATCAGTCATTGAGTCCACTGGCCATCTTGGGTTCATTGGTACTAGCAAGCGCCTATGGCCATCCGATTGAATCTTTTTGAAGCTAAGGTCACTAGCGCTATCTGATGTAACAAGTATCAGATCCTCGTCTTGTGGGGTTCTACCCATATCAAATAAAACCAGAGAACCTGACGGCACTCCAAAACCGGTAGGAGACAGCATGGCATCACCCTCGACCCTATACCAAAACCCTTTGCCAAGAACGACAGCAGCTGACTCGATCCACTCATTAGCAATAACCTCGGATTCTTTTGAACCTAAGTTATTAATATTCCCTAGGATAATTTCTTTAGAAAACAGCGGATAACACTGGATTGCTTTTTCATGTTCACAATTTTTAAAGCTATCCAAAGTTAATATTGATCCATCTTTATCCACTTTGAATTCATTAACATTTAGCAGATGAAGAATTTTTGCTATGACTTCAAGTTCTGGTGAGCGACGAGCATTCAGCCAATGGCTTACCGCACCGGGTGTAATACCTAAGTGTTCTGACAGTTTCTCCTGAGTGATTCCGAGATCCTTCATTCGGCTTTTAGCGACTTCGTTCCATTTCATGAGCATCAATGCCTTACAAGTTTCGTGTTGTTTTAACCTCGGCGTATATTTTTGTATGCATCGTTGCATCTTATATATACATAATGTATAGATCCCCTATGGAGGTACTTATGAACAACTTAAAACTTTATAGAAAAGCTATCGGATTGACTCAAAAGGAGCTTGCTCATCTAGCTAACTGTTCTCCCGGAGCAATATCACATTGGGAATCAGGTAAGCGTCAGATGACAATTAATACTTGCCGAAAGATGATAGACATCCTCGGTTCTTATGGTTTTTGTACAAGTATGGATCAATTTGTAACTTCTTCAACCCAACCAAGTTCAACTCCTCCCGACAACTTTACTTCACAGTCCACATAATTTACAGATAAATCAATGTGTAATAAATGCGAAGGTTCTGTATGTGCGGCACAAGTATAAAAATGAATGCCTTGCTGAAGACACATCCCAAAGTCAATCAGATCGCCGCATGGCTTGAGCGCAAGCCAGATGGGTGTGAACGATTGGACGTCTCCCTTGATGGGCAGAAATCTTTACTCCTGACACGAAATGTTACCAGGTGCATTACAGTCACTGGTTTGCTCAGTATTTGGGGAGCAGCAAAAGAATACGCCCCAAATGACGTGTTCATTAATGCCGACCTAAGCTATCTGGATGTGCTTGCTGAGTTTGAAGGGTTTGGTGAGGCAATGGCTGCAGTAGGGTGGGCCGTTTACGATGCTGAAAATCAATGTGTTGTTCTAACAACCGGTGATGAGCTTGAAATGGTTAAGAGTTCAAAACCCTCCGCAGCTGCTGAACGTCAGCGCCGTTACAGAAATAAGAAGCGTGCTCAGAAAAGCGTTACACCAAGCGTAACGCGTAACGTAACGCGTTACGCGTGTTTTGATTATTTAAGATCTAAAACAACACATAACAATCAAAACAACACACATACCGCGCGTGAAAATTCCGGTGGTACTGTGGATAACCCAGAGTCTGATATGCTGCAAAGCCATGTGGCACAAGGATTTATGGCAGAGCAGGGGTCTAAGGCGGAGGTGCTGCTTCAGCCGATGCAGCCACAGGTTGATCAGGATAATGGCGTAACGCGTTACGTTACGCAAAGCGTAACGCCCGAGCATAACGCTACCGTAACGCAGCGTAACGCATCAGCACTGGTGCAACGTAACGCTTCTGTCGTAACGCAGCGTGATGCACTTCAGCAAATTCCTCCAGCGGTTAGCCAATATCCCACTAGCGCAGAATCTCCAGAGCATAAGTTCGTTATGTTTGACGGGTGGCAGCCTTCACAAGCATTCACTCAAACCGCCAGTCATATAGGCATAAAGATTTCAGATACACCTGACAGGCTTCAGCTGGCTGATTTTGTGCGTTACTGGATGGCAGAAAACGTGGCGTACTACCAAAGCCAGTGGGAAATAAAACTGGCACGGTTCATTGAGAAGGGGTGTAAAAAGCCTCCCACAAAGCGCTTCAGCGAAAGACGAGACTTCACGCAAGTTTCAGAAATGGATTACGCAATACCTGAGGGGTTCAGGGGAGGGTGAGAGGTTTCTACGTCCGCTTTGAGCGAGAAGCGGACATTTATCACCAGATAGATTCTGGTCTGGGGGAGTTCTACTTAGAGCAGAAGATTTTTAGCTTTTCCAACTGAATGAATAAGGGATTAATGCGATGCAAACAGCCTTGAGGAGCGCTTACCGCGCTTTTTTTAAAACCTGAACTGGTTGAACACCCTCCCCTTATCAGAATCCCGCTCGCCTGCAGCCAATGCAAGGAAGCGGGATTGATTGTCCTCTCAAGAGCTAGGCACGGTTCATTCAACTAGATGGATTGCCCAGATGTTCGACGCTTGGCACACAGCAATACAACGACACCCAGGATGGCGGAAATGACAGAGCCCATCAGCACACCGACCTTCACTTCGTCGACCAAATGCTGGCTGTCCGGAAAAGCCAGAGCGCCGATAAAAAGACTCATCGTGAAACCAATGCCGCATAAAAGCGCAGTTCCGTAGAGTTGTAGCCATCCACATCCAGTGGGTGGTTTTGACAACCCTGAACTGATCGCTAGTGCAGCGAAGCCAAACACCCCGACTTGCTTCCCAAGTAGTAATCCGAGAGTCACTCCCAGCGGCACCGGGTCGACCAGGTTGTCAGGAGAAATACCTGCAAGCGATACGCCCGCATTGGCAAAGCCGAAGATAGGCACAATGGCAAGCGCTACCCAAGGATGAAGCTTGCCCTCCAGGCGTAAGAGCGGTGACCTACTCTCGTTCTCCGAGTCACCTAAAGGTATACACAACGCAAGAATGACACCCGCCAAGGTCGCGTGAACACCGGATTGAAGCATAAAGAACCAAAGTAGCCCGCCAGCTAATAGATAAGGAAAAAGCCTAGTTACTCCACAACGATTGAAGACCACCAAAAGAACGATAACGGCCAGCGATGCTAGGAGCATGCTGACGGACAAACCACTCGTGTAGAACAGTGCAATAATTACCACTGCCCCCAGGTCATCCAGAATCGCCAAGGCGGAAAGGAAGACCTTGAGCGATATAGGCACACGCTTTCCAATCAACGAAAGCACCCCGAGAGCAAAGGCGATATCAGTTGCTGCTGGAATGGCCCAGCCTCCCATGGTCACAGCGTTTCCCCAGTTAATGGCGAGGTAGATTAGTGCCGGTACAAGCATGCCCCCCAAAGCGGCAAATCCTGGCAGAGCCCTTTGGTTCCAGCTGGATAACTGGCCGACCAGCATTTCACGCTTGATCTCAAGGCCTACTAGCAAGAAGAAGGCAGCCATCAGGCCGTCGTTAATCCAGTGCTCAACCGACAGGCCAATGACCTTGATATGCAGTGCTGAGAAATAGCCAGCAGACAGAGGGGAATTGGCGACAACAAGCGCAGCGAAAGCTGATGCCATGAGGATCAGGCCGCCCGCTGACTCAGCGGCAAAGAATCGGGACAGAAATGCAAGAGCGGAAGATGTTGCAGGGTATTCGTGAGCGTCTTTAAGGCGCGAGGGATCCAGGTTCATTGGGCACGGGAACTCCACGCGGCGGCCCGACCTGCGTTGAGTTTTCCTGCCCTGCCGCATTATGCGGTGACACCCGGCATCCATCTTACCGCAACCTAACCACCAGAGTCTTGGAATACTTCTCTCTCCAGACCTTTTTAATCCTGCTCCCCCATTCTGTGGCAGTGCGGTGACCGGTTCCCAGCAAACCAATATAGCGCGATGTAAGCAAGTTCCGCTTCTGGCACTAAGCGGAAGTCTGACTGGGCTGAAGGTCCGCTATGAGCGAAAAGCGGACGTTTGCTTCAGCTAACGTAAGTGATAACTGAAAATTGTAAATTTATTGGCTTATATATTTTTGATTATACGTCATCTTGATTAACTTCTCGTATAAAATCAGTAAGCTGGGTGAAAGGAGTTTCTTTTCTCCACTTATCTTCCAGTGCTGAAGCCTGCAATGGATTGAGTTCACTAAAATGTTTACCATAATCGCTTAAGCCGATTATATTCCAAAGCTGTGACCAGCCATGTATGCTGCTATATGGTTTTTCAGTGAGATAAAGATTATCTCTGATAAACGTAAACTCATGCTTTTCTTTTTTTTCATTGTAATAGCAAATGCAACTTCTGAAATAGCATTCGCGATTCTTTATTCCACTCATTACTTTGAGTAAGCCTTCCGTGCCAAGAGTTTCTAAAACATATTTTACATAAACCCCAGGAAACTCTTTTAGGGCAGGAATATGAAAACTACTGTCTTCCACAAAAAAGGGGAGATTAATTTTCCCTGATACATACTCTGCTTTTTTTTTGCAAACTTCATTTGCATATTCAGCCTGTATCTCAGGAACAAACATGATGGTCTGTTTTAAGTTAATTCCACAGGAGTCAAAATGTCGCCGTGCATCTTTGAATTTTTCTGAGTTGCCTGTAATAAAATGAATCATCATTTTTTTACCTGTGTTAGGACGGAGCTAAAAACTATAAGGATAACTGATAAGAATATAGCGAAGTTCATTCCTTGGTTAAAGAATAAAGCAGAGAAAATAAAAGAAAAAACAAGTGTTGCGTGATTTGAAAAACTTAATGAAAACGGTGTGCTTCGGCCCGATATAAAAAGCATTAGTGCTATTGCCGCAATATTAAATACAACACCTGTTAAATAAATACCTGTGCTACTAATCTGTATATTGCTGGGTAATCCGTCATTTAAAATTAAAAACAAGCATCCAGAAACAAGATTTGTAGCAAGAAGGAGTTGGTTGTACGTTATTCCGGCGCGAAAAGAAGCTTTCAGAAAATAGCCGCTAGCCGCGTATGAAAGTGGTACTAAAAGCATGATAACATAATAGAATGAAGAAGCATTGCCAGAGCTACTATCTAACTGAGGCACTATCAATAGAGATGCCCCAAAAACACCAGAGGCTAGTGCCACTATAGATAAAGCACTAAGCCTCATCTGTCCGAGCATAAGGCCTAGTATCATTGAAAATACTGGCGTTAAGCTTGTTATAAGAGAGGTTTCGGCAGGACTCATTTGCTGCAAGGAAAAGTAAAGAATGCAGTATGGAAAGAATACTAAAGTCAATGCTGTACTAAGCAACCAAATGCAGGATTTAATGTTCACATCTGTCAAAATCCTCACATTTCTCTTTAATAATGCCAATATAAGAATAGCGATGACAGTTCCAAAGTTCAGAACTATGGGGAAATCAAAAATACCTGCCCCATTTGTTAAAAGCAACTTGCCAAGGACTGATTCAGATGCCCATAAAAGGCCTAATAGCAGTATTAGTGTACCATTAAGGAGATAATTAATCATGATTTTGTGAAGTACTCATCAAGCGAGGCGTATTTTCTGAATGTATCTCTTCCTTCAGTAATGATCATCTCTTCACGCTCAGCTATTTTAATAAATTCAAAAAACTTATCCCAATAGTTATTGATATTTATAAAGCTTACAGTTTGCTTAATCAGTCCTAACTGTTTTTGTGTGATGACTTCGCACGTCTCATCTAATGTCCCAAAACCACCTGGAAGAATGAGAAACTCATCAGCTATATTTATCATCGCTATTTTTCTCAAGCTAAGTGAGTCGGTTTCTATTATTTCAAGTGAACTTTCTGGTAAAGGTTCAGAGGGGCGAACCTGTGGACACGTTACGCCTATCACTTTACCTCCGGCAGCTTCTGCTCCTTCGGTAAGCTTTCCCATTAATCCGCTCCGAGAACCTCCATGTATGATTGTATCACCTCGCTTTGCCAGACGGTTACCTGTCTCGTAGGCTGCATAACTTAAAAGTGGATTGATACCATTCCCTGAACTGCAAAATACACATATATTCATATTAGTGGCCCAGTAATTCCTCGAAATATTTCACGGTGTAATTCCTGAAAACTTTACGCGGGTGTTCTAACCAACCCGAGACTTCTTTCCATAGCCGATAGTAGATATCACTTCCAAATGTGTGCTCAAGACAGGTGGAGTCAACGTTATATTTGGGAAGGTGTGCATAACAGTCACTACCTATCTGAGCAGATTTTGCCAATTTTGCGCCAAACTCATCTAATATTACAGGCGAAAAAAAACGGAGCGGGTGATCTTCTACTGGAACACCATAACGTATTAACGCCTCCATGTTTAGGGTGGCGTATTGAACCCAGTCAGCACCATCACTCATCATGTTTTGTCCATCAGCCTTTTTCATCTTGTATATATAATAAATTTCGCGAGCGAGTGCTCTAACAGGAGTGTTTATATCGAAAAGATCAGTATTGTTTACAGACAAAAGACCTTCATAACTACCATGTAAAGGGCAAGAGCATTCATAAATACGGCCACCATCTGTACTTTTACCTGCATACTCCCCACCTGTCTTTTCGGCGAAATCGCATACTGGACAGGCGAATCTTACTTTAAATTTCTTTTCTGAAGGGCAGAGAAGTGTAGCTAACTCATCCTCCCTCTCAATCAAGTTAATAATTATTTCTCTTACTTCAGGGGTAGACTGGAAGTCGTTATAACTCCAAGAGTTATATGGAATGCCTGAAATATCAGAAAAAATCTTTAGAAGATTGCGAAATTCTTTCAAATGCTTTTCGGACTTAGAGTCATAGTCATTACAAGGAGATTTACCCAGCGTTCTGTAGAAAATAGAACCATCAATTTCGCACGTATCGCCCGGTGCGTTCTCAAGCTCCCAAAAAAGAACCTTGGACTCTGTACCACAATTGTCTTTAAGCTTTTTAGCAAGTGCGAAAGTGCTAATTAACGAAGTAACTGTCCCAAAGTGAGGGTAACTATTTGGCTGAGCTGCCGGATGAAATACAAGCTGACTTTTCCCTTTGAGTTTTTCATTGTATAAATCTTCTATACTATGGGTAGTATGACTAATTCCAATAGGGGGCAGTGTTTTTTTCATCATCTTTTACCATATGCATTAATTTGAAAAACGGACAATGCGTTATGACTCTTATTCATATATTCAGGATTGTGAATTTTTAAATTTTCAAAGTATGAATCACGTTCATAATTTGACGCAAAATTTCGCATAGGAAAAACTTCAGGATGAATTTCAACGCGATCAAATTCTTTTTCAAGAAAAGACAATAGTTCGTTCTTATCGAAGCTACATGTTGGCCAACCAATAAAATCAGCTTTGTTTTCAGGGTGGGAGTAAATTTTAGAAAAAGTTTTAACACCAACATAACTAAATGCACCGGAAGCAACAATTAGATCCGTGTTTGACAGAAGATTAAAATTCTCTTCTTTAAGTTCTTCCTCTTCGAGATTCTGGCATATGAGATAATCTATATAATTCTCTTTTAGCGCATATGCCAGGGCCCTGTCTGAGACATCAATACCGATCACATTACATATATTGTTAGCAAAAGGAGATGATTTTTCATCCCAATTACCGTATGGAACTCTATATTTAGCTATCCTGCCATTGAATCCATAACTACAAGCTACATCAATGATTTTGCACTCTCCACGCTGCTTCGTATAGATTTCCATTTGCTTTAAAAGCGGACCATAAACAAAATCATCATTCCGATAATTCAGTCTTCCAAGCTGTGAGATATAACTGTCAGGTGTAGGCTGGTTATATATTTCATTAAAGTCATTTTTTTTGAAATCCAAACTAGTGCCCTCGTCAAGTAACCCTGAGTTATATTAACCATCCTTAAACAGTATTCAACAGTATGTGAACAAAAATATGCATCATTTTTATTCTTTTAAATATAAAACAATGAGTTGTATGATAATAAATGGTTTAACATGATGTTAATTTTCATGTTGCATTATGTTGGTTGAAATTTGACCAATAAGCCGTCACTTCCCTTTTATAGAAGAATATTTTTCAAGAAAAAACGAAAGTTAATTTTAGCAGTTAATTAAGGTGGTGGCATTGTTATTGCGCTTCCCCTCAATTTAGTACAGGCCGCTTTAGCGGGGTACGCTTCTGGCACAACATGGGCATTAAAGAATACCTGAGTCCGTTATATGCGACACCGTTCAAAGTCGGGTCAGAAGTTAAACGAACTCCACTGACATGCATACTTGAGGTATGTGGTGCTAAATAGTTTAAAAAGCTATGAGCTGACACATCTCGCTTTTGCGCATTTCGTATATACATGCATATAGCTCACAGAGGGGTTATGAAAAGCGTTGATGGAACCAGTCATAAAGTTCAGGACGTGCTGCTATCACCGAACCTTCATGGGCTTCTTCGCCAGAAAATTGCCTGACCTGAATGCCGTTTTCCTGGGCAATCAATTTTCCTGCGGCGATATCGTAATAACTCAACCCGTCCTCA